>CALCHQ010000103.1 GCA_937901085.1 uncultured Verrucomicrobiales bacterium | reverse complement strand
GTCCAAGCCCCCTTACAGCCGTCGGGGGCTTTCATTTCGTTCCGGCAGGAACGAATTCTGCCCTTTCTCCGACACCTTCATGGTGTGTCTTTTTTTGTTACTACGCGCCGGTTCTCACACATCCGCAACCTCGTCAAGTGACCATGAAATCCTTAATCACTAATCACTAGTCATTAATCACTTTTCTCACCCCAGGCGGGATTCAAAATCGGTATAGCTGAAACGTTTGGCGGTTTCAATGCTGCCATCGCTGCGGAGGACGGCGATATCCGGGTGGGGGACGCCGTTGAAATGGGTGGTCTTGACGATGGTGTAGTGGCTCATGTCGTCCAGGATGATGGTGTCGTCCACCTGCAGCGGCTGGTCGAAGGAGAAATCGCCCAGGCTGTCGCCTGCCAGGCAGGTAGGAGCCCCCAGGCGGTAAGTGTAAGCCTTTTCGCCGCCTGCCCCGGCGGGGGCGTAGTGTTCGCCGGGCAGGGTGACGGCGGGGCTGCCGCTGCCTTCCGGCTGCACAGCATAGACTTCCGGGCGGTAGGGCATTTCCAGCACATCGGGCATGTGCGCGCTGGCGCTGACATCGAGAATGGCGTGCCGGTAGCCCAGCGAGTCAAAGATATCCAGCACCCGCGCACGGAGTACCCCGGTGTGGATGGCCCAGGCCTCGCCGGGTTCGAGATAGACTTCCACCTGGTACATGTCGCGCACTTCGCGCAGAAGCCGGATGAGGGCGTCCCGGTCGTAATCAGGTTTGGTAATCCAATGTCCGCCGCCCATGTTCAGGTAGCGTATCTGCGGGCTGGAGAGCAGGCTGCCGAATTGCTTTTCAAAAGCGCGGAAGGTATCGATGAGATCCTGCGCCCCCTGCTCGCAGAGGGTGTGGAAATGCAGTCCGCTGATGCCGGTGAGGTCGGTTCCCCGCAGCTCATCTGCCGGAATACCCAGGCGGGAGCCGGGCGCGCAGGGGTCATAGAGCGCGGTGTGGCCGGTGGAAAAACAGGGGTTGATACGCAGCCCCAGCTGCAACTGCCCGCTCTGCACGCGCGGGTGCGCCAGGCAGAGCTTGCGCCAGCGCTGCCATTGAGGCACGCTGTTGAAGTCGATATGGTGGGCAAACTCCAGCAGCTCGGCCAGCTCGGCCTCGCGGTAGGCAGGGGAATAGACGGCCACATGCCCGCCCAGATGCCGGGCGCCAAGGCGGGCTTCATACAGCCCGGAAGCACAGCAACCTGCGGCATAGGGTTTCAGGGCTGCCAGCCCGGCGGTGGTGGAAAAAGCCTTCAGCGCGACGAGCATCCTGGCTCCGGAAGCCTGAGCGACTTCCTGCAGCATACGCGCATTGCGCTCCAGCGCCGGGAGGGAAATGAGGAACTGGCCCACAGGTGAACGGCGGTGTTCGTGTTAGTGGCGGCGGCGGTTGCGGACTCGCTGGACAGCCTGCTCCTGGGCGGTCTTTTCAGCGGCAGCCTGGGCTTCTGCAGCCTGGCGGGCGGCTTCTTCAGCTGCCAGGCGTTGAGCAGCTTCCTTCTCAGCGGCAGCAGCCTGTTCGGCCGCCTGTTCCGCAGCGGCTTTCTCCTCGGCCGCCTTCTGTTCGCCAGCCTTCTGCTCATTCTGCAGCTGCTGGGCCACGGAATTGATGGCAGGAGCCAGGGCATCGTAGCAACGCTTGGTTTCTGCCTTCACTTCGAGCTTCGGACTGCTGGCATTGAGGCTCTGGCAGATGCGGGCAGCCATCACCCATGCACCCAGGGCTTCCTTGGGCTTGCCCAGGGAGCTGTTCAAATCACCCAGCGAGGTCAGCAGCTTCACATAGGCAATGGACATTTCGGAAGAAAGGCGCTTGAGGCGCTGCCCCAGTTCCTGCCCCTTTATGTATGTGGCGAGGGCTTCCTCCGGGTCATCGACGGCGCGCTGGCAATCACCCAGGCAGCGGTAAGAATCAATCAGGTCGGTCGCAGCGCGGGAAAGATTCGGCTCCACATCGCCAGCGGGCAGCTCCTCACCCTCCTTGGGTGCGACAGCCTGGTACAAAGCCTCGTCGATAACGAGCGCAGCCTCATAGCGCAGCAGGGCTTCCGCTGCCTTGTTCTGGTTCAGCAGGCACAGACCGATGCCGTTCTGGCAGCTGCTCTGCATGCGTTGAACCGCTGTACTGCTCCGCAGTTCCTCCGGCAGGCTTTCGACTTCCTGCAGCGCGGCCTCAAACTCGCCCTGTGCCTTGGAATAAGCACCGAGGTCGCGGGTTGTGCCGGCAATCTGCAGCGCCAGGCGGGCGCGTTCCTCGCTGGGCTCACCCTTCTGCAGCTCAGCGTAGTAGGCATGCATCAACTCCAGCATATCCTTCACCGTCGAATTCAACTCCGGGAACGTTTCCGGGCTGCTGACCTTCTGCCCCAGCACATAGACCGCGTGGTTGAAGAGCGCCTCCCGCGTCTCCTCCAGGCGATTCACCACCGGTTCAGGGGTAAGTTCAGGTGTAGGAGCCACAGGCGTTTCCTCTGCTGCCACTTCCTTTTCATCGCAGGAGTTCAGGCAGAGCAGGCCGGAGATACCCAGAAGCGCTGTGCAGCAGCGCCTGCCGAATGATTGAGGGGAAAGCTTCATACGCCTTTCAGTTTGCCCTCTCGTGCGCGCAGAGTCAAGCTCATTCTGTCTCATGCGCGCCAGATTTCACCCTGCAGAGCGAAGCCCGCTGGAGGCTCTGCCGGGGTATAAAGAAGCGAATGCCGGGCGTGCAGACGGCCAAAATATCGAAAACTGAAAACCAGAAGCTACTTTTTTGCAGGAAATGCAACTTTTTGCTTGTCTTTTCCCTTGTCTATTGGCTAGAATGAGGAGCAACGAAACATCATGAAACATTTCCATCTCTTCAAACGTATCGCCCTGGCCTGCGGCATGGCTGCAGCCGCTGTTCTGGTTACCTCCTGCTCCAGTACCAAACCCGCCGCCCAGCGTGCTGACCAACTGGGTGAAGGTGCCAACATCACCGTCTTCAGCTACAACGACGCCTCCTCTCCCAAGAACCGTCTCTGCACCGAGGCTGGTCCCATGCCGGAGAACGTGCACCGTGCGCTGAAAGCATGGCTGGCCAGCTCCACCATCAAGGATTTCACCTATGCCTACCCGCAGTACTACGTGGCCATGACTTCCCCGCAGGGGCAGCAGCGCGTCTGGGGGCTCTGCACTGATGGTAAGGCCAACCTCGTGGGTGTGCTGATTCCCCGCGACGGCGTAGCCGCCTGGGACCTTCCTTTCATCGGTGCCTACAAGATGTATGTATGCGACACCAAGCAGCGCCGCGAACTCTCTGACGCCATCATGACCTACCTCCACGAAGCCGGCTATGATGCCACCCGCGTGGAAGCCCGCAAGGCCACAGGTCTGACGGATGAGAAGTACCTCGTTTCCAAGCCCCGTACCCTCGCTGAGGAACAGGCTGCCAAGGCTGCCGCCGCTGCTGCTGAAGCCGCCCGTAAGGCCGAAGAAGCCGCCGCCGCCGCTGCCGCCTCCGCTCCTGCTGCAGATGAGGAGGAATCCGATGAAGAAGACACCGAGGAAGAAGAAACTTCTGACGAAGAGGAAGAAGCCTCTGACGAAGAAGAGGCTTCCGATGAAGAAGAAGCTTCCGACGAAGAGGAAGAAGAAGAGGAGGAAGAGTAAAGCTCCCGCTTCCGAACAGACATCTTTCCTGTCGCCCCGCTGCCAGTTCAGCGGGGCGTTTTTTTGTCCGAGTTGCCGGGGGGAGGGGGCAAGTAGAAGAGCGCAGCAGCTTCACCCGGCAAAAAGCCCCTTGCTTACAGAGAGACTCGTATCTCAAAGCAGGAAGCGAGCGGCCTCGCTTCCCTCAAAGGATTGATGCGTGTCTCTTACTGCAATGTGGGACTGTCTGGTGCTTGGGATGACTTATGCGCTATGTACCCTCTGCGCGCCTGGCATCGTCATGATACAACAAGCCCCCGGAGAATGCTCCGGAGGCTTGTTGTAATTGATTTGTGCGTTGCAAGCAGTTTTTGTTTGCTGCGGCCCTGTTACGCCAAAGTCGCTTTAGCGACGACGGC
This sequence comes from uncultured Verrucomicrobiales bacterium, assembly GCA_937901085.1. Lineage (GTDB taxonomy): Bacteria > Verrucomicrobiota > Verrucomicrobiia > Verrucomicrobiales > Akkermansiaceae > Akkermansia. The sequence continues at coordinate 84,105 of CALCHQ010000103.1, read as the reverse complement.
GGGCGCAGAGACCGGCCAGAGCCAGCAGACTCAGCGTAGCCGTTGCAGGCTCGGGGATGACCTTGCTGGTCACAATGGATACATTGGGAACATATCGGTTAAACGCATCCGTGTTACCTACTGTATAGGAGGTGTAGGCATTATTATCGCCCGGGTCAGCCACGGTAATGAACTGGAGGCCGGAATAAGATCCTTCAGTTGAACCATCAAAGTCAACCTTACCTGTTTCGTAATCCATCACGCCGGTGGAAGAGAAACGCATGACCTTGTTATTCTTAATCAAGGTATTCCCTGCTGTAAAGCTAATCATGGAATCGGCAAGGACAAGATAATCCTTGGAAGTATCCAGGGTTACAGCTTCGTTGTTGGTTCCAGCTACAAACGACCATTTATAACTCTCTGTGTCGGCAGTCGATACTGTAGTGGACCAACCAATGATGTTAAAATCCGTATCGGTAATGACCAGCGAGAATTTGCCATCTGCGGCCCAGCTGCCAGCCGAACCTGTATTGAGGCTGATGGAATCCAACTGAACAAGGCCGTTGAATGCAGTGCCGTTGGGGCTGGCTGTTGTAGTCAAGGCGCTCCCCTGAAAGTCCAGGATAAAGCCTTTTGCCTGGAAACCACCAGATTCTGAACCAACTGCATTTGTCGTCGTATAAGTGACCTTGGTGTCTTCGGCAAACAGGATGCCGGCCAGTGCCACCAAGGCAACAAGTGTCTTTTTCATGATAGTATTATTTTTGTTCGTGTTTGGTTTGCGACTCCTGCAGGACGAACTTCCTTGCGCAATGGAATGGTTGCTCCCCACAGGCGCGCATGGGAAGTTTATCGCATTTCGGATGCCGGAGATTCAGTTGTAACAGATATATTCCCGCTGAAAACATGAAAAATATATTTAGTGTTGCCCGATTCGGAAATGATGCTGATGACGATAATTTTGTTGAAATGATAACCAAGATAAGTAATTTTATGGCCTGTTCATATTAGTATTTATATTTTTTTGAATTTTGTGTATATGATTTCCTCATTTTATTAAATATCATGATAAATGATGGGATTTTGCTGAAGTGCGGACACACTCAATTCTCATGAAGTGGGTCTACAAACCTTATTTTTTTAATCTTTTATGCAAAAAAGTCTGTACATCGCATCCGAAATGCGATAGACTGCCCTTGCGCGCCTGTGGGGAGCAACCATTCCATTGCGCAAGGAAGTTCGTCCTGCAGAGAGCGCAATTCAAACATAAACAATAGATAATACTATCATGAAAAAGACGATTATTGCTTTGCTGGCTCTTTCCAGCGTTGCTTCTGCAGACTACATCTGGAAGGGTGGTAGCGGCACAATTACGCAGGATGACTGGAAAAACAAGAATAACTGGAACATAACAAATGATTCCACATGGAAGGAAGACGGCAATGGTCCCTTGGACTGCGACGGGATGTATGGCATCAAGACCGTTATCAATCAGTCGCTCACTCTCAGCGAATTCAGACTTGAAGGCTGGCAGCCTTATCTTCAGGTAACAAACAACAGCACCTTGACAGCAAGCTTTGACAAACTGCAGTGCAATGGTGCCTCAATTACTGTTGATGCTGGCTCCACTTTCAACATGACAGTCATTGGTGACTACAAAGACTATGAGGGTAAATTTTATGTAAATGGCACTCTGAATCTTGATTTGGATGGCGATAACGGAATTCCTACAACTAAGTTTACGCTGGGGGACAGCGCATCTCTCTCTGTCTCCAACTCCACTACTGGAGGTGCTGTGACGCTGAATGCCAATCTTCTTGGTGATGAGGCAGGTTTCATTTATACTCGCACCCTGCTCACATACAACAACGCCTCCTTTACGAACGTAACATACGAATTTGGTGAAGGATGGACTAATGTTGGCGAAGGTGAGATTACTGGTGCCCAACAGTATAAGATTACCAACAATGCGAGTGGTATCTCCGTGAGCTACATGGCTGTTGCTCCTGCCCCTACCCCCTCTGTTCCCGAGCCGACCACGGCTACGCTGAGCCTGCTGGCTCTGGCCGGCCTGGCAGCCCGCCGCCGCCGCAAGTAAGTTACGGTTTTCATACTTACATACAGAATCCCTGGGGAATGATTCCCCAGGGATTTTTTGTGCCGTCAATTCTCATAGGGTCTGCTATGGAGATTGGCGGGTGACCGGCTGGGATATCTGCGCGCCGGAAGGCAGCTGTGTGGCGCTTTTTGATGATATGTTCTCAATTCCGGCATCCGAAATGCGATAGACTGCCCTTGCGCGCCTGTGGGGAGCAACCATTCCATTGCGCAAGGAAGTTCGTCCTGCAGAGAGCGCAACCTAAACACGAACAAAAATAATACTATCATGAAAAAGACAATTATTGCTTTGCTGGCTTTGGCTGGCGTGGCTTTTGGCCTTGATAAAGGAGAAATCAACAGTGCTCTGGGAACCGCCCTTACTGAGCAAGGGTATAAGTCTGGTTATGATTTCACTATTACGCTGTCAGGCATAACGCAGCTTGGTTCTACCGGTGGTGATAAATTTCTGTATCTCACAGACAGTACCACAGACAATATCCCAGACAATATTTACCTTTTCAATCAAGCAAGTGGTTTCCTCTCCATCAATACAGTAAACAGTTCTAGTTGGTTGGACTCAAGTAAATACATAGTTGATGAGGAAAATAAGACAGCGTCCATCACTTTGGCGTATACCGATCTTACCAATAATGGCACTAAAGCCAATTATGGCTATTGGTTTGTTGGTGGTTTCGTAACCGACGCTGAAGGTAATCCCGAATTCAAAGCCAGCGGAGATGCGGGAAGCTCTGCAATTACCGATTTTACTTTAAGTTACAGCAACAGCGAAGAAAAAAAGATTGTTTCTATCTCTGTGACCAGAGCAGACTCCTCCGTTCATACCCTTAATATCACTGGTCTTGAATTAGACGCAACGCAAGTTTCCTTCTTTCATCCCAACACGAGAGCTAACAGCTTGACTGTTAAGGTTATTCCTGAGCCCGCTACGGCTACGCTGAGCCTGCTGGCTCTGGCCGGTCTGGCTATGCGTCGTAGACGCAAGTAAGACTTGAGAGGACGTAGATTTATCGAAGTCCCTCGCCGCCGCAAGTAATTCAATCTTGCATTTGATGATAAAAGGGTCGCTGTTCATTCGTGGGCAGCGGCTCTTTTGTTGTTCACCGTACAGGAAAAAGCCACAACAGCGCTGCACAAAAAATCTCCTGACCGCCCATGTTGGACAATCAGGAGATTTTTTTGTGCTAGTCTCGCCAGGATTCGAACCTAGACAGAGGGAATCAAAATCCCTAGTGCTACCTTTACACCACGAGACCACGCCGTGTGGATACGCAGCCAGCGTGGGCTGCGCGGATGTACTTGTACCACAGAGCGTGGCAGGTGGCAAGCATAAATTATGTAATACCAGCACACAGATTGAACTTGCGCGACAGGGGGGGAGTAGGCTAGAATGGGCGCGCAAGCATGGATTACGCGCCCCTTATTGAGAAACGCCGTGAACGCCTGGCCGAGCTGGAAGCCCAGTCGGCTAATCCGGCCTTGTTTCAGGACCCGCGCCGCGCTGGTGAATTGATGCGCGAGCTGCGCCGCGTGCAGGATTTGCTGCGCGACTGGGAGCAGTTGTTGCAGACCCGCCGCCAGATAGAGGAAAACCACGGGCTGGCGGGCAGCGATGATGCCGAAATGGCCGAGCTGGCAGCGGCGGAGCTGGAGGAACTGGTGCCGCTGGAACAGAAGCTGCTGGAGCAGATTCAGTACAGCCTGCTGCCGCGCGATGCGACGGAGGACAGGGATGCGCTGGTGGAAATCCGCGCCGGTACGGGCGGCGATGAGGCGGCGCTTTTTGCGGCGGACTTGCTGGGTATGTACCAGCGCTATGCCGAGAGCCGCGGCTGGCGCCTGGAGATGCTGGATGCCAGCCCGAATGATATTGGCGGTTTCAAGGAAGTGACGGTGCGTATTTCCGGCGAGGAGGTGTTCCGCTACCTGAAGTATGAGAGCGGGGTACACCGTGTGCAGCGTGTGCCTGCCACCGAAACGCAGGGGCGCATTCACACCAGCACGGCTACGGTGGCGGTGATGCCGGAGGCCGAGGAGGTGGACGTGGAAATCCGCCCGGAGGATTTGCGTATTGAAACCTGCCGCGCGGGTGGTGCTGGCGGCCAGCATGTGAACCGCACGGAATCGGCGGTGCAGATTTTTCACCTGCCGACGGGCATCATGGTGCGTTGTGAAAATGAACGCTCGCAGCTCAAGAATAAGGAGACGGGTATGCGTATTCTGCGCGCCCGCCTGTTTGAGATGAAGCAGCGTGAGGCGCAGGAATCGTACTCCGCCCAGCGCCGTGCCTTGATTGGCAGCGGCGGGCGCGAGGAGAAGATCCGTACCTACAACTTCCCGCAGAACCGCTTTACCGACCACCGCATCGGCTACACCGCCTACAATCTGGATATTGTGGTGACGACCGGCGCGCTGGAGGAGGTCATTGCCCGCATGCAGCATGTGGAGATGGAGGAACGCATGGATGAACTCAAGTAAGATGAGCATGAAGACGGTGCAGGAGGTGCTGGGCAGCGGCACAGAGTATCTGGAATCCCGCGGGGTGGAAGGCGCCCGGCATTCCATGCAGAGTCTTATGGTGCATGTGCTGGGGTGCAATAAGACCTGGCTTTACCTGCATTATGATGACCCGCTGCCGGAAGAAAAGCTTGCGCCGCTGCGTGAGTTGCTGAAGCAGCGAGGGCAGGGAGTGCCGCTGCAGCACCTGCTGGGCAGTACCGAATTCTACCGCCGTGAGTTCCGCACGGATGCCCGCGCGCTCATTCCCCGCCCGGAGACGGAGGAGCTGGTGGAGTTTGCCTTGCAGATGGCTCCCCGCCGCGCGGGGATGCGGGTGCTGGACATGGGCTGCGGCAGCGGCATCATCGGTATTACCCTGGCGCTGGAACTGGCGCGCCAGACGCCGGAGGTCATCATGGTTGATGTGTCGGAAGCCGCCCTTTCGCTCACGCTGGAGAACGCCACGGCATTGGGCGCGCGTGTGAAAACGTACCGCAGCGATTTGTTTGCCGCCTGGGATGCCCCGGAGGAGGGCGCTGTGCAACCGCCGGAGGGCGCGTTCGATTTAGTGCTGGCAAATCTGCCCTATGTGCCGGAGGATGAGGTGGTGTCTGCCGAGGTGCAGCACGACCCGGCCACCGCGCTGTATGGCGGGGCAGACGGGCTGGATGTGGTGCGCCGTTTCCTGAAGGATGCGCTGCCGCATCTGGCATCCCGTGCGCTGGTGATGCTGGAGGTAGGGCATGACCAGGGAGGCGCCGTGCGCGATTTGATGGCGGAGCTGGGCTATACCCAGTGCCGTGTGCTGACGGATATGAGCGGAAAGGCCCGCTTCCCGATGGGCTTTGCGCCTGTTTCTGCTGAACCTGCTGCCACCCCCGCCGCGCATGATTGAGTACCATGTATTGCCTGTTGTGCGGCAAGTAGTGGCCCGGCTGGCTGCTGCTGCCCGCTATACGCTGGTGGCCTGTGCCTTGCTGGCGTTGGCCGAGCCGCTGTTTCTGCTGCTCATGTGGCCGCTGGCCGGCATTGCCTGCGGCATGGTGTCTGCCTTGCTGTTGCAGCTGGCGGTGGCGTTGCTGGTGCTGCTGGCCATGTGGTGCCACGCGGTGCTGCTGGCCGGGCAGGGTATTTCGATGACCCGCTGGCTGTTGCGGGTGTGTGCGGTGCTGGTTCCTGTTGCCCCGGTGGGCTGGGTGTATACGTTGCTGACCGGGAAGCTGCTGCTGTACCGCCAGGCGGAATTGCCTCTTATCCTGTGTGTGGTGCTGCTCATGGCCGGGCTGCTCAATATTCCCCGTATGGTGGCTGCCCGCTGGCTGCTGCAACTGCGCGTCGTGCTGCTGCCCCTGCTGCTGTTGCTGGCCTTGTGTTGTGATGTGCCGGGTCTGGTGCTGCCCTGCATCGTGTTCAAGCTGCTGGCTACCTGGGCGGCACTGGCTCCCCTGAAGCAGCTCCAGACCGTTGCCCCACGCATTATTTCCATGCCGGAGCTTGGGTGATGCACCGCGTAGTGGAGCCCCGGTACTGCCCCGCCCGTCAGAGCAGATGCCTGGCGCCGGGAATATCCTGGCGGCGGGATTCGCGGGCGTAGCCGAATGAGCCTTCATCCGGCTCATCGGCATTGGCGCGGCGGTGCTGGGTTCCCTGGCGGCTGCGGAGGTAGCGCACGATGCCGTGCCCGATGGCTTCGGCATAGCGGCGGGCCTGTTCCGGGTCGGCGAGGTAGCGGGCATGCTGCCGGTTGTTCAGGAAGGCGGATTCGATGATGGCGGCGGGGATGCCGGCATCGTCGCAGGCGTTGAGCCAGCCGCCGCCACGGGAGGCATCGTGGTAGCGGACTTGCACTTTGCAGCGTTTCCCGCGGTTGGGCATGCCGTTGTTGAGGATGTGCGTGTTGAGGGTGTCGGCAATGGCTTGCGCCAGCGGAGCGCCGTTGTGCCTGTTGGTGAGGATGAGTGATTTGGTGGCATCCCGACGCCAGCGGGTGCCGGTGCTGTTGTGGTGCAGGAAGACGGCGGCCGGTGCCTGGCGGTAGATGGCGTAGTCGGCGCTGATGATGCCGGCGGCTACGCGGTCGGGGAAGTAGCGCGAGGGGTAGCGCCGCCCTGGTTTCTCATTCTTTTCCAGAAAGATGACTCCGGCTTCGCGGGTCAGCGCCTCCAGCCTTTCGTCGCCGGGTTCATCGCCCCGGTTGCATATGACGCAGGCATAGCCGGCATCTTCGATGACTTTCCGGGTGTGGGGGGCGTATTCGCACCAGAATTCATACTCCGAAAGGCGCTTGCCGCCCACCTTGCCGGGGGTGCGGGCACCGGGGTATTCCGCACAATGCCCGATGTCCAGCACGACGGCCGGGGTGGCCGGGCCGGGGAATTGCTGGCAGGCTGCCAGGAGCAGTGCCAGCAGACAGAGCAGGAGACTGGTGAAGCGGCGGGAGTGCATGGGGTGAATCAGCCCTCTTCCTCTTCATCGGCGCGCGGTACACGCGGCATGAAGCGCATGAGTTCGGGAATGAAGGTGAGGGGAACATCGCCCGTGGGGCCGTTTCGGTTCTTGGAGAGCGCGAGGTTGGCATCGGAGCCTACGTTTTCGCGTTCTTCGTCGTCCTCGGCGTAGTAGGCCATGCGGTACAGCAGGCCGATCATGTCGGCGTCCTGTTCGATGGCGCCGGATTCACGCAGGTCGCTCATCATGGGTACACCCTTGTTCTTGCCGGGGCGGTTTTCCGGGCCACGGTTCAGCTGGGCAAGGGCGATGATGGGCAGGTTGAGTTCCTTGGCCAGGCTCTTGAGCCCGCCGGAGATTTCGGCAATTTCGCGTTCGCGGCTGTTCTGTGCCTGCTTGGTGTGCGAGCGCATGAGCTGCAGGTAGTCGATGCCGATGCAGCACAAATCCGGGTGGTCGCGCATGACGCGGCGTGCCTTGGCGCGCAGTTCGGCTATGGAGATGGCCGCGGTGTCATCAATTACAATCTTGCTGGCTTTCAGCTCGTTGATAGCGCCTTTGATGCGTTTGAGGTCCTCTTTCACCACGCTGCCGCGGTTGGCCACCAGGGTTTGCTTGCTGACGCCGCTGCGGGCATAGAGCAGACGCTCCACGAGCTGCACGCTGGGCATTTCGCAGGAGAAGATGAGGATGGGTTTCTTCACGTTGAGCGCGAGATGCTCCATGATGTTGAGCAGGAAGGAGGTCTTACCCATGGACGGACGTGCGGCGATGATGAAGAGTTCGCCGCCTTTGAGGCCGTTGATCATGGTGTCGAGGCGGGGGTAGCCGGTGGTCAGCCCCAGCACTTCGCCCTTGCTGCTCATCATGCGCTCCATGTTGGTGACGGCAGCGGCAATGTCGGCGCTCAGTTTCCATTCGCCGCCTTTGTCGGTACTCTGGCGGATTCTGAGTACTGCCTGTTCGGTTTCGTCCAGCAGGGCATCGACCTCGGCATCGCTCGTGTAGGCCGATTCGCTGGCCTGGTTGGCGGTGAGGATGATGCTGCGGCGGATATACTTCTCCTTGAGCGTTTCGAAATGCAGGTTGAACAGCCCGGTGTTGGTGGCATAGGAGAAAATATCCATGAGCCCGGCTGCTCCGCCTACGGCTTCCAGTTGTTTCTTGTCTGCTAGCTGCTGCATGACCGAGGTCACGTCGATGGGGATGCCCTTGTCGTAGCGTTCGCGGAAAATTTCCCACAGGATGCGGTGGGCGGGGATGTAGAAGAAATCGCCCGTCATCCCCTTGGAGACGCATTGGGAGACGATGTTTGTGGGGTCGATGGTCATCATGGCCAGCAGACTTTTTTCAATCTGCGGAGCCTGGGGCATTACCACATTGGCGCCGGTCGGGAGACTTGCTCCGGCTTTCAAGTCTGCTTTGCTGTAAGTTTCTGTGTTCATGCTGGCTATGGACGCGTGGGGCATGGTACTATTTATGAACCCTCTTGGCAAGTTCAAAAACGCCCCCGGCTCTGACCCGGAGTGAAAATTTTGAGCCCGTCAGGGCGGCAGATAACAATTCGTTGTGCTATGATGCAGAAAAGCACCAGCAAATCCGAAACAGACCCAAAAATCCGGCATTTCGTTTCTTTTGCCTTGCATCGGGATAGTCTTATGGATAAAATTACTTTGTAAACAGTAGGAATGAACCTGCTGTATGCCCCTTATTGATACAATTATGAAGACACTCATCACGAATGCCCACATCATCTCCCCCGGCATTGACCTGCCTGGTGGCTCTGTCCTGGTAGAAGGCAGCAAGATTATCGCTGTGCTGCAGCCCGGCGAAACCGCCGAGGCCGACAAGACGATTGACGCCGGCGGCAACATGCTCCTGCCCGGCTTCATCGACATCCACTCCCACGGCGCCGGCGGCTGCGATACCTGCGACTGCACGGTGGAAAGTATCCGCACCATTGCCGACTGTAAGATGAAGGAAGGTGTGACCACCTGGCTGCCCACCACCCTGACCCTGGGTACCAAGACCCTGGCCGATGTCTGCACCGTCGTCAAGGAATACGCCGCCAGCCCCAATGGTTCCAAGACCCCCGGCGTACACCTGGAAGGGCCGTACATCAACCCGAAGCAGTGCGGCGCGCAGAACCCTGCTTTCGTGCGTCCGGCCGACTATGAGGAAGTCGCCATGCTGAACGACATCTACCCGGTGCTGCTTATCTCCATGGCTCCGGAAATGCCCGGTTCCATCGATTTCATCAACAAGGCCACGGCTGCCGGCATCACCTGCTCCGCCGGTCACTCTGCCGCCTCCTATGCTGATTTCAAGAAGGCCAAGGCTGCTGGTCTCAAGCACCTGACCCACTTCTGCAACCAGATGAGCCCCCAGCACCATCGCGAAATCGGTCTTGTCGGTTCCGGCATGCTGGATAAGGACATCAAGATTGAAATCATCTGCGACAAGATTCACCTCTGTGAAGATATGCTCAAGCTCACCTTCACGAACAAGGACATCGATCAGATGATTATGATTACCGACTCTCTGGCCTGCTCCTGGATGCCCGATGGCCCCGGCCAGCTGGGTGGTCTGCCCATCATCGTGAAGGGCGGCGTGGCCCGCCTGGAGAGCGGCAACCTGGCCGGCTCTACCCTGCGCTATGCCAAGGGCCTCAAGAATGTGCAGGAACTCACCGGCAAGCCGCTCAGCGAGCTGGTGAAGGCTACCTCCTGGAACCAGGCTCAGAGCCTGGGTCTTTTCGACCTGGGCAAGATTGCCCCCGGCTACACCGCCGATATGGTGCTGCTGGATGCCGCGTACGACACCGTCATGACCATCATCGACGGTGAAGTCCGCTACCAGGCCTGATAGTCCCCCGCCTCTACCCCGGTACGGGGTGCTGCTGCACCCCGTACCTCACCCCTTTCTCCCTGTGCCATGCTCATTTCCCCCCTTGCCCGCAAAATCTGCATTCAGAAGGGTATAGACCCCGCCAAACTCTGCGGGAGCGGGCCCCGCGGGCGCATCATGGCGGCCGATGTCGCCACCCCCGGCCTCATCCCCGGACAGAAGGGGCGCACCGTGGTGCGGGATTTTGCCATGGCTCCCACCCGCCCGGAGAAAGATGGCTACTATGTGTATGACAATGCGGTGAACATGGGGGCGCTGGCGCGTGTCAGCCTGCCCATTGCCGTGCAGTGTGAGAAGCTGCTGGAACGCCGTTATTCCCTGTTTGACTTTATTGTGCGGGCGGTGGTCAGGGCCTGTCTGTCGCAGCCCTCGTGGCTGCCGGATGGGGAAAAGGTCAATCTGCTGCTCTTTGCCGATGCCGGCAGGCAGGTGGTGGCCCTGCCGGATGCCGCAGGCAAGAGCGTGTACCGCCTCAACCGCGATGCTGCCAAGGCAGCCGGGGCGACTGTGCCGCAGGGCTATTACCCGCACATCACCGTCTGCGATACCGATATCACCCGCCAGCAGGTGGCCGATTACCTGGGGAGCGATGTGCGCCCGCTGTTCGGCTTTGCCACGCGCGGCGAGCTGCCCAAGGCCGAGCTGCGCGTCGGGGGGGACAACTGGCGCAACGAGGATTTGCCCTATACTTTCTACGTTTCCACCGCTATTCCGGCGGCCGAGGCCAACCGCATGGCCGCCCGCCTGGGCGATTTGCTTTACAACCCGGTGAACCTGCTCATGCAGCATTGAGGCTGCCGGAGCAAGCCCGCGGCAGGGTATTCCCTTAATCCACCCGCTTTCCCCGCAGTTGCAGCGTGGCAACCAGGGCGGCGGAAGCCAGCAGCGCCCCGGCTGTGAACCAGAGCGGCAGTTTCCAGGCATCGGCTTCATGCCCGGCGGCCGCAGCGGCCAGTCCGAGACTCAGGGGCAGCTGCCAGAAACTCCCCGCCAGGAAGATGGCCAGCAGACTCCGGCGGTTGAAGCCGCCGAAGCGGAACAGGAGCTTGCGTACCACGCCTGCCACGATGGCAGATACCCCCATGCCCACGGGAACCAGCGCGCCGATGCTGCCGGCAGTCTCGCGCAGCCGTTCCAGGCTGACCGGCTCTGCCAGCAGGCTTTCGAGCGGCCCCTGGCACAGCAGGAGGAACACAACCCCGCCGTAGCTCATGGAGAGCTGGAACAGGCGGCGGTAGGCGTAGGGGTCCTGGGTTATCATGCCGATGTCAATTCGTCGATGCGGCGGAGCAGTTCCTCGTCCAGCGCTTCACAGCCGCTGGCGGCAGCACAGGCTTCCAGCTGCGCGACATTGCGCGCGCCCGCCAGGACGCTGGTCACGCCGCTGCGTTGCAGCAGCCAGCGCAGGGAGAGCTGCACCAGGGGAATGCCGGCTTCCTGAGCCAGTTCCTGCAGGCGGGCAACGCGTTCGGCATCCGCGGCCACCTTACCGGCATCAAGGAAGGGGGAATCGCTGCGGGCAGCGCGGGAATCAGCAGGCAGGCCGGGGCTTTGCAGGTATTTGCCCGTCAGCATGCCCTGTGCCAGCGGCGAGAAGACGATGCTGCCGGCTCCCTGGTCCTTGGCGGCGGGCAGCATGCCCTGTTCGCAGTTGCGGTCGAGCAGGTTGTAGCGGAACTGGTGCAGCAGGCAGGGCACATGCGCCTCGGCCAGCAGCGTGCAGGCCCGGTTGAACAAGGCCGGGGGGTATTTGGAAAGGCCCACATACAGCGCCTTGCCGCTGCGCACTATCTGCACCAGCGCTTCGACGGTTTCCTCAATCGGCGTTTCGGGGTCGGGGCGGTGGTGGTAGAACACATCCACATAGTCCAGCTTCATGCGGCGCAGACTCTGGTTCAGCCCGGCTATGAGGTGCTTGCGGCTGCCCCAGTCACCATACGGCCCCTGCCACATCAGGTGCCCCGCCTTGGTGGCAATGAACATCTCATCGCGGTGGCAGGCAAACTCGTGCTGCAGCAGGTCGCCGAAGCGTTCTTCGGCGCTGCCGGGGGGCGGGCCGTAGTTGTCTGCCAGGTCAAAGTGGCAGATTCCCAGCTCCAGCGCCCGCCCGATGATGGCGGCATTCTGCGCCCTGTCGTCCCCGCCGCCGAAGTTGTGCCACAGGCCTAGTGATATTTCCGGCAGCAGCACCCCGCTGCGCCCGCATCGTTTGTACTTCATGCGCCCTACTATACTGCATGCCCGGCCATTTGTAAAGCTCTCTCGTTGGTACGCGCGGTGGCCGGGTTCAGGCAATGTGAACCGGCGTGCCTGGTGATACCATGCCGTAGAGGGTGGCGGCATCCTGCGGAGAGAGGCGGATGCAGCCGTGGGAGACGGGGGTGCCGAGGCGGCCGGTATCAGCCGTGCCGTGGATGTAGATGTAGCGGGCGCGGGTGTTGGCGTTGTGCGGCTCCAGCCCGTGCAGGCAGAGGATGCGGGAGAGGATGGCATCTTCTCCCCCTGCGGCGGCGGGCCAGGTGCCCACGGGGATGCGGGCGCGGAATACGGTGTGCAGCGGGGCGTTTTCGCCGTGCATGGAGCAGATGCAGAAACGCCCCAGCGGGGTGCGGCCGCTGCCTTCTTCGCTGCCGGTTCCGGCGGCTCCGGTGCTGCACGGGGCGGAAAAGAGTACTGCGCCCTCATCGCTGCGCAGTTCCAGCCGCTGAGTGGCTACATCTATGTGAATGCCGGGCATCGATTTTGTATTTATCTACAAGCTGCACATGGTTTCCCAAGGTGGGTGAATCAGATTCTTCAACAACTTGTTGAAGAATCTGATTCATTAATAATTAATCACTAATCATTAATCACTCAAAATCGCTTCTGTGATTTCCCTGGCGGCGTCCGGGCGGGAGAGCGCGCGCATGGCGTTTTCCATGGCTTTGCGGGCAGCGGGGTCCAGCACGGTGTTGTGTACGAAATCGTGTACCTTTTCTGTGGTGAGGTCAGCCTGCTGGATGAGGACGGCTGCGCCGCAGGTAGAGAAGGCGAGGGCGTTGTGGGTCTGGTGGTCGTCTGCTGCAAAGGGGAAGGGTACCAGCAGCGTGGCCTTGCCGATGATGGAGAGTTCGGTGAGGGTGCTGGCACCGCTGCGGGCAATCACGCCGTCGGCTGCGGCGTAGGCGGCGGGCATGTCGGAGCAGAAACCCAGCACGGTGATGTTCGGGGCATCGCCTGCCAGGGCGCTCACGCGGTCGTAATCGAGCCTGCCGGCGATGACCAGGTAGTGGACGCCGGGGTCGGCCTTGGCGGCCTCAATGAGCATGCTGTTGAGATTCCTCGCTCCCTGGGAACCGCCGGTCACGAGGATGACGGGCTTGTCTGCGGGCAGGCCCAGGCGTTCGCGGGCTTCCGCCTGGCCGGGCAGAAGGCAGATTTCATCGCGCACCGGGGTGCCCACCACCTCGCAGGTGCTGCCGGGGAAGTGCTGCACGGCTTCCTGCATGCCCACGAGTACCTTGGTACACCAGCGGGCGGTGAGGCGGTTGGATTTGCCGGGCATGGCGTTGGAATCATGCACATAGGCGCGCAGCCCCAGGGCGTGGGCAGCCTTGCAGGGAGGCAGGCTGGTGAAGCCGCCCATACCCAGCACGACATCGGCCTTTTCGCGGCGCAGGAGGCGCTTGCAGCTCATGTAGGTGCTGAAGAGCTTCCAGAGGAAGCCGGGCATGCGGAGTGAGAGGGTGGGGGGCTTGGCAATGGCCGGGATGCTGTGGAATTCGAGGTCGCCGTATTTGCTGGAGGCTTCGGCATCCACTTCTTTGCGGGAGATGAGCAGCACCGGGCGGTGGCCCTGTTTCCGCAGTTGCTGGGCTACGGCGATGCCTGGGAAAAGGTGGCCACCTGTGCCGCCGCAGGCGATGATGACATTGAGAGGACGTTGCGGATTCATTGGCTCTGGAGTTCGTTTTGTCTGCGGGTGGGCCAGTAGTTCTGGCGGATGATGGGGGTGTAGCGCTGGATGCTGGTGAGCAGCCCGATGGACGCAATGGTGAAGACGAGGTTGGTGCCGCCGCTGCTGATGAAGGGCAGGGGCAGACCTGTGTTGGGCAGGATGGCGGTCACGACCATCATGTTGAGCATGGCCGGGCAGAAGATGGTGCAGGAAAGCCCCAGCGCAAAGATGCGCCCGAAGGTGTCGTGGGTCTGGATGGCCAGCGCGAAGCCCGATATGGTGAGGATGGTGAAGAGGACCAGCACCCCGGCCGAGCCCAGGAAGCCCCATTCCTCGCCTATTTCCGCGAAGATGAAGTCGGTGTGCGCGTAGGGGAGGTTGCCGTATTTCTCGATGCCGTCTCCCAGCCCGACGCCGGTGAGCCCGCCGCGGGCAAAGGCCAGGATGGCTATCCATTGCTGGCGGCCTGCGCCCTGGCTGAAGGCCTGCGGGTCCTGCCAGGCTTCGATACGCAGCATACGGTTGGCGCTGCCGGTCATCATGACGTAGAGGACAATCGCGCCCACCAGCATGGCCAGCAGCAGCAGCCACCAGCGGGTGCCGGAGACGAACATGACGCAGAAGCCCGACATGGCCAGCGCGGCGGCAGTACCCATGTCCTTTTCCACCAGAATGAGCAGGAGCGGCAACCCGAAGAGGAAGGCACCCGGTATGACAAAGCCTTTCCAGAAGGTGCCGGCCATTTCGCGGTAGGTAGTGTACCAGTTGGCCAGCGTGAGCATGAGGGTGATTTTGGCCAGTTCGCTGGGCTGGAAGGTGAGCCCCAGGTTAATCCAGCGGGCTTCGCCGTTGATGCGCTTGCCGATGCCGGGAAGGAAGCAGCAGATGAGCAGAATAACGCAGACAATCCATGCTACCTTGACGAAGCGCCGCCAGACGTGGTAGTCGATGCGGCTCAGGAAGAGCGCCAGCCCGATGCCCACGAGGGCAAACATGCACTGCTTGCCCAGGAATGTGCCGTGCCACGGCAGCTCATCCTGTCCGGGAACACAGGTGCCTGTGCTGGCCACCATCACCACCCCGAGTACAAGCAGGAGGATGAAGCAGACCCAGATGCTGATGATGCTGACGCGGGAGGTCATGGGGGCGCGGCGTTATTCGCTTACCTTGAGTTTCTGGCCGATACGCAGGCGCTTGGCGTCTGCCTGGGTCATGTTGTTGAGCTGGAGCAGTTTGTTGAGGGAAATCTTATACTTGCGGGCGATGCGTCCCAGGTTCTCACCACGCTTGACTTCGTGGTACTTGGCGGTGGATTGCACCACGGGCTTTTCAGCCGCGGCGGCCTGGGCAGCGGCTGAGCCCTGCGGCACGGGTACGCTCAGGTAGGCTCCGCCGGGCAGGTTGGTTCGTGCTGCCAGGGAGGGGTTGGCTCCCTTGAGTACATCCTCGGTGATGCCGTATTGGGCTGCGACGCGTCCCCAGGTGTCACCCGAATTGACCAGGTGCTTCACTTCCACGGTGGGGGTGGTGGGAGCAGCGGGTGCGGGAGTAGGTTCGACGGCGACCGGGGCGGCCGGTGTGGCCGGTTGGTCGGTGGCGGGGGTGACGGCTTCCATGTTCACCGGAGCCTGGGTGATGTGGACGGCGTCAGCAGCGGGTGCGGGCGTGGCGGGCGTGGCCGGGGCTGGGGTGACGGCTGCCACAGCGGTGGGCTGCACGGGTTCTGCCGGGGCAGGAGCTGGCTGGGGCGGAAGCGCAGGCGGCGGGGTGATGGAGGGCACGACAGCCAGTCCGCTGCTGCTCTTGGCGATGTTGCCGCGCAGCATGACACCGCCGATGACGAGCAGGTGGACGACGATGAGCCCGAAGATGATGCGGAGGACGGTGGTGGGGTTGGCGCGGTCGACCACCAGGCCGGTGTCAGAGTGGTGGCGCTTCTGCTTCAGGTTGTCGTTGACGAAGGTTTTGAGGAAATGGCGTTTGGGTTTGGCGCGGCCGAGGTCGGAATTACGGAATGCAGTCTTGGAATCTCTTTTCATAAAAGGGGTCAACGGTGTGGGTTACAGGTGGAGCGTTTTCTTCACGGCGTTGCGGAAGCATTCGCCGCGCTGGACATAGCCGGTGAACTGGTCAAAGGAGGAAGTGCCGGGGGAGAAGAGTACCACGTCGCCGCGCTCGGCAATCTGGTGGGCGGCCGCTACGGCTTCCTGCACGGTGGTGACCTTTACCACGCGGCAGACCGGCGCAAAGGTCTGTTCGAGCTGGTCGGCAATCTGCCCGAACACGACGCAGGCGCGGGCTTTCTGCTCCAGCATGGGGTTGATGGCGGAGTAATCCAGCCCTTTGTCCTTGCCGCCTGCCAGCAGTACGATGGGGCGGGTCTGGGAGCGCACGGCGGCTTCGGTGGAGTGCAGGTTGGTACTCTTGGAGTCGTTCAGCCACAGGATGCCGTCCATTTCAGCCACGGTTTCGCAGCGGTGGCCGGGCGGGCTGAACGAGCGGATGGCGGCAGAGATGGTGGCATCATCCAGCCCTGCGGCACGGCAGGCCAGGGTGGTGGCCATGGCGTTTTCGGCGTTGTGGGCCTGTTCCAGCGCGGTGCCGCGCAGGGGGGTAAGTACTTGCCCGGCTTCGCAGATGGCGCCGTTCTCAAAGTAGAGCTGCCCGGTGCTGACCACGGAGGAGAAGCCCACGCGGCGCGGGGTGAGGGCGGGGAGTTCATCGCCCTCGCGTACAATGGCCAGCTGGTCGGCGCCCATGTTCTCGAAGATGCGGAGCTTGGCGTTGTAATAGTCCTCTACCTTGGTGTAGCGGTCCATGTGGTCGGGCGCAAAGTTGAGCCAGATGGCGACTTCCGGCTTGAAGTCCACGATGGTTTCCATCTGGAAGGACGAGACTTCCAGTACGGCGAATTCCGGCTGGGGTTCCATGAGGGCTACTTCGCTGAGCGGGTAGCCGTAGTTGCCGCAGGCTTTGGCGGTCTTGCCGGCCGAAAGCAGCACATGCTCCAGCAGGGCGGTGGTGGTGGTTTTACCGTTGGTTCCGGTAATGGCGATGATACGCCCGGTGTAGTAGTGCCAGGCGAGTTCGGTTTCGCCGATGAGGGGTGCGCCGTGGGCCGTGAAGGCGAGTGTCCAGGGAATGTCACCTTCGATGCCGGGGGAGAGAATCACCATATCTGCCGCGTAGGCGCGCGCCTGTTCCTCGGTAGCGCCTGCCACGAAGCTGACGCCGGGTTCGCTGCATGTGGCAGCGGGGTTGGCATCGAAGATGCAGACTTCGCCTGCACCCTTGGCGAGCGCAAGGCGCGCCGCGGCTACACCGCTGCGGCCGCAGCCGAGAATGGCCAGTTTTTTACCGGTAAGTTCCATGGTGGAGGGAAAGGTTATGGATTAAATGAAGCAGCAGGCACCCAGGATGAGCCCGATGATGGCCAGGAAGAAGGAGAGAATCCAGAAACGCACGCAGACCTGTGTTTCGCTCCACCCGCATTTCTCGAAATGGTGGTGGATGGGGGCCATGCGGAAGAAGCGGCGACCCTCGCCGTACAGCTTGCGGCTCAGCTTGAACCACATCACCTGAATCATTACCGAGCAGGCTTCGGCTACAAAGATACCGCCGATGACGACCAGCAGCAGTTCGGTGTGGGTGCAGACGGCCACCGTGCCCAGCGCCCCGCCCAGGGAGAGCGAGCCGGTGTCGCCCATGAAGACCTTGGCCGGGTGGGCATTGAACCAGAGGAAGCCGAGGCAGGCGGCGGCGATGCAGAGCAGGTAGTTGGCCAGCGCCACATCACCAAAGGTGAGGCAGAGGGAAAGGTAGGCCAGGGCGGCCACGACCATGCAGCCGCTGGCCAGGCCGTCGAGCCCGTCGGTGAGGTTCACGGCGTTGGATGAGCCGATGATGACCAGCATGGCAAAGGGAATGAAGAGCATGCCCAGATCCACCATGCCGTAGAAGGGGATGAGGACACGGGCGATGGTGGGGTCGAGGTAGTACAGGTAGCCGGCGCAGCCCAGGGAGGCCACCGCCTGCAGGGCAATCTTGAACCAGCCGCTCACGCCGTCGGTACTCTTTTTGGTAATCTTGGCCCAGTCATCCAGGAAGCCCAGGATGGCGGTCACGCCCATGACCAGCAGGCAGCACTGGAGCTTGGGGTTTCCCATGTCCAGGAAGAGGATGCTGGTGAGCATGATGAGGCCGATCATCATGAGCCCGCCCATGGTGGGGGTGCCAACCTTGGCCTGGTGTTCCGGCGCAAGCGTGGCACCACAGGCCTGGCGGATGGGCTGCCCGGCCTTCATGGCGCGCAGAATGGCGATGAGGCGGGGGCCGATGAGCAGGGAGCCGATGAAGGGTACCAGCAGCGCCAGCAGTAATTGGGCCCCGGTGGGAAGCTCGTAGAGGAAATTAATCATGACTTATGCTTGGGGGTTAAGGGAGGGAAAGAGTTCGTACATGCTGCGTTCCATGCCAGCGGAGCGCGAGCCTTTGAAGAGCAGGGCATCGCCCGGCTGCATGAGCGCACGCAGGGCGGCAGCGGCTTCTGCCGGGGTGTTCACCAGCAGTGCCGGGATACTTTCGGAAGCTGCCTGGCAGAGCGCCAGCGTTTCCGGGCACTCCGGGCCTACCACCACGACGGCGGCATAGCCCAGGGAGGCTGCGCACCAGCCCATGTCGGCATGGGCGGCGATACCGCCCTCGCCCAGTTCGCCCATCTTGCCCAGCACGGCAATGTGGCGCTTCGGGCCGCGCAGGGCGGCTACGGTTTCGAGAGCAGCTTTCATGCTCTCGGGGTTGGCGTTGTAGGTGTCGTCCACTACGGTGTAGCCTTCCACTTCCTTGCAGGCCAGGCGGCCATGCGTGAGGGCAGAGGCGGAGAGCCCCGCGGCAATCTGCCCGAGGGTGCAGCCGAGTTTCCAGCCGGCGGCTGCGGCCAGCAGGCTGTTGCTGACCATGTGGGCACCGGGAACGGGCAGGGAGACTTCCACCTCGCCCTCGCCTTCGATGTGCAGGGTGTAGGTGGTGCCGGTGGCGGTGCTGCGCGGGTTGAGGGCGCGCACCAGGCTGTTGCAGCCGCCCACGGGAATCGGCGTGGCGGCGGTCTGCGTGGCAATGAAGTCCGCAAAATCATCCTGCGCCGGGTAAATCATGAATCCCTCTGCCGGCAGGGCGCGGGCCACGGTGCATTTCTCCTCAGCAATGGCCTGGCGGCTGCCCAGGTACTCCAGGTGCGCCGAGCCGATGGTGGTGATGATGCCGATCTGCGGGCGGGTCATGGCGCAGAGCGGGGCAATCTCGCCTGCATGGTTCATGCCCATTTCCCAGATGGCTGCTTCTGTGTCCTGTCCCGTACTCAGGATGCTCAGCGGCACGCCGATGTGGTTGTTGAGGTTACCCTTGGTGGCCAGCGCCTTGTACCGCTGGTGCAGGACAGAGAGGCACATGTCCTTGGTGCTGGTCTTGCCGCTGCTGCCGGTGAGCCCCACCACATGCAGGGGCTCCAGCTGCCCGCGCCACCAGGAGGCCAGGCTTTGCAGGGCGGTGAGGGTGTCTTCCACCAGCACTACGGTGCAGCCGGGGGTGTATTCGCCCTGCAGGCGCGAGACGACGACGGCGGCAGCACCTTTCCGGGAGGCATCGGCGGCGAAGTTGTTGCCGTCGAAGCGCTCGCCGCAGAGCGCCAGGAACACGCAGCCGGGGGTGATGGCGCGGCTGTCGGTGGTGAGGCCGGCGGTGATGGCGCGGTCTCCCACGACCACAGCCTTGCCGGCGGTGGCAGACACGAGGTCGCTGGTACTCAGGTGGGTCATGGGATGAGGGTGTTTATCGGGAACGGCGGCCTTCCGGCTTGCGGGAGGGAACGGAGATGCCCTCCGGGTTCTTTTCGGCGTATAATTTGCGGACGACGGCTGAATCGGAGAAGTCGATGGTTTCGTTGGCGAAAATCTGGTAGTTCTCATGTCCCTTGCCTGCAATGAGGACGGCATCGCCGGGGCGTGCCTGTTCCAGCGCCGCGCGGATGGCTTCCTCGCGGTCGGTGATGCGGTGCTGCTTGCTGGTGGGAATGCCGGGCATGATTTCGTCGATAATCTGCTCCGGGTCTTCGCTGCGGGGGTTGTCGCTGGTCACGAGGCAGAGGTCGCTGTAACGGGCGGCGGCCTCACCCATGAGCGGGCGTTTGGTGCGGTCGCGGTCGCCGCCGCAGCCGAAGATGGTGATGAGTCGTCCGTTGCGGCAGAGAGCCTTCATGGTCTTGCAGACATTTTCCACGGCGTCCGGGGTGTGGGCGTAGTCCACGAAGCACTGCACGTTGTTCACACTGGAGACCAGCTCCATGCGGCCGGGTACCTGCGGGCTCTGTGCCAGAGCGGTGATGGCATCGCCGATGCTGATGCCTGCGCAGACGGCACCGGCCACCGCGGCCAGGCTGTTGGAGAGGTTGAATTCACCGATGAGCGGGGTGCGTACCAGGTAGCTGCGGCCCTGGTAGAGCAGTTCGTACTGGCTGCCTTTCAGGGTGATGAGCTTGGGCAGGGCGCGGAAGTCGGCCTTCTCATGCTCGCCGAAGGTGCGTACCTTCATGATGGGGGCTAGTTCTTCTGCCAGGCGGCGGCCGTAGGCATCGTCGATGTTGATGACGGCGGCACTCTTGCGGTCTTCTGCCGCCATGCGGATGAAGAGCTGCTTCTTGGCCTGGTAGTATTCCTCCATGGTGCCGTGGTAGTCCAGGTGGTCCTGGGTGAGGTTGGTGAAGATACCCACGCGGAAGTGGGTGCCGGCGGTGCGCTGCTGGGTGAGCGCGTGGGAGGAGACTTCCATGGAGACAGCGCGGCAGCCGTTCTTCACCATGTCGGCCAGCATGCTTTGCAGCAGGGCGCAGCCGGGGGTGGTGTTGCTGGAGGTGGTGCGGCGCTCGCCGTTGTCGTAGATGATGGTGCCGATGAGCCCGGCCCGCTGCCAGGCGCTGCGGAAGATGTGGTTGACCAGGTAGCTGATGGTGGTTTTGCCGTTGGTGCCGGTGACACCCAGCACGACCATGTGGCTGCTGGGGAACTGGTTCCAGGCGCTCATGAGCAGGCCATCGGCCTCGTGTGTATCCTTGACCTGCACCCAGAGTACGCCTGCGGCAGAGGCTTGCTCGCTCGCGGGTGTTTCGGCCACAATGGCGGATGCCCCGGCGGCAATGGCATCGTCGATGACGCTGTGGCCGTCGAACTGCGTGCCGCGCACGGCCACATAGCAGCAACCGGGAATCACCTTGCGGCTGTCATCGGTAAGCAGCGTAAGCGGCTTCTTGAGCGTCCCTGTGAGGGTGGCTCCGGGCAGAATGCTGAAAAGTTTCTTCGTGTCCATGGCTGGGTTGCTTCTGGTGTCTGTTCTTACTTATTTAGATTAGCAGATTCTTCTTTACTGGCAAGATATTTTTCGTAGGCTTCGGGGTCGCTCGGGGTCAGATTCAGCACGTTGATGAAGCGCTCTGCCGCCGCGCGGAAAATGGGGGCTGCCACCGTACCGCCGCCGGGGTTGCAATCGGTAGGGTGCGGCTCGTCAATCACCGTCATGACCACGAGCTTCGGGTCGTCGATGGGCAGTACCCCGGCAAAGGATACGGTGTAGACATTTTCTGCATAACCGCCGCCTGCTTTCACTTTCTTGGCGGTGCCGGTCTTGCCGCCGATGCGGAATCCGGGAATGGCGGCTGCCGTGGCGGTGCCGCGGCCGCATTCGCCGCTGCGCTGGGTCACGCTTTCGAGGGCATAGCGCAGGTCGCGGGCGGTGCTGGGTTTCATGACGCGGCAGATTTCCTGCGGGGCGCATTCATCGTAGATGGCACCGTCGGCCGTGATGATTTTGTCGATGAGGCGGGGTTTCATGCGGACGCCGTCGTTCGCGATGGCGGCATAGACCATGGCCATGTGCAGCGGGGAGACGGCCACGGAATAACCGTAGGCGATACGCGAGTAGTTCACGATGTTGGAACCATCGGCCACCTGGCAGGAACGGATGGCGGGCAAATCAATGCCCGCGGGCTTGTCCAGCCCGAATTTTTCGAGGTATTCCTTGAAGTTAGGCCACTTGGCAATGAGGGCGATGCGTGCAGCCCCTGGGTTGCTGGATTTCTTGAGTACACCCCATACCGGCAGGCTGTGGTAGTTGAACGGGCGGTCGTTGATGGCCTTGCTGCCGAAACCTACCGAGAAAGGCTCGCAGCTCACATAGGCATTGATGCCCATGAGCCCCTTGTCCACCACGGAGGTGACGGCCAGTACCTTGAAGGTGGAACCGGGTTCGTAGCTGGTCTGGCAGGCAAAGTTGAAATCGCCGGTCACGGGCTTGCCGTTGTCCTCTTTCAGTTCGCCGCGCTGGAACTTGCCTTTGTGGGTGATGATTTCCTTGGTGTTGAGGTCGAAGGCAGGGCGGCTCACCATGGCCAGGATGTCGCCGTTCTTCGGGTTTACCACAATCATGCAGCCTTTGCGGGCGCGGAAGTGGCGCATGCCCTTGTCCAGTTCCTGCTCCACGATGGCCTGCAGTCGCATGTCGATGGTGAGGCGGAGGCTCAGCCCGTGCTTGGGGGCGAGGTAGCGGTCATCCTCGTTGCTCAGCACCTGGCCGCGGGCATTGTGGCGGTATTCGCGGATGCCGTCCACCCCTGCCAGGTAGCTGTGGAAGTTGGCTTCCACGCCGCTCATGCCCTTGTTTTCGTGGTCGACATAGCCGAGTACGTGGCAGAGCATTTCGGGCATCACATAGCTGCGGCGCAGTTCCGACTGCACCATGAGCCCGCGCAGGCGCGCGGCTTTCACCGCTTCCTTGATTTTATCGGCTGTGTCAAAGCTCATGCCCTTGGCCAGCACAATCTGGTTGCGGAAACGGCGGCGGGGCAGCCCCTTGGCGTCGGCTTCGGCATTGTGGCGGGCAATGGCAGTCTGGGCAATCTTTTCCACGATGTCTTCGCGGGTCATGAAGCGCTTGACGGTGCGCCCGTTGATGGTTTCCTCGATTTCCTGGTGGGAGAGGAAGGGGTAGAGGATTTCGGCTACCAGTTTGTCATGCTGCTCGAAATAATGCTGCATGACGGTCTCATCATATTCGCGCAGGCGGTTGGCGCGTGCATCGCTGCTGGCTTCGTTGCGGGTGGGCTTGGCGTCCTCGTCCACCTCGGCCTTGGCATTGTTGAGCAGCTTGGCGCGGTAGTTGTATACCAGGCGGCGGCGGTCCTTGTCATCCGTGAGGGTATCCCAGCGGGGGTCGTGGATGGCGTGGTTGTAGGCCAGCCCTTCCACTACGGCGGTGATTTCGCGCAGGTGGTAGCGGTCGGCCACCAGCTCGGCACTCTGAATGTTGTTGGTGAGCAGTTCCTCGTTGCGATCCATGATGACCCCGCGCTGTGCCGGGATGCGCTCGCGGTCAATCAGCTCATCGGCCGCGGTGCGGCTGGCGGCCACTTCGGGGGTGATTTGCAGCTGCACCAATTCCACCGCCACATAGCACGAAAGCGCTGCCGCCAGGCAGGCGAGAAACAACGTGCGACCAGCAAATGGAACCTTGGTTTTCACAAATCAGAGCGGCGGTGAGGGAAGAGCGGGATTAGCGGTGAATGATGGCCATGCCGCTGTCCTGCAGGCGGCGTGCCAGTTCAATCTGGCTGCGGTCAATATCGCGCAGGGTGGAGCGGTCCTGGTTGAGGCGGTCGCGCATGGCCCAGCGGTTGGTGAGGGCGTTGGTCTTGGCGCGGTGCTGGTTCGTGTTCATGTTGCACACCGCAATCTCCCGGTTGATGTTGTTGATTTCGGTGCGGACGGCCACCTGGTCGTTCTTGAGCAGGGAATAGGCAATGCCTCCGGCCGACACGAGAATGGCAAACAGCACCATCCACACCAGGAAGCTGAAGCTCACCTGGTCGGCGTAGCGGGAGGATGTGCTGCTGGGAGGCATGTGTGCGGTGGAGGATTAAAGCTTTTCGATGACGCGGAGTTTGGCGCTGCGGGCGCGGGGGTTGGCGGCCAGCTCGGCGTCGCTGGCCACGACGGGCTTGCGGGTAACCAGGCGGGCGGCGTATTCCGGGTTGGGGCGCGGGGCTGGCCATTCCGGGCGGTCGATTTCCGGGCGGGTGACGCGGTCGAAGTAACGCTTTACGGCGCGGTCTTCGAGGCTGTGGAAGGTGATGATGGCGAAGCGGCCGCCGCTCTTCAGCAGGCTCAGCCCGCTTTCCAGCAGGGCATCCAGCGCGCCCAGCTCGTCGTTCACGGCGATGCGGAGTGCCTGGAAGGAGCGGGTGGCGGGGTGCTGCTTGCCCTTGCGGGGCAGCACGGTGGCAATGAGGTCTGCCAGCTGTGTGGTGGTGGTGATGGGGGCTTTGGCTCGTTCCTGCACGATGCGGCGGGCAATGGCGCGGCTGGCGCGTTCTTCGCCGTACTGCCAGAGGATATCGGCCAGTTCGCTTTCGGAAGCGGTGTTGACGATGTCGGCAGCGCTGCGGGGGGCAGCGGGATTCATCCGCATGTCCAGCGGGCCTTCTGCCAGGAAGGAGAAGCCGCGCCCGGCCTGGTCTACCTGCGGGGAGGAGATGCCGATGTCGGCCAGCAGGCCGTCTGCCTGTTCCAGCCCCTCGGCGCGCAGCAGCTCCGCGGCGTTGCGGAAGTTGCCCGCCACGATGTGCAGCCGCTCACCATAGGCGGCCAGACGCTTGCGGGCGGCCTTGCGGGCGGCGGGGTCCTGGTCGATGCCCCATACCGTTGCGCCTTGCTCCAGCATCAGCTCGCTGTGGCCGCCGCCACCCAGGGTGGCATCGACCAGCACACGGCCCTCGCCCGGCTGCAGGGCTTCCACGGCTTCGCGGCGCAGCACCGTCACATGGTGGAAGGGGGTGGCATCTGTTTCGTTGTCAGAATCTGTGTCAGCCGTGTCAGCGGCGGCGCTGCGGCAGCTTTCCTGCCATTCGGCGGCTTCGGCGGGGCTGATGGCCTCCACCAGCGGGGTGGCGCACCACTGCAGCTCTGGTGTGCTGGCGGCCCAGCGGCTCACCAGCGTATCGATGCCTTCCTCGCCGGTCAGCTCCACCAGCACCGTGGCGCTGCAGGGCGTGAGGCGGTAGGCCAGCACGCTTCCGGCGCGCTGCAGCTCCGCTGCCAATGCGCCCACGCGCGTAAGGCAAAGGCTGGCCTGGGCACAGGTGTCCAGGGGCTGGGCTATTGCCCGTGCAGACAGCTCACGCAGCTCGTCTCCCAGCCGCGCCAGCGTGCCACGCGCGCCTTTGATGCCCGCGTCGCGCATACGCGCGAGCAAATCGCGCCTGGCGGTCTGCCAGGCATTCAGCTGGTCGGGGCTCAGCGCGCCGTCTTCCCACATCAGCACCTTGTAGCAGGTGCCTGCCGGGGCGCTTTCTGCCGCGTGGCTCTGGCTTGCTACCTTGCTCATGTGAGTATGCCGAATATCTTGTCGAGTTCCAGTTTCGCCAGGGCATCGGGTGCTTTTGTGGCCTCAAAATCAGCCGGTGCCCAGATTTCGAAATACGTCCCGCGACCGACAATGGTCGCGTTGTCCGCCAGTTTGAGGCGTTCGCGCTGTGCCTTGGGTATGAGTAGTTTACCCTGGCTGCTCACCTCGGCTTCAAAGCTCAGGCCGATGATGGTACCCAGGTAGCGGTTGACGGCAGCCGGGTCAAATCCACGGGCTTCTGCATGCGCCCGTATCCCGCTCACCATCTCTGCAAAGCTTTCCCTGGTGTAGCATTTAAGTGTCGGATATCCCTCATTCTGAGAGTCTATCATCCACAGCGTCGCGCCCTGCGCGTCGCGCCAGCCCGCCGGAATCGCGACGCGGCTCTTCGGGTCGAGCTTGTGCGTCACGTTGCCCGTGAACATAACTGTGGAAACACTATTCATGCTTTTTGGTACACTTGCCTGCACCACCAGTACACTCCAATACACCTGAAAAGTCAATCATAAATTGTGCATTCCCTGCAATTTTTTTCGTCCTGCTTTTTCAGGGGTGGGCGGGGCAATGAAAAAGCCGCCGCCCGGAGAAGGGCAGCGGCTCGTGGAAGAATGCTTGTGCGAGGCGGGTTCAGCGGCGTCTGCGACGGGTGCCGGGATCTTCTACCACATGAGAACTACGATTGAGTGTAGACGCACTCGTCAACATCGTGCGACTGGAGCCATCCCAGGGGGCAGGGAATGCCACAGGTCCTGCCGTCAGAACATGGAGAGCATCAGATATCATAAAACTACTTCTGGCGCAATCAGGCGTTGATATCAACAAAGTAAATCGCTGGGGGGGCACCATTCTCGAGGCAGCGTTGAGACGAGGATACATCGGCCAAGAATATATAGAAATCATCCGCGCAGCAGGTGGAACGTGTGGAAACGAGCTGTAAAAGGCCAGCAGGTAGCGGCTATATAGTAGAAAATGAGCACATTTTACATTTTTTTGTTGTGCTTCTGCAGTACCGCCTGATATGCTATGCAGCGCATAGTTTAAAAGAAATATGATACGTAAACGATTCAGGAGTATCATTAAGTGGGGCATATTATCGGTATTGCTGGCTGGTGGTGTGTATATGTGGAAATTTTCACCGGTGGAGGCGGAAAGCAAACCGGTGCAGAATGCTACACTCCAAATGACAGTGTTTGGTACGGGTACGTTGGAGGCCAAAACTCGCGTTTCCATAAGCCCTTATGAAACGGGACAGATTCAGCAGCTTTATGCCGACCAAGGAGACAGCGTTGCGGCTGGAACACTTCTGGTGGAGATGAATGCCGAGGATATTATGCAGCAACTTTCGGTGGCAGAGGCAGATTTGGCTATATCTCGTGCGGCGTTGCAGCGTTGTGATGCCGAGATTGAGGCATCAAAGGCTACTCAGGAATACACCCGGGTTACTTATGCTCGCATGGAAAAACTGCTGCAGACAAGCTCCATCTCTCAGACTGATTTAGATAAAAGCCGCCAGGAGTATCAGGTGGCCACGGCCAATCTGAACCAGACCGAAAAGCGCAGGCTTGAGGTAGAGGCTGAGATTGCGCGCCACGAAGCACAGATAAAGTACTACAAAAGTAAATTGTCAGAAACCCGGTTGGAAGCGCCATTTGCCGCACTTGTCATCCGCCGCAACCGCGAACAGGGCAGCATCGTTAATCCCGGTGTTTCCATCATGGATATTGTTGATACTTCCCAGATATGGGCTTCTGTTTGGGTGGATGAAACCGCCATTGACAGCATACGCCCAGGGATGAAGGCTGATATCGTTTTTCGAGCTCTGCCGCAGCAGAAGTTCACCGGCACGGTGTGCCGCACCTCCCGCGAAACCGACAGAGAGACCCGTGAATACCGTGTGGATATAGCGCCCGACACCCTGCCGGAGAACTGGGTACTTGGACAGAGACTGGAAGTGTTCCTGCATGTGGGCAAGGTGGAGAATTGTCTGGCTGTCCCCAATAACCTGATTTGCCGCGAGCAACAACGCACCTTCATTCTGGTGGAGGAAGATGGCCGCATTGTGGAGCGCGATGTGAAAATCGGGGTGCAGACCCGCGAGCAGACGCAGATTCTTTCCGGCCTGAGCCTTAGTGACCGTGTTATCATGCATCCCTTGAAGCACCGCGAACACGTCAACCGCCTCATTGCTCAATGATTAATCTGGCATTCAAGGACATACGCCACAATCTGGGGCGTTTCCTGCTGACTACCGCCGGCATCAGCCTGTTGCTCATTGTGGTGATGGGGATGGGTGGCATTTACCGAGGTCTCATTCAGGAAGCCACGCTTATCATCGATCGCGCCGGAGCAGATGTCTGGGTGGTGCAAAAGGATACCAAGGGCCCGTTTGCAGAAGTCTCCAAGCTGCCCCGGAATCTGGAATACCGCATTGAGGCGGTGGCGGGTGTTGCCTCGGCAGAGCCCTTTGTCTCTCACACGGTGCAGCGCAACAAGGACAACCGCGTGCTGCGCCTTACCATTCAGGGCGTGGCAAATGATGGCTCATGGCTTCCCATTATCCAAGGCCGCTCCCTGCAAGCCGGTCATTTCGAAATGCTGGCCGATAAATCTGCCAAGTTGCCGCTGGGCTCCACTCTGAAACTGGGCAAGGATGTCTACACGGTGGTCGGTATCACCGGGCGCATGAATTCGCCCTCTGGCGATGCGATGGTATTCCTGCCGCTGAATGATGCCATGGCGGTGCAATCCGACACACCTGCGGAAACCATACGTCTGGAACGCCACGCGCGCTTGCAGCGTTTCGATTCCCAGCCGCAGGGGAATACCTCGGTGGATCACGCGGATATCCTGATGAGCGCAACCAGCCGTCCCGCAGCCTTGCCCGGCAGGCAGATAAGCGCTGTGCTGGTGAAGGTGCTCCCCGGACACAGTATTGAGGCGGTGCTGGAAAAGCTCCGTTCTATACCGGATGTGACAGCCTATACAGCAGATGAACAGCGCGAAATCATGCTGAGCGGCTTTGTGGCTCGCTCCCGCAAACAGCTTCTGCTATTCCGTACCATCCTCATCATCGTTTCCACGGTGGTCATGACACTTATCCTCTACACTCTCACGCTGGATAAGCTGCACGATATTGCCATGCTCAAACTCATTGGAGCGCGCAACGGTGTCATTATTAACATGATTCTGCAGCAATCGCTGCTTATCGGCGTGCTGGCCTTTGGTATGGCGCGGTTCTGCGGTGAGTGGGTCTATCCTTTCTTCCCGCGCCGTGTGGTGCTGGTCAGTTTTGATTTGTGGGTGTTATTCGGCATCGTTGTCGGCCTCTCCGTGCTGGCTAGTGGTGCGGGCATCATCAAGGCAATGAAAACCAATGCAGGAGAAATACTCTCATGAAACCTGTCGCCCTTTCAGCAGAAAATCTGTGCAAAACCTATGGTGCCGGAGAAACGGCAGTGCATGCGCTGGATCATGTGTCATTCTCCATGCATGCCGGGGAAATCGTGGCGCTGCTCGGTCCCTCGGGCGCAGGAAAATCCACCCTGCTGACCGCCCTGGGCCTTATCCAGTCTCCGGATTCCGGGCGAATCATCATTGGTGGCGAAACCGTCTTTGATGATGACTACCGGGTGAATGTGCGCGATTTCCGCCGCAACAACATCGGCTTCGTCTTCCAGAAAGCCAACCTCCTCCCTTTCCTCACCGCCGGGGAGAACATCCGCATCGCCCTAGAGGTCAATGACTCATCCTCTAAAGAATCAAAACAGGCGGCGGATGAGCTGCTGGAGCATTTTGAACTAGGAGCGCGAAAGAACTTTCTGCCCAGCCAGCTTTCCGGTGGCCAGCAGCAGCGCGTTGCTATAGCCAGAGCCTTGGCCAATAAGCCCAGCCTTCTGCTGGCAGATGAGCCTACAGCTGCGCTCGATAGCCACATGGGTCGCAAAGTAATGGAGCTTCTCAAGAACGTAGCACATTCACACAACACAGCCGTACTTGTCGTAACTCATGACCACCGCGCCATCGATGTATTTGACCGCATCTTCATCATGGAAGACGGCAAACTCCGCGAGAAGTAATGAAAACCACCTGAGATTTATATCAAGCCGATCCTTCTCCTCAGCATCGAGGCTGTGTATTCTTCATCGGTGAAAGGCTTGCCACTTGCCCGGAATCCGAACGATGGGATTCTACCCACGCCCCGCGGTCCTGACGGGCTACCCGCCGGGAGGTGTCCCGGCGGCGCAGGGTCGGCTCATGCCACTGGCATTCGCCGCCCACTCCAACCTGCGGTTATCGAGTGTTCGAATCCGGCCACGCTAATGTACAAAAAGCCCCGCACCTTGTCAGGTACGGGGCTTATTTGTTGTTCAAGGGTCGTCAATGGGAGTCGAAAAAAATGTGGCGCATAAAGTGCTTATATATAATATGTTATATGGCGCATTGCTGCATTTTAGATGTAATTTACGCATACAAGACCAGAACTGCTTACCCATCGTTCGTATCCTTTGCATAGATATTTCCGTTGCTCTTTTCAACAAGTGTCTGAGGCGTTGAAGGAATACTCGTCCCAGTCTCAGAATCCTGCTGTTTAATCTAAACCGCAAACGAACATTGCACCAATGACAAAGATTTTACAGAAAAAGCTTGCGCTGCCAATTGAGAATCCGGAGGACATTTAAATCGTTTTGTTTAGCTTGCAATGATTTAAAAGTTCTGGTATTCTAGTGTCTAAGATGGAAGATAGTGAACAACAACCTCAGATGGAGCTCGTTTTTGAAAAAGAAGATGAGGGTTTCATCGAAGCTCAAAATTCCTATGACCCTTCAAAAATTCGAGTGGAAC
The DNA here is from genome assembly GCA_937901085.1 of uncultured Verrucomicrobiales bacterium. GTDB lineage: Bacteria > Verrucomicrobiota > Verrucomicrobiia > Verrucomicrobiales > Akkermansiaceae > Akkermansia. The sequence goes on along the minus strand of CALCHQ010000103.1, from coordinate 53,930 downwards.
AGCGAAGCGTTAATCTAGGCACCTTGCTCGGAATGCTGCGTGAAAAACAAATTATCTTTGATACAGAGTATCAGCGAGAAGCAGGGTTATGGAAAAAGGTGGAGAAAAGCCGGCTCATAGAATCTGTGCTGCTGGGTTTACCATTGCCTTCATTCTTCTTCAGTGAGCGGTCAGAATCTGATTATGAATGGGAAGTGATAGATGGATTGCAGCGTTTATGTGCCTTTCAAGAATTTTTCGTTGATAAAACGCTGAAACTAAGCGGACTTGAATTCATGAAACAATATGAAGGTGCCACCTATAATGATTTTACTTCACGAGATAAGTGGCGCATGGAGATGCTGATTCTTAATCTCAATGTTGTAACAAGGCAAACTCCAAACATAGTTAAGTACATATTGTTTAATCGCGTTAACTCTGCCGGTTATGTATTGACCGAGCAAGAGATGAGACATGCACTCCTGCATGGAATTCCTGCACAGACAGTAAAAGAATTAGCCGAATGCACAGAGTTTTCTCAAGCCACAGCTCCAACGAAATTCAAGCGTATGGCTGATCGAGAGCTAGTTTCCCGTTACCTGGCTTTTCGGTTGTTGCCGTACAAAGGAGATCGCGAATTAAATGAGTTCATCTTTGCAGGTATGGAGATTCTAAAAACTATCCCTTCAGAGCAACTGGACGCTGAAAAAAAACTTTTCAAACAAGTATTAAAGACAGCCCACATAATTTTCCGTGGACGTGCATTCCGTAAGCCATCATTACCGCCTCGTCTTAATCCTATTTCAAAAGCATTATTTGATGCTGTCACCATCGAATTAGCAATCTTGACTCAAGAACAACGAGAAATATTGGAAAATCGCGCTGAAGATTTCATTAAAGCTTTCGAAGGCGAATATCAAAGTTCCAATACTTTCGAACAAGACTTAACAACGGGAACGGCTCGAAAAGCAACCGTATTGAGACGCTGGGAAACCATGAAAAAAATTATCAATAGTGTGTTATGATTAAAAAGATAACAATAAAAAACTTCAAGCTTTTCGAAACGATTGACCAAAAGCTAAAGCCTCTCACTCTATTAACGGGGATGAATGGACGAGGGAAATCTTCTTTTTTACAAGCTTTATTATTGGCGTGGTCTACTTTTGAAGAACAAGGAAGGAATTTTCGTCTCAATAATCGTTTTATCCGCTTAGGTTCCTTAAAGGACATCGTACCTTGGCACAACGGCAGTTACGAATTTTCCATTACATTGAATATTGCTGGTGATATCTGGTCAATATGCAATCGCCATTTTCGCTTGCATGACTCACAGGGAGTTTCACCCAACGGCACTTATATTTCAGGTTACAAAATGGATTATGAGCTACCGGCTGAAAAACAATTGCCACACATTCAATATCTTTCCACTTACCGAATGGGTGATATGCAAAGCTATCCTGATGCAACAGAAGCACTCGAAATAAGATCTCTTTCTGTCGGAAATGGCGATGGACGAGCTACGGCCCATTTTTTGCAGCAGCACGGTAAGGAGCCTGTTTCAGTATCGGCTTTGAAAAACCCCGCTACTGAATCTGAACGTTTGGATGATCAAGTAAACGCCTGGCTGAAAGTTATATCTCCTGATTTAGATATGCGGATAGTCACATTTGGACCAAATTACCAAATTCGCTATATTCCTGCGCAATCAATCGGTAATCCAACCGAATCAGCAAATGCTAGCAATGTAGGCTATGGTATCACCTATGCATTACCCTTAATTACTGCCATTTTATCTTCATCACCAGGAGACGTGGTAATCGTGGAAACACCAGAAGCACATGTTCATCCCGCTGGACAAGCTCGTCTAATGGACTTGTGTGCCCTTGCCGCAGCGAATGGGATTCAAGTGATACTGGAAACTCACAGTGATCATATAGTTAATGGACTCTTGCGAAACGTGAAGCAAAACGTTATATCTCCAGAATATGTCTCAGTCCTCTTCTTTGATAAAGAAGAAGAGGCCGAAACACCCGAAGTTTTCGACATGCAAGTTACAGAAAAAGGGCGAATTTTGGCTCCAAGAAAAAACTTTTTCGATCAGTACAGAAGCGACCTTAGAGCTTTGTTATAACCATGGCTGTTCATTTATTCATACTGCTCCCTGATGTTCGCACAGATGATAAAGCAGGGCGTGAATGCGGATGTTTATATCACAACCTTGAAGGCATAAATGAGGTCTTCAATAATCAAATTGCTGAATTAGAATTATTCGAGAAATACGTAATTGCTGAAAGAGATCTGAAAACATATTACGATAGCGATATTCTAACAGCCTTATCGGACATTGTTAGCAATTTTAGAGGAGATTTTCCTCAAGTCGAGACTGACTTACTTATGGACTTGTTGGCACACACTAGCAATTTAAAAGCAATAAATTGGAAAGATGAAAGAGTTAGCGAAGATTCTATCCGTGTCTATGCTAATCGAGTCGTTCTGAAAAATGACATATTGTCAGAGGCTGTCTGTAGAGCGAAAAGGGACATCACGCCTAAACCGTTACTTATAAATATGTCAGCAATCTCGGCTAAGCACTTACATTGTCAGATAGCAGGGGAAACTCACAGTGAAGCAATTAAACTTCCTCTCACCCCCATGTATGCGGTTGAAGTAACAGTAAAACTAAAAGAAAGCCGTCATCCACAACGAGAATATTGCCACAACGACAAACACAACCTGCCTGATGGCTATATCTCAAGTCTCGAAAGCACCCGAGAAATGGCGGCACACATGTTACAAGTAGCTGTAGGAGAGGAAAAGAATCAGCTGTGGGCCTATGATGTCGACACAAACACATACGCAGCATATAGGAGCGAAGACAAAAATGACGAGGGAAAAAAGTGGCATGCATATACACCACGCCCTGAAATTGATAGGAGACGAAAAAACTTAAGCACACGTTTTTTACATTTCTTACAAGCTGTCTCTGAAAAACACGGAAAGCCAATTAACAGCTAATTTCTTATAGAAAAAATTATAAAATATTCATCTAGTTCGTCTCAGCCGTTTCAGATAGCACATAAATAAACAAATCTCCTGAAACGCTCCCGGCTGTTCACCGGGGGCGTTTCTGTTTTGGGGCATGATCCCCTGCCCTGTGGCTGGGCAGATTGCAGTAGGGAACTTCTTTTGCCTTGTTGCTTTCCAGGGCCTGGGCAAATTTGTATTTTCTTCTTGCCGGTATCTGTGTGTCTTATTCGGTTACAGTCATTCTGAATCTCCGATTGAACAGGAGTCAAAGAATATCTACCGGGCGGATTTTTCTATCTCGTTTTCCACGGGGCATGTTGACGAGGCCAATTCCCGATATGTGGAGCTTTTCTGACCTGATTCGCCCCTCTCAGATTGTCGTCAACGGGAGTCGAAAGAAAAAGGCGCACATTAAAGCCTAAATAACAATACTTTGCGTAATTGAAGCGAAAACAAATTGTAAATTCCTGCTTATTTTCGACTCCTGTGGAGATTCACAACTAACGACTAGCGTAAGTTGCAAAGCAAAAACTAACTACTCTTCTGTAAAATCTTGCGCCATGTATTCCATACCGAAAAACACGACAACCCAAACATTCCTATCCCTGTAAGAAAGAAGATTGCGGGAAAAAACGTAGATGGGTTCAATATTCTCATGTTTTTAGGATTATTTGCTTGGTAATACACTTGAACTTTTTTTCCTATGTCGCACGAGAAAGGTTCATAGATAGGAAATTTGCTAGTTGTATTGATAAAACAACCTGTTCTTGTAGTGTAGGAAATAATAGGGTATACTTGAAGTACTGTGTCACCTCTTCGATCACGAATCATGCTTTTTATAAGCTTTGTATTTGTACCCTGTACGATACCTTCTACGCATTCACCTGTAAAAATTAAGCCTACTGCATCCCATGCAATAGGCCAACTAACAAGGCTAAACCATAGCCCCACTAAACCCAGGATAGCTCCGTTTATAATGCGTTTCTCAAGTTTTTTGTTCATGCCCAATAAAGCTCGTTACATCTTGGATCCATCTTCTTGGAATGTTTTAGATTGTTTTTTTTGAAGCCCTTTTAATATATTTCGAGCTTGTATTGATCCCTCTGCGGCTTCTGCAGAAAGGAGCGGTACTGCTAATTCGGGACGCCCCGTCTCCATGTATACTTCCGCTAACCCTCTATTTACCCTCTCTCCAAGTTCTAATGCTTTCTTATACCAATACTCTGCAGCAGATAAGTCACGCTCGCAGCCATTGCCAAGCCTGTAGCACTGAGCCAAAAACTTGGCAGCCAAAGCATGGTTTTGTACAGCAGACTTCTCATACCAGATAAAAGCGGAACTCTTGCATTTCTCACGAGATTCGTGCGAGAATACATAATCATACCAACGTCCGAGTTGATATTGATGTTCGGCATTACCTTGCTTTGCTGCCTCTATCATCCAAATCTCTGCCAATTTTTCTTTTCCCTCATCCATAAGGAGCCGGGCTAACCTAAATTGAGCTTCTGCACAACCTAATTGAGCAGAAATAGATAGGCAGACTTCCGCTGATTTTTTATCACCATTATTTGCATAAATTAGGTGCTGATTATACCAGTCTGCTGGGCTGATTTTGCTCAAACAGCGTTGATAGATATGTCTGAATTCTGTATTTTCTGAAAATAATATACAATTGAAAACAAGAGAAATAGATAATGCGAATAGCGTCACGTAAATTAGCTTCTTCATAAAAGAAGAGATATACATGTAATTTATATAAAATCAAGAAAAAACGAGACATGAAATCAAAAAAATGCGTTATCGCGTATTGAGCAATCCAAAATTGTCTTGAGTATATAGTTATACTTGATATAGCGGCGCATGCTTAGCGTTCCATAACAATCGGCTCAATCCCATATCGGGGATTGAGCCGATTGTGTTAATACTATCAGTTTGTTACATAATGTGAATCAAAATCCAAAGAGCCTATTTTGTTATCAAATAAAACGTTATAATTTAAGTTGCATTCAGATGAACTTGTCGCCACAGGTGGGGTAATACTCCTGTTTTAGTTTAATGCTGGAGGGGGCGAAAACTTTAACATCTATTTACCTTGTCATGATTTCATCAGCATCTGCCGCAGAGATTACTATGGGGTTCCTCGTTCTTCCTCCAGCAGTAAGCGGTTGCTTAGCGAAAATATAATAGTGCCCATTGTAATAGTAAACATACTGATGACAGTATAGACTTAATTTGTGCTGAGCAGATAGATGTTTTATGAGTTTCTTATATTTCTTATCACCAATAGGATTAGATTCGTACGAATACACCAACCGAAATTTTGAATAATCCTGACTAGCGCGAGAATTCACCTTGCTGCATGCAAAAGCCAAGCAGGCAAAACATGCAAAAGCCAAGAAGCTAAAAATCTGACAGTATATCTTGTTCACCACGTGTTTTATAATATGAATTATTTTTTTGTCAAGATTAAAAAATCTTGAGCGATACGGACTGTCCGCCATGTCTCATTTTATTTACCTCAAAATTCACAAACATTATCGTGACAATGTACAACCTTAGCAAATACTTCCAATGTGCAAGTGATACTTTTTTCTTTCTCACCCGTTACATGCGAATTTTAGCCACAAAATCTCCGACATCGAGATAAGATATACTTGCTCGTGATGAGCATCGGTGAATTCGGAGGCATTCACACCAAGCTATTCATTAGAAGCAATCCTACAATTAAGCCTCAATTTATAGATTGCAACACAATTACCTATAGCGTTTTATACGCGCACAGGATAAAGCCTGCACGCGTATTTTCAAGTATATTCTAAAGTGTTGAGCGCTTAATTTCGTTTACTCGGCGTAATCCTATCATTTTGTTTTCCACACGCTACATCACGCGGATGGTAGTGGAGAGGTCTTGCAGACGCTTTGCTGGCATACATACCCCTGCATCAGATACTGCCGAAGTACATTCGTAGCCCAACGGCGAAACTGAACACCCCGTGCCGATTTCACGCGGTAGCCTACGCTGATAATCATATCCAGATTGTAGTATTCCACCTGTCGCTCTACTTCGCGCGACCCCTCAAGTTGAACTGTCGCAAATTTTGCGACAGTTGAATTATCGAGCTCCTCACGCAGTGCTGACTGAATATGCTTACCTATCGTTTTAATGTCTCTATCAAAGAGTCGCGACATTTGTAAACGATTAAGCCATACGGTATCCGCCTGCGGTTCTACACGAACCGACAGCTCAAACTCCCCCTCTCTGAAATGTATTTCTTCTATGTTCCCCATGGCTTACTCACCTAAAAGACATTCTAGCATATTTTATTCCACACTCAACTCAAATACGAAAATATCCTGCTGCCGGCTTCATACCAGAACTACCAGATAAGGGGTTAACTTGTCTATCACTCCAAGCTTTGTGGCGTATTCTGCCAGCCGGTTCAGATTTTTCTCTTTACGGGAAAAATAGAGTTTAAGCGCGGCGGTATAGCATTCAATATCGACCCTGTTCTTGCTGCGGAGCATATCACAGATGCTGCGCTCTGCATTGTACCCGCGAATGACATTGCCCATCGTAGTACGCAATTCTGTAAGCCCCAGCTCATGAAACTGAGGCTTTATATAATAACACGTACAATCCTTCGAAATACTGCGGGGCAGCGTGGCATCAGAGGGAATGGTGACGGAATACTGAAAGGGCGTACGCTCTGTTAACCCCAGAAGGTAAAGAGCACTTTCATGAGAAAAGATAAGAACGGGGAACTTTCGCTGCATATAAACCATATCATCAGCCAATGTCCCAGGCCGCATATACACACCGCTACTGTACCGCTCCAGTAATCCGGCGCGAGAGTACACATGCAACATGCCCCGGCTGTATCCCAGCTGCTGTATATCAGCCGCAGTCAACAAGCCTCCCTGGGCTGCCATGTATTCTTTGATGCTGGTATCTAAATCAGTCATGCGCTTGCCTCCTTTCCGTGTTTGTTTTTACGACGGAGAAGAGTATCACGCAAGTAAAATTAGACGAAACGCAAGAAGGTGCTATGATTTTCGTGTAATCTGTCTTATATTTGTAAAATTCAGCCCTGAAACTTAAAATACTTTTAGCTTGAAAGATGATATTAGTCGGGTACAATATGGGTATCAACAGCAGTACGAATATATGGAGCGCCCGCAAGGATACATTTACATTTTGACAAATCCGTCATTTCCGGATTACGTTAAAATAGGTTATGCCGATAATGTAGAAAACAGACTGCAACAATTGAATCGCAGTGAGTGTATACCTTTCGCATTCAGGGTTTATGCCAAATATGCTGTAAACTCGAGATTATCTGATATTAAGGTTCATGCCATTATAGATAAACTGAATCCTAATCTGCGGTCCATAGAAAACTTTAATGGGCAGAAGAGGGTGCGTGAGTTTTATGCGATGTCTGCCGAGGATGCTTATGCAGTGCTGGAAGCCATGGCCGAAATACATGGATATACCAACAGGTTGGAATTAGTTGCGCCGGACGCAAAAGAGGTGGAGGCTGAAGAGACCGCAGAAGATATTAAGGAGGCCAGGAAAGAGCGTCTAACTACGTTTACATTTGCTCTGTGCGGCATTGCTTCCGGCAGTGAAATAGAATTCTGCTGCCGCAATAATCCGCATTCCGGTGTCATCTGCAAGGTTGTAGATGAGCGAAATATTGAATATGAAGGCAAATTATGGTCTTTAACCGCACTGGCAAAGCACTTTACCGGCTCCGGTAGCAACATAGCCGGCACAAGGTATTTTAAGTACCAGGGAGAGTGGCTGCACAAGCTTAGAGAACGCTTAGGAGTATAAAAATACCACCTGTTAACTCCATGAGGGGGGGACGATGGGATTCCCCCTCCGGGGCCGCGGCAGAGCCTTTGCTTTCGCAAAGGTACCCGCAGGGAAGTGTCCCTGCGGCTCAGCCGGATGAACTGCCACCGGCAGTTCATCCCCACAACAACCGCGAGCGGTTGTCGTGTGTTCGAATCCGGCCACGCTAATGCACAACAAAAAAGCCCCGCACCTTGTCAGGTACGGGACTTTTTGTTCAAGGGTCGTCAATGGGATTCGAAATATTGCTTCCTCTATAACCCTCTTTGTAAGAAAAGTGAACAAGCATATTTAGAATAATTCCTATAAATAGAGGCTGATTTGTCTTTATGCACAATCCATTTATAAACAACAGAAAAGCCACTTTGTCCGTCAGACATCCGTTAGTTCGAAAAAGAAGCCGCCCGTTACCCCCCTAAAAAGCCAGAATGCCGCATGGGACAGCGGCATTCTAGGAAATGCTAAAGTAGCTAGATGTAGTTCCTATCTGGGGCTACTCATCCGCTTCTCGCGTAAAGTGAAAACTCAGCTCTTCGATTTTTCCGTATCGACATTCAAGGAACTTGTGTACGCCCCAGGGGATGAGGTCTTCGTCAATCTTAACCTCGACTCGTTTGTACTCGTTCTCCTTTACCTGCTTGAAGCTTGCTTCGATGTATACTTTCATTTTCTCTTGTGTATGGGTTGAAGTCTTGGTGATTCGGGGTGGTAGCCACCTCCCTCAGCGGGTGGCGGGTTCCCAGCCCTCAATTTTGATGTTGGTCACGATGCCGTAATTTTCATACAGGCTGATGATTTCGCGGTCGGCCATTCCCTGCAAGAACTCGTGGTAGCCGTTGTCGGATTGTTCTCCGGCTTCCAGCTCCTTGCGGTAGCTGTCGGCGTATGCCTTGTGCTCTTCGTATTCCGTCAGGGTGGCGGTGATTTCCTCCTGCTCGAACTCACCGTAGTCGGTGGGGTTGATGCCGTAGGCTTTCAGCTTGTCTATATGCTCGTTATTCATTGCTACTTAGGGCTTTTATCTATCCTGAAAATATAGCAGATTGCGTACAATATGCAAGGACTTTTTTGCTTTTTCTTTCATCTTACAGCACTTATTAACAACGAATTAAAGGGCTATTTGGAATCATCAGCACGCTTATCCATAAACTCCTCATGAGCGCGCTTTACGAACGGGCAACTAGCGCATTTATTCTCAGCCGCGATACGCATCTTACGTTCTTCATCGTAGAGGTGTTCGTAGCGCTCAGCTCGTTTCATTTCACGCCAGAGGAAAATACCCATAACAGCACCCACAGAAGCACCGTTTTGGATGTATTCAAGCAGAGGATTTATTTCAGCAGCAGCCATGCTCACTACCGCTAAAGTATTGGCAAGAACAATGCCGCCTGTTACAAATGAATTAGTCATAAAATTTTGAGAGGTTATGAGTTTACCAGAGCTAGAAGAGCATTCTTTTTGGCAAGCAATGCCGTTAGCCCTGCATGTTCTGTTGATGTCAAATGAAGAGTAGTATCATGCACATGCTCTACTGGTGCGAAACGATAGTAATCCTCGCTATACTCAAATTTCACTTGGAGTAATAAGTTGCTGATTGTTTTATTGTAAAAGAGCTTGCAACCACTTTCGACTCCATCTGAACAATAAATCACGCGCCCGCCCAATAGTGTGCTTTCATCCCAGAGTGTATTCCTATCAGGCACCGGGCATATACGCATATCCTTTCCGGTAAGACGTAGTGAATTAAACAGCCAACGGCATTTTCCTCCCACAACTTGGGTTTGAGCGTTGGTGGAAGTTGCCCTATAAACCCACTCGCCGATCGTTGCATCATATTCCCAAACCGTCATGTACACGGGCAAGAATGTAAGCTCATCCTTGTGGTCTATACGGCAAGGTATCTCGATGGATTTTATTGCGCCGACAGGACAATGGGTTGAATTAAGCTGCGTCCAGTTAAAATCTGCATTATGTGTACCTGTACAAGTCGTCTTAATCTTATCTGTTGCTTTCGGCGCTGTGACCAATTCCACCGCCTCTGAAACAATATCTTCTATATCTGGAGTCTGCCCGGGGGCACCTTGTTCCCCCTGATCGCCCTTTAACGAAGCAAGCCATTCCTGCTCTGTTCCCTCGAAGCCCTCCTTTACAGCTAGATGGTAAGCCGTAATACCCGCAGCATTCACACATGCATGACCCTCAGAATCGCAGCCCAGCGGTAGGAGGTATTTACCAGTCAGTATATTATCTGTTCCGAGGATGATTGTGCCTGCTATGGAAGAAGTAGCGCGAGGAATCGCTATCGAGCCGTTTTTTGTGACAACTACTGAAGTATGAGCGCCCTCCCAGATAGCATCACTCTCCAATAGCACCAGACCATAGTTCAGAGCGCTTGCTCTCAAGGCGTTTACCCAGCTGCGCGTTGCTACGAGTTCGGGAGCCGGGTATGAACCAACAAGAGAACTGGGAGGTTCTTCAGCTTGTCGCAGGATATCATTCAGTATGGTAGAGGTAAGAGTATCAGACAGCCGCTCTTTTCCATCCTCTATCCACGAGAATTCAGATATTGCAGGAATTGTGGATGGTGATGTTTTACCTCCATTTCCCACATTGAACAGCGAGTCTAATGAAGAACTGCTGACATGCAGTTCCATTTCGAAAATTGTACCACCATTTGTAGCCTTGCCCTCTCCCGCTTCGCCATACACAAGAAGTTCTCCCTCATAGTCGTTTTTCGCTTTGGTTCCGAATTTTAATTGAGCTGCTGGTTTAGTCCCCAAAATCGTTACCGATATGGGAATATGAGCACCTCGTTTCAAACGGAGTGAAGAAATAGGATTGCCGTTTACCTTTGATTGGACAAGCGCCGGTGATTTTTCTGACAAGATAAAAAGTTCCATATGCTATGAGCGGAACGTCAAAAAACGGGGGCAGCGTGGTGTCTGCCTCCCGGTAAGAATCTATGTTGATTCTCTCGCTTATTCAGGGCGGTGCTGGTCTACGTAGTTCATGGCCACGCTCAGCAGGTTCATATCCACCACCAGCTCATGGTACAGGGCAAGCCCGGCAATCTTGCTGAACTCCAGACTCAGGCGGTCATTGTTTTTTGCGTATTGAACTATATTGTCGCTGTACTCAGTCCGAGCTTTTTCGAACTCATCCTTTTCAGCATCACTCTCAATAGCTGCTTGGTAGTTATCCATTATCGCCATCGTCTTATCGAGGGCTGATTGGAACTCCGTTGCCTTGGCCTCGTAGGCCTTTGCGATTTCTTCTTTAGTTGCGTTTATCATGGTTATTGTGTGGTGTTTGTTGTTGGAGAAAATCATCGGGTGCGGAGGTAGTACAGAGTCTTTACGGCATGCGCCCAGAGCATTTTGTCAACAGTATGGCCGTAGTAGTAAGCAGCTCCGCACACCTCTATGAATCGTTCAGCTATGGCGTTGCAGTTCGCCACGGTTTCATCGAGGATGGCCTTATAGAGCTTCGACTTTTTCGGCTCATCCTGATGCTCTACCCATTTGGAGATGGCCTCGGCACCTCGGTCGAACTCCGCTTTGTACTTGGGGTACACTTCGTTATACTCCCGGATAGCTTTCTCTTTGCGTTCCTGCTCTTTCATGACGTTACTGTAGTTATGCTTTCCACACCTTAGTCTGCATGTAGCAGGTGCCATTCTCAAGCTTGGCTCCGCGAATGGAGTAGTTTTGCTTCTGTACTTCCTTGTAGTGCTTCTCGGCAAACTCGTGGGCCATGTTCACCAGTATCTCCTCGGCTGCGTCTGCTTGCTCGTCTGTACAGATGGTGTGGTAGGTCACGCTCTCTGCAGCTTCCCAGCTAGCCACGATTTCACCTGCCTTGTTATGGTAGACGGTCGTTATGGTCGCGCTCATGGTCGTTATGGGATTAGTCATTCAGGAACTTGGCGGCGATTTCCAATGCAGGTGAAGTTGCTTGGATATTCACCTCTTTCAGGAACTCCACAGCCCGCATCAGGTATTTGGCTTTATACGTCAGGATGCGCTTCTGCTCGCTGATGCGGTCTTTGAGGCGCTCGTTCTCAGCTTTGAACTCCTCCATCATTTCTACGGCTCGGCGCGTGTCGAGGATGTGGAGGAGTTCTGTGCTGTATTCAGCCCGGCGAAGGAGGGCGGCTTTCTGCTGCTCGTACTGTTCCAGCGTTTCATACTCGGTCATGAAGCTTAAGAGCTGGTATTTGTACTCCCATGTGATGCTGTTGCGCTTCATCTCGTTCTGGGCGGCGTTTTCGGCTACGGCGGTCTTGGTGGCGGTATTCATGGCCATTTAATATGTTAAGCGTTAGGCTTTTATCTATGGTGAATAGTATAGCAGATTGCGAACAATATGCAAGGACTTTTTTGCTTTTTCTTTCGCTTTTTTACACTTATTTTCAATACTTTACGAAGATATTTAATCAGCTATTACAGCATCCACATTTCCGGTCACTTTCACCTGCTGACGCTTCCTCACAGCATCGCGCACTTCGCGAAGCAAGGTCGTATGCTTCTTGGATTCGGTCAACATCGGGCCACCGCCTATGAGATAGGAACGCCCACCACCGCCGACTCCGGCCTGTGAACCTTGAATCCATGCGGAGGACATACGATTATTGCCCCGATTCTGCTTCTCGCGATTCTTCTCTCGGGCAATCTCGGCGTTCAGCTCAGCCTCCACCATCTGCCGGGCAAGCTGCTCGGCATCCTCCAGCCCCTTGCGGCGATAGTCGGCTGTAAGCTCAACAATACGCTGCTGCCGTTTCAGGATTTCCAGCTTACGCTCATCCTGAGCAATCTCGGCTTGCAGTAAAGCCATGCGGTCGGCGTAGTCACGAGTGGCTTCCTCGGCAGTTTGCCGGGCTTTTTCTGCTTCCTCCTGCTGGTGCTGCTGCTCGCGGCGTTCCTGCTCGTGGAGCTGGCGGCGAAGCTCCATGATTTTATTGTATGTCTTGATAAGCCGTTCATAGCGGGCATCGTCTCCCACATTTGCCCAGCCTATCCTGTTCTCCATATCACGGATAGCTTTCTGCAATTCCTCCAATGATTGGAAGCCTCCGGCATCACTCAGGCGTAAGCGTATCTGCGTTTCTGTATCCTGCCCGGAAAGGTAACGCTCTCGCTCAGTTTCGTGCTGCTGGTTCCGCAGTTCAAGCATTCTTTGCTGTGTAGCCTCAATCTTCTTCCGCAACTCCTCCTGAGCTTCTGTTTGTACTCTTGCTGCGGCTGCTTCACGTTCGGCCGCCTCTGCGGCTTCAATCTGCAGCGGGATGATCCGGCTGTACTCGACACGCTTGCGCTGGAGAGCGTTCATCTGACGATCAAGTGCTTTCACCAGTTCGTCCTTTTCCTCAGCTCTGGCTTCATTACGGCGTGATTGCAAGTCGGCAATCTGTTCATCAAGAGATTCGATAAAATCCTCATACTGCTCGTGAGTCGTGATTTTGCTGGCTCGTTTATTGAGCCCTTTGAGCGATTTCTCAAACTCGCGGGCAGATTGAGCGGCTTCCTTGGCGGCTTCAGAGTTCCCCATGAACCAAGAATAGAGAGCACCCAGGGCTTCACCAATGCCCACGATAATCAAACCGATGCCGGTGCTGACAACGGCCGCTTTCACCGCCACCATCGCAGCACGGGTTACGGTGGCCATCGTGGTCCATGCCGTAGACCACATGACTTTCATTCCGGTCAAAGAAGCAGCCATTGCCGAGCGAATCCCGGTCATAGCCGATTTGAACCCAGTCACAAAGGTGGTCATGTTCAGACCCTTCATTGTGGTTACAAGCGAGGCCATCGACCCTCGGAGCGATACTGTAGATGCGGTTGCAGCTTTGCTGTTCCCCACATACATGAGCATGGCTGCGGCCAGCGAAGCAACCACAGTCTTGGCTCCTCCCAGCATCTTGACTAAAGAGCCAATGCCCGAGATAATGGGCGATATGACATCCACTATCCCGGTGAAACACCAGGCAATCCCCTGAGCAAACTCCTGTACCTGTGGAGCAATGGACTCCAGATAGGCAGTCAATTCCTGCATGACTGGCATCATGGCCGCATTGATGGGAGTACCCAACTCCACAGCTAAGGCATTGAACCCATCGATAAGCGTACTAAGCATGCCGGAGAAAGTCTGAGACTGGCGCAGAGTCATGTTCTCCAGCAAGCCACCAGCCCCGGTTAATTTGTCTAAAGCCGCATCGAGGTCAGACAGATTAAACCGCCGCTTAGAAATTCTCTTGAACACGTCCTCGAATGAAATGCCCCTCATTTCCGCAATCAACTTGCGTATAGGCACGCCTTGCATTTCCAGGGATTCTGCAACTTCATTACTCAGCCCAGAGTTCTGTACCTTGGCATAGAGGAATGCCAGTTCTTTGAGCGGCTTACCGGAGACCGAAGCTATGTCGCCCAGCTTTCTGATTACCGTCACACTTTTTTCAACAGCCGTTCCCATGGAAAGCAAGGTCTTTCCAGCATCGGAAATATCCCCGAACTCAAAAGGTGTTTCCGCAGCATATTTTTTTAACTGCGCCACATATTCAGCTGCGGCAGCTGCATCGCCCATCATCACCGTAAAGGCAAGTGAGGTCTGCTCCATAGCTGCAGCAGCCGAGGAGATTTCCCCCAGGCTGCTGAATGCGCTCTTAACTGCGGCAATGCCGGCTTGGATGGCGGTAAAAGCCACGGCAAACTTTCCAGCCATGCCGCCAACCGCTTCTTTGGTCTTGCCTATCTCCTGTTTGATTTCAGTAAGTGCAGCATTGAGTGCAGAAGCATCACCGGAGAAAGTGAATGTAACGTCAGCCATGTCTGGTCAGGTGTTTGAGTCGGTTATAGAGAGAAGTTGCTTCACCCGATTCTTCCTCGCTAGCGTTGCGCCAATCGGTGCTTGTTCCTTCGCTAATCCAAGCAGCGTGCGCATATTGCAAAGCTCGGCGCAGCGGCATCCACAGGATGTATTCTTCGCTCCACCCCGTCGCTCGTGCAACTGTGAAAATCAGCGATGCTACGAGCGAGGGGTGTGCGCGTTTGGGGAGGTCGGAGCATCCGGGTCAGGAATCGGCTCGGCACTTGCGCTTTGGATTGCGGCACGATCAGCAGCCAGAGACGTGGTAATGCCCCGCAGCTCTGCCGGGCTGATGCTCATGGCAAATGCCGTGGCTTTCAACCCGACCTGAGTCGGATGATTGTAGACCGTATCGAGCACCTCATCTATCGGGGCTCCGTGAACCCACAGGAACTCGGTGAGTGTGCGGGTGTCGATTTCCCCCATGTCGGCCTCTGCGCTAGCCAGCGAATTGTTGAGCTGGCGCAGGATTTCTAGCGAGCCTAGGGAAATGGGGCGAAGCGTTACTCCGCTGGTGGTGCGGGTGGGTGGTGCGAGCATAGCGCGATTGTTGCTGTCCTCGCGGGTGGATATGGAAATGGTAGGCATAATACATTGCCGAGATGTCAAAAGTGAAATATAAACTTGAAGAATTATAGGTTCTATGGTAGAAGTATGCCAATATGAGACAGAAAATCTATATAGGCACATCGGCAGAAATTAATTTCTATTTTTGGGGAAACAAAAGCTCTGTATTATCTCCTCTCTCCCAATACGCAAGTTACTTACCATGCATTCTATCATTATTTTCAAAGCAAACTCTTTCTTATCTAGAAGGGTTTGAAATCTATATGATAGATTGTAAAAAAATATTTGCTAAATGTCGACCTGCTCGAAAACAGATTTTTATATCTTCTTTAATGTTGGAGTTTTTATGGCTATCAATATATGTAAACCATAAGCTTAGCGATGCCGTGAATTTTGGTGGCAATATCGAAAGACGTCGAAAAATTCTACTCAGTGCAGATGTATTATTAGCTATGCGCCGTTGTAAAGAACTTTCACAAGGTAAGGTCGTAACATGGCCCAATAGATACATTCCTTTGCCAGAGTTGCACTACGATATACGCAATTTTAAACATTCAGATGTTGCATCAGAAATTTCTTTGTATAGTTTGGGGTTTATAATATTACATGAACTAGCACATTACTTCATGTTTAGTTGTGGGGAGATTGAACAAGGAATGCACCATGAAAATATGGCTGATGAATCTGCGCTTTCTCAATATTTAGACAAAGAATCTATTGAGCCGTCATCGTTCTCAACTGCATTTAAAAAAAGAGTATTATCCATTGTAGAAGTGTGCAGCATGTTTGTTTTTATTGACCAAGTATCTTTAAGAAATCATTCGACCCATCCATCAGGAATATCCAGACTTCAAAGACTTCTTGAATCATGTAAGGAAACTTATGCCGAGTATGAAAGTAAAGGACTTGTAACAGATGATATTGACTCAGTATTCGGTACAATCTACCTACACGCGTCTTTTAACCTGTATTTTTATTCACAAAACATTTTCGGTGAACATTGTGATGAAATAAAAACAATGCGGAATGAACTCCTAGAACAATCTTATGATAGCCCCAATGAATTGTTCTTGCGCCTAATTAATTTATATAAAGCAGCGTACAGAAAAAGGATGCGAGTTGTCAGATTGCGCGATTAATACGTTTGATGGGTATTAAAAATTAATATACAAAAGTGCATAAATAGGTTTAAAAATCATCTTTTCGTGAACTTGTTAATCAGGATCGCCAGCTGGGATTCTGGTGTTCCCTCGGGAATAACGAGGGTCTTGTTGCCGCGCTTCACCAGCTCCACCTTGGGAGCAAGGCCAATGTGGTGATTGATAAGCGTGCAAAGGTTTCTCATAGCTGCGGCCATGTAGGCAAGCGGGTGGTCATTGTCGGTGCGGGTTATCCAGCCTTTATCCTGCCACCGCGCAATCATCTCACTGGCTTTGAACTTGCCATCGAGAGAAGATTCATCAAAGAGCCAGTTCACCACGGGCTCGGTATCCCCGGAAACAGAAAAAGCCGGGCGTTCGGAAAAAGGAATCCCCAAGGCTGTCAGGCATGCCGCCAGCATCAGGGATTCGAGTTCTCCATCGCGGGAACGAATGTAGTTCAGCGCATCGGTTGAGGGTTTCTTCTGCATCAGAAATCGTAAATGGTGGAAGATACCTCAAAGGATGCGAGGTCTTCATTTTTCAGCCCGATTTTAATCCCGGTCACTATATTCGTACCGCTTGAAACGGTACTTAAGCCGTGATCCGGCGCGACATTGGCCAGAACAAGCGTCTGCGCGACCTTAATGTCTGCCGGGTTTTCTCGTGGAATATACCCCTTCATGCTGACATCAGTCTGGTCATCGTAGAAAATGATGCCTACCTTTTTTCCTCGGTAGTCCCTCTGTATTTTAGAGTCAGGCTTGTAGTCGATATCCTGAGACTCCAACAGGATGCCCTGCTGGTCTTCATCAAGCCCGAATACGCCGACTGTTCCAATAATTGTTGCCATAATACTCAGTCGGCACGTCAAAACGTCCTTGATGCCACGGTCAATTTGAATGTGCCTGATATAGACACAGAGAAGCGATTACTTGGTGTTTCCTCATACCAGCCGGAACAAGCATTGGTCACATTGTACGACACAGACATCTCTCCATAGCTGCCGCGCACACGCATCTTGAAAGAGCCTGTTACCGAAGTCTCTCCGTTTGTTGGTAGTGCTACCGGCTTAATTGTTGCCCCTCCGTATGTCACCGTTGGTGGTCCTGCGGAACCTCCTGTACTGCCAGTAATGCTACCGGGCGATGCAGTGCAACTTTCGGAAGGTGCGTTTATCTTTAGGTGGTTTTTAAGAATGTTCTTTATGTTTGCCCTCCTGAGGGATATCGAATATATCCGCATGGTTCCTGTCACCGTCTTACGGCGAATCATACCTCTGGAATCCTTATACCTGATTGAACAGGTGACCTTCTTTGTGCCGCCTGTGCTGGTAACTTGTACAATGTTACTCTGATTACAGGTCGAAGGGTCAGCGTAATTGGTCACATACATGGTTCCGAACTCTGCTCTGGCTCTTCCTTGCCTGAAGCCAGTCTGACTGAACTCGGTTACAGATGTGGGATGAGAGTTGGGAGTCCACCCACCCCCCGAAGCGCTACTGGATGTGAGGTTGTGTACCGAAATGTTCGCAATACTCCCCGAAAGGTAATACCACATTGTCAGAGTCGTACCTTCGGGAGGCACGCTATAACTACCACCGTCAGCCACAGAAAACCGGGCGTTCACATCATAATGCAGCTGCACAGTTTCCGAA
This sequence comes from uncultured Verrucomicrobiales bacterium, assembly GCA_937901085.1. GTDB lineage: Bacteria > Verrucomicrobiota > Verrucomicrobiia > Verrucomicrobiales > Akkermansiaceae > Akkermansia. The sequence continues at coordinate 35,842 of CALCHQ010000103.1, read as the reverse complement.
AAGCTGTCGGTAATTTCAACCTTGAATTCATATCGGACTTTCAAGGCCTGAGTGTCCTGATAGGCTTTAACGGAAACACCAGTCCCGCCGGTAAACCACACACCACAATCCCCGACATCTTCTGAACCCGGAGGAGAATCCTCTTCTTCTGTATCATCATCGTCACCGCCGCCTGGCGGTACATACCAAATGGGAGGGTCAGGCTCTTCATCCTCCTCTTCTTCCCTTTTCTTTCTTGTGAGTGCAACATCGACACCGCCTATCCGCACACCATCGTTATAGGCCATGTATGGGCGAAGACACCCCACCGTCCTGATAAAATAGTGCTTCCCAAAATTGCCAGAATAAAAGGCCTGGGCACAATAAACAACATCACACAATTTGGAGTACTTCGTGCGGCTGCATATAAACCCGCTTGCCCCACTCTGTGTGGCCCACCCTCCTGATGCTGTTTTCTCATACTCAAAATTATATACTACCTCATCCGCGTTTTTCGGAATTAGTGCCCCATCTTCATTCTGGAACACTCCTCCTTCATAACCCAACAAGGATAAATCTCCGTATATATCCCCATGGTACAAGGGAATGATACCTGGTGACCCATCGTTCGATATTTGCACCTTACAAAGAGCCCGCTCCGCTACCTGAATGGGCGATACGCGGTCACCGTATTTATCCAGAAACCTATCGACATGAATCATCGAATCTGCCATTCCGCCCATCGGGTCAACGCCCCACAGCATTTCAACGGCATTATAAAATCCCCCTTTGAACGGAGCGACATTTCCCCCACCTGGAGCAAGAACACCGCCAAAACTGGAGCGAAGATCGTCCTCCGTAGGAGGCAAGGATACGTACACTCGTTTGGCGTTTTCCCCGTCAGGAGAGTATACCAGAGTGCCTGGCTCATCTGTATTGAATACAGGGATACCCACCATGTAAAAGACATTATCAAGTATGGCTCCCCAGTATACCCAGATATGTCCATAGTATGTTTTTAAGAAGTATGAAGTGGTTTTTCCATAGGTCAGGGTCACCAGTGCGTTACCTACATTCATGAAGGCTCCAATTAACTTTGGAGCCGCAGCAAATATCAATTTACCATTCTTGAGTAGAACCTTTTCTGATTCTTCCTTTCCCGCGATTCTTAAAGCAGGCTGCAAATCTCCATGTAACCTTTGCCGAATAAAGGGAGTTTCGTTATTGAGGCCCATGTGGGCCAAAGGATAAACCTTTGCATCCTTCCCTTTGTGTATTGTATCAAAGGCTCCAAATTCGACAAGGTTATCCTTTCGTATGCGCGCATGTAAATAATAGCGGTAGGGCGCGGTGTGGTCGGGAGTTGCAGCGTGAACGGAATAATCCGCAACATACGTCCATCCTTGCATATCGGACTCTTCATCTTCTGCCGGTTCTTCTACGGTATAGCGGCGCATCCAGTCAGCTCGTTTTTTAGCGTCCATCGTTCCGCTTTCATCATTAAACGTGCCAAACATGGCGGGATTAAAATGAATATCGCCATGTACTCTCTTCTTGTTATCCCAGTCCTCTGTTTCCTCATTCCAGAAGGATTGCCCCAGAAAAAAACGAGGTAGCACACGTGTTGTCACTTCATGTACTTCTACCACCTCCCCATTGTCTGACCAATCTCCTATTTCGTCACTCATTGGCACCCTCTCCCTTGTCTTCTGTTGCACTCACGGCAGTACCCAACTCACTTTCGTTTTTAATGGAATACTGATATTTCAATTCTCCACTCGCTTGGCGCATCAAAGTCAGGCAAACATATCCTGTTCCGCTCGTTACATCAATAGGTAGTTTCGTTTTCTCCGGTATGACAGCATACTGGTCATTGGGCAAAAACACGTTTCCACCGGCTATCTTCAAATAATACTTCTTTTCCTGATTTTCCGGGTCGGCTCCTTCCATTTCAGTACTCATATAGGTATCGAATGGCATGGATGAACTTTCCCCACCCAACTCTATTGGCCCTTGGTGATATTGACTGAAGTAATAACGAGGCAATTCCTCTACAGTTTCCACCGATGCCTTACCGATGCGCACGTATGTATCTCCCGTAGAAGCATCCTCCTTTGTCACGAAAACGGCTTTTTCAACCTGCGTACCGTGAAGAGTCAATCTCACAAATACAGATATTTCTTTTTCTCCCTCACCTCCTTCATCCTGCGAAACTTTCAGGACACCTACGTCCAGCCAATCCGAACTATCCCATGCCGTTCCCCCAGATGGTATGGCAACTTGTGAACCGTCTTCTTTTTCCAGCTCCGTAACATCAACATAATTTCCATGGTGGTCCGTAATCCGCCCCTGATGTACTTGCAATACCTTATCCCAATGCCCGGTTTCTTCATCTACAACACATTGTCCCTTGGGCTTTATGCGTAACTGGAAATCTTCATTACGCAGAATATCCAATTCATCTTCGCACACGCGCGTTACTGCTTGCTTGTCGATGGTCAGCGATGTTCCACCCGGTGATTCCTTTACCTGATAGCCAACTCCCCGGAGCAGTCGTCTCCGACTCTGCTGTTCATTCAGATATCGTAGATAGTCAATAATACTGTTCAGCCAGGCTGCTGAAACAACCTCGCCTGCGCGTACAGTTCTTGGTATTTCCCTTGCCATCAGTTTCCGTATAATTTCTTATTCCAACCACCGTCTCCCGATAATTCATAAATGGTTTCCACTCGCCATCTGTTTTTCTTCGCACCAGAAGTACGTGAAAATGACTTGCCGACCAGCAACCAGTTCCGCTCACCGGGAGTGGGTGCATCTGCCGGAGTTGCAATTTTTCCAAGCCCATTTAGATTGACAGCAGAAGAGCGTACCATTCGGGCTTCTCGGAATGTCGCACCAGGAGAACGATAGGAATGTATACCCTGCAACAACATTTTCAGAACTTCTTTCCCATTATCTGATAGAGATTTAAGAAGTTGTTTCAACGGCTTCATGACGGGCTGACCATCCTTGTCTTTTTTGGGTGAACCATCTTCGTTCAATTCATTGACCAGTTCCCACAAACGCGTTCCATCCTGTACAGCCTTGAGATATTCCCGTTGAGCATCGTTAATTCCGCTTTGTGCTTTAGGGTGAGACAAAAGAGGTTCATCATTGACACTCCCGTCTAAGCTCTGTTCCACAACGTCTTCCTCATCTTCTTCCGGCAATTCAGATCCACCAGAACCAGAGTCTCCATTATTGTCGCCTCCTGCATCTTCTCCTTCGTCCGGCTTGCCATATTCCAATCTGACCGAAGAAATCCCTCCCTCTCCGTGTTTCACCGTGGCCTTTCTAAGTATGACTCCAGACAGAAGAGAGGTGCTACTTCCCATCACCGGCAGGGACGATAGCGCTTTCTCTTCAGGAACTTCGTAAGTAACGGTAAGAGAATTGCCCGTTTTGGAATCATAGTTGAAAACGTATTCTCGTTCTGTTTCAACTTTAGCGATATTTCCGTAAGTCTTCATGAAATCGGTCAGAATTGTACCACTATGCGAAGGATAGCGGTCTGGATAAAGGTGTTTTCCTGAGCCTGAGGTTCTTCACTATTCCGCAAGCTCAAACTGTATAGAATAAAATCAGGAGCAGCTTCGTTGACTGACTCACGAGTAGTTTTTTTGCCCAAAGTGGTGCAAAGAGAGGAAAATTGTTCCCGCATGGTCGTTTCGGCTTCGTCATGAGCGGCACTATGCAGCGAAAGCACCAGCGAGCATTCCCATGTCCTGTTGCCGGGAATCAGTTCTTCATCTGCTACACAGCTCAACAAGACGTAGGGAGCAACAAGCTCCCCGTTACTGATAGGCGTATGAATCTCCAGCTCCGGGTGAATCTGTAGCAAACAGGTGCGAATAGTCTCGGTTATGGAATGCGTGTTCATCGGCAGGAGCGAATCAATTTGCGTTTCAGGGCTCGCAGGTTCCCGGCAAAGCCTTTCTCTACCTTATCCAGCACATACGCAGCCCGGCGCATGGTCATGGCTTCATTGTAGGGTACGGAGTTGGTGACGATGATGGTAATACGGTATTTCTTGCGCGTGATGCGGCAAGCACCCTCTGCAATTCCATGTCGTTTCACCCAGGCGGGAATGCGCGTTGCTTTGAGCTTGCTCGCGGCTGCATTCCATCCGGCGGCTTCTCGCCCCAGGCTTTTCTTTTTCTTGGCAAGCAATTTCCGCAAAGCGGCATCCTTACGATAGCCTTTCCGGGTGATGCGGTGCGTCTCGAAGTAGTGTGTGATTCGATTCGTCCATTCGCTTTTAACTGCAGAAGGATTCTTGCTCAGAATCATGGGCATGGTATTGCGTACAGCCTGAGTCGTGAAGCGTTTTGCTCCCTCAAGGAGCGCATCTTCGAGAGTTTTCTGTCCCAGAATCGCAAATTTGGCGAGCTTGCGGTCGAGGGATGCAGAATTGATGGTTACTGTTGCAGACATTCCAGAGAGATGAATGGGGTTGATTTCTTGACGCTCATGCTTTCTATGCGAAAGGATATGCCCTCGTAATAGAGCAAGTCGCCCACCGCAGGGGTGGACGACAGGTCGCTTCGCCGGACTCTCACCGACAGGGAGCGGGTGGGAGAAAAGCCTCCCAGCTCCAGCTCCGCTGCCAGCGAGCCCTCGTTGACCAATGCCGGCACTCGTTTCCTGCCGATGCTGATGTAGTCAGGTAAATCCTGATGAATGCTCAGGAAGTCGGCGCTCATTTCATCGGCAAGACTCATAGTCAGGAAGCAGCAGGGGTTACGGTGATACGCTGCAAAGCTGCAGGTCGGATAACCTGATAGCCGTACAGGCATTCCAGCGTGATATACACCTTGTTGGAGGTCGTATCCGTGTAGCGCAGGTAGCCAAAGGTCAGCCCGGTGACAGGGTCGGTCACGGCTCCGGCTTCATCATAGTTGGCGATGGGCTGGAGGTAGCGCATGGCTACGGCCATAGCCGAGGGATGGGTGACGAACCCGGCGAGGTTTTCGCCGTTGTCCGGCACGCAGTCCGTCTCGTACACGTTGAGCCCGGCCAGTCGGTTGATGCGGGCTTCTACCACGCCCGGCTGTGCCAGATTGGTGATGAAGCTGCGGGATACGATATCGTCTGCCAGCAAGGCGGTATTAAGACTGGTGTTAAGTACCAGAGAACGCCCGGCTTTCGGCATCTTTACCTTGTTGCAGGCTTCACGGATTTTCAGCACGGTCTTATAGGAAAAATCCTCCGCAGAGGCTACATCGGTAGCTGTTGCAAACTGATTCTTCTTGATGGCGCTGAAAATGTCCGTGAGTACGTCAATGGCGAGCTGCTGGGCAGCGGTGGACACCAGCTTCTCCAACAGGGGGACTGCCGTAGTGGCGGCTTCCTTGGCGGTCATGTGAACAGTCTTGAACTTGTGCTTGTTGAGCACCACCGGAATGGTGCTTGCCTCGCTGTCAATGTTCTTCACATAGTTGCCATCGAAGTCGGAGGACGGAGACGGTGCGCCTACCACCGGAACCTTGACTGTATCGCCCTTGTCGGCAGAGGTCGGTCCGAAGTTGGTGGAGAAGATGGAAAGCGGCATCAGCTCGGTCATCCACGGCATGAGAGCCGCCTGTGCGATGCGTACGTCCTTAAGGTCTGTGAGTGTATTAGCCATAATGGTGAGTTCTGGGTTAGAGGTTGTTGTAAAGTTCGGCTCGTTCGGCATCGCTCAGGGAACGCAGGAAAGCGGTCTGTGCTGCCGGGTCTTTGATGGCAGCAAAGCGTTCGCTTACCGGGCGCACATCCGGGTCACCCTTGGCGGTGACAGGCTGAGCAGCGGCGGGCTTGCCGTAATACTCCGCAGCCCGCTCTTCGGCACTCTTTGCTTCTGCCTTGAGCTGCTGCACTTCTTCGAGGGCTTTGCGATATGCCCCCTCCACGCTTGCAAGCTGCTCCTTCGTGTGCGTCAGGTTGTCCGACAGCTCTTCGTTGGTTGCCTGTAAGGTGGCGATTTCCTTTTCCAACGCTGCGAGTTTCTCGCTCTGCTCGGTCAGACGCGCGTTGGCTGCATCGAGTTGTTCATCGAGTGTTTCCATATCTGTGGGGGGGGTGTCAAAAAGCATGCTCACAGAACAATAACTTTAAGCATAACAATTTGCTTGTAAAAAAAAGCTGTTTTGATAGACTGATTGTAGTGAAACCAGCAACAATTCACCGAGATGATAAGTAATTTGCAATTCGAAAACACATATAAGTTCAAGGTGTCCTTTGGCGTGCTGCTACTCCTTTTCCCTTTTGTTTATTCATATTTAATACTATCAAATGAATTTGGCTTGTTCGTTGGGCAGGATATTGTCACTACCTATCCAGAAGGGATTCGAATAGCGTTTGAACGAAAAATGAATACCTATGCCTTTTTTTCTCATTGGTGCACTCTTTTTGTTTTATATGCCGGATGTATAGGCACAGGCGTATATTTTATAATAAAAGGCTTATATCACTGGAAATACAAGGAAACAATAAACGAGATTATTGCACACAAGAACGTAGAAGACAGTCAAGAACCTATAGGATGTCCTAAGAGCATCGATGGAGATGAAAAAGCTACAGCAGTGCTGACAGGACAAAACATAGAATCAGAGAATACTCGCATTAAAGAAACGACTAAGAGAGGGAATAAACAATTTTTATACGATAATCAGCAATTGCCCCCTTCTTTCAGACATGAAGGAGAAATAATTGAAGATGCTTGTGGAGAATTAATAAGATATCAGCTAGGTAAAAATTATGACATTTATAAAAATGTCCGACTTTCAAACGAAGCGTGCGTTGATATTATTGCCATGCCAAAAGTAATGCGTGGAGGGAGCGATATAATATACGAAGTAAAAACAGGCAGAGGCTTGGTGCGTTTTTTTGAGAGAACTATTAAAACACTCGCTAAAAATCGCGACTATTATCATTCAAAAACAGGCAGACAATGTAGCGTCATTCTACTTGTAGTAGTAGAGGAAAAAGAAATTGAACAGTACTCAAATAAGTTCAAATCACATAGAATATTATTGCAAAAAAATGATGTGGAATTAGAGTTCGTTACACAAGAATCTCTCGACAAATTTTATTCGCTTCGTAATTCCTTTTATATGCAAAAATATTAGTATCATGTAGTTAGATGCCGTTTTCCTATTTTTTGTTGAAGTGTAGAACGCGATATGACTATTGCGTCTACTAGTTTTTCATTTTGTGCTTCCCATCCGTAAAACGTCTGTCCCTCCATATCGGCTTCGCTGATGGAGCGGCGGCGGGTTACGGCTTGTTTGAATCTTCCCCAGGTAGCATTAACCTGCTGCGTAAGGCGGTCGCGTTGTTCTTCCGTCAGGCTGGTGCCATCCATCCCGGTACTCTTGTACTTACCAGCGGAGAATACTTCCATCTTCAAGCCGCATCGGTCATAGAGAGCGGAGCTGTCTACCACCGGGAGAATGACACCGATTGAGCCCACCGTAGCAGACGGAGCTGCATAGATGACATCCGCTTGGCTGGCAACCCAGTAAGCTGCAGAACAACATTGCCCAGCGGTGAAAGCATAGACATGCTTGTCCTTGGCTATGGTACGCACCACCTGAGCCAGTTCGGGCGTTCCATTGACTGTACCACCGGGGGAGTCTATATCGAGCAGGATGGTGTGTACTGCCGGATCTGCTGCGGCTTGCAGCAACGCTGAGGCGGTTTCCTCCATGCAGCACAGCCGTACCCCGCAGATGGCAGCAATAGATTTCTGACGATGCGATACTTGGCGAAGCATTGTTCCATGAATGCGAACGGTGGCCAGTCCATCCCGGACTTCGTAGGGTTGAGGCTTTTCGTCAACACCATTACCCTGCGCCGGGGAGTGAAAGTTCACGGTGCAGAGTTCTCGGTAGGCTTCCAGCGTTATCAGCCAAGGTTGCATGGGGGCGGTAATCATGGTGTGGTCTGGGTAAAGGATTGATACAGGTCTTGCGGGCTGACTCCGTACTTAGCGGCAATCTCTTTCACGAGAGCCATCTCGCGGGCGCGGGTTTCCAGTTCGTGGTGGATGTCGCAGCCAAGTTCAGCAAAGTGGTCAGTTAAGGTTTTCAGCCCCGCCTTGACATCCTCGCGGTTCTGCTGAGCTTCGCGCCCGGCATCTACCGTGACTCGGCGGGGCGTGACGAAATCGACCTCAGTCCAGTCTTCTGCGGGTGGCAGTTTGCCCGCCGTGATGGCATGCCCGATGACGAAATGCCAAATCGGGCGAAGCATACGGTCTATAAGCACGGATTGTCTGCGACTGAATCTGCGGTCGGCTTTCGCCACGGTAAGTCTTACTCCGGCACCACCGATTTTGGACGAATCGCTGGCGAACTCATACGGCAACAGCCCTAGCGCACTATCCCTATGCAGAAAATCAAGGAAGCCTTGGAATGTGGGGCTCGGGCGGTTGCTCTGGAAGCTCTCGATAGCTTCGTCCGGCTGAATCTTCACCAGCTTACCGCCAAGGATGGTCTGCAAGAATCCGGGGTCGCTTCCCTGGGGCTGAACGGGGGCATTGAGTTGAAAATCCCGATCGTCTACATCTGCTCGGGAAGTTTTGAGAACACGAGAGATGTCAGCGTTATCCTTAACGGCATGCTTTTCGAGAGCCAGCAGTTCGGCAACATCCAGCATGTGGTTAATACTGTGCTGAATAGTCGGATATCCCCGCATCTGGGAGATAGACATAGGAGTAAAGAGGTGCAGGACATCGCGGGATGCAAGGTCGCGATGGTTGCCGTTATCCAACAAAAGACGGTAAGAAAGCGGCTTGCCGAGGTCGTTTACGCGGATGCCATCAATGATGGCGCTTTCGGTGGTGTCTTCCTCGGTGCTGCCGATACGGTGCGTCTCGATAAGCTGAATCTTCGGCACTCCGTCCTCCTCGGTTTTCAGGATAAACATCTCGCCATCTACTTCCAGAGCCATACAGGCGAGGTATTGGCAGGTAACAAGGTTGAATCGCCCGGTGATTTCCGCATGTCTTGCCCATCGGTTGAAGTAGTCGAGGGCTTGCTTGTTCCACGCGGCATCCTTGCTGGCGGGCTGCGGCATGATGCCGTCTCCTATAGAGTACATGGCCATGCTGCCCACAATCTCCTGCAAGAAGCCGGAGTTTTTCACCAGATAGCGGCTCCGGCGTACCAACTCCGAGCGGACTCCGGGAGTCAGGTCGAGCGAGGTGTCGCGCGGGCCACTTCCGGGGACTTCCGCACGCCGGGGTGAACGATTAGCAGACTCAAAGACAGAATGCGAACCGAAAAAGATGCGGGCGGCGAGACGTTGCAGGAAGTTCATACAAGCAAAAGAGGGTTACAGGGGTAAACGCCATGCAACATGGCTGAGGGAAGCAGGATGGTCAGATGTGCCGGAAGCCTGAGTCTGCTTCTCGAAGTAGCGGAGAGCATAGGCACATTCTTCCAGCACATCTGCCACGGGCATGGCGAACTGTTTACTCACAGACGTGCTGCCATCGTTCCAGCTCATGAGGGTTTTACCCTCCAAAAGCATCTTCATGGCGGTCGCCTGTATCTGCTTCACTTCCCCCTCGGTGAAGCCGCGAGTAAACAGACCTTTAGCACTCATACCTCAAAAGCGTTGCGGGCAGCAGTGCTGCTGCTGTACTTATCGAGCTGGTAGTGCGGTTCATCCACAAAGGATTTCCACGTACCACCCCAGGTGATGCCCGGCACCTGATTGTAAAGCTTGCCTACTTTGGCGTATAGGGCATGGTCGCCAATGTATTCTTTGCCCCGGAAGATACCGATGTCCCAGGCAATGCCGAAGTTGTGCATGCTCTGGCCACCGCGTGCTTTGGTCACGCGCGGGCGCTTGCGATAGAGCGCATCCTGCTCGGCATAGGTGCGAGTACCACAGATGATGCGGACATCGTAGCCCTCGGCATCGGCTACAGCCTTTGCGGCTTTGAGCCAAATGCGGGCGGCTCGCTGAGTCTCGGGCGTAAGCGTGGCGATATTACGCTCGGAGCGCTCATCGAAGCTGCCGATTTCAGCCTTGATGCGTTCGGCATCGTTCTGCCACTCCTGGGCGGCGGCTTTGGTCTTGCGACCATTCACGCCGTCCACCTTGCCGGGCTTGTACCCGGCAAAGGTCAGCAGACGCTGCCAGAAGCGCACGTCTTTCTGTACCTGTGCCAGAGTATCAGCCATTGTCGGAGTCCTCCTTTTTTGTTTCAGTTTTATCCTTGGTGACTACGCCAATCAGACCAGCCACCGCCATGCCAGCGGCGATGATCTGCTCGGCAATAGCCGCTTCAATAACAGCTCCACCAGCGGTAGCAAGGGCAATGATGCCCAGCCATGTGGAGCGTTCCGTCAGTCGATTGAGAATGTACTTGAACATGCCAGTGGGGGCATGTCAAAATCGATTTTCTTCCGGGCTTGCCCGCAAGGTGTATATCTGGTAGAATCCCTGCGCTCTTCCGCTATCAGTTTCGGCTGATGGGTGGCCATGTCACCTCTCGGCGGAAAGTATACCAGTCCTGTCCGCTGATGTGACATGTCCTTAATGGGACGGAACAGCAAGTGAACCTGACTGGAGGAGCTATTTAGTCATGAACATTCGCATCATGATAGAGTTGCTGATGCTTATTTTACAGGTAATCCTGTTTGTGATGAACTTCATCCGATAAGCGTTTGCGGCTCCACCCGGCGAGTAGCAGCTCGCCGGGTGCATGATGATGAAATTTCACGGGCTCGGCAAAAAAGGGTTGACAACGAAGTGACATCTTTTATAATGAAGCCATCAAGAAGCGAATGTCTTGATTAAATTCTCCTGAAATGCCTCCAGCTGCTACTGGAGGCATTTCTATTTACAACAACATGGAAATCTTATAAGCAAACTGCCAGTTGCGGCAGGTACGGTAGTTCTTGCTCCGGTAGTGAGGGTCGTTCGGGTCGGCATCTGCCATGCTGAACTTTACCTCTTCGGCGTTTTCAATCTCGATGTAGATGCCGTTACGCTGGACGGTTAACAGGCTTCCCTCCTTTTCCTGGAAAGCCAGATGGAAGTTGCGGCTCCACACATAGGGGCGGCTGACTCCGCACAGGTAGTGGTAGGGAGCATTCGGCAGCGTGATATTCGAGGCTTCGGTCAGGTTTGCTTTGATACGAGGGTCATATTCCCCCAGCAAGCAATGCGCACAATGGACTGCCAGATTTACCCCGGTAACGTGCTTCAACCAGAGATAGGAAAAGGGGGCGCTGACCTTTAGTGTGCGAATCGTAATCATGTCGTCTGTTTTGTTGTTCAGTATAGCACAGTTCTGCAAATTTTGCAAATAAAATCGGCTTTAGCTTACAAGAAACTGCGTTCTCGCTCAATACTTTGCATGATTTCTGCCACCAGCTCATCGTGCATGTTGTGATGATAGTTGCCGGGGTATTCCATGTTGAACTCCACATTGATGGCTTCTTCTACCTTGGCGCGAGGCTGCTTCCGGGGATGGCTGGCAATGGCGTATAGCTGGACCTCGCTTTCTCTTCCCTTGATTTCCACGTTCTCGAAATACTCCAGCAGGCGATTGCGGAGACTGTCGTGGGTATGGAAATGCTGCATCGTCCAGACACCGCTGCGGTAGGTTGCCCCGAAGTTCTCTTTATCGAGGAACTGAATATCACGCCCGTGGCTGTTGTAGGTCTTGAACGTCTTGAGCCGCTCCGTGAACGGCAGCGAACGTGTTCCTATGTAGATTCGGCCGTCCTGCTTCAACAAGGCGTTGCAGGTAGTCAGTACAGCGTGTTCAAACTGGCTGTTCACTACGGAATTGAGAACGCTATCGAGTACCACCACATCCATGAGTCCATGCTTGCGAATATCCTCGCGGAGTACCTTAATCATACGCACAACCTCACGGATATTGAGCGTGCCTTTCTGTTGAAAGTGGGGCTCATAGGCGATCATCTTGTAGCCTTGTTTCATGAGCATGTTGGCATAGGCGCAACGCCCGGCACCAAAGTCCACCGTGCGCTCGTTCTTCTGCAAGGTCGGCAGCACATAGTTCTCGTAGAGAGAGGATGTAATGAGTCGGGACTTCTTGCCCTGCAAACGATGCATCTGGCAATGGAGTTGGTTGTAGGACTTCACGCCCAGGGCATCGTAGTAATATTGTCCGTAGTCGATGGAAAGGTAACGCATCATCTCCTCTTCTTGCTCCCGGGGAATCATGTAAACGAGACAGGGAACGCGCAGCTGCTTGCAAGCTACGGCGTAGTCGGAATTGAGCAGGACGCGCCCCTCTTCGTCACACACCACGGAACCCCAACCACCATAACGCATGATAAGTCCGCTCATTCCGTTAATGATGAGAGCATTTGCATTGCGCTTGAACTGGATGCGCTCGTGTTCCAGATAGCAGTACGTCTCGGGTTCGAGTTCGCAATCGTCCAGATTCAGCGTAACCGGGGTCTTATTGGTTTCAATGCTGTTGTGGAAAAGGTTGAAGCGGATTTCATCGGTGCGGGTGATACCCTGCAAGCGGATAGCCGGGCAATGCGTCAGCCCGATAGCCTTCATGGCTCGGGTACGCTGGTGGCCAGCGGTCAGGATGCCGTTCTCACCATTGATGATAACCGGCTTAATCACACCGAACTTCCGCAAGCTCTCCTGCAGAAGAACGAACTTCTCCTCATCCAGATGACGAGGGTTGTAATCCGCAGGTTTCAACTGCGCCAGCGGATAGTTCGGTATGAATTCAGCTTTCATGGGAGTCGTTGCGGAAGTTGGAATCGCCGAACTCCATGAGTTCGAGAGCAAGCCCGTTGTAGTTGCCATGAACAGAGCTGTACTCCTTGAGCAGTCGCTCGAATCGTTCGGCTTCGTCCGGCTGCATGTAGATTTTCTTGGCTCCGTAAGCAATAAACGGCAGGATGGTCACGGTGCTGTCATTGTCGGCATCCAGCGGCACGTTATCCGGCACGGCTTCCAAATCCTCCGATACGCTGGCCAACATGGAGTTGATTTCGGAATCGTTGAACCCGGTAAGTTCCAAGTCAATCTGCCCATCCAGTTCGCGGATGATGGCATTCAGCTCGTTCTCATCCATGTTGGAGAGTTCGGCAATCTTATTGTCAGCCACCATGTCCGCCCATTCGGCGGCTTCATTCTCGTAGTCCTGATAATCGACCGGAACTTCCTCCAGCCCAAGCATGCGGGCTGCCAGTAAGCGACCATGACCTTTCACGACAAAGCCGGAGCGGCGACTGACAACAATAGGATTACGCCACCCCTGATGACGGATGATTTTCGCCAAGGCGATAATCTGGTCTTCGGGGTGGCGGTTCGGGTTGCGGGGATTCTCAATCAGGGAATCCGTGGCAACAACATCGGTATGTGCGCAGTAAATCTTACTCATGCCCATAGGGGCATGTCAAAAATCAACGTAGCAAGGACTGAGCCATTTTTTCGATGTTACATAATCTTAAACGCTCCCAATTCGGAAGTTCCATAGAAACAACATGTTTCTTAATTCGGGTATTAAACGAATCTCCATAACCTAACATAGATAGCAGTATCAGAAGACACAATTTCGTTATTCTAGAATCGTATTCTAAAACATCATTTACTGCTATGCTCAAATCACCACAGTGAACAAGCTTATGTCTCTTTTTTAGTTCATCTTCCTCAATTGAAGATATCGTTAGCCCTGCATATTTTAGAATGCTTTTTATTTTAGTTATATACGTTGGATTCTTAATCCACTCACTACACATATCCATGAATGCTACACTTTCGGAATCTATATGCAAAGAATAAGCCAAGTTTAGTTTTATTTCTAAAGGCGGTTTAATGTTTTTTGTGATTTGATTTTGTGTAGTATAATCTTCAAGATTTAGTCCAGTTGCTTCAAGCACAACACTTGACAGAATTTGATTTGTCAATCTATCAAACAACATTCCCTCTACCATTTTATGCAATTCGATGACATGACTTTCTTTGGCTAATAGAAACCAGCGCAAAGTAACACTCCACCAATCATTCAATCTATCGAATTCATCAAAAACGCAGTCTATAAATTTTTCTACACAAAATTCTCGGCACCCTTGTCCGTTAGAAACAATAAAAGATTCTGCTATTTTGGATGCTTCTGCGAAAATTGAATATGAATCAAAAACAAGAGTTTCACCATCCTTTATCCACGAGCTAGTCCACGCAATATTCTTTCCATATGCAAACCCTGTTAATTTACATATAGAATTTGCTATTTTTTTTAATTCTCGTAATTCATTAGCCGAAGAGTAATCAACTTCCAGAAATGTTCCTGCCTTTGTTCCTTTTTTCGACTTTTCCATATTGTAAGGATATTTTATACCTTTTGCTTCTAGCTTTGGAGTGTACGCATTTCTAAAACACCAGTTTTTGTTTTTTACTATAAAGGGAGTTTTATCTAGCGAGGATGGAGGGAACAGACAATTGATACAATCGACTTCTTCATATTCAGTATGAGTTAATTGTAGTTCTGGGATATAGAACAACACCGTTCCTGAGTTATTTGTTGGGTTTTGGTTTTGTATATTGCCTAATTGAAAAGTAACGTCCATAGCGGATTCGGCGATTCGTTGATTTATAGTCGGTATATTAAAGACAACGGCATTGAAGTGTAAGCCATCCCATAAAAACTCTAAAGGATACCAGTTTTGTAACTTACTCTGGACATGATTCAACTTTCGAATAAAATCCAAATTCTCATCCAATATGTCGGACAAAGAAATTTCTAGATTTTTTGTTTCGTAATTATAATTTTTGCATACGCAAACGCAAGATACTCCATCTAAATATATTTCACTATCATCCATAACTTGATAAAGTATAGGACTTTACTTTATTTTGTCAAGTTAATCACTCCCCTCCTACCAATTTCAGCATAATCGCCCCACACACCTGCATAGCTTCGCAGTCGAGGTAGTGGTTATCGCGGTTACCAATCTGCTTCCAAATCCATCGGCCTTTATCGTAGGTACGGTGTTCAGAGTCCATCATATCCAGATAATCCTGCGGGACATTAGCGGGAATTTCCCAAAGTGGGGGTGACGTGTTACGCCGGAGTCGGAACAACGCGTCTTTCACGTTCAAGTTACTCCAGAAATACATATCCGCGACTTTCTGATAACCGAGGGTAATTTTTCGTTTGGGAGAATAGAATCTTTCCACCTGCTTACCATCATTCAACCGATGCGTGAATGTTGCCCGGCGGTCACCCATCAACGCCGTCCAGCCTCGTTCGGCACAATGCCCATACACCTCATAACTCTGGTAGCCGCAATCCAGAAACACCAGATTACTCTGCACTCCGTATTTCTCGGCCAATGCGGCTATATCATCCCAGGAATGAAGTTTATCGCAGAGCATCAGCCGGGAACTACCATCCAAGGCCCATGCCCGCAAAACAGCATAAAAGCACTCGCGCTGAACGTCCACCGTCAACAGGCGTAGCGGCACACCTCCGATATTACCCTCTCCTGCCCAAAAATCCCCCATCCTGTAATCCGATGGCGTATTTTCAACATGAAAATCCTCATGCACCTCATCCCACGACAACGCCAGGCGTTTCTGATAAAATTGCTGCAGCTGGGTGTAATCCCCTTTGCGAGCCGCCGCCTTAGCCCGCAGATACAATTCTGCAAGCATACCCCAGCTCATGGTGGCAAGTGCATTCCAATGGAAGCCCACATACTCCGAAGCAGCATTCGGATTCTGCGGCACAAACCGGGCATTCCCATTCAAATCGCGTCTCACGTCGTCTCTATCTTCAAATCTGGCCTGACAATGCGAACACCGCATATAAGTCGTAGCCCGCACCTTCCGGAAATCATAATTCCCCTCGGCGTCCTTAGAATCCTTACTCCATTCAATACATGACCAGGCGTATGCCTGTTCTTTACCACAATGCGGACAGGTAAACATCCATTCCCGCTGGTCAGTAGTATCAAACTTTGCGTGTGTATCATCCCCGGCAAAGCCTCCCTGAGAACAAAAGATACACTTGCCCAGCCAGCCGAATGCCGTTGTACGGGCTTCGGCTTCTGCCATGTGGCCCTGCGGCCAGCGCCATGTCTCGTCACCAATCAGCCAACGGATAGAGCGGCGTTGCAGATTACTCTTGTTGTAAGCTCCGGCAACCCAGAGCGTCATGCCATTGGCAAAATGGATGGTGGTGTTACGCAGTTTATACTTATCTGCCGGGTACAACGCTTTTACGGGCTGGCAGCAATCGAAGATTTTTCGCAAGCGACCTTCGGCCTGGTCACGGGCATCATCATCGTTCTGATCCAGCCAGAGAGTCGGCCCGGGTAGATTGGCTATGATGTAGCAAAGGGCAACCTCAATCGCAGTTGATTTAGAACTCTGCACAGCGGCAATGATACTCACTAGCCGCGTGCGTGGATTCACCATTTCCTGCATCACTTCCTTAAGCATCGGGGAATTGAAAACGCGAAAACTCCCGGGTATGGGAGAGTATGGAATGTTCTCAATATGCTGCTCAGCCCACATCCAGACATCTTTGCGGTCAGGAGGAGTCCACGCTTCACACCACAGGCTTTCCAGATATTCGCTTTCGGGCATAATCAAGCACTTTCTTCACCATATCCGGTGTCAGCATACAATCCACCAGGCGGATAACAGCCCACCCCTGTAACGTGGCAGCCAGATATTTTTCGGCATCATTCAGGAATCCTCGCGGAGTCACATGTCTTCCCCTATTCCATACACCGCCCTCAATTTCCACCAGAACCCGCGCATCAAGCCACGCAAAATCCGCCCGCCAACGCCGGCTTTTATCAAATCGGTACTCCCGCATCAATTCCGGGCCACCCAGAGCATCCCAGAGTGTGGCAAAGCGGTTCTCGAGTTCAGAGCTGGTACGTTTGCTGACCACATCCCATGGGAATGTGTCAAATCAGGGAGTCAGGCTGTCGCCTTTCCCCTCGTGCAACTCCTGCAGAACAGCATCAATCGCCGCCGATAGCGACTCCTGTATACTTGGCGCATCCATTCCTGCCAGAACTGGTGGCAATTCTTTCTCAAATTTGGCTCGCAGCAGGTTGACCACGCGTCCGCAACGGCTCAGCCATGCTTCGCGCACCATATCCTTACGGATGTATTCTCCTTTCCGCACAGAAAGACGGAATTCTCGTTCATTCACCTCTGCCAGCAATTTGCGAATCTTAAGTCCTTCTTCATCTCCGGGAGAAGTACCATCCAAATGGTGCGTATGCAGGAACTTACGCCAAGCCACCACATCATGCTTACCGTTGGATTTAGGCTCCGGGGCATCCGGCATCTTGCGCCAGTTCGATATGCTGCGTCTCGAAACACCGAGCGCCGCAGCCAAATCTACCACGGTACTGACCTCGGTGATATTCGGGTCGCCACCCTGTTCTGAACTGTAGGCAATCGTCTGCAACAGCTCCACTTCTGCTTTAGTGAGTGGTTTCTTGGCTTTGACCTTGCTGACCGCTTGCTTGATGGCATTGGCGCGATTGACTTCCAGAACGGTATCAGCCTGAGATGGTGTGACGATGTTCGGCATGCAAGAAAAAGCCCCTGTTCAGGGGCGGGTTAAAGGTTGATGTTTAGTATTCGTCCGGCAATAGAGCTGTTGTTACGCTTCTGTCCCATTCGGTAATGAGCCAGAGGACTCGACCATCCTCGAACTTGTAGACACTCAGCACCCGGCTGGGATTCTTCGGGTTAAGTGCAGCATCGTTCGTCTTCTTGTCTTCATCGCAGCAATCGCCCCAGTCTCCGTACGAGTGGCGCTTCATACACTTGGCGATTTCCTCTTGCGTAAATGCCTCGTTTGCCCCAGAGGTGACAACGGTTCGCCCGAGCTTGAGCTTAATCCGGCACGCTTCCACAAACCACGGCGGGCGAACGGTACAGGCGGTATGTTCCCACCAGACTTCCTCCAACTTCTCAGGAGTTACACCCTCTTCCGTTTCGAGAAGAAGATATCCTTTTCCCTTGGTAACGTAGCCCCATTCCAGCTTGCGGGTTCCATCCTCCATGGCAAAAATGCGTACCTCGTTGGAATGGTTGCTGGCGAAGCGGCGGGGGTATCGGAATGCCAGCCCTCCAATGTACTTCTTCTCAGGCTCGGCTGTCAGGGCAAGGAAATCCTTGCAGCCGGTGCAGACGATGATGTTCTGCAAGCCGCCCGCCAGCTCCTCTGCTATCTGGAGCGCGATTTTCTTGGCTTGCTCCTCCTGTTCTTCTGTATACTTGCTACCCATGGTCATGTATTGTTGGTTAATCCGGGAAATTGGAAAGCCACTCCTCTTTCATGTTATCGGGTAAGTAGTGGATGATGGTAGAAATACGCTGGGTATCGAATTCCTTCGTGACCTTGTACCATTCCAGCCGACGAACCCCATCAGGCAAGGCAATCACGATTGCCATGTTGGCTCCGTTATTGGTCTTCTCTCCCCCGAATGTTACGGTAATACCGCCACGGTTAAATGAATCGGGTTCATGGATGATAACCTTGCAGTCTGCCGGGTACTTGACTTCACCCCAAAGCTCGTATTGCAGGGTTTCTGCATCTACCAAGGCTCCGGGCCATGCTGTTTTTATTACTTCTTGCATATTGCTAGTTAATGTTTTATGCGTTTTACCACTATAGCACATAACTAACAAATGTCACGCTCTTTTTTGTTTTTCTTTACTCATTATCAGCATGTTAGAGCCATCATTCCATCGTAGGAGGCAGCGAGTTTTTCGACAAGCACGCGGTACTCTGATGATGAGGACATTCCTCCAAATGGGATGAATATTCCAGAATGACATAGTACAAAGCGCCAGTCAGAACGATAATGATGAGGATAAGCAGGATAGTGAATGCACAAGGGCTGTGTTTACGGATGAGCGCTCCCAGGCGGGAAGTGGGAATCATAAATTCTTTCATAGTGCAAAATAATGGGTTAAAAGTGGGAACGGAGTGGGAATGAACTCAGGCTTCATTCCCACTTTCCGGAGTCTTCGCAGCCTTCGACAGACTGCATTTCTTCTCTGGATGCAGAACACGGTTTTTCAATTGCTTAGATAAATGAGAACACCACCTTTTCCTCAGGGTGGAAAGCACCAGAATCATGCAGAAAAAAGTGGGAATGAGAAAAAATTGCTTTGCGCTGTTTTTCGACTTGCCAAAGACGGCCCTCCTCCGCGAATCCTCCGCAAATAGATTCCTTTTGAAGCGTCTCGCCCCTGTTTTGGGTGTTGTGAGACGTTGTAGGAGCTGAATTCGTGCTTTCCGGGTACTCGAACGCCTGAATTGGTGGTTTTTGAACATGCCAATGGATGATTAAGAGCTTGTTTTGAGTGTTTCCAACCGCTGCAGAACGCGTTGGTGGAATGCCACGATAGATTCCGTCAGATTCAGCGCAGCTTCGCATTGTTCCTGCGTGTAATCGTCTGTGTCCTGCTTCTCAGCCCAGGCAACAAACTTGCGGGCATCCCAGAGCGGCGGGGCATCCGGGGCAACCCTCTCGGGCAATTCCAGCAAGCCAAGGTGGTCAGGAGCTTCACCCTTAGGCGGTTCGACAGATGGTTCAGCAGGAGGCTGTTCAAACCTGGTCTGTTTCAACTGGCGGCGAAGCGCGGAACACGAAAGTTTTTCGGATGCGGCCTGATTCAGCACCTCTTCGCGCTGCTCCGGGGCAGCCTTGCTCTTTGCAACCTCCTGATGGTGCGAGAACGAAAGCTCGGGGTGCCGTTTCTCGACCGGGAATCGGTTGCATGTCATCACAATATCCCGAATCGTACTGCGCGAAAGCCCGGTCGCCTGCATGGCTTCCTCATATTTACTCTCGGTATATCGGTTGCCCCATTGGCGATCACCGAGCAACAGAATGTCACCCAGCAGCCAGCAACTCGACTTGTGCAGCGAAAGCACATTGCGGAATACACAGTTGTAGTCATCTGTTGAAAGCTCGGCTTTCTGCACGATGAGGCCATTTCCTGTCATGAGAATCCCCTCCACGCCAGAGGGAACAACTGCGGTCGAGATTTTAGATGTCGTGTCAACACGACAACTAGACGCATCAACGTCCACAATCTCGGCATCGGGTTTAGATGTCGTGTTAACACGACATCTAGACTTTTTCGTCTTGGGTTTTGAAGTCTTGTCCATGCTCAAAGTCAACGCGTCAAAATCAACCGCGACGCTTATTACAGACCCGGTACAAGGCGCGAACCCGCTCGCTTTTCTGGTTTGCCATGGGAGGCATGCCCAATTGCTTCTCCATTTTGCGGACATGATAATGGAAAGCCTGTTTCGACATGCCCAACTGCCGGGCAAAATGCTCGCATGTCCCCAAGCCTAGCAAATAGCACACGCACGCCCAGCGGAGTCGCGGATTACCATCCTGGGCCAGGTACGCCATCAGCATCGATTCCTCATCATCCCCCAGACGGGAAAAAGCCTCAGCCCAGCCATCAAAGGCAAAGCGCGTATCAAGCCTTTTCCTCAAAGGTCGAGCCACGGGACCACCACTAAAGCCACCCTCCTGGCGAGGTTCCAACGCTGCCGACAACTGCTCCAGACTCTGACCACCCTGAGACCAATCCGTACGCGGCGCGAGCAAGCCAAGTTTTTCGGCTCGTTCACGATCACTCGGCGATAGAGATTCAATCCAGCGTCTCGTTTCCGCGGAAGCATAGGCATCCAGATAGGCACGCCGTCTCTTTTGCTCATTTCGGGCATATTCATCAAGCGGCACCATACGCAGCCTCCTTTCTTACAAAATCGGTCTGTGACACATGACATGACACTTCGCCAGAAAAAAGTCCTTTATATACGAATTCAAATTTTTCACCGGGGTAGCAAAAAATTCTTTTCCCCTTATATATCTTTTTTCCACAATCAAGTGTCATAGTGTCATAGAGCGAACACCGAATACTGAAATTAAACAACTTACCGCTATGACACTTCTTGTTTTGCAAGTGACATAAAGTGTCACCAGCACCACAAGTGTCATATAGCACGATATCCTCAAAACGGGCAGATTTCATCACTAACCTCCTCTTCCATACCTTGTTTCAGATACACCTCAAATGAAGCTCTCTCAATACGCCAAATACGCTGCGTACACGAACGCACATAAGTCAATGGGAACACCCCTGAATTGGCCAATGCACTCATACGTTTGCCAATGCTGGTGGCCGACACCGTGCCGCGAAGCATCTCCTTAAGACTATCCTGTTCAAGCATCTGCTGCAAGAACCACGTTGCCGACCCCTCCAGCAGCGCCAGCCGACCATCTGCTTCAAACATGCTCTGGGCAAACAAGGCCAGAATATCCCTGAATGCAGCGGTGGAGCCAGAATTGGTTGCTTCGGCCAGCAACTCCGGGTGCAGGAAATTACGCACTCCCCAGCGGGCATCGCCGATGCAATGCTGCGGAAACTCCCAATGCAGCAGGAAGGAACACAGAGCCCCCATTTCCTGCCTAGCAAACACCACCGCCTGGGGCTCATTCATTACGGCGGCCGAGGTGCGGAACAAACTCACCTTATCCTTATTGTTAATATCAATATCGGGCAAGATAGCCAGCGACATCGGGTCGGTGTTAAGCGTCACACAAACACGCCCACTCCAGTCCAGCGAAGCAGCCTGCTTATATTTACCCTCCCACACATGCCGCACATTAGCGGACATTTTTTTGAGCATGCGGGCAAACACGGTGCGTTCCTGGGCATCACCCTTGGTCACAGAGTCATTACACGTCCAGACGCCCACATTGAACAAGCCATCATTGAATCGGGTTCTGGCCAGCAGGTATTCCGAAGCATCCACATACCCGCCCAGGGATGGGCCATACAGGCACTCAGTCAGAAAGTTCTTACCAACTCCGGGTTCACCGGCAATGAAAAGCACATGACCATTCCGAGGATGCCCGGCATAAGCATTGCGGTAAGCGTATGCCCAGGCAGCCAGAAAGCGCTCCCTCTGGATGACATCGGGGAACAGGGTTTCAAGAAAGGCGGCCGTCCATGGGAACCCGGCAGCCCAGGATGTTCCGGTCGTATCATCCGGGGGATGAACCCGCAGGAAGCTGGTGTTGAGCACCGGCGAACCATTGAGCATAATGGTAGTTTCAGGTCGGTAGATGAGGGGAAGTGCGGCGGCCATGCTGTTTACCCGTATGATTTCAGAAAGAATCTTTTTAGCTTCGCTCTGTTTATCTCCCTTTTCAGCCCGGGTGCTGACGTTATACTTCAAGGCAATCAACCCTTCCACATTCTGTCGGTTAAGCTGTTGCCAAGTCGGCACAAGCGAGCCATCCGGGTTCCTCATATGCGTGAGCACATAAAAACTGTTGCCTACAAAAAAGCACTCTTTAAGAGATTGACCCAGAGTATCATCCCGGTATTTATCAATGAACTCAACCCCGAAAATATCAGCCCAGCTTCGCCAGGCATGTGGCCCGGTGAAACACACCATCCCATGCTCGGTCACAATCGCGGCCGAGGGATTATCTGCGGTTGCATCCCAGAACCTCACACCTCGTGCCCCTACGGAAAATTCGCCTTGCCACCTGCCGGGGAAGCGGGCTTCAACCTCCTGCCGCACTCGTTCTATTGGAATAAGCAAGCCCGATTTCCCCCACCGAGCCTTATTGAGCACATCCATGAACCACCTCAGGCTCCGGCTTTCGGGAATGCACTCGTGTTCGATAATTTCCCATTCCCATCCAGCATGATAATACTGGTGTGGATTGAAAAAAGCCCGTTCATCTAGTGGCCCAAAGGCATTGGCCAGTTTCAATTCCTTACAGATCAGCTTCAGCAAGGCATGGAGCAACTCTGCATCGGGTATCAAGGGAAGCGGTTTTTCCAGCAGCCATACAGCATGCGTGCCGCCACTATAGGAGCGGGATATGAGGTTGGGCTTGATTTTGAGCTTATCCAGCAGCTTCGCCCGTTTTTCTTCACTCAGCACCATATCATAATCGGCCACTATGGCCAGCATCGTGTCTGGCGGGTTTCCTCTACCCAGGCGGAGATTCCGACAATGCCCGGCAATTCCTGAAAACAGGCAATCCCGGGAATCCGGGGCGGAGATGTACGTATGATAAGCCGCTTTCGTTGATAGGCTGGAACGGTCTTTTACCGGACATTTCCATGGATGCACAAAAGTAATTTGCTGGGCCATCAGGTTAGGCAGAGCGGGCAACATCGGGAACCACTCATGAGGTAGCAATTTTTCCACCCTTGCTACCTGCTGAGGTATCATTTCCGGCTCCGTTGCTACCTCGGGAGGTAGCACTTTCTCCTGCCTTGCTACCTCGTGAGGTATCAAATGGTCTTGCCTTGCTACCTCATGGGGTAGCAAATCTTCCCCTTTTCCCACCTCCAAGGGTAGCAAATCCTGAGCAGAGGTAGCATTTTTTGCTACCTCTGCTACCCATTTTCCCCGGATGGCGCGGTTCTTTACAGCACAGGGTGACACGTTGAATTGCTCACCTGTCATCTTGTAGCTGTGGCAAGTCAGGTAGTAGGCCTTAACCTTGTTCCAGTCAATTTTACTCATTTCGTATAGTGCTTGGAAGTTATCGTCTCTGCTGTCAGCGGCAAGCCATCCAGCCAGGCCGGTGGCGTGGTCATGATGCGTTCTATATCCTTTGTTGCCGTGTCAACATCTTCATCCGGAACTTCCACTACTACCTCGTCATGCACATGCATCACAACCCGATAGCCCGCTTCTTCGAGCCGGAGAAGTATCTCACCCAGCACATCCCGGGCAGTGGCAGAGGTCAGGTTCTCTGCCAGCTTCCCGCCAAAGAACGGGACGCGTCTGCCTTGTACCACGGCAGATATTCCCTTGGGAGTACGCGCGAGATGCCGATAATGCAATTTTCGGCCGGAGGGCAGCGGTAAGGTGAAGTCTGACCCGATTCTGACGGTAAAGGCGTGTTCCAGTTTTGCCCATAGCGCGGTGATGAGGCGGTTGCTGGCACGGAACTCCGAAACAATGCGCTGGGCCTGTAGCGGTGAAATATCAAGCCCGGCCATGCTCTTGGCCAGTTGGACGAATACACCGGCTCCGGCGCCATACCCCAACCCCAGTACGCGGGCTTTGGCGAGACGGTAGAGGTCGGGGTCTGTGTGTTTCAGGGGCGCGTCTCCTGTGTAGCCCATGGTGGCTCGCGCATGGGCCTCATAGACGGATATACCCTTTTCCAGCTCTTCCAGCATGGCATTATCCCCCGCCAGCCAGCTGAGCACGCGTTGCTCAATCTGCCCCAAATCAGAGATGATGAAGGTGTGTCCCGGTCGCGGAACAATCATCTTTCGCAGATCCACGCCAAACATGGGTACTCGTGGCAGGTTCTGCACGTTGAAGCCGGCATCCCCGGACCATCTGCCTGTATGCGCCCCGAAGTATTTGAGTCCGTAGGCGAAGCTGTTGTCACTCTTTAAGCGGCTTTCCAGCGTCTTTAATTTGGCGTAGAGGGTATTGGCCTTGCGGTAATCGCGCATGGCTCTCACCCAGGGAAACTGTTCTCCGTACTGTTCCTCCCACGCTGCGCAGTCGGCATTATCCTCTGCGAGTGAAACAGGTGCAGGAATCCCGGTCTGGCTACATGCCTCCCGTAGTGCCTTGGGGGAAAGCACCGGGGCATTTTCAGCCCAGGGGATTTGCTCGCGGGCATCCATCAATACCTGGCTGAGTGTCTGCAACCCCTCGTTAAGCAGTTCCCGGTCAATGCAGATACCATAGTCGCACATGTCGCGGGTGTGGGCAGAAAGCCGTCTTTCTCTCGCTGACCAATGGTGGGAAAATTGCTTCCAGAGCCGATAGGTGTACCAGGCATCCTTGAGGCAGTAGGCAGCCACGGATTCCGCTTTTCCTTCATGGATGGCTTTCTGCCAGCTGACTCCTTGCATTTCGTTGCGGACTTCCTTGCTCATGGAAACGTGGAACAGTTCTTCGATGGCACTTTTCAGGCTGCGCCCCACGCCAAGCGCACTTGCCATGTCTGCCGTGCATTCCCAGAATACAACGATATCCTGCGGTATAATGCCCTGCTCCTGCAGGCGTTCAAAACACGCCCGGTCGAAGCGCGCATGGTGGGCCACTAGCGTGTGGCCGTTCAGCATGGGCCAGTTCATGTGGCGCGGGGTGCCTACATAGGAAAAATTGGCTTCTTCCGAATACACCGCGACCAGATAGATATCACATGCGGCATCACGCAGGTAGTGGTATACTCCCTGCGTGGTGATGGAAACCTGCTTGTCGTAGTAGGTCTCAAAATCAATGGCAAATATCATGGCTCGTCTCTCTGGCGTAGATATTTTTCGATGCGCGGATAGATGTATTCCCAGCCTTTGCGCGTCAGCATCGTCCGCAGGACAAGCACCACGCTGCCGCCGCCCTCTGATATGCTGCGCTGCTGCTCCATCAGCCCCAGATGCAGGCATAAATCGGACGGGCTGTTGCGGCGTTCCCCCATGTCGCTGATAAGGTAGCCCCGGCTGCGCAGCCAGCTCAGCACTTCATCGTGAGAGATGTCGATTCCTCCATCCTGCAGACAATGTGCCAGCTCTTCCGTATTGACCAGTTCGGCATCAGGCTTCATCGTATACCTCCTCTGCGCTCAGGGGTGAAAATCCGGGGTAACGGAGTCCGGGGTGCAGGATACAGGCCTGTATTTCCCCATCTACCTTGGCCCATACCAGCCGGAAAGTGCAGACCACATCGCCCAAGGGGGTATGAGGAATGCCGAATTCTTCCCGGTTGCCCGGTATTGACAAGTGGACTTTAGGGTAGTAGTTCATACTTCTTCCTCCTTTCGTCCTGTTGCCCGGAGTTTGGCCAGACAAGTATCGGCTATGTGCGTGAGTCGTTCGTTCAGCTCCAGTATTTCCTCCTGTAGCTTCTGGCTCTGTTCTTTGTTGCCATCCATCGCCGTATCCCCGAGCTTGTAGGTCAAGTGCAGTTGTTTCAAGGTAAGCTCACGGGCTTCCTTGGCCAGGGTGTGGATAATGATGTCGTCCGGCGCTTTACTCGTGGCGTATAGCCCGGTTATCAGGTTCCAGCCTTTCAGGCTTTTCGCCAGATTGCAGACTTGTCGGCCGATGGCAAGCGCCTTGCGTGTATTCGTTGCGATATGTTCGTTCTTCATGTGTGTAGGGTGGTTTATTTTGTCTCCCTACTCATATTCCTCGTAACCGAAGAGGAAAATTCGCGTAAGTATTTTCAGATACACACGTTATTTCCTTGTAAAAAGTGTATTATCTGTTATGCTTATCTGCACACATCCCTCATTATGCCCAAATTACGTACCCTATCGAACAATACGCTTAATGGTCTCTCGCCCGCCGCGCTTCACAAGCTCGGTTGCCTGTTCTCTAAAATCTCATCCAATTTCCAGCTGGAGCCACAGCCGGATTTAGAGGAATGCGCCGTCAATGAGCGGAGAATGCCCATCAACCCAGATATGAAGGAGGTTTACAAGGATTACAAACTTGCCTTTCTGGAACAGATGGATAAGCTCAATGCCACCATCAAGGAAGATGTGGAGGTGATGCTGCTGGCTCATTACCTGCACCTGGGCCACAGCAATGGCGATTACGTGGATAAGGTTGAATCGCTCATGCCGTACATGAAGCGCAAGACGGCAAGTGATGCCGAGTATCTGGTTCATGTGATGCTGAATGCGGGTGGTGAAAAGGCGCTGCGCAAAGCCAGCCTGATGCTTTCCTCTTCCCGCACCTATGGCTACGAGTATTTTGTGGTGGATGAACAGGCCTTGCCGTTCACTTGCACGCCTAAACATGTAGCAGGGATGCTGTTCGATGATACTTATGCCAACGAAATCCGGGAGGGCTTGCAGCAGCGTTATGGTACCAGCATTTGTGTGGTGCGTAGCGAGATGAAGAACGGCCTCTGGATTGTGGAGATTACGCATGGCGGTACCAAGCGCAAGGAATCTAATGAGAACAATGCCGAGACAATCGATATCCTGCGCCAACCGATTGAAGTGGATTGCCTGATATACGACCCGACCTATAATGATATCCGCATCCACATGGAGAACAAGACCAGTTCTATTCTGGATCTCTACCGCAAGGCGTTCGGTCAATGTCTCTATGATAACCACATGTACTGGTGTTCCAGCCCGAAGTATTATCTGAAACACTTTAATATCCCCCGGGTGAAATTACAGGAGATGCTGGTTCGCGGCGCGACCAGGTTGAGCAATGCTGCGGTGGGCAAGTTGTCTATTTCTATTCCCTCCGTCACCTACAAATTCGTCCGCCGGCTGTGGGGTGGTAAATACTCTACGGAAACTTACACTCGCAAGTGCGTAGATGGGTTTAACCATACAATGGAAGATTCGGAGACACTTGCTCCGCGTAATGCCACTATCGTTTCGGTGACTCTGCGCTTTGAGTATGGTGGTTCCAAGAAAAAGTCTCTACCCATCAACATTACCGAAAAGCGGCGCACCATGGAATCCGAGGCTATTCCCGGTATCGAGGATTGGTTGCACGATGAGGGATTCTCGCGTAGCGGGGCAGTACACAAAAAGGAAGAACCGGTAGAGGACACCATCGGCGCTCCGCTGAAGGTCGCAGAGGGTACTGAGGGTGATGAAGCATAAGCAGGACATCTTCTCGCTCATTCCTCGTCTGGATGGTTTTGCCAGTCATTACGACTGGGTGAACCATTGTGCTGGTGCCGCACCCCTGATGCAGGGAACAAACCCGGTGTTACGTCCGACCGGGCAGATGGCACAGAGTGTCAGTTACCCGGATGTGCTGAGCCGGAGCCTCTCTGTGCTGGACGAAGAGGAAGATGGACGCTACCTCGCATACGAAGAAGATGGCTGTTCCCTTATTCCCCTCACTTGGCAGGATGTGCAGCTCTGGGAGCTGAACCTGCCGGCTTTTGCTGTCTGGGTGCAGAAGCTCTTGAAAATACCGGCAAACATCAAGCCGAAGTTGCATCAGGAACGCAAACTCATCGAATGGGCTATCAAGGAGGAGCGGGTGTTTCTTTCCTTAAGCAGTAGTGGGGCGGATATTGTTAGGGATGTAGCCTATGTGGATTCCGGTTCTCCTGCCACTCTGTTGTTTCTGGATGATGGATGGACTCAATCGAGCGTGCTATTTGCAGAGGTGAGCAAGCATACACGCATTATGGCGTTCAGTATTCAAGAGCTGATTCGTCCGATGGGAGATGGCTATGAATACTACCACGAAACTCCTTTCGCTGAGCTGATACTTCAGCATGAGCCAGTCTTGCCGGAGGCTCAGTTCCTTGCTCGCCCGGCTGGCTGTTCCTGGGAACACCTGCACATCCAGATTCGTACTGATAGCCGCTATGAAGTGCTGGATGCGGGCAAGGATGTCATCATCGCGTGGTATGAAAATGAGCTGGGGCACCTCATCGGCAAGAAGAAAAGCATCATGCTTAAACGCTTGCCTAAGTTCTGTCGCAATGGCAAGGGCACCCAGATATACGCTCTGTTGAAATCATTTGCCGCCCATGGCGGTAGGGATGACGCTTCGCAGTACCCCAACAAAAACCTGGCGAATCAGGTCAGAAAGAACCTGCGCGAATATCTTTGTGTCTTATTCGGGTACTGCCACTCTGAATCTCCGATTGAACAGGAGACAAAGAACATGTACCAAACTATGTTTTCCATTTCCTTTTCTTCAAAAAACGACAATTCAGCCTTAAACATCATTATATGAAAAACAAAATAGATACATCAAGGTGGAGAATTATCAAACATGAACCCATATCATCAAAAGGTAGCAATCAAAAAAACATAATTCTCGCTAGTTCTATTGGCCTTCTTATTTTCTCCATTTTTGCTCATGTTTCTCATATTTTGTCTGAGTCGTATTCAGATATTGCATTTTTCATAGGCGCATTTTCGTTGCCTTGCGGTTACATATTATTTCGATATCTTTATGACCAACAGACGTCATTTTCAAAAAACATCACAAACCGATTGAATCGGATTAAAGTGCCATTGCTTTTTTTCTCGATTGTTTATTATATTTATGTAATATGGCTCTTTTCGATGTCTAAGTAAGAAACGCGATATTCCCTCAGAAGATAAGAATATTCAACCCACATCAGTATGTTGTTGATATGGGTTGAATATTTAGCATTAAATAAGAAATTTATAATTTTTACATTTTCACTCTCTCGTCAACAATATAAAGCTCAGAGGTCTTTATATGTGGGGAAAATAGGCCTGCTAATGACTGTCTTTTGAAAGGAACTCGGCATTCCAAAGCCAGTACTCAGCACGATCAACATCCTTTTTGATAAAGCCACAACCACTCATATATACTTTGTGTAAAAAAAGCATAGCTGATGGAACACCCATTTTCGCGGCAGCTATAGCAGCCGGATAAAATATCAAAGACCTATTAGGTTTATCTACGGAAAACTCTTCTACCCTTTTTCTCCACTTTATACTGTTTTTTCTCATAGCACTCAGCCACAGAGAATCCCCAGTAAAACGCTTTTCTCTAGGTGAGGCAGTTAACTCACGAGGAGAAAAAATAGACAGTCTTAGAGCGGCTTGCAAATTGGAGGAATCCTCAGCGATTGCTCTTTCATATTTCTTTCTAGCCTCATCAAACCGCCCTTCCTGAATAGCAACGTCTCCTTCGAGTACTAGAATATCCGCACCTTTATGTTTTTCTCTATCAAGAATGCTCTTTGCAGACTTGATATCCCCAATCTCTATATAAAGATAAGCAGAGAGAACGTTAAGTGCATGCTTGTCTGGGTCCACCCCCTCTTGCAAGTCTTTGTCCTCCTCAAAGTCCTGCAGACATTGGAGGCAATAGGTTAATGCTTTCTTCAAATCTCGGGGGCAACATTCTCCATGAATAAGCATCGTAATAGCAGCAATGGATTCATCATACGATTCAAGATTTGAGAATGACTCATCCGAAATAAGAGGCTCTTTGTACTCCCTGTACGCAGGTCGTTCTATTGTCCGTCCTAATGCCTCTAGGATTCCGACAGTAATCAGCAAGCCTATGGTTATATAGTGAAAAAGACGCATAACTTACATAGTGTAAGTCAGCAGAAATAAAACAGCAATTCATTTTTATGTCATGCAAACATTATAATAACTTATAGTGTGGAGCAAAATAAAAAAATCCCTTCCTGCATTTGAACAGGAAGGGAATATGCTAGTTCTGTTATAATTATATAACTTGAGGTTTTATTCTATTTCATTTGAACATTCTGTGCCGTTTTTGAGATTATCCACTGCCTCTTTCATCGCGTAAAACGTGCTTTGGACTGTTTGATTAACTACACTTTTTGAAATACCTCTAGCGTTTAGAGCAGCATCTATGACGACTCCGCGTAGATCTAAGAAAATCTCTCTAGAACCTTTACCCTCTACTTGATTATCCTTACAGCAATATCGCTTTCGTAGATTATTTTTTTTCTTAATTCTCTTAATTCTTGTGCAGCAGCAACGCGATGCTGTTACCCTTACTTGAACTTCATGGTATAGAGTTCCAATGCTTGAATACCATCTGACAAAGAAGTATATTTTTTCTTTTAATGTATCATAAAGCCCCATTGCGCTCGTTGTCAATTTTCTAATTTGTTTAATTTCGGGATATTGATTATCAAAAATCAAATTTATTTCCTCGTCAATATAACTATCTATCTCATTTTTAATAATAGTAGTAGGATCCTGAATGGTAATATCCATATCTTCTATACCCGCATGTTTAAACGTTACTTCAACCGATTCGATGTCAGATAGTTCATTGTGGTTTTGTTTGGTACAATATAAGCCTAGATTATCAATGCTATATCCATCATTCGAATGTCGATAAGAATTGTAAAATCCCTTCTCTTGTAAAGAATCTCTATTTATCCATCGGCCAACATACGGGTTGTAATGTCGGTAGTTGTAGTATACCAAGCCAAGTTCTGTGTCGTTAAACTCACTGCTCCACTGGATTGACTGTGTTACATCACCCGATACTACCACCTCGCCGTAGGGAGAGTAGGTGTAGGCGGTGCGGATGTAGCCTGCTGGTCCAAACACTTCGCAGATGTTCTTGCTGAAATCCCAGCCATAGGCGAACCAATTGCCGTCTTTGCGGATGGCAAGGGGTCGCGTGGCGATGGGTTGGGTGGGGTCCCAGGTGATGAACCAGAGCGCGGGGTGGGCGGCGCGGGTGAGGTCGCAGGCTGCGATTTGCAGGTAGCCGCGGTAAATGTAGCGCTGGTGGAGGGTGACGGAGCCGTTGGTTGTCACCTTCTTGGTAGCGCGGCGACCCATGGAATCGTATGTGCATTCAATGGCCGTTGCCTCGTCTTCACTGGTGAAGCGAATCGGACGGTTTTCAGCGTTGTATTGCACGTTCCAGATACCTGTAGAGGTCTTAACCAAAGTTTGGTTGCCATCTGCATCAAAGGTGGGAACGAAAGTCGCGAACTCGTTCTCTTGGATGGAGGTGTACTGGTTCAACTCATTAGCTTCGTAGAGCATATAATCGCTAGCCTCCATGGCCATGCGGCGATTTCCGATGTTGTCGTAATCGTAGCCGTATGTGGCATCGTTCACGGTGGCGCTAGCCAGCTCAGAGCGGGAGTTGTGTACGAAGCTATCATTCACCGTTTGCCCATTGCGGGCGGTGCGGCGAGTGAGCGGGCGACCGAGCGTGTCGTAGGTGTAGGTACGCTGTGTCACAAGCGTATTGCTGCGGCGATAAGCCATGCCGATGAGTAGATTACGCTGCGTTTCATAGCTCTGCGTGAGCGTCATGTTGCAAGGCATGGTGAGTGTCTGCAACTGGTTGCTGCCGGGCAGATAGCTGTAACCAAACTGCTTTTCGCTGCCGCCGTGCATAAAGCTTGCGGTGGATACGCGTCCATCTTCCCCGTAGCCGGTGGTGACGGTATGCTGCACAGTACAGTTCTTGGCATAGGTAAAGCCTGTAGAACGCCCCATAGCATCACGAGTCTCGGTGATGAGGTGGGTAACTTCATCTGCCAGAAGCGTATCTGTTTCCTGTTCTCCATAGGCATTGTAGCCAAAGGTACGCATACCCGCATCATCCGTCACCTGTGTAAGCTGGCCGAGATGGTTGTAGGTGTAGCTGCGAGCGATTGTGGTGTCGCTGTAGGTTGTCCTTAGCAGCAGGCCACGAGCATGCTCGTAGGAATGCGTCTTCACATTACCTCGAGCATCTGTTTCCGTTGCGAGTCGGTTGTAGGCATCGTATGTTTTAACCACGGAAGCATTGTCTGCGTAAGTCTTAGTCATCTCAAGTCCTGTCACAGCATTGAATTCCCAAGTGGTTTCATCATAGTCGCTGCGCTCACTCGGATCGGTGGTGATAATTTCATCATCGGCGCGGAAGGTTCGCAGGGATGTCATGTTGTTCATATCATCGTAACCAAAACATACGGGCTGCAAGGCTGTACCCCACTCGGCAATCTTTCGACCACGAAGGTCATACTTATAGCAGGAAGTATTGCCCATAGCATCCGTTATTACAGAGGGCTGGTCGTGATAAACATCGTACACGGTTGTGGTTGTCGCGTTTGCTGCATCAGTCTTGCTTACTGTTCGTCCGGCAACATCTGTGCTTGTTGAAGTCACATTGCTCCGACCATCTCGCTGTTTTACTTCCAGACCAGACTCGGTGTATCGACGGTACATGTACAAGGTGATTGTTTTATTTTCCACTTCTACTGTAATGCTCTGAACCGCCACTCCTGTGGTAATCCCTGCATGGTCTTTTTGCGAAAGAGTCAGGCCATCCACCGTTACAACTTCAGCGACGATACTGGAAGTGGGGATGGTGCTGAAGCTCGTCACTTTGGAGGGAGCCGTATACTCCGACCAATTCATGCTGCTGTTGCCTCGCACATCGATACTGATACTCTTGCTTGCCAACGTGGGGGAGAGCTGCGACATGAGCTGTTTCCGAGAGGAACTCAACGCCGTACCCTCAGCATTGTAACGAGTCTGAATAGTGACGTGGTACACACCATTTTTCATTGATTCCACGCTGTATGCCATTTCGATTACCGGGGAATCATCCTTTGTCGGAGAGTCGCTTAGTGCCAAAGTTTGCTTCACCACATTGCCGAATGCATCATATTCGTACAAAGTCGGAGCAGTCGAAGTAGTGTTCCAGCCAGTATCTCGATACTGTTTTATCATCTGCCCCTTGGAGTTATATTCGCTACGGGTGTAGATGAATCGATTATTAGTAGCAGGCGAAGTTTGTACTACCGTCTGACCAAAGCCGTTGACAATATTCTGGCTCAGGATAGCGTTGTTCATCAAGCGGACCGTAGTAGCGATGTTCTTACCATTGATATCGTAGGAATACTTCTGCGCGCGCTGCCCAGTACCGGAGATTTCTTTAGTGGAGCCATCCGGGTTAGTGACCGTAATGAACGTGGCTCCTGCTGGAGTAGTCGTGGTGGTGGTCAACCCATCCTCGCTGTATTCGGTGGTCGTTTCGCGCCCAAGCACATCAACTTGCTTTGTCACGCGACCCAAGGCATCGTATTCCGTGGATTCAGTCGTGGTCATAGCGCCAATATCGCGACGAACAGACAACGTGCGTCCGGCGGCATCATAGGTATAGCTCGTGATGGTTTCGGGAGTGACCACAACCTCTCCATCCTTGACTTCGGAACGAATCGTTTCCACCAACTGCTGTGCGGAGTTATATCCGTAAGAAGTCGTGATGCCATCCTCGTTCGTTTCGGAGAGCTTACCACAGCACATCCATTCAGTCGTGGAGAAGCGTCCATTGCCGCGAGTATTCTTGGTTACTCGTTTCTCCTCATCGTACTCGAATGCGGTCGTATTGAGCAGCAGCCAGTTCTCTCCATCCCAGATGAATTCCTGTTCAAAGGTTGTGGTATCATTGGCGGCGATGAACGCCTCCGTTTTGCGGCTCTGGGCTGCGACCAATTCACCGTTGACTTTTGTTGTCACGGTATGCTTGTGAACAGCACCATGCACAGTCGTAGCTTCATAATCGTGCCATGTCTGCACTCCATTGGCAGCCTGGCTGAACATGGGCTTGCCGACAGCGTAGGCGTATGATGCGGCCTCACCATATGTTTCATCAATCGTCACCTGCTGGTGATTGACCCCGGCAGCATAGGTTGTTGCCGTGACTCGTTCGACTTCAGCAGAATCCTCATAGGTGTAATCCGTGACGGCTAGATTGAGGAATTTCCCGCTTGCATCTTCATAGTCGGTATACACCTTGATGGGTCGGGTATCATAGAAACGGGAAGATCTGGCAGCATAGACATTGCGGGTCATCTTCTTACCACCATCTCCCCAGGGACAGATTTCCTTGGTGACACGTCCCTCGGCATCATATTCGTACTCCACATAATTACCATTGGGATAATCAATGCGGGATACGAGGAACTTTTCGTTATACTCGTAATGAGTGGTATGTGCCAGCGGCGTGTTGAACGCTTCGGTCTCTTCCACAACCAGCCAGCCGCCTTCGGTTGACATCTTCAAGGTGCGGTGACAGGAGGCCGGCTCGGCATCGTTGATACCCCGAATGGTCTCGATACGTTCACTCATGCCGCCATACAGCTTATGTGTTTCAATGGTGCGGATAATGGTATCGTCCCCTGTACCCTTGGTGATGGTCACGGCACGGCCATTTTCGACGCGGGTTTCGACATGCGCCGGACGACCAGCCGACTGGCGGGTAATGGTTGTTACCTTTCCGTTTTCGGTCTGTGCCACACGATACATGACCGTCTTATAGGGCTCACCCATACCAACAGGTTTCCCATTGACAATCTGCACCTTATCAGGAGCATACCAGGCCATACCGTAGGAACCATCAAGGTTGGCGATAGTTGTCATCAAGCCCTCGGTTGCATTATAGTATGCCGTCAGATTGCCTGCTGCATCGCGAGTAATAATGTTATTTTTTTCATACTCTGTACGAGTAATCGTTCGACCGGAAGCAGAAGTCATGGATACACACTTGCCGGTTGACAGGAAAAAACGCATCCTGGTGCCATCTTCATCGACCAGCATCATGTAAGCAGGCTTGCCTGATGTTTCGGGAGTCACCATATCCGCTTTCAACAACTGAACGCGATAATGACGCTTCCGAGATGTACCAGAAGGATAGGCTGTTGCATGCCCCTCATTGGCATTGAAATAAATCGAAGAACCAGCAGGAGGAGTTATAATAGCCAATCGGGAATCAGAATTATACTTAGCAGTCCACTCCCATGGGCTCACATATTTCAGCTTACCACACACCTTAGAACCCGATCGGGCACGAGGATTGGGATTAGGGCTTTCCTCTGCCAGGAATTCAGCCAGAGGCATGCAAATCATTGAAGCATCATCGCCAGGCAGCTGCTGCTGATCTACCACATACTCCGTTCCATCCACAGTACAAGTGCCGCACTTGCAGCAAATCTCACGATCATCCGGCGGGATATCGCTCGATGAAGAGGAGCTGCTACTGGAGCTGGAAGAAGAGCTGCTGCTCGAAGAAGACGAGGAGGAGCTGCTGGAGCTGGAGGAAGAGCTACTGCTGGAGCTGGAAGAAGAGCTGCTGCTCGAAGAAGACGAGGAGGAGCTGCTACTGGAGCTGGAGGAAGAGCTGCTGCTCGAAGAAGACGAGGAGGAGCTGCTGGAGCTGGAGGAAGAGCTACTGCTGGAGCTGGAAGAAGAGCTGCTGCTCGAAGAAGACGAGGAGGAGCTGCTACTGGAGCTGGAGGAAGAGCTGCTGCTCGAAGAAGACGAGGAGGAGCTGCTGGAGCTGGAGGAAGAGC
>CALCHQ010000102.1 GCA_937901085.1 uncultured Verrucomicrobiales bacterium | reverse complement strand
GATAGCGAGTCGCGCGACTATGACGACAATATGTGGAACGACCTCATTAGCAACCTCATAGATTATTGCGGAGGTGATGCCGATAGGGTAGCCAAGACCTTTGTCAACCACTTCGATGCTGAGGATAACTACCTCGTAACATATGCCATTGAGCCTACCCCCGAGGAGCGCAGCGAACTCGTGAACGACTGCGAGGAGTGGCGCATGGAGGAGATATAGCGGCAAGGGTTAGCCCCATTATTGCGCACGACAATACAATATCCTCTTAAGCGATTGCGTTAAATATATAAAATCCATACTGAATTTCTATGAGACGATTTATTCTTTGCGCCCTTATGCTTGTTGTGGCGTGGGGTGCTTCGGCGCAGGAGAGTGTGCGCGACGAGGTTGTAGTAAACGGTTATGCCGAGCGCAAGGTTACGCCCGACAAGTTTACCGTAGCCATCACCATCAGCGAGACCGACACCAAGGGCCGCATATCGCTCGACGAGCAGGAGCGGTCTATCATTAAGAGCCTGAAGTCAGCAGGTTTCGATACGGAGGAGGCACTGCGACTTAAGAACAACTACAGCTCCTACATGCGTCGTGGTGCTCTTGCAACGCGCGACTATGAGTTTGTCGTGCATGGTGCGGAGAGACTCTCTGTGGCACTTGCTGCGCTCGAGGAGCTCAATCTGCACAGCGTGTCATTGAGTCGTGCCACTTGCACCAACCTCGATGCTATACGCGAGGAGTTACGCCGTGAGGCTATGCGCGATGCAAAGCGTAATGCCGAGGTGCTGGCAGAAGCTATCGAGCAGGAGATAGGCTCATGCACATATATTCAGGACTATAACAGCAATGGCGCTGTTTACTTTAATGTCAACAGCGGCGTAAGGATTCGTGGTATCAGCAGCTATGATGGTTTGTCCGAGGCATACGCTAAGGAGGCAGAGCCTATGGAGTTTGCCGAGACCACAATCACTCACACCATACAGGTAAAGTTTCAGCTGTTGCCGTAGTTGCAATCACGACATTCATAATAAAGAAACCACCCAGGGATATGCTCCTTGGGTGGTTTGCTTTTTGTGATAGGGTAGCCTATCACTACTTTGCGTATGATACCGAACGAGTCTCGCGGATGACCGTAATCTTCACCTGACCTGGGTAGGTCATCTCGTCCTGAATCTTCTTTGCTATGTCGTGTGATAGTGCCTCAGACTCCTGGTCGGTGAGCTTGTCTGCGCCCACGATTACGCGCAACTCGCGACCTGCCTGGATGGCATAGGTCTTGACCACGCCAGGGTAAGAGAGTGCGATGCCCTCCATCTCCTTGAGGCGCTTGATATAAGACTCTACAACCTCGCGACGAGCGCCTGGGCGAGCGCCAGAGATAGCGTCACATACCTGGATGATAGGTGCGATGAGCGAGGTCATCTCGGTCTCGTCGTGGTGCGCACCGATGGCGTTGCATACATCTGGCTTCTCCTTATACTTCTCCGCAAGCTTCATACCGATGATTGCGTGTGGCAACTCTGGCTCATCATCAGGCACCTTACCTATATCATGCAAAAGACCTGCACGGCGCGCTGCCTTAGGGTTAAGACCAAGCTCAGCAGCCATGATACCTGCCAAGTTAGCAGTCTCACGAGCATGCTGCAAAAGGTTCTGACCATATGATGAACGATACTTCATCTTACCGATAAGACGGATAAGCTCAGGGTGAAGACCGTGAATACCAAGGTCAATAGTTGTGCGCTTACCAACCTCGATAATCTCCTCCTCGATCTGCTTCTTAACCTTGGCAACAACCTCCTCGATACGAGCTGGGTGAATACGACCATCGGTTACGAGCTGATGCAAAGCAAGACGCGCAATCTCACGACGAACAGGATCGAAACCTGAGAGAATGATAGCCTCAGGGGTATCGTCTACGATAATCTCGATACCAGTAGCTGCCTCCAACGCACGGATATTACGACCCTCACGACCGATAATACGACCCTTAACCTCATCAGACTCAATGTTGAATACTGTAACAGCATTCTCTATAGCTGTCTCAGTAGCTACACGCTGGATAGAGGCGATGACAATACGCTTAGCCTCCTTAGATGCTGAGAGCTTAGCCTCCTCAATAGTCTCCGATACGAAAGCCGCAGCCTCAGCCTTAGCCTCATTCTTCATATTCTCTACAAGAATATTCTTAGCCTCCTCAGAGCTCATACCAGAGATCTGCTCAAGACGCTCATTCTGCTGGCGGATGACTGTTGCGAGTTCCTCCTTGCGGCTCTCCACATTCTGCATCTGGGCATTGAGCTGCTCGTTGCGCTTCTCATACTCAGCGATCTTGCGCTCCAATTCGCGCTCCTTGTTCTGAAGTGTTGCTTCGAGTTGCTTTGCGCGCTGCTCGCTCTGCTGCAGCTTCTGGTTCTGCTGCAGGAGCCGGTTCCTGATGCCCCTGCGAGAAGCAGTAGGTCGTGGTGGCACCGGCAATTGCCAGACCACAGAGAATCATGATGTAGGTCTTTTTCATAAGAGGGGTGAGGGATGGTTGCTGACTAAGTGTCTACTATGAATACGGAGGAAAGTCAAGAATCTTGCGTGTTTGCTTTCTTTTGAAGGTTGTCATGCCGCTTTTTCAGGCATGGGGGAAGAGGGGAATGAACGAGATACCCCAGGATTGATGCTCGCCGATGTAGGGTTGTTCAATGATGATGGTGTTTTCTCCCTTTTTGAGTTCCAGTTCTGTGGGGTCAAGAGACCACCAGATTTCTTCTATATCCAGCGGGTTTTCAAAGTTCCAGGCATTGCCGGGGTGGGCAAATTTGCCGGCGTTGCGGTAGGTGCGCGGATTACGGACTTCCTTGCCGTTAATCCAGATTCGGGTCCCGGCCTGTGACCAATCTCCGTTCTTCGGCACACCTGTCCAGCGGCGGTTGGAGCGGGCGGGAGCATCGAAACCAATCATGAAGGGATACTTCCCGGCCTTCTTGACTTTGATGGTGGTGGTAGCCCAGACTGTGTTGCCGGGGCGGGAGTTCATGAACATGCCCAGGTAGCCCGTATCGGGGCGGGTGCGGAAATACAGGTTGGCGCAGTATGCCTGGCGGGTGGTGAGACCATCCATCTTGCCGCTTAGCACTGCTTCGCGGGTGGTATTTACTTTATCCTTGCCGGTGGGTTCCACGACGGTCCAGCGCATATTGCTTTCTTCCCATACCGGGAAATCTTCATCCGCAAAGATGCTCTTGCGGAGTTTTGCCATACGGCGTTCGAATAGGGAGTAGGCCTTGCCCGCCTCGGTATCGGGAGCCGGCATTGCCAGGGGCAGGGCATCGCCGTTGGCCTCTCCGCCGACCCAGGCGCGCTCGGCCATGGCCATCATGCCCGGCCACATGGCGCAGAAGCCCGGAATCCATTCCTTGTTGTCCACCTTGCCGTCCGGCCAGATGCAGATAATGGTGCCGAGTTTCTTCTCGTCTCCCTCGGCAACACCGCAGGGGCGCATGAAGAAGTAGCGGCGCACCAGCATGGCCGGGTCTAGCAGGTTGGCATAGCCCATGGTGGAATCGAAAGCGCGGCGGGTGATACGCTCCGGGTTGATGGATTTGTCTGCCGTGTTCGGACCTTCACCCCAGCGTTGCTCGATGGAGGTATCAGCCACCGGCAGGTCACGGTTACTGGCCCATTGCACAGGAATGCGGTTGTGTTCCTGCAGCTTGCCGGTCACCATGCCGACGAATTCGGCAGCATTGGGGATTCTCACCTCATCGGCACCGAAGTGGACGATGGGGCAGATGCTGGCCGGAATTTCCTTGCAGAATTCATCCAGCAGCTTGCTGACAATCTTCATGCCCTCCGGGGTGTGCATCTTGAAGCCGAAGGCCCGCTCGAAATAGGCGCTGTGGCCCGGCATGTCCAGCTCCGGGATGATGGTGATGCAGCGGCTGCGTGCGTATTCGAACAGCTCGCGGATTTCGGCGTAGCTGTAGGTGTCGTTCAGGTCGCGCGTGCGGTGTTTGGCGGCATTGAGTTCGGGGTAGGATTTGCACTGGATGTGCCAGGCCGGGTAATCAGTCAGGTGCCAGTGGAAAGTGTTGATCTTGAGGCGGGCGGCCAGGTCAATTTCCTTTTTGAGTCGCTCAATCTTGCGGAAATTACGGCCGCAGTCCTGCATGTAGCCGCGGTATTTGAAAGCAGGCCAGTCCTTGATGGTGCAGCAGGGGATGCTCTTCTTGCCGTTGACCAGCTGCCGCAGGGTCTGCAGACCGTAGAAGAAGCCTGCACGGGCTGCTGCCGTAATGGTGATTCCCTTGGGGGTGATACTGAGGGTATAGCCCTCTTCCTGCATACGGTCGGAAAAATCCTTGGCTTTTTTGAGCTTGACGGTGAGTTTCTCCTTCCCCTTGCCCTTGATGTCTTTCATCAGCCCGGTCCAGGCCAGCTGCACGCAGTTGTCCTTATCCTCCAGCCCGGCTGCTTTGCTTTTCAGAACCCAATGCGCGGCATCGGGGAGTTGCAGTTTGTCCTTTTCCCACTTCACTTCGCGGGGAAAGGGAATCAGGGCATTGGGGGCTTCTTCTTCAAGAGACAGAGGGTGTGGGGATTTCCACTCTGCTGAGCAGAGACCTGTGAGCATCAGCGCCAAAAACAGTTTGCGGAACAAATTGAACATGCTCCCATGCTAGCAGATTATGGCTGCTTGGCAAGATTAAAATTGTGGAAGAAAGTCAGCAAAGCCCGTGGCGGTATCCACCCTCTGCGGGATGACGCGGAGCCTGGCGCCGGGGTAGAGGCAGCGGGCATCGGTGCTGGTCCAGCGTTCGGCATGGCGTTCAAAATACCAGGAACTGTCCTGGGGCAGCTCTGCCGCAGAAACAAAGCCTTTGACCTTGAGCAGGGGTATTTCCACCGCCATGCCCTGAGGCCAGCAGGCCAGGACGATGGCATCCCATATGCGGGGCGAGTCGCTTTCGCATTGCAGCTCCAGGAAGCGGCTCATCATGCTCTGCTGCGCTTCGTTTTCAGCCGCCGCCGAATTGCGCTCGGTTTCGGAAATGTGGTCGGCAATGGCGGCCAGTGTGCCGGGTGAAGGCAGCGGGGCCGAGGGCGTGCCGCTCAACCGGGAGAATGCCCGGTGTACAATCAAATCGGCATAGCGGCGGATGGGACTGGTGAAATGGCAGTAGTCGCCCTTGGCCAGACCGTAATGCCCCAGGGCATCGGGAGAGTAGCGGGCGCGCATCATGGCGCGCAGCAGCTGCACTTTGAGGATGTCCGCGTCCGGATGCCCCTCTATTTTGTCCATGACGGTGTTCAGTTCTTCTCGTGTGGCGAGTGTGCCGGCCTTGATTCCGTAGATTTTGAGTTCCTGCGCCAGCTCGCTGAGCCTGGCGGGGTCCGGGGCTTCATGCACGCGGTAGATGGCGGGCAGACTGTGGGCATTGAGCGCATGCGCCACACATTCATTGGCCACAAGCATGAATTCCTCCACTAGCTGATGCGCTTCATCACTACTTTCCACCTCCACATCCACCGGAGCCCCCTGGTCATCCGTAATCAGGCGGATTTCCGGCATGTCCAGGCGCAGCGCTCCGGCTTCAAAGCGTTTGCGGCGCAGCAGGGCTGCCAGCTTGTGCGCTTCGAGCAGCATGCTGTCGACTTCGGCATCGCCTGTGGTGGCCTTCTGCTGCAGCATATTCAACACCTGCGGGTAGGTCAGGCGGCGGCGGGAACGGATAACGGCATCCCGGAACTCACATTTGAAGACTTTACCCTGGCGGTTGATATGCATGAGGCAGAGACGTGTGAGACGGTCCTCCCCTTGCCGCAGCGAGCAGATGCCGTCGCAGAGCCGGGGGGGCAGCATGGGCAGGACGCGATCCGGCAGGTAGGTGGAATTGCCTCGGCGGCGGGCTTCTTCATCCAGCGCAGAGCCGGGGCGCACATAGTGGCTCACATCGGCAATATGTACGGCCAGCTCCCAGTTGCAGCCCTCTCGGCTGACGGCAATGGCATCATCATAATCGCGGGCGCTTTCCGGGTCGATGGTGATGACACAGCGCTGGCGCCAGTCATCCCGGTGCTGCAATTCCTCTTTGGTGAGAGTGTCCGGTATGCGGCTGGATTCCTCCAGCACCTCGGCCGGGAAGGTATCGGCCAGCCCGAACTTGTGCATGATGGTGGTAATCTGCACGCCCTCGTCCTCCGGCCAGCCTAGTACCTGGCAGATGCGCCCTGTGGCCTCGCTTGCGGCAATGGGGTAATGAACCGGCTCCACCACGACTACCATGCCAGGCAACAGTTCGGCGGGAGGTGCTTCCAGCAGGCGCACGAGGCTGGGGCTGGTGCGTCCATCCCCCGCCATATGCCCGAACCGTCCGGTGGATTTGTAGATGCCTACCCAGCGGGCGCGTCCCCGCTCAAGAATTTCCAGCACACGCACCTCGATGCGGGTTTCCGAGGCTTGAGGCCTGTGCTTCTGCCGGTGGTTGCGGAGGGGTGCTTTCACACGCACCGAAACCTCCACCTTGTCTCCGTCCATGGCATTGCGGCAGCTGAAAGGAGCAACATAGAGCGCACCAGGGGCTTCGCCGGGGCAGAGGGCAGAAAGCTGCGGGGCAGACTGGCTGTCGGCAATAAAGAACAACTTGCTGCCGCGTTGCACCATGCGCCCGGTCAGCACGCCGCCGCGTGGCTTGCGGAGCATGTACAGGCTCTTGCGGAGTTTGATGAAGTCCCCCTTGGCCAGACCTTTTGCCAGCGCGGCTTTCAGTTCGCTCCGCTGGCTGGGGGACAGACCCATGCCTCTGGAAATGTCGGCCAGCTCCTGCGGCTCATAGTCCGGGGATGAGAGGTAGTTGAAAAGAGCTTCAGTCAGAGAGGTGGGTGCCATGCTTACAGGAGCATTCTAGCACAGGCATCTGTCTGCTTCAATGTCTTTTTGTCGATTTTACTTGCTAGAATGCCTGATGCGTGTTAATAATAGACAGACACATGATTGTAAAGGCGTCACAGTGGATAGGGCGGCGTGCCAGGCAGGAAGATGCTTACCAGGTTAAGTATTTTCCCGAAGGTGTGCTGGCTGTGGTGTGCGACGGCATGGGCGGGCATCACGATGGGGCTCTGGCTTCTACCTTGGCGGCCGAATCCTATGTGCGTGCTTTCCAGAAGCTGGATGACCTTCCCATGGTGCAACGGATGCGGGAGTCGCTGGACATGGCTAATGAGGCGGTGCGTGATTCCTTTGAGAGCCGTGGTGTCTACGGCGGCACCACCCTGCTGGCCGTCTTTGTGGGCGGTGGGGTGCTTCGCTGGGTCAGCGTGGGTGATTCCCCTCTGTACATCTGGCGCAACGGGCGGATGCTGCACCTGAATCAGGATCACTCCTACCGCGATATGTACCGTGGATACATCGGGGCCGGAATGACGGCACAGGAGGCTCTGCGGCGAGGGCATGTGCTGCGTTCGGCGGTAACGGGGGAAACGCTGGATCTCGTGGATGCGCCCACGCTACCGTTCCCGCTGCTGCCTACTGACCGCATTCTGCTCACCACGGATGGCGCCGAGAGTCTGCTCGCGCCTGAACTCTTTACCCAGCAGGGGCGCGCTATTCTGAATGACCGAGAGGGCAGCCTGCCGGTAAATATCATCGAGGCCTGCCAGGCCTTGAATGACCCCTACGCAGACAACACCACGGTGGTATCCATCGAACTGTAACTGCTAGTGAACTGCGGCAGAGTGGCGTGTGTCACTCCTGCATGGATACAATATGCTTATGCGATGGATATGCGGATGGACGCTATATGCTGCCGCCGCTGCCTTATAGCGTGGAAGCGCTGGAACCCTTGCTCGATGCCGAAACAGTGCAGCTGCACTATGCCCGCCACCATGCCGCCTATGTGGATGGAGCCAACGCGGCTGTGGACACCATGCGGCAGATAGCCCAGGGCGAATTGCCGGAATCCATGGCTGCCACCGCCTCCCACCGCCTCGCCTTTCATCTGGCCGGTCACATGCTGCACACCTTGTACTGGGGCAACCTCAGCCCGGAACCGGGGCAGCGCCCCTGCTGCGAGCTGGCCGATGCCATCAACACCGCCTTTGGTTCCTATGAGGGCTTTGTGCGCTTGTTCAGCGGGGCGGCACTCGGTGTTCAGGGTAGCGGCTGGGCGGTGCTGGCACGCGATGCGGTGAGCCACCAGCTGGTTGTACTGGCCGCCCAGCGCCACCAGGATGCCTTGTTGCCCCGCATGCGCCCCCTCCTGGTGTGCGATGTGTGGGAACATGCCTATTATCTGCGCTACCGCAACAACCGCGCCGGCTATGTTGAG
The DNA here is from genome assembly GCA_937901085.1 of uncultured Verrucomicrobiales bacterium. Classification (GTDB taxonomy): domain Bacteria; phylum Verrucomicrobiota; class Verrucomicrobiia; order Verrucomicrobiales; family Akkermansiaceae; genus Akkermansia. The sequence continues at coordinate 79,711 of CALCHQ010000102.1, read as the reverse complement.
GCCTTCATGAATCAGATATGCTGGCATGCCGTAGCCCGCCGTTTTAACTGTAACAAGGAAAGGAAGAATCATGTCTGCTGTCAATGATAAAGAAACGTCTTGCTCCTGCGGCTGTGCGGGGGTGCGGATGATGGGACGCTCCTGGGTGGCGGGGATCCTGGCTGCTCTGGAACTGGTGCTGGGGTTCATTCTGCTGGGTTTCCCCTTCCTGCTGGGGGTGTCGGCCGTATGGGTAGGCGGTTTTGTGCTGGCCATAGCCGGGGTTGTGCGTCTGGTGCAGGGGGTGATTCACCGGGAAAACCGCTGGTGGAACCTGCTGGCGGCCGTTCTGTACCTGCTGGTAGGACTGTTTACGGTGCTGATGCCCGTGCTTTCCATGGAATGGTGGACGCTGCTGATAGGGGCAAGCCTGCTCACGGCGGGCATCATGCGCATGGCTGTTGCCGTATCAATGTGGAAGACCCCCGGTCGCTTCTGGCGTTGCTTCAATGCTCTGGTCTCCCTTGTGCTGGGCACCATGGTTATATGGAGCTGGCCGGAAAGCTCCGTCTGGCTCATCGGCACGCTGATTGCGGTGGAGATGATTTTCTCCGGATGGACACTCATGTTTCTGGCCATGGCCTCCCCACGGGTTGCCACAGAAAATCAATGAGTTCCCTGGATGGCCTGCTGCATGCAGGCCATCTTGTTTTCCGTCTCCTGCCATTCCTGTTCCTCAACGGAATCCGGCATCAGTCCGCCTCCGGCATAGAGGCGGCAGAAACTGGGGAACAGCTGCATACAGCGCAGCGAAACATAGAGCTGGGCTCCGTCGTTGTGCCAGGGCCCCAGGTAGCCGGCGTAGCAGGAACGGTCAATATCCGGGCTGTCCTGCAGAAGCTTCCGGGCAGCGGCTACGGGCGAACCACAGACCGCCGGTGTGGGGGGCAGCTGTTCCAGAAGCGTGAGAACCCGCTCCTGCGGCATGGTAATGGAAAAACGGGTGCAGAGGTGTTCGATGCTGCCGGCGCGCAGGTTTTCCAGCGGGGATTCGGCAATGTCTTCTGCGAGCGGCATGAGCGTTTCGCGGATGAATTCGGTGACCAGAGCCTGCTCACGCTTGTTCTTGGTGTCCCATGGCAGGGTGCAGGGAATGCGCGTGCCAGCCAGGGCCATCGTGTGCCATTGGCTGCCGCAGCCGGTGAGTAACTGTTCGGGCGTGCAGAAAAGCCAGGTGCCATACTGCGGGGTATGGACCAGCGCCTTGAAGGCAGCGGGCTGGTTCCGGCAGGCACAGAGAAAGGCACGGCTGGCCGAGAAGCTTTCGCCGACGGCTATATCGGCGGTGCGGGCCAGCACAATCTTACGCACCAGCCCCTCGTGGATGTACCCCGTATAGCGTCTGAACAAGGAGGCGTACTGCTCGCGGGTGGTTGCCGCTTCGGTGGGGAGGGGGTGAAACGGAGCCCAGGCATCGGGCAGGGGCGGGGCTTCCAGCTCTGCCGGAATGAAGAGGCGGCGGCCGTCAAAGCCTGCCACCACAAAGGCTCGACCGGGTGGCGGAAGTTCCTCTGTACGCCCGTCTCCGGCCATGCAGAAAAAAGGAGACGCCTCGCCCGGCAGGCAATAGAGCGCAAAGGCGCATTGCCGGCGGCAAAGGGCATCAATCCTTTCCTGCATGGTGGCGTTCATGCCCGCTACCATACACCCAAACGGTCATTTTGGCAATATCTTTTAGCCCCACAGAATGTCAACTTCTGCGCGCACGCCCTCGGCCGAGTTGATGACATGGTGCGTGAAATTGCCGCTGCGGTAGTGCTGGATTTCAAGCTCTGCACCCAGCATGCATTCCTTGCGGAAGGCCAGGTGAATACGGACGGGCGAGCCGGCGGGCGTGTCGGCTTCGGGCAGGGTGTCCAGCGCCCAGACGAGGTAGGCGCTGTTGTTGATGTGCCCGTTGAAGTCAATATCGCGGCGGGCGGCGGTGTGGGAAGCCGTGGCGCAGGGGTCGGCCGGCCATTCCGGGCATATTAGTTCTTCGGTAATGGGCGGGCATTCCAGCCCGTTGAGCGGCACATTGGCTTTCTTGATGGGGAAGGGGCGGCGTGTCGTGATGTCGATGAGTACCCAGAGTAAATCGGCGCGGGCCAGAACATTTCCCTCGGCATCGGTCATTTCCACAAAACGGCGAGCCTGCAATGCTCCAGCCTGGCCGGTGTTGGTGCGCAGGGTGATAGTCTCCTTCCACGCCGGGCGGCGGAACAGTTCATAATTACCGCGGGTTTCCACCCATATCTTGTGGTTCTCTACGGCCCATCCATAGCCCAGGTTGTTTTTGTCAGCATGCTCCTCTGCCATTTCCTGGCACAGGTGCATGAAGAACTCCGGCTTCATCAGGTGGTCATCCGAGCATTCGTAACTGGTAATGGTGTGGGTGAGGGAGAGGTCTTCCATAGAGCTGACTCTAGCATGAATGCCGGGGTATGTCAATGTTAACATCCCGAAAACAAAATAACCGCGCTCAATGGAGCGCGGCTATTAAATCCTTACTCTCTATTCCTTTTAAGCCATGGTGGCTTTGTGGGCCTTGTGGATGAGCGCTGCCTGCTGCTTCACGCGCACCTGCAGGTCTGCCAGTGCGTTCATGTAGTAGATGTAGGCATCGTAGGGTGACGGGTAGGGCGTGAAGCCGTTGCTCTTCTCCATGTAGTGGAAGTGGTCGGCACTCTGCAGCTTGCGCCATACGTGAATCATATCGCGGTCTTCGCTGGCCTTCACGGCGCGTTCGAGGTCGTAAATCTTCTTGATGGCCTCCTGCTGCATCACGTTGCCGTTCCAGTGCGTTGTGGTGCCGAAGGTCGAGCAGCTTACCGGGTTGGGGCAGTTGAGCGTGCCGCAGGAGGGGAAGTGACGCACGGCCTCACCAGGTGTATAGAACTCGTTTCCGGCAAAGAGCGCGGCTATAATCATGGTGCGCCAGAACTCGAATACGCCGGTGCTGTCTGCCTGGCGTTCGCCAATGGTTTCGTAGTCCATCGAGAGATTTACCACCTGACCCTGCTCCTGGCTCAGCCAGTCGGCAAAGGTGTAGGGCGAGAGCGGGTACTCGCTCCAGGAGGGATCAGTACGGCGGTTGGCCAGGTCATTGGAAAGATGCCGGTGGCGCAGCAGGGTCTTGGTCTTGTCGATGAGGGGGGCGCACTGCAGGTCATTCGTGTTGCGGTTGCTCATCATGCGGCCGTTGCCATCGGCCATGATGCCCTCGAAGCCCATGTCGTATGCCTGGGCGGCAATGGCATTGGAATACAGCATGCCGGTATTCCACAGCACGGTGGGGCGCTGGCCGAACAGCTCCTCAATCAGGTCGCAATGCTCCTCCACCTGCTCCGCGAACTCGCCTGTGGAATACAGGGAGGCCAGGGATGCATAGTAAGGCATGGCCAGGAACTCCACGCAGCCGGTCTCGGCCAGTTCCTGGAACGAGGAGATGAGGTCTGGGCGGTGGTACTTCGCCTGCTCCAGAATTACGCCGGAGATGGCGAGTGCAAACTTGAACTTGCCGTCGGAAAGCTCGATGAGCTGCTTCATCATGCGGTTGGCGGGCAGATAGCAGCGCTCCGCCACCTCGCTCAGCACGCGGCCATTGAGCTGGTCGTCCTCGTAGAAAGCATGTTCGCCAATCTTGAAGAAGTCGTACGGAATCAGGCGATTCGGCTGGTGAGCATGAAAAGTGAGAGTGATATTCATATCGTTAATGAAAGTAATGTGTTCATCCTGTTCCCTTACCAGCCAAGCACATGGTGGTAGACCTTCAGCATCTTCTCGGCCGCCGTCTCCCAGTTGGAATTCTTGATGTCCTGGGCGCTCTGCTCGGCCACCTGCTTGTAGAGCTTCTCATCCGTCACAAGGTCTACAATGTGCTTGGCCATCATGTTCACATCCCAGAAATCGGCCTTGAGCGCGCCCTTCATCACTTCTGCCACACCACTCTGCTTCGATATGACAGCGGGAATGTTGAACTGCGCCGCCTCCAGGGCAGAAAGTCCGAACGGTTCCGAGACAGACGGCATGCAGTACACATCCGTCATAGAGAGCAACTCATTCACTTTCTGCTTGTTCAGGAAGCCTGTAAAGTGGAACTTATCGCCCACACCATGGAAGGCTCCGGTCTCGATGAGCTGGCGGAGCTTCTCGCCCGTGCCGGCCATCACGAAACGTACATTATCCGTCTGCTCCAGCACCTTGGCCGCAATCTGCAGGAAGAATTCCGGCCCTTTCTGGGCGGTGAGACGCCCCAGGAACAGCACCAGTTTCTCCGGGAATTTCTTCTTGCTGTGGAAGACATGCACCGGGTCAGCGCCATTGTGTACCGGGAAAATCTTGGCCGGGTCAATACCATAATGCCCGGCAGCCACCGTACCCGTGTACTTTGAAACCGGGATGACGGCGTCTGCCTGTTCCATGCCGTATTTTTCGATGTCGTATATCCAGCCGCGGGCATCGGCACCAGCGCGGTCGAACTGCGAAGCATGCAGATGCACCACCAGCGGCTTGCCTGTGGCCTTCTTCACTTCCACACCGGCCAGATAGGTCATCCAGTCGTGGGCATGCACGACATCGAAATCATATTTGCGGGCCATCACTGCGCAAATCTTGGAGAACTCGATGACCTTGCGGGCCAGATCTCCGGCATAGAGGTCTTCCTTGCCAGTGAACAAAGCCAGATCAGCCTCGTGGACGCGGGAGAAGAGCAGCTTCCCCTCCTTGGTGAAGGTGATGTTACCCGGCGTGCCTTCCTCGCTGGCGTAGGGGTCAAGGTTAATGGGAGCTTTGCCCACCACCGAGAAACTCTCATAGGTGTATCCTTCCTCCAGCGTCTCCATCTGCTCATGCTTCAGCGTGTTCACGCCGGTGAGCGAAAAACCGTCGTAATGGGCATCGGGGGAGGCCTTCGGCACAATCACATTCAAATCAACCTTCTGCGAGAGCGCGCGGGAGATGCCCATGCACGCCACGCCCAGACCACCATTGATGAGCGGCGGAAATTCCCACCCCAGCTTTAATACCTTTATTCTTCTCATTTTCAATCGGTTGTTGGATTATTAAAATTGCAGACTCTAAGGGCTTAGTCTCGCAGGAATTAAAGCATAATGATAGTGACTTGTCCAGACAAAAGTCTGTCAATCCTACTAACAAGATATAAATTACCGCCAGGTGGGCGGAGAGCCGCATCAATATTCGTTATTGGCGCGGCGGATGTCCTCCAGAGCGGCAATGAAGTCGTCCAGAATCTCAGCCGGTACCATGATACGGTCGCGGTTGGAGCTTACCTTTTCGGTGATACGCACCACGCGGCCGCGGGCATTGCTCTTGAGGTCAATAAAGAAGGTCTTGCGGTCAGCAATGATTTTCTCTGTGCAAATGATATCGTCGTCCACTGTTTCAATCCTGGGGTGGTTATTCTAACCCCTATGAAGCTGTATTATATCACAGCAGTATCCGCAGTCAATCAGGAAATTAAAGGAAAAAGCCTTATTCCTCGTAGGTGACCATGATGCGGGCTGCAGCGGGGAGTCGCTCGGCCAGCTTTTTATTGAGCTTGGTGAGGCGGGTGTGGCTCTGCTCGACGGTGAGGCCGGGTTCCTTAGGTATGGAAATGACACAGAGTCGCTCGGCACCGCGGGTGTAGCAGCTGATACTGCCGGGCAGGGGGGCACCGCGTTCTATCATGGCCTCGCGTACCTGCGCTTCCCAGTCGGCGGGCAGGTCGAGTCGGGAAACAGGCAGATGCCGCAGGTCTGGCTCAACGTGCAGCGCGACGATATCGGCTTTGAGGCTGCGCTTGACTTCCTTGCGGAAGGCTTCGATGGGCAGCTGCCAGGATTCCAGCATAGCGTCGGCCGGGAGTTCGAGATCAACGGCAACGACGGATTCGCCCTTGTCGGAGCGGAAGAGGACGAGGCCGTGTACGCCGAAGCGGTGGGTGAGGGCAAGGCGGCGGATGGTGAATTCGGGCGTTTCGGGCAGGGTGTGCGCTGGTTGCATGTGAACCATGGTTTCTGCTCCGTCCAGGGTGCGGGCTACGAGTTCTTCGATGGCATCGGCGATTTCGTGGGCGGTGTCGACATGCAGGTCACGCGGTACTTGTACTTCCATGTCGACATAGTACCGGGCGCCGGATTCCCGGATGCGGAGGCGGGTGACGGGGTAGGTGGGCATGCGCTCGGCCATGATGCTGCGGATTTTGTCGCAGGCTTCGCCGCTTTGTTTGTCCATGAGGTTGTTGACGGCTTGCATACCGAGTTCCTTGCAGATGTGCAGGATGAGTCCTGCGACGACGAGGGAGGCAAAGACGTCGGCCCGCAGCAGCAGCCAGTGCAGCCAGCTGCCGGAAACTGTCATGTCGGCGACGGCAGCCCCGGTGATACCGAAGAGGACGGCGGCGCTGCTCCAGATGTCGGTGGTGAAGTGGGCGGCATCGGCTTCCAGGGCGGCGCTGCGGGTTTCGCGGGCGACGCGTTTGAGCATGCGGGCTCGGCTGATGTCGACGAGGATGGAAAGGATGACGATGGCAAAGGCCCAGTAGGAGAATTTGACTTCGAGCGCGGCCGGGTCGCTGCTCAGCAGGCGTTCAAGGGCTTCCATGATGACCCAGGCGGCGGTGGCGAGCAGCAGCAGGGTTTCTCCCAGGGCCATGAGGTTTTCTATCTTGCCGTGGCCGTAGGGGTGGTCTTTGTCGGCGGGCTGGGAGGCAACTTTCACGGCGTACACGGTACCACCGGCGGCCACAAGGTCGAGCGCGCTGTGCAAGGCTTCCGAGAGAATACCGAGGGAGCCAGTCATGATGCCCACCACCAGCTTGGTAGCGGCCAGTACTCCGCTCCAAAGGACTGATGACCACGCGGCTGCGCTCTTCTTCGTGTCTGTATCCATGCCATCACTTTACAGGGGGATAGCCCGTTAGTCAAGTCAAAGAAAAGAATGATTCTTAATTGGATGTCGGAAAAAGAAGCAGAAACAACTTGCAACTCGTTCTCGTTAGAGGTACGATGAAGATATGAAGTCTGTTTTATCTCTGCTTCCCCTGCTGTTGTGTCCGGTCTGCGTCCAGGCTGCTGATGATGTTCAGATGGTTTTGAACCGGGCGCTGGATGCCGCGCAGGAGCAGCAGTCGGAGAATATGGGGCCGGTCATCAGCGCTGTGCTGGATGCAAGCGGGGGCGATGAGCAGGTGTTCTGGAGTTCGATGCAGCGTGCGGCTGAGGCCGGGCACCCTGTGGCGCTTACCTGGCAGGCTCGGCAGCGGCTGGCGCAGTTGCGCTCGCAGCAGGTTCCGATTGAGTCGGCAGAGGCGGCGGTAAAACTGCGTGCGGCCGTGGAGCAGGCTGCTGCTGCTGGTTATGCACCGGCTTTGCTGGAGATGGCGCATTTGTGTGGCAGCGGCGTGGGCGCTCCGGCAGATGAGAAGCAGGGAATGGAGTATCTCATGCAGGCCTGCCGGTCGGGTAGTCCGCGTGCGCGGGCGGCTTACCTGCTCATTTCCGGGCGGCTGGAGAAGGAGGGCAAGGATTCACCGGCGGTGGTGGCTGAGCTGAAACGGAATAATTATTTTGTCGAGGAGATGCTGGCCTCGCTCGAAGCGTCGCGCGACGAAGCGGCCAGCCGGGAGTGGATGGAGCTGGCGGCGTCGCATGGCAGTCCGGGAGCCGCCGGGATGCTGGCATTTTATTATCTGCAACAGGGGAAGGAGGCGCTGGCTTATGATTTCCTGAAGCAGGCGGCGGAGCGTGACCACCCCGAAGCCCTGGCGCAGCTGGCGGCTTTTTCGGTGCCGGGAGCTGAGGTACCTGAAGGGTTGAAGCCGCTCATTACGCCGGATGCGCCGCAGGCGGTGCGCCTGTTCCAGCGGGCGGCGCTTCAGGGGTATACGCCAGCGTTGATTCCGCTGGCGGGAGAGTACCACAAGCAGCCGGAGCAGTTCCCGGCCTCTCGTGTGTTTGACCTCTACCGCCGCGCGGCCGATGCCGGAGACCCGCGCGGCGGGGTGGCCTATGCTTATTGCCTTGCGGCCGGGCGTGGCTGCGCGCCCGATGCCGCGCGCGGTGTGCGGGTGCTGCAGCAGCTGGTCGATGCCGGAGTGCCTTTTGCCAACCTGGCCCTGGCCGATTTGTACTTCAATGGCACGGGCGTGGAAGCAGATATGGCGCGGGCGTTGCAGTCCTTGTCGGCAGCGGCGGCTGCGGGTGTGCCGCAGAGTTATACGCTCATGGCGGTGCTGGCGCAGCTGGGCAATGCTTCCAGGGCTTCTGAACCCTCCCGTGCCAGGGTTTATCTGCGTATGGCGCAAGAGCGCGGGGAAATCAATCCTGAAGGAGCTTTTGAGGAAATGGTGCGTCTGGGAAGCTGGAAGTTCATGCCCTGACAGAGGGATAAACTTGCCAAACGCCAGCCGGGCTGTTATAATGACCAGCACGACGCAAGAAACAACTCAGACTTATGACTCGTCTGCTCAATAAACTGACTCGTCCTGGCGACGACCCTGGTGCGCGATTCAAGGGTGGCGCACAGGTGATGCTTGGTGTGGCCCTGCTGGGGCTGCTGGCTCTTTGCTTCATTGCGGCTTCATCCGCCGCGCATGTGTGGAATGCCGCCTTCCGCGTCATCTGGCTTGTCCTCACTTCCATGGGCTTGCTGCTGCTGGCGTATCTGTCCCGCCTGCAGTTGCAGCTTACAGTACGCCGCACCTTCCTGCTGGTGAGCATGATTGTGACGCAGCTGCTCATCATGACCGGTGTCTGCGCGCTCAAAGCCGTGATTCCCGGCTTCAACATGCAGGGGCAGGTATTGCTCTGGCTGCCCTACGCCATGGCACCCACGGTGCTGGCGGTGATGATTGGCCGCCGTCTGGGGGCGTTTACGGCTCTGTGCTGCACAATCTTCGGCGTGGCCATGTTCCCCGATGGGACGGACTCCGCCATCATTCTCAATTACAGCGCGGTGAGCTTTGTGACGGGGACGGTCTGCGCCCTGGTTTCGGGGCGTGTGCATAAGCGCGAGCAGATTCTGCGCGCCGGCTTTGTGGCCAGCGGCATAGCCTTTGCTTCGGTGTACCTGCTGCTCAGCCTGGATGCCGCAGGAACGGATGAACCCATTCCGCTGCGCGGCTTTACCAATGGCTTCAACATCGGTGGCTTTGCTGTGGAGCTGGCCATCACCGTCGGGGTCAACTTTGTGCTGGCCGCCCTTATCGGCGGCATGATGCCTGCGCTGGAACGCCTGTTCAACATCTCCACTCCCATCACCTGGCTGGAATGGGCCGACATGAATCACCCTCTGCTGCGGAAATTGCAGATTGTGGCTCCGGGTACTTTCCACCACAGCCTCGTGGTGCAGCGCCTTTCGGAGGCCGGGGCAGAAGCCATCGGGGCCGATGTGACCCGCGCCGGTGTGTGCGGCCTTTACCACGACATCGGCAAGATTGCCAACCCGCAGTATTTTGCCGAGAATATTGCCGACCAGAATGCCTCCCCCCATGCCGAGCTGACGCCGGAAGCCAGCGCCCGCATCATTACCGGGCACGTGAGCGAAGGCGTGGAACTGGCAGAATCCCACGGCCTCAATACCCGCATTGTGAATGTCATCCGCGAGCATCACGGTGTCTCCACGGCCTATTTCTTCTACCGCAAGGCGCTTGACCAGTATGAGGAGGAAAAAGCCAAGTTCGAGGAGGGCCTCATTGATACCTGCCCGGAGGAGGTGGATAAGTCCATCTACACCTACAAGGGCCCGATTCCCCAGACCCGCGAAAGCGGTATCGTGAGCATGGCCGATGCCGTGGAAAGCGCCACCCGCTCGCTGCAGCACCCCACCGAGGAAGATATCCGCAACATGATCAGCGGCATCTTCAAGGGACGTATTCTCGATGGACACCTGCAGGATTGCGGGCTGACGCTGGGTGAGATTGAGCGCCTTAAGGAATCGTTCTTTGCCACCATCCGCACCATGCACCACAACCGCATTTCCTACCCCAAGCCCAAGGCCGATGATGCCACCGCTGCGGTGATTGAAATGCGCAAGGCGGAACCCAAGCCGGAAGCCTGATGAAGAAGCACATCCGCAGTATTTCCATGATAGTGGCCTTCCTGGTGGGAGGCCTCTTTCATCAGCAGCTTGCCCCGCTGGGGGCGTATCTGCCTGCCAGCGTGGCGCTCATGCTCAGCATCACCTTCATGGGCATTGAGGTGGCACGCCTCAAACCGCAGCGCATGCACCTCTGGCTGCTGCTGGGCATCCAGATGATAGGCATGGGCTTTTGGGGAACCGCCCGCGCTCTGGGCTACCCGGTGCTGGCTGAATCGCTCTTTTTCTGCGGCATAGCCCCGGTGGCCATTGCCGCCCCGGTCATCGTGAACCTCCTGCGTGGCAATGTGGAATTCACCACCACGGCCCTGGTCCTCAGCCAGATAGTATTCGGCCTCGTCACGCCGCTGCTCATGCCCTTTGTGGTGCAGGTGGAAGGCTTCTGCTACACCGAACTGGCTGCCGAGGTGGCCATGCAGCTGGGCACCGTGCTGGGCATCCCGGCGCTGGTGGCCATCGTGCTGCGCTGGGTGCATCCCCCCTGCAAGGCCTGGCCGGCCCGCCTGCGCGATGTCTCGCTCGGTATCTGGATTGTGAACCTCACCATCATCGCCGGGGTAGGCACGCAGCGTGTGCTGGAAATGGATATCAGCTGGTGGCACATGCTGCCCATGGTACTGGGCTCGCTGGTGGTCTGCATCACCGGTTTTGTGGCGGGCTACAAACTGGGAGGCCGGGACTTGAAGCGCGAATGCTCCCAATGCCTGGGGCAGAAGAACACCATCCTCACACTCTATATTGCCAGCCAGTGGTATGTGCATCCTCTGGCCTACATTGGCCCGGCTTTCTACGTCTTTTTCCACAACATGGCCAACGCCTTGCAGATAGCCCTCGCCAACCGCGAAAAGGCAAAAACCCAAAATTGAAAATTGCAAAAGTGGCCGGCTGGGTGTAATATAGGGGTATGAGACGCTCCCCTATACCCGGATTAGTGCTGGCGGATGGATGGCTGGCACCGTTTGAACGAGAAATCAAGGGCCGCATGCGACTGTACGATGCCCAGCTGGAGCGTATATGCCGCCGTCATGGTTCGCTTCTGGAGTTTGCCGGGGCGTATGGGCGCATGGGCTTCAACCGCGATGCGGAGACGGGGGAATGGGTGTACCGCGAGTGGGCGCCGGGGGCGCGCCAGCTGTATCTGATTGGTGATTTCAATTTCTGGAACCGCGAGGCGAACCCGATGACCCGCGATGCCAATGGCGTGTGGGAGCTGCGCCTGCCTGCGGATGCGCTGCAGCATGGCCAGCATGTGAAGGTGCATGTTGTCGGCGCGGATAATGAGCATCATGACCGCATGCCGGCCTGGATTCGCTATACCGCGCAGGATGCCGCCACCTACGATTACAGCGGGGTTATCTGGAACCCAGCCGAGCCATACGAGTGGAAGCACAAGCGCTGGAATCCGGCAACGGTGAAGACGCCGTTCATTTATGAGACGCATGTGGGCATGGCCGGTGAGGAGGGGCGGATTCACAGCTACCGTGAGTTTGCGGATGAGGTGCTGCCGCGTGTGGCGAAGCTGGGCTACAATGTGGTGCAGGTGATGGCCATTCAGGAACATCCTTATTATGGGTCATTCGGCTACCATGTTTCCTCGTTCTTCGCACCCTGCAACCGCTTTGGCACGCCGGAGGATTTGAAGTATCTCATTGATACGGCGCATGGGCTGGGCATTGCGGTGCTGCTGGATGTGGTGCATTCCCACGCGGTGAAGAACATGGCCGAGGGACTGAACAATTTTGACGGTTCCGGCGGGCAGTATTTCTGCGCGGGCGAGCGCGACAGTATGCACCCGGACTGGGACAGCTGCCTGTTTGATTACGGCAAGGAAGAGGTGCTGCAGTTCCTGCTGAGCAACCTGCGCTGGTGGCTGGAGGAGTTCCGCTTCGACGGCTTCCGCTTCGACGGTGTCACCAGCATGCTCTACCTGCACCATGGGCATGAGCCGTTTACGGATTTGGGCTGCTATTTCAACACGCAGGTGAATCTGAGTGCGGTGACCTACCTGCAGCTGGCGGCCACGCTGGTGCAGCAGGTGCGGCCGGGAGCCTTTGCGATTGCAGAGGATATGAGCGGTATGCCGGGGCTCTGCCGCCCGGTGGATGAGGGCGGATTCGGGTTCACGCACCGCCTGGCTATGGGCCTGCCGGATTACTGGATCAAGCTGCTCAAGGAGAAGAAGGATGAGGATTGGAGCGTGGGCGATATCTGGTACACGCTTATCAACCGCCGCTATGGCGAGGCGAACATTGCCTATGCCGAGAGCCACGACCAGGCGCTGGTGGGCGATAAGACGATAGCGTTCCGCCTCATGGATGCGGAAATGTACACCCACATGAGCTGTGATATGCCCAGCCCCATCATTGACCGCGGTATGGCGCTGCACAAGATGATTCGTCTGGCGACGCTGGCGGCCGGTGGCGAGGGCTGGCTCAATTTCATGGGCAATGAATTCGGCCACCCGGAGTGGATTGATTTCCCCCGCGAGGGCAATGGCAATTCGTACCAGTACTGCCGCCGCCAATGGAGTCTGGTGGATAACAAGCTGCTGCGTTACCGCTTTCTGAATGAATTTGACCGCGCCATGGTGGAGCTGGCCAAGCGACGCGACCTGCTGGCTGCGCCGCCCGCCCGCCCGCTGAATATGGATGAGGAGAACCAGGTGATGGCTTTTGAACGCGGTGGGCTGCTCTTTGTGTTCAACTGGAGCGGCACGCGTGCCATCCCGGATTACAAGCTGCCCGCGCCCAAGGCTGGTGAGTGGAAGGTGGTGCTGGATTCGGACGATGCCCGCTTCGGCGGCTTTGCCCGGCAGGACCTGGCCGTGCATCATTTCACCGATAAAGCGCAGCTGCTCTCCCTTTACCTGCTGCCGCGCACGGTGATGGTGCTGGCACCGGCTTTCCAGGGCGGCAGACCGTTCTGAACAAAACGCGCCGATGATTGATTTCCTGGCAGAGCTGGTGGCGGGGTTTGTTCAGCACTTTGTGATAGAACCGCTGTTTTACCACCGGTATTGGTGGGTGAGCCTGCTGCTGCTCATCATGGTGGTGGGTCTTGTGGTTCTTTGTTGCTCCAATACTCCCTGATGGCTTGACATGTGGCTGCATTGGTGTTAGCTTGGCTGTATGAATCGGTTGACGTATCTGCTGCTCCTGTCTGTTTCTGCCTTTTTCTTTGCTGCTCCCGTTGCGGTGGCGCAGTCGGAAGGGGTAAGTTTTACCTGGAATGAGACGAACGCGAAGAAAACCGTGCAGAAAGAATCCGGGAAGCGGAAGAAAGCAGCCTCCGCGCGCGCCGCAGATACCAATGCGGTGATGGAGGCACTCTCTGCCTTTGAGGTGTTTGGCGGCAGACCCAATGCCAGGGCCGAATATTATATCTACCTGTATACGTCCAGCTGGTGCGGCTATTGCCAGCAGTGCATGCCCCTTGCTGCCCAGGAATACAAGAAGATGCGTGCGAAAAAGGTGGAGATGATTGTCATCAGCGGGGATAAGACGGAAGCGGAGGCCAAACGCTACTTGAAATCCCGCAAGCTGAAAGCGCCGGCCATCATGTTCGAGGCATTGAGAGCCACGAACTTCCAGGGACTGCCCGCCTGCGGCATGCCGGGCTTTCCTGCGATCAGCGTGGTTGACCGGGAGGGAAGGCTGATTAAGAATGTGGTGGGGGCTACACAGGTGCAGGAAGTGCTGACCCAATGGCGCGACTATACCAGCCCCGCAGAATGAATCCCGGCTGCACCTGTGGGCAGTAAGGGGAAAATGTCGTGGTTGAAGGCTTTAGGCTTGATATTCCGGGCTGAAAATGGCAGAATGAGCGCGTACGGCGCGCGTGGGTGCCGCAGAAAACGAAATCGCAACCCCTCAGAGGAGCCATGATTCGCATATACACGCAGACGGAGAATGGGATTTCCCGCACGGTGGGCCTGGATGAACAGGAAGCCCGCCGCGGGGATGTGTTCTGGATTGACCTCCTGACCCCGGATGCGGAAGAACTAAGGTATGCAGAATCCCTCTGCCGCATTGAAATGCCGACCAAGGACGAAATGCGGGAAATTGAGGCTACCTCGCGTCTGTACTGCGAGGACGGCGGCCGGTTTATGACCACGACCGTGCTTTCCCGCGTGGAAACCGACGAGCCTATCATTTCGGAAATCACCTTCATTCTCAAGAGTAAGGTGCTTATCACGGTGCGCCATACGGATTCCTACTCCTTCCGCATGTTCTCGCAGCAGCTGCTGCGGATGAGCCAGACCAACCGCGACCTCGTGTTCATCGGTCTGCTGGAATCGCTGGTGGATCGCCAGGCCGACGTTCTGGAACGCTTCGGTGCAGATCTGGACGCCCTTTCCAAGAAGGTGTTCGGCACGCACCACACCCGCCGCAAGCAGAAAGTGGAAGACCCGGATACGGATGACCTGCGAGATGCCCTGGAGGAACTCGGACGCGTGGGTGACCTCATCACCCGCCAGCGCGATTCCCTGGTGAACCTGCTGCGCCTCATTACCTATGCAGGTAACGAGGAAAGCTGCATCGGCGAGGATAACCTGTACATGCCCCTGCGTTCCGTTTCCCGAGACGTGAACTCCCTTTCGGAATACGCTGCCTTCCTTTCCAACAAGATTAATTTCATGCTCGATGCCGTGCTGGGGCTCATTAACATCGAACAGAACGACATCTTCAAGGTTTTCACCATCATGAGCGTGGTATTCCTGCCGCCCACCCTCATTGCCAGCACCTTCGGCATGAACTTCAAGTTCATCCCCTTCCTGGACACCGACTGGGGTGTGTGGGTATCGGTGGTACTCATGGTGCTTTCCGCTGCGCTGCCGCTTATCATCTTCAAAATCAAACGCTACATCTGACCATGATTCCCATTCGCAAGGTTGTTACCCCGGACCAGGAAATTTCCAAAGCAGATATTCTCATTGAGGCTCTGCCGTACCTGCAGGCATACCGCGACCAGACCATCCTCATCAAGTTCGGTGGTTCTGCCATGGATAATCCGGAACTGGTCAAATCGCTGATGCGCGACATCGTCGTGATGGAAATCATGGGGCTGAACCCCGTGGTGGTACACGGCGGCGGCAAGGCTATTTCCAAGGCCATGGCCGATGCCGGTCTGGAGGCTCGTTTCGTGAATGGCCTGCGTGTGACCACGCCGGAGGCCATTGACATCGTGGAACGCACGCTGAGCGGCACCATCAACCCCGGTCTGGTGGAGATGATGCGCGGCCATGGTGGCAAGGCCGTGGGTATTCCCGGCACCAACGTGTTTGTGGGGGAGAAGCTCATGGAGAAGGATGCCGACGGCAACCCTGTCGATATCGGCATGGTCGGCAACGTCATCGGTTGTGAACTTTCCCGCGTGAAGGAGGCTCTTTCCCTCCAGCTCACGCCTGTGATTTCTCCGCTCGCCCGCGAGCTGGGCACCAACCATGCGCTGAATGTGAATGCTGATCTGGCTGCTGCTGCGCTGGCCCGCGAACTCAAGCCCGTGAAGCTGGTGTATATTTCCGATGTGCCCGGTCTCATGAACGACCCGAAGGACCCCAGCACCATCATCCAGAGTATCAACCGCAAGGAAGCCTTCGAGCTGATAGAGCAGGGGGTGATTTCCGGCGGTATGATTCCCAAAGTGAAGAGCGCGGTGGAAGCCCTCAATGCCGGTGTGCGTAAGGTCCACTTCATTGATGGACGCCTGCGCCACACCCTGCTGCTGGAAATCTTCACACCTGAAGGTATCGGTACGGAGATTGTCCGCGAACAACGCTGATTGCTGTGAACCCTCCTGCATCCATAGGTATTCTTTCGCCTGCGCGCACCGCTCCCTGCCTGCTGGCCTTGCAGCAGCTCATGGACGCCTGTGCAGCCGCGGGGTTGAATGCGTATGAGCTGGGGAAAAACACCATCAATGACCCGGTTCTGGGAAAGCCGGAGATGATTCTCTGCCTGGGTGGTGACGGTACCATGCTCTCGGTGGCCCTGTCTGCCAGCAGTACCGGTTCGGTCATCGGTGGTATCAATATGGGGCATCTGGGTTTCCTGAGTGCCTGCAGCCGCGAGGAAATTGAACTGCTGGTTCAGGCTCTGGTGGATGGCAGCTATGAGGTGGACGAACGCGCCATGCTCGAAGTGCGCAAGTTCGACGCCGCCGGGCAGGAGGCTGAACGGCGCTTCTACGCTCTCAACGAGCTGTCGCTCACCCGTGCGCAGACCGGCAAGATGATTGATGTGGATGTGGAGCTGGATGGCAAACTGCTCAACCGTTACCATGCCGATGGTATCCTGGTGGCCACGCCTACCGGGTCAACGGCCTATTCCATGTCGGCCGGCGGTCCGCTCATGTGGCCGACGGCCGGGGTGACCTGCCTGACGCCCATCTGCCCGCACAGCCTCACCAGCCGTCCCATCGTGCTGCCGGATGCGGTGGAAATCACCCTGCGTCCGCGCGAACGCCGCGGCCGCGCCGGGGAATCGCTCATCTTCTCGCTGGATGGGCGCAACACTTACCCGATTTCTCTGAATGAGACCCTGCGCATCTGCAAGGCTCCGCTGCCGCTGCGCCTGCTGAATCTGCCCGGAAGCGACTACGCCGCCCGATTGCGCGCCAAGCTTCGCTGGTGATTTTTTGATGTAAGTGGCTTATTTGACGCAAATCTGCGTTGCATCCCGGGGATGCTTGTGATAAAATGCGCGCAAGCTGTTATTCTCTCCGGTCATGAAGCTTCATCTCCCGATTTCTCTCCGCCGTTCTCTGCTTTCTCTTGTGCTGTCCGCAGCCGCTGCCATTCCCGCCTGGGCTGGTGTACTCACTAACGATGTCGATGCCTGGGTTTACGCAGATTTTGGTCAGAATCGCGGCCGCTACAGTGTGACCAATGTTAACGCGCTGCTGCGGGATTTGAATGCTGATGGTGTGTATATCCACTACAATAATGGCCATGATTCCTACAAGCTGGAGAACGGGATGATTTCCTTCGAAAGCCGACAGGAAGCCGGTGGCTCCAGCGCGGCCATCAATCATAATTTCATTGCTACGGTGCAGCACAATGGTGTGCAGAATCCGTATTTCTCGTACTTGGAGCTAGGGGGTGAAAAGCATGCCATCCAGTACAAGGGGATTGAGTACCGCGGGCCGTATGGCGGTGCTTTCCTGCATGATAAATCCGGTCGCGATTTCAAAATCACGCGTCTGAATAAGATTGTGACGGATGTGACCACATCTTCGGTGTATTCTGTAGAAAAGCTGAAGGAAGAGGGGCTTGAGGGGAAATTGATGTACCACTCCGGGGGTGGTCGCACGTTTATTTATGACCCTGATACGGAAACGTATCTGCCCATGGAAAACCCTGATGACAGCTACAATGTCAACGGTACACTGGGGCATTTCATCCAGGGCGCGATTCAGAAAATCGACGACATGGGTGGTTCGGCTGATGGCGGTTTCTGGTTCTTCCATACGGTCGATGGCTGGAAGCTGGATACAGACCCGCTGCCCTTCGGTGCGCAGAGTGGTGACTCTGGCAGTCCGGTGTGGGTGTGGGACGATGATGCTAAGGAATATAAGTACATAGCAGCGGTGCAGCAGAGTAGTGATAATAATCCTGCGTATGGTGCATCCATGTCGAACCTGACTTACATGCAGGAGGTGGCAGATTCCTACGATAAAGTGGTGGAGTCGTCCCAGTCTGTCATTACCATCGGTGCTACGGAGAATACCCACCAGACAATTTCCCAGGATAGCGTATCTACCACGCTGTGGCAGGGTAAGGTAACCGATGCCAGCGGAACGCTTGCCTCCTTTACTGGTGTGGAGCAGGGCAAGAGTACCTGGAATGACATGGCGGATATCCGCGATGAGGATAACTGGTATGCTCTGACGCAGGATTACCTGAACGCCCGGCAGAATAACACGGATGCTTCCAGTCTGGATTATGCCGACCTGTTCATGACAGATAACCTGGTGTTCAACGCCAAGGATAGAACGGATTACACCATTCAGGTGAATTCCGTGGTTGATACAGGTATCGGCTATACCGAGTTTACCAAGGGAAATCAGGATAAAGCCACCTATACCATTTCCGGTAAGGGGTATCTGGATTCTGCCGGTTATATCATCGGTGAGGATGTGGAAGTACACCTGAAGTTGCTCAGCACCGGTAAGACCCGTGAAGTCCGCAAGATTGGTGATGGCACGCTGGTGGTGAATGGTACCGGCGACAACGATATCATGCTGAACCTCGGCGGCAAGGGAAGTACCATCCTGAACCAGACGAATGGCTATGCTGCCTACAATGTGCTGGCTAACAATGGAACGACGGTTCAGCTGCTGGGCGGTATTTCCCAGATTAAGCGGGATTTCACTTTCGGTAACGGCGGCGCGACGCTGGATTTTGCCGGCCATTCCTGGAAGGAAGGTGCAGAGGGCCATTTCTCGATGAAAGCGCTGACGCAGGATGCGGTCATCACGAACTCATCGGATAGAACCATCCAGCTGAACTTCACCAAGGGTGGTAGCTGGCTGGGCTCATTTGCCGATACGGCCAAGGCTGGCATCCAGGTGAATTATTCGGGAACCGGCACATGGGAGCTGAACAGTATTCATACCCATCTGCAGCACAAGGACAGCGGCCTGACGGTGTCAGGTGGCGGTCATGTCATCTTCCAGGGGACCATCACCGAACACGGTATCAGTCAGCTGATTTACCCGGAAAAGAATGCCAATGGATGGAATGAAGCCATGTGCTGGCAGAAGGAGAACGACTGGCACTATGCAGATGCCCGCATGAATGTAACCGTAGACAAGGGAGTATTCGAACTGGGCAGTCATGCCCGCCTGACCGGCACGGTAACGGTGAATTCCAATGCCTCCTACATTATGCGCGAGGGCGTGCAGAACCGCTATGAATACATTGAAGGCGGATATGCGCTGGAAGATACCTACGCTATTTCTGAATACTACGGCCACAAGGGCAATACGGTGCTGGAGGGCGGTACGCTGCAGGTGCTGTTCTCTGAAGACACTACGGCGAACCTCACTTACGGGTATTCCATTTCCGGTTTCGGTAACATGGTGGTGGATACCGCTGACGGTTCGCTGACTCTGACGGGCAATAACACATTCTACGGCTCGAAAACCCTGGAGGGTGGCCATCTCATTGCTGAGGACACCGCCGCTCTCGGCACTGGTCCTGGCTGGAAGCTGGCCGCCGGCACAACCCTGACGGTTCAGAGTGGCCTGACCTCGGATAATGCCCTTACTTTCGTGGATGCGGCAAACTCTTCGGGTCTGCTGGCGCTGGGGAATGATCTGAACAGAGCCTTGAACCTGCCGCAGGGTTCTGGACTTTACATTGGCGCAGAGACTGGCAAGGTAGTTCAATATGGCGCAAAAGATGAAACGATTACAGCCCCGAAACTCGGCGGTGGTGGCGGCACGCTGGTGGTGAATGCCATCGTGGCGGCGGAGAACCTGGTGGTGGGGCGCGATAACGATAGTGGCGTTGTCCGGCTCACCAATACGGCGAATCAGCTTTCCGGCACCATCAGCATGGCAGGTAATGTGGCGCTCGATGCCACTTCTGCCGCGTTGGGAAATGCCAAGGTGAACCTTGCCTATGGCAAGGGGCTGGTGCTGCATGATCCGGTTTCGGACATCAAAGGCAACCTGACAGGTGATTCTGCCGGTTCCCTGTTGCTGGATTTCTATGATGCTGAATCTGTTGATATGACCGGGATGACTGCCTTGTCACTCTCGGCGGCGGCAGATGATGCTGTCTATGACGGTACCATTGAGGTCGGCGCATCTGAATCCTACCGTCTGGGCGGGTATACGGGCAGCCTTTCCCTGAGCAATCATGCCGCTCTCAAAGGCTCGAATGCGTTGATGGTGGATGCCAAGGGAACCATTGGTGGAAATGTTGTGCTGGCCGCGCAGACTTCCTATACAGGTGCCGTCACCGTTCAGGATGGCAGCCCCGGCAAGAACGGGAGTGTTTCCCTGTGCTTCTCCGAGGATAATGCCCTGGATGACGCAAGCTCCGTCACCGTCAAGGATGGCGGTATTCTGGATGTAGGCAATACAACCCAGAAGCTTCAGAATATTCTGCTGGAGCAGGGCGGACTGCTTCGTGGTGATGCAGAGGGTACTGTTGTTCTGGATATGAACAAGTCAGGTGATGGCTCACAGCAGTTTGGTTCTATCCAGGTGGGTAATCTTGTCAAGACCGGGACGGGTCAGCTTGTTCTATCTTCTGCGGATAACAGCTGGAATCTCTTCACCATTAAGGAAGGCATTGTTTATACAAAGGCCGACAACGCGCTTTCTGCCACTGGCGTTACCCGTGTGGAGAACGGCGCTATCCTCAGCATGAATTGCTGGGGCAGTAACCGCAACATGCAGGGTAATGTCTTACTCGCGAATGATGGCAGGTTGCAGTCGGGAGCAAATGCGGATACGTGGTTTACCGATTTTGCCGGAGACCTTTCAGTTGAACAGGGGGCTGTGGGTACTCTTGAAGGTCGCGGTATCTGGAAATTTACGGCAACAAAGCTGAACCAGAATGGTGGCACGCTTTCTATTGCCTCCTCCGACGTGTATTTCAATACGACTCAGGCCCAGCATATCGGCGGCTTGGTGGATGTCGGAGCCTCTGCAATCAATCTCCACAGTATTGAGTCATCCGGTGCAGATAACATGCTGAAGCAGTTTGATGCAATCAATGTCGGCTCTGGAAAGACATTGAATGTGATAGACCATACCTGGAATACCATCTGGCAGCTGGATAAACTGACCGGTGCTGGCTCCCTTAATTGGAATTCCACAACCACACATTCTAAGACTGCTCAGCTCATCATTGGTGGAGAGGGAGGCTTCTCCGGTGCTATTAATGTGAATCGCGATTGCAACTATACTGGACATACGCGTCCTTATCAGGCTTATTTGCAGATAAACAGCACAGAGGCCATCAGCTCTGCCACGGTTAATCTTACTGGCGCGGATGATAATAATTTTTATGTTTCATTGGCGTTGAATGCAGACCGCGTGAAGGTTGGCGGTCTGAATGGTAATGCGTATTCTCACCTGTTTGCAGGGACCGCGCCGTCTGCCATTGCAACAACAGCGCCGGCCTCTACCCGCCAGGCTGCGCTCGTGATTACCGGCAGCGGTAACTACACGTACAGCGGCAGCATTGGAGCCGCATCTGATTCTGCCTCGAAGGGGATCAGTATTGAGATGGCCGGTACAGGCGTTCAGCAATTCAATGGCAGCTCAGTGGTGGTGCAGAATATTGCCCTCCAGAATACGGGGACGCTTGATTTCTCCGGGGTGACTTCCTTGAATGTGCAGGGGGATATCGCCTTGAATGCCGCCGGTTCGCTGAATCTGGGAAATCACACCTATTCCCTGGATGCCGGTGACTCGCTTAGCGTCAATGCCGCCGGAGCTTCGCTCACCATGGGGTCTCTGAGCTTGAATGGAGGTAAGATAGTCTTTGATGTCAATGCCTTGATAAGTAGCGGAAGCTCCCTGGATTTTGCGGGCAGCCTGAGTTCGACCAGTCAAGGAGTGACGATTCAGTTCACGAATATCGACCGCGACACTTACTTAGGTCAGTCCTTTACTTTATCTTCCGGTAATTGGAAGGACTTGCTCAGTTCGCTTACGGACTCCAATCTGGGTACTATCAAGTCAGAGTTCTCCTGTGACTCCAATGGTAATCTGGTGGTGACCTTTACCGATAATGTCAAGACCTGGAACGGTACGGATCAGAATAGTTCCTGGACATCTGATGCGTTTGCAACCACTGGCACTCCTGATTCTACAACGAACCTGCGTTTTACGGATGAAGCTGAAAAGACATCCGCTCATCTGCAAGGCCAGGTTGCTGTTTCCAAACTCTTCTTCGAGAATGCAGAGAAGACATATACGATTGTGGGACATGACTCCGACAGCAACCTGACAGCGTCCTTCATTGAACAAAGCGGGTGCGGTGAAACTGTCTTTGAGGTCAAGACAAAGGTGTCGGGTATCGAGGTATCCTCTGGTTCTCTGAAGCTGAACAATGCAGATTTGAACGGCGGTCGCTATACCGTCAACAACGGTACATTGAGTCTGAACCTTTCTGAAAAAGAAACTGTCTGGTCAGTACATATGGGGCAGAATTCGCGCCTGGAGCTTTCCGGCGGCCAGAGATTTGTGGCAGAGCATGCGTACAACAAGAATCTCAGCGGGACGAATGCTATTCATCTTTCTGGAGACGACACCTCATTCCAGGACCGTGCTTCCGTATACGCCATTACTGACGGCAGCCTTACAGTGGAAGGCGATGGAAATGGAAACGCGGCATACATGAACGGAATCATACTGGGCGGCAACGCCAGCCTTCATGTTGACAATGCTTCTGTTGGCGTGAAATGTGGTATTTCGTTCGAAGCCGGGAATGCTTCGGTGACGCTTGATAATAAGGCTGTCCTGGTCTTGGATGACACGGCGAATGTAGTCGGCGCCTCTCCGGCGATTCAGGCTCCGTCAGAGGGACAGGTGACGGTGAGTGTACTCAACGGCAGTTCTTTGTATGCAGGAGGCAGCTCCGCATCGGAGAATCTGCAGCTGGTGCTGGGTAGTGGCGCTACACTTGGCGCGACGGTTGCTTTAACCGAATATGCATCGGATATCAGTCTTGTGGGTGGCGATATCAATTTTACCGCCACTCCTTACGCCTTCAGCACGAATAACTCCAATGAAGACTCTTGTGGCATCGATAGGTATTCTGCACCAGTCTTAATCAAACTTTCCGGAGACATCCGCTCAACGGGAGAGACGCCCTCTAATATCAAAATCAGCAGTTACAAATCTTATTACCCAGGGGTTCAGCTTGCTGGTACTGCTCAGGTTTCCGGCTCAGTCCGTATTGATGAGGGAGCTTCTTTGAGCGTGGTAGGGGAGATTCCGTCGTCTGCAAACTATGAATATGCACAGGATAGAGGTGTTCGTCTGTCTGGCAAGGACGGCAAGACCGAAGCCGTTATTTCTGGTGGTAGTACGCTTGCCTGGGAGCCTGAGACGGAAGAATTGGATGAAACGGTGACCCGAAAGGAAAATACAGCCCTGATTGCGGGTCAGGGGACGAACCGTACCCATGTGTCCAACACTTTGGTGGAGTTGTATGATAAAGCTGCTCTGACCTTGCAGAATCTGACATTGGATGCTGATTCTGCTGTGGTTGCGTTGGAAGGCGCAGCTGCCAGGATGGATGTGTCTGCCGTAGCGTTGCAGATTTCAGGGGGACAGTCCGGCAGCTCAGAACTCGCCGATGCCATGACGTTGCAGGCCTTTGGCGGAGATGCCACCTACACGCTGGAGGCTGATGCGCGCGTGCTGGATATTACTTCGGCCATGCTAGATGGAGCGCTGACGGTGAGTGGAAACTCCCTGGAAATTCTCTTCCAGGGGTACGATTTCAACAGCTACGATGCCGTGCGCCTTTCCTTTGGTTCTGATGTGATGCTGGATTACGGCCTGAACATCAGCGGCAGCCTCGTTTCCGTGCAGCGTTCCTCCGATGGCGGTTACGTCAGTTTGACGGCCTCCTATGAAGGAAATGGCGGCAGCACTAACACGATTGTGTTTGTCACCTCCACCGAGACGATTCCGGAACCGGCAACGGCGGCCTTGAGCCTGCTGGGGCTGGCGGCTCTGGCGGCACGCCGTCGCCGCAAGGCCTGAATGGCAGCATAAGGAGTCTCAACACAACGCGCGCAGGCCTTTGAAAGACCTGCGCGCGTTTAGCTGTTGAGAGCAAGGTTACGTTTTATTTCTGGCGGCGGGAGGGAAGCAGGAGCAGGGTGAGCTGGAGCATCCACCCGAATGGCGGCAGCACGAACATGAGGGCGCAGATGAGCAGTTTCGGCCAGAGTGCAAAGCCGATGTCATTCAGACGCCGCCAGATAGCCCCCAGGAAAAAGGATACAAGCAGTAGCTGTACGGATACGCTGAGCGCCACGCCACCCGCTATTTCGAGCGGCTGGCTTTCTTTGCCGAGAAGGAGAACATTCGCAATGGCGGCCAGGAAAGGCCAGATTTTCGGCAGGAGGTAGACCCAGAGCCAGCAGGTAAGGAAGTCGCGGCGGCTGAGTCTGCCCCGGAAATTGTAGAGCCTGGACAGGTGTTTCATCATCAGACAATCAGCATGCAGTCGCCATAGGAGAAGAAGCGGTAGCGCTGTTCAACGGCCTGGCGGTAGGCTTCCATGATGAGTTCCTTGCCGGCAAAGGCGCATACCAGCATGATGAGCGTGCTTTGCGGCAGGTGGAAGTTGGTGAGCAGCGCGCCCACGGTCTTGAACTCATAGCCGGGGTAGATGAAGATGTCGGTATCTCCGCTGGTGGCGGGCAGGGGGGTGCCGTGGCGGGTGGCCAGGGTTTCCAGCACGCGCACGCTGGTAGTGCCCACGGCAACAACGCGCTTTGCTGCGGCGATGGCATCGGCCGTATCCTGCGGCATCACGAAACTTTCCCGGTGCATGTGGTGGTCGGCCACGTTTTCGACTTTCACCGGGCGGAAGGTGCCCACGCCGACATGCAGGGTCACAAAGCTGTGCGGCAGGGCGTTGAGGATTTCCGGGGTGAAGTGCAGTCCGGCGGTGGGGGCGGCAATGGCTCCTTCGTGTTCTGCGTAGATGGTCTGGTAGCGTTCCTTGTCTGCCGGTTCGCTTTCGCGGTTCATGTAGTGTGGCAGGGCCAGGCGGCCGTAAACCTCCGGGTCGATGAATTTATCCCAGCGGATGTAGCGGTAGCCTTCATCATCGATGCTTTCCACCGTGCCGGTGGCATCACCGACCTGCACGGTGCGACCGACTTTCATTTTCTTGCCGGGGCGCACCAGGCATTTCCACACGAGTTCCTGCGCCAGCCCGGCACGCACGAGTTCGATGCTGCCGTCGTTACTGAAATAGCGGGCGGGTACGACCTTGGTGTTGTTGAGTACAAAGTGGTCACCGGGCTGCACATATTCCATGATATCATGGAAATGGCGGTGTTCGATGAGCCCGGTGTCCCGATGCACCACGAGCATGCGGCTGGCGGCACGATCCGGCAGAGGCCGGTCGGCTATCAGCTCTTCAGGCAGGTGGTAATCAAAGTCGGTGGTTCGCATGAAATCAAATCAGCAGGGGAAAATCTCGATGCGGCGCAGCACTTCGTCGCGGCCCAGGGCCTGCATGATGACATCGATGCCGGGGCCGGCGTGGCAGCCGGTGAGGGCCATGCGCAGCGGGAACATCATAGCACCCACTTTCACGCCATTGGCCTTGGTGAGCGGCTTCACCATCTGGAAGGCGGCTTCGCCGCTCCATTCCTCGATGCCCTTGGCGGCCACCACGAAGATGTCGAGCATCTCGCGGGCGTTCTCCTGCAGCTTGGCCATGGATTCCTCCTCGTATTCCAGTACCTGCACCCACTTGACCCAGGCGGGAGTTTCGCTGAGCAGCTGCACCTTGGTCTGCACGGAGGGAAGAACCTCGCGCAGCTGGGCGGTATCCTCCAGTCCGGCCTTGGTGCAGAACGGGAGGGCAAGCTCCACGAATTGCTCAGGAGCCAGGCGCATGATGTGCTGCTGGTTCATCCACTTGCACTTGGTTATGTCGAACTTGGCGGCGGCGCGGTTCACGTTCTCCAGCGAGAAGAGGTTGATGAGTTCGTCCTTGGTGAAGACCTCGGCATCGCTCTTGGGACTCCAGCCGAGCAGGGCGATGAAGTTCACCACGGCATCGGGCAGGAAGCCTTCCTCCGGGTAGTTGCCCAGCTGGGCGCCCACGTCGCGCTTGCTCATCTTGGAACCGTCCGGGTTCTGGATGAGCGGGATGTGGGCATACACAGGCGGCTCTACGCCGAAGGCGTCGAAAAGCTGCAGGTGCTTGAAGGTGTTCATGATGTGGTCTTCGCCTCGGATAACATGGGTAATCTTCATCTCGATGTCATCCACTACATTCACCAGGTGGAAGATGTAGGAGCCGTCGGTGCGCTTCACCACCATGTCGGGGGTGTTGTCCACGTTGTTGTAGTCGACGGAGATGTCGCCGCAGACCATGTCGTGCAGGGTCATCACGCCCTCGCGCTTGAAGCGGAAGCGCCACACGGTACCCTCGCTGGTGCCGGGAATTTCGTCGCCGTTCTTGTCGCGCTTGTTGGGGGCGGGGCATTCGTACACACGGCCCATGTCCACGAGCTTCTGGAAGTAGCGGTCGTAGATGTCCTTGCGCTGGCTCTGGAAGTAGGGCTCGTAAGCGCCGCCCTTGCCTTCGCCTTCATCCCAATCCAGCCCCAGCCAGCTCATGCCGGTGAAGATAGCCTTCATGGCGTCTTCCACATGGCGTTCCTGGTCGGTGTCTTCGATGCGCAGCACGAATGTGCCGCCCATCTTGCGGGTGAAGAGGTAGTTGAACAGAGCGGTACGGGCACCACCGATGTGCAGGTAGCCGGTGGGCGAGGGGGCAAAGCGTGTGCGTACGGGCGTAGACATGCGCGCCTTATACACCGAATCGACCGAATTTTCAAGCCTAAACCAACGGCTTGCTGACAGTTTGCCCCTATTTGGTACAGGTGCAGACTGCCAGCAGGTAGCTGGAGGCTTATTCGGTGGTCTGCAGCTTCATTTCACCGCAGGCCTGCTTGAGCAGCCAGGGGCGTCCGCCGGACTGCGCCGGGTAGATGTCGTGGTACTCAATCTTATTACCGGTGAAATCCACATCCTCTGCAGAGATGGCGGAGAGCAGGGGAACCCGGTGGGTGATGAAGTGGTTGCCGGTGATGCGGACGTTGCGGTGGTATTTCTGCACTTGTTTTTCCGGCTGGCGCACTTCGGGGCAGATGGCGATGAGGGCATCGGTGAACTGGTAGAGACCGGTCAGCCCGTGGCGGAAGGTATTGCCCTGGATGAGGACATCCCGGCAGGCTCCGCTTTCATACCAGCCCTGGGCATCGCCCGCCAGCAGGATGGCAGAGCCGTGGGTGTGGTCAAAGTGGTTGCCGATGACGCGTACGGGTTTCGGGGTGGTGAAGAGCGCGCCGCGGGCGCGGTTGTGGCGTACAGTGTTATAGCTGAAATCCACGCTGGGATGCCAGTCTGCATTCTCGATGGCATCTCCCGCGCCGATACCGGCTGGAATGTCCCCGGTGAGAGTCACGCGCACATGGCGCGGGTCGATGACTTCGACACTGGCCACCTGGCGGAGCTGGGGATTGAGTTCCAGCGTGGGGCCGTGGATGAACTGGAGGTGTTCGCCCGGCTCCATGACTTCAAACCCGTAGGCCTGCCCGTGCATGTAGCGGGCGATAAAGCTGCGGGGGGATTCGACTTCCTTGATGCCCAGGCAGGTGGCATGCACGTTGATGGCATCATCCATCATGGCTTCGTAGGTGGCTCCCTGTACGCTGATGTGGCCTCGGCAGTTGGAGAAGTGGGTGGCATCGGCTGCGGTGGTGTGCATGCGTCCCTTAGCGCGGATGCAGCCGCCGCCCCGGATGGTGATGTCCTCGCTGCGCTGGGCGATGAGGGCCATGCCCTGGCTGTCATGGAAGACGACATTGTTCAGCGTAGTGCGCTTCGCGCGGTAGAGCAGCATGCCGGGATGCGGGCGGTAATAGGTGCGCAGGACGAGTGTCTGCCCAACCGCGAGTCCCTTGCGGGTGGCATCTTCGGCAAATCGGACTCGGTTGCCGGGCAGTTGCTCTGCCGGTGCGTACCAGCCCATGTCTCCGGATTGGCCGGTGGGAACCATGCGGCCGTCGGCTTCAAAGGCGAGGGCGCAATGGAGGGCGTCCTTGCGGCCGTTGTTGGTGAGGAGGAATTTGCCGTTCTCGACGGTGTAGCGGCTGGCCGGGCTGAGTTCGAGGGTGGTGCGGCCATCCTTGATTTCAACAATGCGGCCTTCGGCAGAAAAGGGTTCGGCGGCATCAATACTGATGTTGCTGATGGTGATGTCTTCGCAGTCCTTCAGCACAAAGGGCAGCATTTTGCCGTGGAAGATGAAGCGGGTGTTTTCCCCGCGGAGTTCCAGCTGCTTCATGTTGACCAGCGGCAGCGCAACGGGGTGGACTTCCTGCTGGTCGTGGTTGGAGATGTAGAGCTGCATGGGCTGGGCGCTCCCGGCGTAGAAGTGGTATTCGCCTGGTGCAAAGTGGATGCAGCGGACGCCCTGGCTGCGCGCGGTGTCGAGCAGTGCCAGTACGGCAGCCCCGCAGTCCTGGCTGCCGGGGAGGATGCCGTGGTCGGCGGCGTTGATTTCCTGGGCCATGAGAGCAGGAACCGCCATTGTGGAGACAAGGAAGGTGCTGACGAAAAGGGGAGTGGTGCGGGAATTATACACAGGTAGCTCCTTGTTCGATGAGTTTCTGAAGGGTGATGCCGCTGAGGTAATCCTTGATGACCTGGTGCAGTCCCTCCCATACCGGAATGGTGAGGCAGTGCGGGCGGATGGGGCATTCGTTTTCGTCCATGGCAAGGCAATGTACCGGGGCCAGGCCGCCTTCCGCGCAGCTCAGGATTTCGTAGATGGGATATTCTTCAGGCTGGCGGGTCAGCAGGTAGCCTCCGGATTTGCCCCGGAGACTCTGCACCAGTTTGTCCTGGAGTAGCAGCGACATGATGCTTTCCATATATTTGGGGGTGATGTTCTGGCGTTCGGAGATTTCGCGCAGCGCAACAGGACCCTGGTCGCTGTGCTGCGCCAGGTCTAACATGATACGGAGGGCATAACGTCCCTTGGTGGATATTCTCATCATAACCGTGCGTCTATCATATAAGAGCAAGGACGCAGGGTCAAGCAGAAAAGATACTTTTTTTGTAGGATAAAGCTGAAAAAGAACGCGCCCGTGTGCGGGCGCGTGTGAAGGGGTGTGGTAGAGGGTCTCAGGCAAGGGCCTCTGTCACGCGGGTGAGTATATCGCGCAGGCCGGAGTCATTTCGGAGCTTTTCCTCAATGGTGCGCATGGCGTGCAGCACGGTGCCGTGGTCGCGGCCACCGAAAGCCTCGCCGATGTCCTGCAGGGAGCAGGCGGTGTGCTGGCGGGCCAGGAACATGGCTACCTGACGGGGGTGGGCGATGGAGGCCGTACGGCGGCGGCCGTTGATATCCTCGACGCGCAGGCCGAATTCGCTGGCAACGCGCTCCTGGATGTCGGCAATGGAGATGCCGGTGCTGGCCCGCTTGTTCATGAGGTCGGCAAGGTTCTCACGCAGGAAGGCGATGCTGGGGCAGGCATTGCTGAAGGAGGCAATGGTGCTGGTGCGGATGAGGGCGCCTTCCAGAGCGCGGACGGACTGTGTGACGTTGCGTGCCAGGAATTGCACGACTTCGTCGCTCAGGAGGTTCTGCTTCCATTTGAGCATCTTCTGGCGCAGGATGGCCATACGCATCTCGTAGCAGGGGGCGGTGAGTTCCACCGTCATGCCCTGGGAGAAGCGGGTGCGGAGGCGGTTGTCCATGTTGGTAATCTGGCTGGCGGGGCAGTCTGCGGAGAGTACAATCTGTTTGCCGGATTCGAACAGGGCGTTGAAGGTGTGGAAGAATTCTTCCTGGGTTCTGTCGGCCCGTGCCATGAACTGCACATCGTCGATGAGCAGAACGTCCACCTTGCGGTACTTCCTGCGGAATACCTCCAGCGCGTCTCCGCGCTTGCGGATGGCTTCAATGTAGGCGTTGGTGAATTGCTCGCTGGTTACATAGAGTACCTGGACATTTTCCCGGCGGGCGCGCAAGGCGTTGCCGATGGCGTGCAGCAGGTGGGTCTTGCCCATGCCGGAGTTGCCGTAGATGAACAGCGGGTTGAAGACCCGCACGTCTGAATTCACCAGAGCCTGGGCGGCGGCGTAGGCAAAATGATTGCTGGAGCCTACCACATAGTTCTCGAAGGTGTAGTCAGCGTTCAGGTTGGTCTGCACTCGGGTGCTGCGGTTGAGGCGCGGGCTGCGGCGGGTGGCCGCAGGTGCGCTTGCGGGCTTGCTTTCCGGGGCAGGGGAGATGACTGTTTCTGCCACGGGCTGCCGGCTGCCGGCTTCTACAAATTCCAGTTCGCGTGTGGCCTGCAGAACATGGCAGGCTGCTGTTTCGATATATTCGCTGTAATTGAGCTCAAGCCACGCGAGCATGAGCCCCTCTGGGTACTCGATTATAAGTCTCGTGCCGGTGTCTTCCACCAGGCGCAGGCCGGAGATGAAATCGATGGCATACCCGTCCGCCTGCCCGTGGGTGCGCAAATCTTCCATGATCAGCGCCCAGAGGGCTTCACTCTCCTGTTTTCCGTTTTCCATCGTTTTCCGTTCCGTCTAGTTTCGTAGGTCTAAGTCGTGTCGTTTTCACCCCCACCTGGGAGGTGCGGGGTGCAATATGCCACTTCTGCCCCATCAGCAAAAGTTTTTTTTCAGACACGGTACATCGTTCCACCCGGAAAGCGGTGTTCCATGAGCGTTCCACAGTAAATTATTTTTTTTTACAGGACGGGAGATATAGTTAAGTTTTCTTGATATTTTTGCAAAGGCTGGCTGGTAGGGTGAAAAGGCTTGTAGAACGCAGGTGACTAAAAGTAGCAAGTAACTAAGCGTAAGCTATGTGAAGTATTTTATTTATTTTCTCAACAAGAAAAAAGAGAGTCCTGATGGACTCTCTTTAGAGGCTTGAAACAAGGACTTTACGCGCTAAAATGCTGCCATCCGGAAGTCAGCGCAGCGGTCGCAAAAGGGGTCAGTCTGCCGATGTTATGCAAGTCCTTTGCAAAGGGTGAATTGGCAAGCTTTTGCACTGCCCCGGGGGGGAGGGTGAGGAGCAATTCATAGTCCTCGCCGTGTGAAACAGCATCGGCGGGAGAAAAACCGGGACGGCACGGCAGGCTGTTCTCATCGATGTCAAAACCGCAGTTGCTGGCGGCTGCCAGACGCGGCAGGTCGGTACCGAGGCCATCGGAGAGGTCCATCATCGCAGAAGGCCTGATGCCGGCCTCCAGAAGCCCTCTGGCGAGCTTGACGCGCGGTTCGAAGTCCAGATGCCATCCGCTGGGGAAAGAGCCGCCCAGGACGCCTGAGACGAAAATCTCGTCTCCCGGCTTTCCTCCGGAGCGCAGGATGGCTCTGCCGTGTTCGACGCGTCCTGTGAGCGCGACATTGATGACCAGGCCGTCATAGGGCAGTCCGGAGGTTTCGCCACCGGCCAGGGAGATGCCGAACCGGCGTGCCAGCTCACTCATGCCGCGGTAGATTCCCTCCAGCAGGGACATGGGGCGCGAAGGATGGCACAGCAGGGTGATGAGGGCGTGTTCCGGCAGGCCTCCCATGGCGGCAATGTCGGATACCGCGCGTGCCAGGGCCTTGCGCCCGATGCGTTCGGGTTCGGTATCGGGGGTGAAGTGAAGCCCCTCAACGACGACATCGGTCTTGAGCAGGGTGTCCCAATCCTCGTTCCGGGAAACGACGGCGCAGTCATCGCCGGGGCCGGTGAGGAGGCTTTCATTGCCGGGCAGCTGCCGCAGCAAGCGTTTCAGAATGGCGTTTTCGCCCAGTTGGCTCAGGGTATCGGACATAAGAGAATGGCGATGATGCTGATGGCGTTGAAGAGCATGTGCAGGGAGATGGGAAGCCAGAGGGAACGCGCCCGTTCATAGGCATAGCATTGGAAGATGCCGAAGAGAGTCAGGGGGAGGAACTGGGCCAGCGAGTTGTGGACGGCACCGAAGAGCAGGCCGGAAGCCATGGCCGCCAGCGCGGGCGATGCATATTGCCGCAGAATGTTGTAGAGGCAGCCGCGGAAGCAGCATTCTTCTGTAAGGGGTGCAACGATGACCGCCATGAAGATAACGATGATTTTGATGGAGAGGGGGCTGTGCTGAACATACTCTACCACGCTTTGCTGGGAGGGGCAGCCGGTGGCCTCAATCAGCCAGGGCGTGAAGCCGGAGACTTGCAGAATCCCCCCCGGCAGCATCAGCAGCAGGATTCCCATGCTCCACCACTTCAGCCGGCGCCAGAAAGAGAATGCCGGCCTGTTGCGCCGGGGCTGCCGGAAATAGGCCACCAGGAGCGGTGTGTACAGCAGAATCTGCATGCAGCAGCTCATGACCAGGTCGGGCAGCTGTTCCTCGGTGAGAGGACCGGATTCCCCCTGCCGGCATTCCTCGATGAGGGAGGCAATGAAGGTGATGAAGAAGAAAGTGATGTAGAACTTGGTGAAGATGCCGGGAAAATCGCTGCCGGGAAACAGGGGAACGGCGGGTAGCGTTGTGCGGCTCCGGCGGAGGAGCGCCCCGGTGAGGGCGAGCGCGACGCAGAAAGTGAAGCAACCGGCGAGGAGGGTGATGCAGATCTGGCTGTGCAAGGGCATAGGGGGATGGAATCAGGTAAGAGTGAAAGCCACGGCTCCGCAGTAACCGGGCATGGGTATGAAGAGGCGGAGAGAGGGCGCGGCATCGAACAGGCATTTGATATGCCCCCGGTCATAACGGAAGGGATAACGCCGCGCATGCCACATGGTATCACCGGCGTGTTTGACCAAGGCTTCTGCGGCACACCAGCAGGCATAGAATTCTTCCAGCAGACAGCCGCGCGAGAGGAATCCCTGCAGCTGTTCCGGGCACATGAAGCGGGCGGCGAGCTGATCCAGGGAGCGGCGGGGACGCATGCGTTCTACATCCACCCCTACGGGCAGGTGGTGGAAAGCCAGACAGAGGCAATCCCCGGAATGGCTGAGGTTGAAAGGCTGGAGCGGGAACTCCGGCTTGCCCTGCGGGCCGTATTGGAAGTGGATTTCCTGTGGTGCAAGGGAACACCGGCGCGCCAGCTCCTGCCGCAGCAGGGAGCGTATCAGCACATAGCGGCTGCCTCTGGTGGCCGCCAGCGCTTGCTCCTCTGGAGGGAGCAGCTGGCAGTCTGCTGCAGTGACAGGCTGGGCGGACAGGTTGTAGATGAGGTAATCCATGTTCAAATGCGGATGATGCGGGCCTGGTTGTTTGCGGTATCGTAGATGCCGATGCTGGGCGGATTCTGCCGCCCGTATACTTCGCCTGGGTTGACGACCAGCGTCTTTCCCTGCATCCTCAGCTCCGGTTCATGGGTGTGCCCATGAAAAACGGCATCGTACCGGTCTGTATCGGCCGCGTGCGCGGCATCCCAGGGCAGATGGCAGAAGAAGATGCGGCGGGAATCCAGCTCGATGTCGGCGTATGTGCCATGCAGCGTAGTGAGCGGCCAGCTTCCGGCCATGCGGTTGAAAGAGGCGATTTCGTATTCGTTGTTGCCGAACACGAGGTCGATGGGCCCGTCCCATTCCTCGCGCAGGGTGCGGAACGTGGAAGCTCCTGCCATGTCCCCCATGAACAGCAGGTGGGTACAGCCCGCCTCCCTGGCGGCGTGCAGCGCCAGCAGCAGGTGGGCGGTATGGTCGTGAATGTCGGAAAGCAGGGCTACCAGCATAGATTCGGGCTGTATCAGAGTTCTTTTTCCATGGTGAAGACAGGGGAGAGCGGGCGGGCCTGCTGCATCGCTTCCCCCCAGGGGGTGGTGGTCATGGCGGCATCTGCGCCCATGTACCAGATGAGCTGCCCTTGCCGGGCTGGCTCAAAGAGGATGGCCTCCCCCTGTTCATTCACATAACCGCAGAAGCGGGGGGTGATGCGGAAGAGCGTTTCCAGGTTGCGTCTGATTTCCCCAGTGAAATCCACCTTGCGGTTCCGGTCAAACCATCGGGCGAAGCGGCGTTCGGCGGCGAGATGCTGCGGGTCGGAACGGAGCCAGCAGTTGCCGTCCAGCTTCACCCCGCAAGCTTGCTGCAATTCCTGAAATTCGGCGATGAGCTGGCGCATGGTGGGCGCATAGCGTAAGCCGGTGAGCATGGGTTCTGCCGCGGCTTCGTTGACCTGCACGAGGTGGTGGAAGACATAGGCCCTGGCCAGCGCCGGAATACGGGTTCCCTCTATCTGGAAGGTGCGGGTGAGCAGGTTGGGGATATTGACTGTACTGAGGAAGCCGCTGCGATTGTCCAGTCCCAGCCCGGTATGCAATGGGCTCGGGTCGATTTCGCGGCTCAGGATGGCACGCGGGTTGTGCCATTCTTCGGCTTTCTTACCGTTGGCCTGGCGTGCCGGGTCGAGCGCCGAACGCTCAAAGCAGGCGCGGCCGTAGCGTAGTTCGGGCAGATGCTCAGCGAAGGCCCGCTGGTTCTCTGCTGTGTCGGTCAACTCATAGAGCCTGGTATGCAGGGCGGAGTTCGTGAGGAGTTCCTGGAGCAGCAGGAGTTGTTTCCGGGTGGCCGGTATGTCCTGGGAGAACGAAGCCCCCCCCTCCAGCAGGCTTGTCCGGGCGGCTTGCAGCAGCCCCGGCCGCAGATTCTGGCCGTGTTCCTGCATCATGCCGCGCACGCTGTCCTCCTGCGGCATCTGCTCCCGGATGGCGAGGAGCCCGATACCTGGCGCATAATGTTCTGCCCGCGCACCGGCCAGCAGCTTGCAGTAGCCTGCGTAATCATGCGCGGTGGGGAGCAGGTGCAGTACCTGCTGCAGTTCTTTCACTTCCTGCAGCAGACGCGTGGCCGATTCCAGCTCTGCCAGCACCGGGCTGATGATATCTGCCGGGAGTCCGAGTGTTTCCCCCGCATCTTCGTACAGCAGAATGCGCTGCCGAAGTTGCGCGCAGCGGTTCTCCAGGGTGGCTATATCTGCCGGAATTTTGCCGCAGAGCGCATCCATGGGCGGCAGAGGTGCCATGATTTCTTCGGAAAGCGCCAGCCGCTGTTGGTTGAGTGCGTCTTTCTCTGCCTGGCAGAGGCCGGCCCAGCGGCGGTGAAAGGCGGAGGCGTTGCGGCAGGGAAGCTGCAACATGCGCTCGATTTCTGCACGGCGGCGCACTCCCTGTCCCACTACGCTCTGTTCACCGCTCTCGATGCTGCGGAGTATGGCATCGAGTTCCTGCGCCCGTTTGTCGGCGGCGCGCAGGTGAGCCTCCAGCCGGTCGGCTTCCAACCGCACATCGGCGCTGAAGGTGCGGTTCAGCCCGGTGTTGTGCTGCCGCAGCAGCGCCTGGGCTGTTTCAACCGGGGTCAGGGGTGAATGAGCCCTCCGCATGGTGGCGGCGGCATGGCCGGCGCGCAGCCAGAGGAAGTATAACCCGGACGCGGCCGCCAGCAGCAGCACGGTACCTGCGGCGCAGAGCCGGAGAAAGCGCTTCATGGGCCTGCGGCGGCGGGAGAATTCCCGGCTCAGACGCTCCTGCACCATTTGCAGCTTATCAGCCTCCTCTCCGAGGAGCAGGTGGTGATGCTGCTTTTCGAGCTGGTACAGGCGCTTACGCATGCTCCGCAGCCTGCTGCGGGAGGCGGCGTTCAGCACCGCCGGGGCAGAGTGTTCATCCGACAGGAGTTCCCGGAGAGCGATGAGTCCTTTTTCTTCAAAGCTGTAAGGGCGGCCAGTCAGGTGGCGGGTCAGTTCCTCCCGTGCCTGGAGGTGGTTCGGTTTTTCTCTCAGCGTGTTCTGGAGCAGTTGCAGCGCTTCGCTGCGGCATCCCCTGCGGCTGAGCTGCTGGAGTTGCTGCAAGACTGGGTCTGTACGGCGGCGGCGCATGAATTATCGGCTGGTCTGAATGTGGAAATGCCAGAGCAGCTCCCCATGCTCACCCTGGCTGATGCGCTGGAGCATGAGTGTCGGGCGTTGGCTTCGGCGGGCTTCGAAATCGCGCTTTTCCTGCTCATAGGCAGCCAGCAGCGAGCGGCTGAGCATGCGGCAGATTTCCTTGCGGATGCTATCGCGCACATCGGGCTTGTCCAACTCGTTGCTGATGTTCTGTCGCTGGCGCTTGTGGCGGAAATGCGCCGCGCTGGCTTCTGCCGGGCTGAGCAGGAGGTGCTGGTGGGCGGGTAGAATCCGGCAAAGCTCGGCATGCAGGGGGGCATCCGTCAGGAGCTTGAAGTAGCGCTGGTGCAGCTTGCGCCTGGCTGCGGCCGATAGCTTCGGCTTATCCATGGCATCAAGGACGGCGTACAGCTCGGCCAGGGTGGCTTCTCCTGCCGTCTGGCGCTGGCCGCAGGCGGGAGTGTTGGCAATGCGGTTCAGGCTGCTTTCCAGCCGCTGGGGCAGCAGGGGGCGGTGTTCGATGTCGCATTGCAGCACGGTCTGGCTGTCGCTTTCCTGCAGCAGGGTCGTTCTGGTACAGGTGAAGGCGCTGCCTTCTTCCTGCGTCACGAGGATACTGTTGGGACTGTTGAGTACCGGCAGGCTGATGCTGAAACGGTGTGTGTCTGCCTGCGCGGACTCTCCGCTCCAGGGGAATCCGCGTTCCTTGAGCGTGGGGGAGAGGAACAGTTCCGGTTTCCGGGTGCTGCTGC
This sequence comes from uncultured Verrucomicrobiales bacterium, assembly GCA_937901085.1. Taxonomy (GTDB): domain Bacteria; phylum Verrucomicrobiota; class Verrucomicrobiia; order Verrucomicrobiales; family Akkermansiaceae; genus Akkermansia. The sequence goes on along the minus strand of CALCHQ010000102.1, from coordinate 43,224 downwards.
GGAGTCCGAGTGCCGCGGGGGTGAGCTGGAAATCAAGAGTGGAGGCTTCGGGCAGGGGGTCGCCCTTTCCTTCCGGAAGGGGAATGCCGAATTCAGGTGCAAGAATGATGTTGGTGAAGAATTCTCCCTGCTGAGGTACTGGGAAGGAGAGGACGGCAAAGCCCTCGCCGCAGCGTATGGAGCGCAGCTTGCCGGCGCTGACGCTGAGGGTGATTTCGGGTACAGGGGCTTGTCTGCCGTCCCGGTGGCTGAGGCGGAGCCGGTAGTCGCCGTTGTTCTCCGTTGCCTCCAGGTGCAGGCGGTAGCCCTCTTCGCTTAAATCAAGTGTTTTCGAGCCTTGCAGGCTGTCTCCTGTGTTGAAGGGGGAGATGATGTAGCGCCCGGTGGTGATGGTGAGGGGGAGGCGGGTGAGGGCTTCTGCCAGAGGGCGGGGTAGGTCTTCACCGCAACGCGCCGGGTGCGGGATGAGGGAGACCCGGCTGGCCGGTGCGGACGCAATGTCTGCTGTTGTTTCCGGCGCAGGCTCCGGGCTGGCGGTGACCAGAAGCGGGGCTTTGTCTGCCTGGCCGGGGGGGGCGGTGCCGGGGGCGTAGGACTGGAACTCCGGCTCGGCAAAAACGCGCGCCACGGCCGGTTCTGCCAGCTGAAGGCGCAGCCATTCCTCCGTCTGGACGCTGCTGGATATACGTTGCCATTCCTCCACGCTTCTGGCGTAGAGGGCTTCCCGGATGTAGAGGCGGGTCAGCGCGGTGTCGTTCAGCCCCAGCAGGCGAGCGCATTCGCAGATGCGTTTGAGGGCGGCGGCATGATTCACTCCGGCGGCGCCAGCGTTTTTGATGAGTGTGGCGCATTCTGCCATCCAGGAGTCTTCGACCCCGCTGCCTTTCTGCAGGGAGAGATCGTGCATCATCCGTTGGGTGGCCTCGTGGTCGGCAGGGGCAGCGAGCAGTTCTTCCAGCCGGGACAGATACGGCTGGCTGCCGGAGGGGCAGAAATTCCCGTCCCGTATGCCGGGCGAGGGGGTGGTGCAGGGGTGGGCATCGCTGCAGCCGGACCACAGCGCCAGCGCGGTGCAGCATACGATGCCGGCGACTCCGGCCAGCCGGGCTTTCTTGTAGAGAGATGCCGGCTGGGGAATATCAAAGAGCAGCCAGTCGGCCTCTTCGCTGTAATGATAGTGGGAACTGCTGCGCGCCAGCGTCTGCACCATGCTGTGCTGCTGGCCGGGTGCCAGGGTTACGCTTGGCGGCGGCTGGACTGGCAGTTCCAGTTCGGCGTTGATGTGCAGTACCGGGTGCCCGGTGCGGCTGGCTGCGCGGACCAGAGGGGATGACTGGGAAACGAAGATGCGGAGTGTATCCGAGAAATGGTCGCTTTCGTCGGCGGCGGTGGTGTAGGTTCTGCCCCAGCCGCGGGTGTGGGAAAGCCAGTCACTTTCATGCAGCAGCGCCAGTATTTCTTCCACCCGCATTGCGGCGGGGACGATGACCACGCTTTCGCGGTGGTAGGGTTCGGTGTAGAAGGCGCGGGCGTTGGCCTTGTGCCCGGTGTAGTGCTTCCAGACCGGCTGCAGGGAGGCATCGTGCAGCTTTTCCAGTTCAAACGCGTGGGGGCTTTCCAGCAGTTGGGGTTCGCCCTGCCATTGCTTTACCCAGAAGCCGCTCTGCAGTAGGAGCAGGCTGATGCCGGCAGGCGTGGGGCGCAGGGGATGCCGGAGCAGGGCGGCCGCTTCCTGCTGGGTGAAAATCAGGTGGTGAGCGATGTGGCAGGCCCGCCCGCTGTAATCGGCTCCGGCCGGCTGGACGCAGCTCAGAACATGCCAGGCTTCACCGCAGGCTGTGAGGATGCGGTAGCTGAACTGTGGCCCGTGAAAACTCTCTTTCAGAACACTCAGCGCCGGCAGCTGGGTGTAGAGGACTGCCGGCATATCCACAGATCTTGCCACGGTGCCGTAGCCGGAGACGGCTGAATCCAGCAGGTGCGGGGAACTGGTGTGGATGAGTTGGAAGGGCATGCTCAGCTGTGAGAACTGGGAATGAGCGAGGGGGAGGCGTTGTGCAGCACCCAGAGCAGGGGGTCGGCCACGCGCATGGGGCGTACGCTGCCCGATGCCGGCCCGATGAGGACGGTGCCGCTGCGTTCATCCATGAACTCGACCGGGGATTCACCCAGCGCGCTGGCGGCAAAGTAGCGCACGTTGGATGAGATGGCCTCGGCGCTGGTGCAGATGTGGGGGGCGATGTTGAAGATGAACTGGCGCAGGCGGGTCGAGTTGATGTCGATGTGTTCCGGCATGAACATGCCGTTGCGGACGGCTGGCAGCAGGGGTTCCGGCCCCAGCAGGTGTTTCCAGGTATCGCTCTTGCCGATGATGATGGCCAGCGGCACGTTCAGCTTTTCCGACGGTGGCAGGTTGAGCCGTGTGCGGAGCCTCATTTCGGATTCTGCCAGCAGCAGCGCCTGCCGTCCGGGGCGGTAGAGGTTATTGCGGAGCTGCGGGTCGGAGCTTTCCTGCAGAAGCCGGCGGAATCCGGGGTTGGCCGTCGGGTCAAAGAGGAAGAGGATGCCGGAGGAAACAGAGAGGTGCTGGCTGCCCGGTGTGAGCGGAGTGTCGCTGCCGGGCTGGTAGTCTTCACCTGCGTTGTCGTAGAGTACGATGGAGTAGGTTTCGTCTCCCTTGTTGAGGTTGTAGATGAAGGGGCGCGGCATGTGAACCTGCATGCCCTGCTTCCAGATTTTCTGGTACAGGCGGCCGTGCATGTGTGTCTTGGCCAGGTAGGCTTCCTGCGGTGTCTGCGCGCTGAAAAGCCGCATGCGCATTTCGTTGAGCGGTTCGTTGGTGACTGGATCGGCATCGCGGAATGGCATGCCGAATTCCCGCGGGAAGAGAGTCTCCAGTTCGCTGACCATGGAGGTGAGGTAGTAGCTCTTGCCTGCGGCGGGTACGCCTACCAGCGAAATGATGTGCTGATGCGTATTGAGGAAGAAGGGCGGCAGCTTGCGGTGGCAATGCGGACAGGCATATTCGTTGCAGGAGATGCCCATGGCATCCAGCGGCAGGCCGCTGGGATTCCAGGCTTCGGGGATAAAGCGGCGCATGGCGTTTTCCCCCAGTTTCTCGTCTCCCCGCAGTTCTGGATGGCAGGCAATGCTCAAGACCTGTGCCGGCTGGAAGAGTTCCCAGCAGTTCGGGCAGCGCAGTTCGGAGGGGGAATTGGCCTGGCCCACTTCGCTTTCGGTGGCGGCTTCTGTGGTGCTGGCAGCAAAGCTTGCCACGGGAACGATATCGCGCAGCAGGAAGGCACAATGTTCCAGCCCCTGGAAGGTTGCCAGGACGTCATCCGGCAGTTCCGGAGCTACCATGGGCAGGTCGGTCAGGGCATACGGCCCATACCATTCCTCCAGGGAGGGGTTGTACAGGAACCAGATGTTCGGCGAATACTGACTGAAATCCGGGCGGGTGGAATCTGTCCCGTACCAGCAGATGAAGCAACCTTCTGACAGCACGAACAGATACATGCGTTCCGGGTGGATGACCACATCGGCCTTCATTTCCACCCCATTGAGCGAATAGGTACTCACATGCCCGTGCGGAAAGAAGCGGCACACGTTGTCGCGCTGGGCGAATGATCCTCCGTTCTCGGATTTCATGTGCAGTCGGAACGTGTTCTTCTCTCCGGCGCCGATGGTCATGAAGTTACCATCCGAAGCCCGCAGTTTTCCGCTCAGACAATCGTAGATGTAGAGTTGCTTGTTCATGAAAGGGTGGTTACTGGTGCCATTATACATGCAGGCGCGCGTAGCGTCAAGGAAAGAGGCTTGAAACTATCCCTGTCATGAAGGGTTGATGAGCCGGGTGCTTTATGTTAGTATACACGCATGCAGACGGCATATACCAAGGAGGAATTGAGAACGGCTCTGATGCCCTTGCGGGGGCGTCGTCTCGTGTTTGTCCCTACGATGGGTGCCTTGCACGAGGGGCATGCATCGCTTCTGCGTCAGGCTCGTGCCATGGCTGGCGAAGAGGGGGCTGTTGTGGCGAGTGTATTCCTGAATCCAGTGCAGTTTGACAATGCCGGAGACCTGGCCTCGTACCCCGTGACGCCTGCCCAGGATCTGGAACTGTGTGACTCCTGCGGGGTGGATGTGGTGTTTATGCCCTCGCCTGATACGATGTATGCCGGAGACCGTTCCATCACCATGGAGGAAACGCATCTTTCCACCGTGTTGTGCGGGGCGAGCCGTCCGGGGCATTTTGCCGGTGTCTGTCTGGTGGTGAATAAGCTTTTCAATCTGGTGCAGCCCACGGATGCCATCTTCGGCAAGAAAGACTACCAGCAGCTCGCGATTCTGCGACGCATGGTCCGCGACCTCGACATCCCCGTCACCATCCACGGTGCTGAGATTGTGCGTGCGGAGGATGGCCTGGCTCTTTCCAGCCGCAATGTACGCCTGACACCGGCGCACCGGGAGGCCGCTCCCACCATTCGCCGCCTGCTGCTGGAAGCACGCGCTTCCTATGTGGCCGGCGAGGCTGCGGCAGATATCTGTGCGGCTGTACAAACCGGGCTGGAGGCCATACCTGGTGTGCGCTGCGATTATGTGGAACTCGTTGATGCCGAGACTCTGCACGAAATTGCCAACCCCCACCGTCTGGCGCTGCTGGCGGTTGCTGCCTGGTTCGGGGAGGTGCGACTCATTGATAATATAGAACTTTCACGCTCATGATTCAGGCTGAGAATTTACACCGTTCCTACACGATTGCCAAGAAGCAGATAGAGGTGCTTCATGGCCTGGATTTGCACATACGCCGTGGTGAGAAGGTGTTTCTGTGTGGTCCGAGCGGCGCGGGCAAGACGACGCTCATGTACACGCTGGCCGGACTGGAGCCTCCCCAGCAAGGCAAGGTAGTGATTGATGGCGAGGAGATTTACGCCCTTTCGCTGCGCCGCCGTGCCTTGTTCCGCAATAAGATGATGGGCTTCATTTTCCAGAATTACATGCTCATGCCGGAACTGACGGCTCTGGAGAATGCTTCTCTGGCCACGGCTGTGGCGGGAACTGAAGCTACGGAGCGCGTCCGCCACCTGCTGGAGCGCGTGGGTCTGGCTGACCGCATGGATCATTTGCCCAATGAGCTTTCCGGCGGTGAGCAGCAGCGCGTGGCTATTGCCCGTGCGCTGGCGCATGACCCTGCCATCATTTTCGCGGATGAACCTACAGGTAATCTGGATTCCCGAAACGGAGGTCAGATTCTCGACCTGCTTTTCGGCCTGGCGGAGGAAGGCGGTAAGACCTTGGTGACGGTGACGCACGATGCCGGGATTGCCGCGCGTGGTGACCGCACACTCATCATCCGCGACGGTGTGGTGGCAGATGTCTGCTGAAGCAGGTTGTTTTCAACAGACAAAAAAGAAGCAGCAGGAAAGTTCCTGCTGCTTCTTTTGTATGGAAAAACCGGGTTCAGTTCTGCGGGACGAGGCTGCGCCACTCCAGAATGCCTTTTCCATGGCCTTTGTAGAGGAGCGTGCCGTCTGCGGCCACGATGGTGGCGCTGGGAATGCGGTCAGACGGTGCATAGCCGGGCAGCATCTCGGTCAGCTGGCTCAGATTGTTGTAATTGGCGGCAACTCCGGGAAAAGAGGCGTTGTACTTCTTCAGGTAAAGAGCGCCAGACGCCGGGGTACTGTCAAAGCAGACCAGGATGATTTCTCCGCCCGCCGCCTTGATGGCGGGATATTCCGCGATGACCTTGGGCATCAGCTCGCGGCAGGGACGGCACCAGGAGGCGGAGCTGAGGTAGATATAGAAGCGGGCATCGGCAGCAGGGCGCGTCTCGTTCAGATAGGTGAGGGGAGAAGAGACGAGCGCTTCAGCTACCGAGGCTCCTGGCGCTTCCTGAGCCTGAGCGGGAATAAAACAGCCGGCAGCGAGGACGAATGTGAGGAACAGGCGTTTCATGGCGTTTTCCCTGTGTTCGAATCAGAGGCGGATGACGTAGCCTTCCTTGCGGGGCTTGGGCGCGATGGTGCCGCCTTCTGCTTCGTAGCCCAGAATGCAGACGGCCAGCCCGGCCATGTGTTCAGGCAGTCCCCAGGAGGCCTTGAGTTCAGCTCCTTCGGGGAGTTCAAACATCTGGCGGCCGCGGTTAATCCAGCAGGAACCCAGTCCCACTGCATGCGCAGCGTTGAGCAGGTTGGCCATCACCATGCAGGCATCCTCATGGCCGGTGGAGACGGTGGTGTCTTCGAAGACGATGACGGCTGTGGGAGCGCCGTAGAAGGGGTCGCGGCTGGTTCCCATCACCTGGGCGTTGAGGGCAGACAGACGGGCAACCAGTTCCGGCTCCTGGACCACCACCATCAGCGGACTCTGCTGACCATGGCCTGTGGGGGCATAGGTGGCGGTTTCCAGAACGGCGGCCAGCTGTTCCTCGGCAACTTGCTGGCCGGTATACTTGCGGCAGCTGCGGCGCGTCTTCAGGTCATTGAGTGTCTCAATCATAACAATCTTCAGTCTTCGGATTCCTCTTCCTCGTCTTCCTCTCCGGCCTTGGCCTTGACAGGGGTGGCCTTCACTCCGGCCAGCTTGAAGCAGTCTTCCATGCTGGAGCCGTCACCTGTTCCCAGGGCTTCACCGCTGGGGGTGAGAAGCGTCCACTTCGCGGCCGCCGGGGAGGAGAATTTCTTGCTGATGGCATTGTCACCGGTTACCTCCAGGATTTTTTCGGTTTCCTTTTTCCAGTCTTCGTTGAAGACGGCAGCATGCTTCAGCTTGTACTTCTTGAGTTCCTTGACGGCCTCTTTCTCTTCCAGCGCATCGCCTGCATTGATGAGCAGCACGCCGATTTTGCCGCGTTTCAGGCTAGCTTCATTCTCCTGAATGGCCTTGAGGAGGGTTTCGCTGGCTTCGATATTGTTGTTGTAACAGACCAGAAGGTAGAACTTGCTGCTGGTCTTGATTTTGCCGGTAAAGGGAGCAATTTGCTTGAGGAATTTACTGAAAGCCTTTTTATCCACCTGCTCATCGGCGTCTGCCTTATCGCCTTTCAGGGCTTTTTTCCTGGCCGCCTTCTTGGCTTCTTTCTCTTTTTTCTTCAGCTCGCGCTTCTCGGCTTTGGAGAGCTGTTTGTCGTCATCTTTTGCAAGGCTGGGTGTCAGCCCCCAGCATACAAGCCCTGCCGCAAGGACAAGATAAAGAAATGGATTTCTCATAACGCGTTTATTCTATCAGCAAGCAGGAGTCGAGTCAACTGCGAACTACAGGAATGTATAGGCATCGATATCAAGCGATATCGCGACCCCCTCGCCGCAGTTCATGGCCGCAATTTCCCGGCTGCAGACGTCGGCCAGCAGCCGGGCACCCGGTGCTTTGAGCGTGCATTGGTAGCGGAACTGCCCGTAGGCCTTGGCAAGCGGGGCGGGCAGAGGGTCGCTGAGCTGAACCTGGGCAGGCAGGGCGGCCAGCAGGCGTTTGTGCAGGGTTTCCATGGCCAGTGCTGCCAGCTCTTCCTGTTCACTCCGGGTGGTCAGCACCGCCATGTGGCAGAAGGGCGGGAAGTTCATCTGCCGGCGCAGCTCCAGTTCCGTTTCGGCAAAGCCGTCGGTGTCATGCCGCCTCGCAAACTGGATGGCTGCGGCCTGCGGGTTGTAGGTCTGGATGATGACTTCTCCGTCAATGTCGCCCCGTCCGGCTCGCCCGGCCACCTGGGTGAGAAGCTGGAAGGTGCGTTCGGCAGCGCGAGGGTCCGGGATGTTCAGCCCCAGGTCGGCATTGAGGACACCCACCAGGGTGACGCCGGGGAAGTCAAGTCCCTTGGAAATCATCTGCGTTCCCAGCAGAATATCGGTTCTGTGCGCCCGGAAATCGGCCAGGATGTCGCGCAGGGCATTCTTGCGCGTCGTCACATCGGCATCGACCCGTTGCAGACGGGCCTGGGGAAAACAGCGGCGCAGGACGGCTTCCACCTTCTGCGTGCCGTAGCCCTCCAGGCTGATGTTCGTGGTGTGGCATTCCGGGCAGCGGGGAGGTACCATCTGCCGGTACCCGCAGATGTGGCACACGAGGCGGTTTTCCGTTGCATGGTAGGTCATGGGCAGGGCGCAATGCTCGCAGTTGGCCGTATAGCCGCATTCCGGGCATTGCAACGCGCGGGCGAATCCACGCCGGTTGAGCAGCAGAATGACTTGCTCCCCCTTGGTGAGCCGTTCGTCGATGGCCATGCGCAGGCGTTCCGAAAGGATGCCGAGGTTGCGTTTGTCCTTGGGTTCGCTCCGCATGTCCAGCACGCGGGTGAGGGGAAGCCGCTGGCCGTCTGCCCGTTTATCCATGCGGAGCAAGGTGTATTTCTCCAGCTGTACGTTGTGAAGTGATTCCAGCGAGGGCGTGGCTGACCCCAGCACGATGGTCGCTCCTTCCAGCCGGGCGCGCAGGACGGCAAGGTCGCGGCCGTGGTATCGCGGGCTGTTCTCCTGCTTGTAGGAGGAATCGTGTTCTTCGTCTACGATGATGAGCCCCAGATTCTGCACCGGGGCAAAGACGGCAGAGCGGGGGCCGATGGCGATGCGTGCCTTCCCCCGGTGGATGGCGTGCCATTCGTCGAATCGTTCACCATCGCTCATGGCGCTGTGCAGGATGGCCACACTGCCGGGGGCGTGGGCAAAGCGTCCCTTGAAGCGGGCCATGGTCTGTGGGGTCAGGGAGATTTCCGGCACGAGGATAAGGACACCCTTTCCCTGGTCCATGGCGCGCTGCGCCGCCTGCAGGTAGACTTCTGTCTTGCCGCTGCCGGTGACGCCTTGCAGCAGTATCGGCCGGGTGGAGGCAGCATCGAAGGCTGCATTGATGTGCCGCAGGGCTTCGGCCTGTTCGGCATTGAGTTGCAGGGCTGTGGTGGGGGCAAATTGCTCGGAGCCTGCCGGGTCGCGGTGGACGGCTTCTTCCTCGATTCTCACATAGCCGTTCTTTTCGAGCGCGCGGCAGGGAGCCAGCGCAGGGGTGCCGCCCAGTTCAGCCAATGCTTCCCTCCCTGTTCCGCTGCTGTGCAGGTAGCGGAGAATGGCCGCCTGGCGCGGGGCTCGGCGGTTGATTTTATTGAGCGTGTCGTCATCAGGCCAATTCTGGAGTATCACGACTTTGCGTGTCTTTTCGTCGTGGCGTTCCTGGCGAACAGGCTCCGGCACGATGCAGCGAATCATCTGCTCTACCGGCACGGCGTAGTAACGGGAAGCCCATTCTGCCAAATCCATGAGGGCAGGGGAAACGACCGGGGCATCGCTGACCATGCGCTGCAGCGGACGCAGGCGGGCAGCCCAACTGGCTTCCGGCTGCACCAGGGCCAGCACCGTGCCTGTAGTGTTGCGGGCCCGCAGCGGCACTTCTACGCGGCTGCCGCGGGTGACTCCCTCCATCCCGTCGGGTATGGCGTAATCCAGCACCATATCATTGAGACCGTCCACCAGTACGCGGGCTGCCGGTCGGGATGCAGGCCAGTCTGCAAATAGCTCCTGCATGGTGCGGGGTGGGGAAATCAGCTGTCGGCCTCTTCCTTGGAGAGAATATGCACCACGACCTTGATACCGGCTTTTTCACCAGCGGCCTTGGCAAGGGAACGAATGGCGGAAGCCGTCATGCCGTTGCGGCCGATGACGCGTGCCACATCGGCCTGCTCCAGAACCAACCGGAAGCGGAGCATGTCCCCGGCGGGGGTAGCGGCGACGCGCAGCTCTGCATTTTCCGGGTGGCGAATCAGGGGTGATACGGCGGCAAGCAGGTATTTACCAATGGATTCTGTGAGCTGTGGCATCATATACGTTCCCTACTTTACTCAATGCCCCGCCTGCTGTCAAGCGTGTATCGCGTGTTGTTATGCCGGCCGACCGCCGGTTTTCCGAATTGATATTCTAACTTCTTGCCTGCCATTGTGGTAGAGACTAAAGTCTCCATATATGAATATCCCGGATACAGCACTCAGCTTGCGCGATATTGACCTGTTATTCAGACCGTTTGTGCATCGTAAAATCCATCTGCCCACAAGGCTTGTACTGGCGCCTGTGGCGGGGCAGCGGTCGCATGCCGGCGTGCCGGCGGACTCCATGCGTCTCTTTTACATCCGCCGTGCGACGCATGAAATGGGCCTCATCATCACAGAGGCTGCTGCGGTGGCTCCACCGCCGCCAGATTCCGGCATGCCTCATTTTTTCGGTGGCGCAGCCTTGCGCGTCTGGAAAGGAATTGCCCGTGTGGTGCAGGCATGCGGATGCCGTATAGCGCCCCTCCTCACTCACTGCGGTCAGAATGTTGCAGGCATGAGCGCAGCGGATATCAGGGCGGCAGTTCAGGCCTTTGCCCAGGCGGCGGCTCATGCTCGTATCCTGGGCTTTGATGCTGTCGTCGTCGATGGGACGATGCCGGGGCTGTTGGGGCAGTTCCTGAATGCGGAACAGAATCACCGGCACGATGAATACGGCGGAGACCAGGAAGCGCGCCTGCGCCTGCCCTGTACTGTTCTTCATGCGGTGAGGAAGGCCGTCGGCAGGAGATTCCCTGTGGTGTTCCGCCTGGAGCAGCGCGGCGTGGAAACACCTGCGGTGCTGGAGACACTGTTGCAGCATTTGTGTGAGTCCGGAGTAGATATTTTTGATTGTGCCGATTCCGGGCTGCACCTGCCGGCCTTTCACGGTTCTCCCCTGGGCTTTGCTTCCTGGGTACGGATGCTCTCGCAACGCCCGGTGATTGCAGAGCTGGCCGGTGGCATGCAGGCGGATTTCCTGTCCAGGCTGGCGCAGAGTCTGCTGACGCGGGAGTTTGAGCTGGTGGCCGTGGGGCGCGCCTTGCAGGCAGATGCCGATTGGGGCCATAAGGTCCGGCTGGGCAGGGAGGGGACAATTCTTCCCTGATGCGCTTGCTGCGCGGAAAACAAAGATGCGTTACCCGTTCTTATCCGGGTAACGCACCGCAATGTTGTTATAGAAGATTTACTCCCCCATGTTGTCGTAATGATCAATCATGCCGTAAATTTCCCGCACATCGCGGCGGGAGTTGCGGCCGATGATGAACGCGGCTACAAGCAGGCAGACGGCTCCGCCCAGGGGTGCCCATTTAGCGAGTTCTCTCATATCTTATGCTTTGGTTTGTTTCTTGGTGTGGCTGCTGCGGCGTCTGGGAACCGCTGCTTCGAAATCTTCCGGCGGGGTGTCAGGTTCGAGCTTGCCGTCCTCGGTGAGCTGGAAGGGAAACTCGATGATGCCGTCACGCGTGATGTAGGGGAAGGCTTCTTCCGGGTCGGCGCCGTTCTGGAGAGCCTCGATGGCATTGCGGCACCCTCCGATGAAGAAATTGGCCAGCTGAATTCCACGGTCTACGGCCGCCTTGAGCTTGAAGAGCTGCTCCAACGCACTTTCCATCATTTCAAGGCGCTTGGGCAGGGTGGAGACGCCCTCGATGGTCACATCCATGAATGCCTTGATCTGCGGCAGGGTCATCCCGGCCTGTTTCATGCAGAGAACCCCCAGCAGGCAACCCAGACTGGCTTCGCCGTATACGCGGCGACCGGAATCGGTACGCTCTACATAGCGCAGCAGACCTTCTTTTTCATAGTAGCGGAGAGTATGAATCGAAAGCCCGGTTTTCCGGGACAAGGCAGAAATGCTGTATTTCATGGAATTTGCAGATGAGACGAGAACGCGGCATTCTTACATATTTCTAGAGCTGGGTCAAGCTTAATATGCGACGATTTCTGATGCTTTTCTGTTCAAAAGAGTCGAAAAAATAAGGGGATGCACGCAAGATGATTGACTTTCCGTCCCAATCTGGCAGAATAGCCGCAGAACGATATGAGTACATACGGATATTACCGTCTTGCGGCCGCCACGCCGCGCGTGCGCGTGGCTGATGTGGGTTTCAATACCTCCGAACTGGTGGCTGTGATGAAGGAAGCTGCCCGTGGCGGGGCGCATGCCGTTGTGTTTCCCGAACATTCCTTTACGGGGGCGAGCTGCGGCGATTTGTTTTTACAGCCGCATCTGCAGCAGGCCGTTTGCCGTGCGTTGACCCGCTTTGCCAGCGAGACAGCCCGCCTGAGCCTGCCGGCCATTCTCAGCCTGCCGCTGGTGGTGCATGAGTCACTGTACAACATGGCCGTGGTGGTGCAGGGGGGACATGTGCTGGGCGCTGTTCCCAAAACGGTGCTTCCCAACAATGGAGACGCATACCAGCGGCGGCAGTTCCGCCCGGCGGCAGAGCTGCAGGAGCGGGAAATTGAACTGCCCGGCTTCGGTCGCATTCCCGTGGGGAAAGACCTGCTTTTCACCGATGGGGCAGATTTCACCTTTGGTATCGAGATAGGGGATGACCTCATGGGGGTGATTCCTCCCAGCTGTCGCCTGGCGCTGCAGGGGGCGCGGGTTATCTTCAACCCTGCAGCATCTGTGGCTCTGGCCGGCAGCGCGGATTTCTGCCGCCAGACTATAGCGCAGCAGAGTGCCCGCTGTGTGGCCGCTTATGTCTACGCTTCCGCCGGTATGGGCGAAAGCTCCCAGGACGCCGTGTATGCCGGTCAGTCCCTGATTGCCGATAATGGCCGCATTGCTGCAGAGGGAACTCTTTTCAACCGCGAATCTTCGCTGATATATGCCGATGTGGATTTGCAGCGTCTCGGCAGCATCCGCAACAGCGGCAGCTGTTTCCCTGAATGCCGGGCAGCTGAATCGTTGCAGCCAGTGCGCCGTATCATGCTGGCACCCATGGAATCCCGCTGCGATTTGAGCTACGCATGGCTGCCTTCGCGCCCCTTCATCCCGGCTGCGGAGGAGATGGCCGCCCGCTGCGAGGAAATTTTGAGCATTCAGACTGCTGCGCTGGTGAAGCGTATGGAACATACGCATGCCCGCACGCTGGTCATTGGTATTTCGGGTGGGCTGGACAGCACGCTGGCACTGGTGGTCTGCGCCCGCGCCTGCCGCGAACTGGGCCTGCCTGCCAGCACCATTCTGGCCGTGACCATGCCCGGCTTCGGTACTACCGGCCGCACCTACAACAACGCGGTGAGCATGATGCAGCTCATGGGCGTGACCTTCAAGGAGGTGGACATCAAGGAGGCATGCCTGTTGCAGTTCCGGGATCTGGATTTTGACCCTGCCCAGCGTACCAGCACATATGAGAATGTGCAGGCCCGCCAGCGTACGACGCTGCTCATGAACCTGGCCAACAAGACGGGCGGACTGGTTGTCGGTACGGGCGATTTGTCGGAGATAGCCCTGGGCTGGTCCACCTACAATGGCGACCACATGAGCATGTATGCCGTTAACTGCTCTGTACCCAAGACGCTCATCCGCTGTCTGCTGCAGTACGAGGCCTCCAGCTACCCGCAGGAACTGGCCGCTACTATTCAGGATGTGATTGATACCCCTGTCAGTCCGGAATTGCTCCCGCCTGCGGATGACGGCAGCATGGAGCAGAAGACGGAAGATATCCTCGGCCCCTACGATTTGCATGACTTCTTCCTGTACCACTTCGTGAAGTATGGCGCAGAACCGACGAAGTTGCGTGTGCTGGCTCAGGTGGCATTTGCCGGGGAGTTTTCTGAACAGCTCATCGGCCGCACGCTCGAAACATTCCTGCGCCGCTTCTTCCAGCAGCAGTTCAAGCGCAGTTGCATGCCCGACGGCCCCAAGGTGGGCAGCATTGCTCTTTCTCCGCGCGGAGACTGGCGCATGCCTACCGATGCCTGCGGAGAACTCTGGAAACCTTGATATTACCCCTCTCCACCCTGATATTCCTGTTATGAAACGTGTCGAACAAGCCCTGGCCATGTTCCGCCAGAAACCTTTCATGTATAATTGCGCGCAGACGGTATGCGCGGCTTTTGGCCGCGAGGACCTCATCGAGCCCATGGCTTCCTGTGGTGGTGGCCGGGCTCCGGAGGGAACATGCGGCGCTTTGTATGGAGCGATGCAGGTCGCGCCTGAAAAGGCTGCTGCCGTTCTGGCCTCCTTTACGGCGGCAAACGGTGCATCAACCTGCCGCGAGTTGAAGAGCGGCAACCGTGTATCCTGCCAGGAATGCGTGCAGCGTGCTGCCACGATTCTGGTGGAGGCCGGTCTGTAATGCCGCACGGAAAGCGTTGCCGGGTAGTGTTTTCCATTTGCACACCCGCTGTAACTATGGTACATCCTGCAACATATGCAGGAAGTACCTATTGTTCTTGGTTTTACAGCGGGTGAATTGTCTCCTTGGCTTTCAACGCGCTTTGATTTGCAGGCGTATCAGCGCGGGGCTGCGTTGATACAGAATTTCCAGATTCTGCCCTATGGCGGTATTCAGCTGCGTGCCGGTACCTTCTATGTGGGCGAGGCGGCCGGGGCTGCCGTCCGTCTCTTCCCCTTCTGTTTTGCAGAGGATGATATGCTTATGCTGGAATTCTTTCCGGGGGGCATGCGCGTGTACAGGGATGCCGTTTTGCTGTGCGATGCCGCTGGGGATCCCTATGTGCTGACGACTCCCTGGCAATCTGCGGCTCAATTATCGGCTCTGCATTTTTCGCAGGTGAATGATGCCTTGTACGTGTGCTGCCCTACGCATCCGCCCGTGGTACTGTATCGCTATGCCGATACGGACTGGCGCTGCGACGAACCGAGCTTTGAGGTGATGCCGCGTGAGACTTATGCGCTGCAGGAAGGCTCGCTGTCGGTTTTGTTCCAGCAGGACGGCAAGGTGGCAGACCTTTGCATTACCGGGGGCGATAAGTGCTTTACCCCTGATATGGTAGGACGGGAATGTATGCTGGCCGATGCGCTGATTCCCGGTAAGGACTTGTTCAGCAATGAGACGCAGAGCTTCGGCGCTTCGGCTGCGCCCGATATCAGCAAGAACAGCGTGCAAAAAGGGGCAGTTCTGCACCAGAAGAACACTACTTCCAACTTGTATTATTTATACCATTGCATCCGTGATTACACGCCCGATGCCTTTAATGGAAGCACGCTTCTATCGGATTATCCTCATTATTTCCAGCCGGGAATCATGCGTCTGGACAGCACCGGGATTCCTTATGAGGTGATGGGGGACTGGGAATTGAATACGCTTAATACCTGGAGTGCCCATTGGGAACTCTGGCGCAGTTATGATACACTGGAAACGGAACCCGATTTCCGGCTCTGGAACTGGACCTGCATCAAGACCTTTGCCCAGTCGGATTATGCGACGCGCCAGAACTGGGCCTTGTCCGGCTCGGAACCCCGCCCTTGCCGCATGGTGCTGGTATGCCGCTGCAGCAAGGATTCTGCCGGTGCGGGGGCGGTTCTCCAATTCCGCATCATGGGTGGCACACGCGAATATAAGTTGAAGATTACGGAGGTGACAGATGCGTACCATGCCAGAGCTGAGCTGATGATTCCGTACCTGGGTAAGCCGGTGAGCTTCTCTACCCGCAGCTGGAGTTTCGGCGCTATGGGTGCCCGCAACGGCTATCCGGCCTTTTCCTGTATGTTCCAGGGGCGTTTGTGGCTGGGCGGCATGCAGGGACTGCCAACGACTCTGCTGGCAAGCGGAACGGACGATTACCATAATTTCCGCGTCGGTACCAATGACGATGATGCGATGCATCTGAATATCGTCGGGGGCGACCAGAGCCGCATCTGCTGGCTTTGTGCCACCCGGCAGCTGCTCGTGGGAACTTCCGATAGTGAATGGGTAGTGGTATCCGGGACCGGGGGAGCCATCACGCCGTCAACGGTTGCTTTCCGCCGCCAGTCAGCCGTGGGCAGTGAAGCGATGCCGGCGCGCACGGTAGAGAATACGGTGTTGTTTGTGCAGCGGGGTCGCCGCCGGATGCGTGAGATTGCCTACCGCCTGGAATCAGACGGCTTTTCGACCACGGACATCAGCATGCTTGCCGAACATCTTTTTGCTCCCGGTGTCAGGGAATGGTGCGTCCAGCGCGGTTCCAACATCAATGTCTGGGTGCTGATGCATGATGATTCCCTGGCGGTGCTGACCATCAATATGGAGCAGCAGGTGACAGCGTGGCAGCGTGTGGTGCTGAAACACCGCCGGGTCTGCCATGTGGCGGCGCTGCAGAGTCTGGAAGGCAGGGATGATGAGCTGTGGCTGGTGACGCAGCCGGAAGCAGGCGGCCCCATGATGCTGGAACGGATGAAGCCTGATGGCCCGCATCTGGATGTCTGTCGTACGCTGGTGGCAGAGGAGGACGGAATGTTGTCTGTTCCGGGCTGGACTGCTGATGCCTGCATGGTGGTGCAGGATGCGTCGGGTGCGGACATCTGCACCGGAACATCTGCAGCCTGTGTTTCTCCTCTTATCACCAAGGGGGCTGTATACAGGGTAGGCATGCCGATTGAGGCGGAAATCCACACCATGCCGCTGGAGAGTTCTGTAAGCTTTAATTCGGTGCGCCAGTTGAGCCGCTTCAAAATCCGCCTGTTGCAGAGTGATACGACTTTTGATTATTGCAGCAGCGCCAACGACCGCTGGGAAAAGCACTGCGGTGAGGCTTCTGATTATACCGGGGCTTTGCGGCTGTCGCTCATGCCCGATGCCGGCGTGGGGCAGTCACTCTGCATCCGCTACTGCGGGCACAGGGATTTCCGCATCCTGGCTATTTCTCAGGAAGTGGACCACCACGGCAAATAAGGACTGTATTAGTCCAGCCGCAACGGCTTGCCGGGCTCGGGGATGATGATTTCCGTGTCCGGCAGCAGCTGCTGCAATTCGTCGGACAAGGATTCCACCGCGGGCGGGTCACCGTGTACCAGCAGTAGTTTCCGGGGCTTGAGCCTGCAGGCGTAGTCAATCAGCGCGCTGCGAGTGGCATGGCCAGAGAAATCGAAGCATTCCACGCGGCATTTGAGCGGGTAGGCCTGGCCTCCCTTGGCCCGCAGCTGCACCAGTTCGCCCTGGTTGGTAGCCTTGATACGGCCTGCCGGGGTCTCCGGGTCGCTGTACCCGACAAAGAGGATGGCATCGTCCGGGTGGGTGATGATTTGTTCAGCCAGGATGTGAGAGACTGTGTGTTCGCTCATCATGCCGCTGGAGACAAGGTAGATATTGCCGGGGGATGCCACAAGGGGGGCTTTCCCCTGGCGAGGCAGGCCGTGGGTTTCCACATGTTCCTTAATCCGGAAACCAGGTTTGAGCCGGGGGGTGCTGTCTGCCAGTTTGTCGTAGACGGCTGTTATCTTGGAGCTCAGACCGCCGAAATAGACAGGAACATCGGGAATGAGTCCCTGTTCCTTGAAACGGCCGATTTCGGTGAGCAGGCATTGACTCTTGCCCAGCGCAAAGACGGGAATGAGAACGGCACCGTTGTTTTCCAGCACTTCGCGGATGGTGTCGGCAAAGCGTTTCAATTCTGCGGCGCGGGTGTAACCGGTAGCGCGCTGTGTGCAGCCGTGTGTGCTTTCCATGATGAGGATGTCGATGCCCTCTTCGGGGAAATCGGCACCGGCAATGAGGGTCTGGTTGTCAAACTGTACATCACCTGTATAGAGGATACTGGTGCCGCTTTCGCTTTCCAGCTCCACTCCGCAGCTTCCCAGAATATGGCCGGCATCGTGTAGCGTGGCCAGCACGCGGCCGTTGCGGCCGATGCGGAAGGGCGTTCCGTAGGGACGGGGCATCCAGCAGCGCGCGGCGTGGTCCAGTTCCTGGTGGGTGTAGAAAGGGTAGTCGATGATGCCTTCCTGGGTGCGTTTGGCCGTCATTACGTTGACGGAGTTGTGCAGCATGGCGAGACCGACTTCACAGGTGGCTGCGGTCATGTTCACTTCGGCTGCCGGGTACTTGTCCTGTAGGACGGGGAGGGTGCCGATGTGATCCAGATGGGAATGGGTAATGAAGATGGTATCGGGGTCAGCTGCTCCGATGAGGTTGAATTCAGGGGTGGCATCTGCCCCCTCCTTCTTGGGGTGCATGCCGGAGTCCAGCACAATGCGTACACCGTCCATATCGAGCAGATAGCAGTTGGAACCGATGTCGGTGTAGCGGGATAGATTGGTGAAACTTATCATCTGGTGTGTTCAGTTCGGGGCAGATGGTACTCTATTTCGGGTGGCTTGTCAATGATTTGGCGCGGTGTTGCGCCCCTGGCAGACGGATGTACACAGTTCGGCAATGCCGCGTATGGTATCAGCCAGTCGGTATGGTCGGAGCAGGGAGCCTTCCAATACAGGGCGGTAGGCATTCCATTGCTCCAGGCGGTCGGCTATGCCTGCCGTGTCTCCTGGCTCGACGCGGCCTTCCGGTAAGTAGATATCCAGCAATTCACCCACGATGCCATGGTCGTATCCGGCTACTGGCTTTCCCAGCGACAGGGCTTCCAGAATGGCACGGTCATGGCAGGCAGGTTGCCGGGTCAGCGAGATGACCACATCGCTCGCGCAGAGAACATCGCGCAGGTCAGAGCGGTTTCCCAGCCAGATGACCTGCCTGGATATGCCCCGTGTCTTGAAAAGTTTCTGGATTTTGGCCAGGTAACGCTGTTTGGCGCGGGCTGTGTCTCCGGCAATGAAGACCCGCGCATTTACACCGGCCTCGTTGAGCTTCTGAAGAATGTCTGGCAGGTCTTCGTGTCCGTGCAGCGGGGAAATGGCTCCGGCCAGGCAGATGTTGAGCGTAGGGGTATTCTGCGGGTAGCTGCGCTTCCATTGCTCCAGCCATGTGGCAGAGGGGGTGTAGGAGGGGTTGCACAGTTCCTCATTCACTCCGTAGGGGACAATCCAGATGTGGCGGTCGGCGTCAAGCGAGGCGCGGCGAATCAGTTCATCGCGCAGGTGGCGCGAGGTGGCTACCAGCGCATCACAGCATTCCAGACTGAGCATCCAGCCCCGGAGTCGGGGGTAGGTGGTGTGGATGCCGATAAGGCGCGGCCGTTCATCCTCCGGCAGATTCTTACAGGCCATCCAGGCCAGATAGGTGGCCTGCGTTGTGTAGGTCAGGATGAGGTCTGACCGGGTGCTTCGCATGATGCGCCCGATTCGCCGTATCTGCGCCCGGTAATTGAACAGACTCAGGCTGCGCATGTTCTGGTGCTGCACCGAGCTGGCCGCCATGCGGCCGACCAGTTCGTTCGGTGGTGAAATGACCGTGTTCCGGAATCCGGCTTGCTGCAGCCCCACGGCCATGTCTGCTGCGAGCTGGTTGATGCCGCCCGGACTCAGCCGCGGGCTGATATGGAGCAGGTTCATGGTGGAACGGTGTTGTCAGCCCCGGCAAAGGCCCTGGTAGAGGTCGATGTGAGCCTGTATCATGTCTTCGCGGCGGTAGGGCGCAGGTACAGGTGTCCGGGGGGTGGGCCGCTCGGTATACCACTTCTCCAGGAGGCGGGCCATGGCATCGGCATCGCAGGCGGCTACCATGCCATCGGGCAGGAATTGTTCGAGCTGCTCGCCGACGCCACCGTGTTCGTATCCCGCAACTGGCCGCCCCAGCGAGAGCGCTTCCAGCGTTGTTTTGCCGAAGGATTCCGGCTGGAGAGTGAGGGAGAGGGTCACGTCGCAGACGCAGAGAACATCCCCCAGGTCGCGGCGGTGGCCGGTCCAGGTGACGCAATCAGCCACACCTTCAGCTTCAAAGCCGGCCTGGACTTCATCGCGGTAGGATTCCTTGCCTTTCTTCGTTTCGCCGACAATGACGGCGTGTGCGGGGATGCCCCTGCTGTTCAGCTGGCGCAGGATGGGACCGAGGTGGGTTGCTCCTTTCAGGCGGGTGATGCGGCCCGGCAGGCACAGGGTGTATTTTCCCTGAAGTTCAGGGTAATCTGCATGCCATTTCTCCAGCCAGGCTTCGCTGGGTTTGTAGGCGGGGTTGAAGCGCGTGGCATCCACCGAGTTGGGAATGACGACGATGCTTTCCTCCGGGCATTGGGGGTAGTTGGTCAGAATATGCTCGCGCATGCAGCGGGAAACGGCGATGACGCGTTCCCCCCTGGCCATGATGGCCGAATAGGCATTGACGGAGTGGAACCCGTGAAAGGAGGAGACGATGGCCGGGCGCTCGGCTGCTGGAATGCGCCGTGCTGCCAGATGTCCGACCCAGGCCGGGACGCGTGAGTGCAGGTGCAGGATGTCGGGCTTCTCCTCGCGGATGAGTCGGGCCGTGCGGCCGACCTGGAGCAGGGTGAAGATGCTTTTCTTGCCGATGGGGCGGGAGATGTGCCGTGCCCCGGTTGCTTCGATGGCGGATACCATGCTGCCGCCTGCCGAGACCACGACATTCTCGACTCCTGCGGCACACAGGCCTTCGCAGAGTTCCAGAACGACTTGTTCTACGCCCCCGGAGCTGAGGGACGGCAGCAGATGCATGATTTTCATGGCAGAAGTTTCGGGAAGTTTTGCAGGATGTAGGAAGCAGCGCGGGCGGCTTCGTTGAGTACCTTGCCCGTCTGGGGGATGGTGTTGGTCTTGGCCCATTCGGTGAAGCGGCAGACGCTGCCATCTGCGATGAGCATGTTGAGACCACGGGCAATGCGCGAGGCATCGGGTTTGTGGGGGCCTTCCTTGGCTGGCATTTCGATGATGCCGACCGGAGCGCCGCTGGAGAGTGCTTCGTATACCATGCTCACGCTATCTTGCGTGACCCACACTTCCTTGGCTTTGGAAAGGTTTTCCTGAACCCAGTTCGGACCGGTTTCCTCGACGGGGACGACGCGGATGTTCGGGCAGGCCGCTGCCACGTCGTTCACAAAGTCTGCCGGCGTGCGGCGGGAGGTAGTGAGGACGATGGGCGTTGTGGTCATGCGTGCAATGGAGGAAAGCTGGTTGAGTACCAGTTCGGCATCCCAGTTGTAGCTCTTGCTGGGGCCGCCGATGAGGATGAGACTCTGGGTCTTCTCAACTTCAGGGGTGGGGCGGATGGCATTGATGGCCCCGTTTGTCGGGAAGATACGGCCATTGGCGGTGAAGCCATCGGGCAGGTCATGACGCGGGGTGATGCACAGGTCGAATAGGCCGGACGGCAGGCTGGGACGCATGCAGACCATGCACAGACTCCGCAGGTGGCGCGAGAGACTCAGCGCTGCCAGGTGGGTACCATGCCCGGCGCACAGAATCAGATCCGGGCGGGGATGGGGCAGCTCCTTGCCTTTATAGAAGAGTTTGCCCAGCCAGCTCAGGCCTGTGATATCCACTTCGTAGCAGGCGTGTTCACGGTCGGGGGCTGCTTCGCTTGCTTGTTCGATAAGGGCCTGTGCCAGCCCTCGTGTCTGGGAAAGATGTCCTTTTTTGCCGTCGCTGATGATGTAGATAATCATGGCTTATTGGAGAGGTAAAGTGACATGGCCGCAGAGGGTGCTGCCCAGAAGCGGTGTGTTGAGTGTCCCGCAGGGCAGCGTGTCGGCTGTTACTGTGTATTCAACAGAGGGGTCGAAAAGCAGCAGGGGCATGCCCTCCGGTTCTGCCGGGTCGGCTACTTCGGGCGCGGCGATGGCACAGGGCGCTGTGCAGCAGGCGCGCACCAGTTCGGCCCATGTCAGCTTGCCCGGTTTCACCAGCTGGGTGTAAAGGGTGGGCAGGTAATGATCCAGAAGGCACATACCTTGCGGGGCGGTGGGGAAATCCTGCAATTTGGAGAAGGGGGTGCAGGGTGTGTGGTCGGAGACGATGCAGTCGATGGTTCCGTCTTTCACACCAGCCAGCAGGGCTTCGGTGTCTGCCTTGTCCCGCAGCGGGGGCAGGGTCTTGTAGTTGGTGTCGAATTCGCCCACATCCTCATGGGAGAAGAGCAGGTGGTGAAGCGCTACCTCGGCGGTAATGCGCGCCCCTGCGGCCTTTGCGCGGCGGATGATTTCAACACCCTCGGCAGTGCTGACGGTCTGCACATGCAGGCGGCATCCGGCATCGTGCGCCAGGCGGATGATGATTTCGATACCGATTTCCTCGGCGCAGGCGGGAGTGCCGTGCAGCCCCAGCTTGTAGGCTGTAGTGCCGGGGTGGATGCAGGTGCCGGCGGTGATGCTGGGAACATCGCCCCGGATGGCGAGAATCATATCAAGCTCGGCCACATACTTCATGGCGCGGTGCAGCATGAGCAGATTGCCGGGGCGTTCGCCTCCGTCGCTCAGGATGCTGATACCCCGTGCCGCCAGAGTGTTGTAGGGGGCCTGCTGGTCTCCTTTCATTCCCTGGGAGATGCAACCTGCCGGTATCATTTCGGCCGCAGAACGCTGACCGACCGCTTCGCGGAAGCTGTCCAGCGCGGAGCTGTTGTCGAACATGAAGCCGGGGGTGGGCTGCACCAGCATGCCCCACACACCACCCTGTACGGCGGCCTGGCCGGTACGGGTGACGGATTCGCGCTTGCTGCGCCCCTCGATTTCCACTTTGGCGTGCAGGTCAAACAGGGCAGGCAGAATCAGCTTGCCTTCTGCATCCACGATGCGGGCGCGGTCCGGTATCGGCATCTGCCCGGCGGGGCGGACTTCGGCATCGCTGATGGTGAGGCCGCCCAGTTCCGGTACAACCTGGCTGTGGCCTGGTGCAAGGCGGATATCAAATCGTTCTCCGGTGGGGGCCCAGGTGGCGTTCGTGATGTAGGTGTTAGTCATGGTGCTGAGACCGGGGGGTAAGGTAGGAAAGAATGCTCATGCGGGCGGCTACGCCGTTTTCAACCTGGTTGCAGATGAGGCTGTTGCGGTATTCCATGGCGCTGTCGCACAATTCGACTCCGCGGTTGACCGGTCCGGGGTGCATGATGCTCAGATTCAGCGCATCAATGCGTTTGAGACGTTCTTCTGTCACGCCGAAGGCCTGGTGATAGTCTGCCGAAGGGAAATAGGGCGTATCCATGCGCTCGTTCTGTACGCGCAGAAGGTAGATGACATCGGGCTTCCAGGCAAACACGGCATCCCAGTTGGTGAAACGGGGAATGCCGGTATGCTTTTCGTCCGGGACGAGGGGACCGGGCCCCATGTAAGCGACCGATGCTCCCAGTCGCTTCAGGATGCAGCTGGTGGAGCGGGCCACGCGGCTGTGCAGGATGTCGCCGATGATGACGACCCGCCTGCCTGCCAGCTCCCCGTATTTCTCCTGCAGGGTGAAGGCGTCGAGAAAGGCCTGGCTGGGGTGGGCATGGGCGCCGTCTCCCGCGTTGATGACTGAGGCTTTGGCGTGGCGGCCGATGACCGCAGGGATGCCGCTGTTCTTGTGCCGCACAATGATGTAGTCCATGTGCATGCTCATGAGGGTGTCGATGGTGTCATGCACGCTCTCTCCTTTCACAACAGAGGAGGTGGCTACGGAGAAGGTGGTGACATCGGCCTGCAGTTTGCGGGCGGCCAGCTCGAAGGATGAACGGGTGCGCGTGCTGGGCTCGTAGAAGAGCGTCAGCACGGATTTGCCGGCAAGTGCCGGGTGTGTCTGCCCGCTGCAGAATACCTTTTTCATTTCCGCCGCGCCTTCCAGGATGCTGCGGATGTCGGCATCGCTGAGGGCGTCGATGGTCAGGAGGTCTTTGGGTGTACTCATCTGGTGAGGGTGGGGAGGAGGCACCGGGATGGCCCGGAGCGGCGTTATTCTGCCAGTTTGATGATGCGGTGGGCTGCCATAGCAGCATTGACCGGTGTCTTCTTGTGAAGACCCACGGTGGTGGCTGGTACGCCGCCGGGAAGCTGGGAGATGGCCAGCAGGGCATCCACGCCATTGAGCGGGCCGCAGGGCACCGGTACGCCGATGACGGGCAGCTCGGTGTTCATGACCACAACGCCGGGCAGGGCGGCGGAAAGGCCTGCAACGCAGAGCAGTACGGCCTTTGTCTGGCTGGCTTCAAGTTCCTTGAGATAGTCAATGAGGGCGGGGAGGTCACGGTGGGCAGAGTAGACAACCTCTTCGTGTTCAACGTTGTTTTCCTGGAAATACACGCGAGCCGGTTCCATGAAGGGAAGGTCGCTCTTGCTGCCGTAGATAGTGATGACTTTCATGCTACCGCATAGTCTACCACGCGCCCCTGCGCGAAGCAAGCAAAAAGCATGGCTTTCGAATATCCGGCGGTCAGCAGTTTACGGTGGTGTTCAGCCGGGCAATTTCAATGTCTCCATTATGTTCTTGCTGCAAGGCCTGGAGCATGGCGGCGGAGCATTCCTTTTCGCCGTGTACCAGGTAGACTTTGGATTTGCGGCCACCGGTAGCATGGAAGTATTGGAGCAGTTCCTGGTGGTCGGCATGGCCGGAGAAGGAGTCGAGGGATTCTATTCGGGCTCGTACAGGGTAGAGGTCTCCCAGAATACGGACTTCGAGCGCACCGCTGAGGATGCGGCGGCCCAGCGTGTTGGCGGCACAGTAGCCGACGAACAGGACGGTGTTGTTGGGACGGCCGATACCGTTCTTGAGGTGGTGCAGAATGCGCCCGGCTTCACACATGCCAGAGGCGGAGATGATGATGGCGTTTTCTCTCAGATTGTTGAGTCTCTGCGATTCCGAGATGCTCCGTACCATGTGCAGCTGTTCGAAATGGAAAGGATCACGTTCGGCAAAGAGGAAGTCGTACACTTCCTTGTTGAAGCATTCGGGGTGAATGCGGAAGATTTCCGTGGCGCTCACCGCCATGGGGCTGTCCACATAGACCTGGTAGTTAGGCAGACGCCCTTCCTTGTAGGCGCGGTTGAGAAGGTAGAGCAGCTGCTGGGTGCGTTCAACAGCAAAGGAGGGAATGTAGACATTGCCTCCGCGTTTGAGCGCATCGCGGATGGTGCGGCAGAATGTTTCATCATCGCGGCTGGGGGCTTCGTGGTGCCTCCCTCCATAGGTGCATTCCATGAGCATGATGTCGACATCCGGCACTGGTACGGGGTCACGCAGGAGTTCATTGTTACCACGGCCTACATCTCCGGAAAACAGCAGGCGCTTGTGCTGTCCGTCCTCCTCATCGTCGATGTCGAGTACGATTTGGGCTGCGCCCAGAATGTGTCCGGCATCGTAGAAGGTGAGGGTGACTCCGGGCATGATGGGGAAGGGTATCTCGTAGCCGATGTTAATGAAGCGCCGCAGGCAGGCTTCGGCATCCTGTTCGGTGTAGATGATTTCCGCCACCTTGCCGCTGCCGCCTTTGCGGGCGCTCATTTTATTGAGGAACTTACAGTCACTTTCCTGGATGCGGGCAGAATCCGCCAGCATAATCTGGCAGAGGTCGCGTGTGGCATGGGTGCTGTAAATGAATCCCTTATAGCCTTTCTTGACCAGGTTGGGCAGGTTGCCGGAGTGGTCGATGTGGGCATGGGAAAGCACCACGCAGTCGATATCGGCGGGATTGAAGTAGGGGAACTCGCGGTTGATTCGCATCTGGTCTTCGCGGTGCCCCTGGTACATACCACAGTCCAGCAGGATTTTTCTGCCGTTGATTTCCAGCAGGTGCTGGGAACCTGTCGTTGTTTCAGCTGCTCCACAGAAATGAATTTTCATCACCCTGAACTCTAACCTATATATTCCATTTTTTCAAGTAAAAAGAGAGATTAACAGGCTTTTCGGAGCATCAAGGGCATACTAGTTCATCGTTGAGCGGAAAATTGTGTCGTCTGCAGAGTCCTGGTTCCCTCAGGAAGTAATGCCACCATTCCTTGCTGTAGTTCTTCATACCGGCGCGCGCCATGGTATCACGCAGTAAAAGGCGGTTGGCCTGCTGTTCCTTGGTAAGACCGGTATATACTGTGGCGGAGCTGATGTCCAGCAGGTCATGCCGGCCGCCCATGTCGAGTTCCTTGCCGGTTTTGAGGTCAATGATGGTGAGGTCAACGGCGATTCCCCAGCTGTGTTCAGAGGTATGGCCGATGTAGCGGTTTTCATAGATGCCGCGTTTGGTGATGTTGGGGTAGAATTCAGCACGGGTGCTGTCATCTGCTGTTTTGGACCATGCATAGAAATCTGCCAGAGCCCGGTGGGGGCGGTAGGCGTCCCATATCAGCAGGCCAAGTCCCTTGGCTTCCAGTTCCCGCTGCGCTTTCAGCACAGCCTGCGCTGCATCCTTGCGCAGGATGGCTCGCTTGCCTCCGGTGTAGCCATCAATCGGGCGTCCCACAAAGTTGTCGTTGCCGCAGTATTTGAGGTCAACCTTGACCGATGGGGCCACGGTGTCCAGGTAGCAGAGTTCGGCGGGCATGGGCTGCGGGGCGGGCGCTGCAACTTCCTGAGGTGCATGGATAGGGCTGCATTGGGTCAGGAATAACAGGGCTGGGGCGAGGACAGACAAGAGCTTCATGCGGGCACTCTATCATATTTTCCACAGAATAACAAGAGCAGGGCACGTTTTCGGCTTGCTCGTGACGCAGGGTGTGTTAGAATGGACATGCTTACCCCTTTCTAATACGATGAAAAAGAGTTCTTCTGCCTGGAAATATGTGCTGATTCTGGCGGCGACCGGTGCGGTGGCTGCTGTTGGCGGCAAGGTTTCACAATGCGTGGTGGATTCCATGCACGCTTCTACCCAGATTCCTCCTATGGAACCGGCTAAGGCCGATGCTGTGGCACGGCAGATTCTGGAGATGAAATGCGCTGATTGCCATGCGCAGGATGCTTCGTACAGCAAGTTCTGGAATTTCTTCTCGTTCGGGTTGCTTTCTGACCATGTAAATGGCGCAAAGCGGGCCTTTACGCTGACGCCTGATTACAGTGTGCGCTCCGGCAATGTGGATTACTTGAAGATGGATTATGTGCTGCGTACGCGCCGTATGCCTCCGGCTTCGTATAGTGTGGTGCATCTGGGTTCCCGCCTGACGCCTGCCGATGTGGCCATCCTTCGCCAGAAATATAAGGAAGAGGGTGCGGCTGCCCGTACCTTTGCTCCCATTGCCGCTCCCGCCGAGCCTCAGACCGATTTGGAAAAGGCCCGCATCTACCTGGGTTACAAGTTGTATCATGATGGCCGTCTTTCCACGAATAATATGGTTTCCTGTTCTTCCTGCCATGAGCTGACCAAGGGAGGAACGGATAACCTGAGTAAGTCGGAAGGTGTGCCTGGGCCGGATGGTTATCCCCAGCTGGGCGGGGTGAACGCGCCGACGACATTCAATGCTGCCGGCAACATCAGGCAGTTCTGGGATGGCCGCGCGGCTGATTTGAAGGAACAGGCTGGTGGTCCTCCCTTGAACCCTGTGGAAATGGGCTTTGCCTGCGAGGCTGACTGGGACATCATTGCGCACAAGCTTTCCAATGACCCGGAACTGGTGGCCTTGTTTGCCTACGTTTTCGGGGACCGTGGCATCAATGCCGATACTATCACGACGGCCATTGCGGCGTATGAGCAGACGCTGGTGACTCCTGATTCTGCCTTTGATGCATACCTGAAGGGTGATGAGGCCGCGCTTACGGATACACAGAAGGCTGGAATGAAGTCCTTTGTGGAGCTTGGTTGTGCCACTTGCCACAGCGGTCCCACCCTGGGCGGTATCAGCTTCGAGTATATCAGCACTTATGGTGATTTGCGCGCTCTGGCTACGCCTGCCGGCTATAACGAGGGTGCATTCGGGCTGCGCGACTTTACGAAGAAAGAGGAACATAAGGATATGTTCCGCGTGCCGAATCTTCGCAATGTGGCGCTGACGGCACCCTACTTCCACACAGGCACGGTGAACAGCCTGCAGGAGGCTGTGCGTATCATGATCAAGACGCAGAACGGTGCTGGTGCGGCAGATGATAAGACCGTCAGAAACATTACCCGTTTCCTGGAAGCGCAGACGGGTAAGCTTTACGGCAAGCCTGCCAATGCGCTGACCCCGCAGGATGTTCAGCTTACCCCGGTGTCTCCGCAACCATGATTCGTTTTTCTGTGCTGGCCAGCAGCAGCAGGGGAAACGCCACCGTTATTTCCGGCGGTGGCACCCATGTGCTGGTGGATACAGGAATTTCGGCGCTGCGCATCCGCAAGGGGCTGGCCGAATGCCGCCTTTCGGAAGCGGCTCTTTCGGGCGTGTTCTTCACGCACGAGCATCAGGACCATGTGTGCGGACTGGGTGTTCTTGCGAAGAAACGTTCGCTGCCGCTGTACTGCAGCCGCTATCTGGCCCGCGATTTGCGCGGCATGGCTCCCAATGCCACGTTCACCTATCTGGAACCCGGCCAGACGGTGCAGGTTGGGGCTCTGAAGGTGACTCCGTTCTGCGTGAGCCACGATGCGGCCGACCCGCTGGGCTATGTGTTTGAATGTGAAGGCGTGCGCCTCGGCTATGTGACGGATACCGGCATCATCATGCGCGGTATGACGGAGCTGCTGGCCGGGGTGCAGGGCCTGTATCTGGAATCGAACTATGACCTGGATATGCTGGAGAGCAGCGGGCGGCCTTATGAGCTGATTAACCGCATTTCTGGTCGCTGGGGGCATCTTTCCAATCTGCAGGCCTGCGAATTTATCCGTTCTGTCGGGCATGCGGGGCTGCAGCACCTGGTGCTGGCTCATATCAGCCCGGAATGCAATACTCCTGCCAAAGCAAGGGCGGCCATGCAGACGACGCTGGATGATTTGAATCTGCCCACGCAGCTGCATTGTGCCGCCATGGCCGAGCGTCTGCCCTGGATTGAACTGAGAGCGCAGGAAGGATAAGAATAAAGCCGTCCGGGTCCTGTAAGCCAGATTCTGTCCACCCGCCAGAGGCAGGTTGTGTGGTCATTTTTCTCAAGTCCGTTACCGGACTTGCCCTGCGTTTATAGCAGGGTGCAACTAATACCCGGGAATGCAGCGGGCAGGCGACCCTTTCCCTGTTTGTCTTGCATCGCGCGGGGTTTTCCGTGCCTCCGTCGTCACCTTCGGAGCGGTGGGCTCTTACCCCACCTTTTCACCCTTACCCTTGCGGGCGGTTTGTTTTCTGTGGCACTTTCCGTCCACCCGGCATTGGCTCCGGGTGTCTCCTGCTTTCGCAGGACGCGCTGCCTTGTGATGTCCGGACTTTCCTCTACGGGACTGGTTACCCGCAGCGACCACCCGGACCCGGACGGCATAGCGAGAGTACACCCTGACCGTTCACTTGGCAAGCCAAATCACCCCATTTGGCTTGATTTTGTGCGTTGGATGGCGTAGAATAACCCCGTATGAAGAAACGCGTGGTCATTCTCGGCTCTACGGGCAGCATAGGCACCAGCGCACTCAAAGTTGCGCGCGATATTCCGGAGAGGATGGAGGTGGTTGCCCTGGCTGCTCACAGCAATGTGGCTAAACTGGCCGAGCAGGCACGCGAGTTCCAGGTGCAGCATGTGTGCATCTATGATTCTTCCAAGGTTGCAGAACTGCAGCGCCTGCTGCCTGCCGGGGTGCAGGTCTACGCTGGGCTGGAGGGTCTTTGCCAGCTTGCGACCCTGGAACGCGCCGACATGGTGTTGGTCTCCATCATCGGGACGGATGGCCTGAAACCCACGCTGGAGGCAATTGAAGCGGGCAAAGACCTGGCCATTGCCTCCAAGGAGATTCTGGTGATGGCGGGCGAGGTAGTGATGAACCGCGCCAGGGCCAAGGGTATCAATGTGTTGCCGGTGGATAGCGAACACAATGCCATTTACCAATGCCTGCAAGGGAATCACGGAGGTGCAGGGCAGGTGAACCGCCTGATTCTGACAGCGAGTGGCGGTCCCTTCCGCAATACGCCCCGCGAACAGCTGGCTGCAGTAACGCTGGAGCAGGCGCTCAAGCACCCCACCTGGCAGATGGGACGCAAGATTACCATCGACAGTGCAACCATGTTTAACAAGGGGCTGGAGATGATTGAGGCCCGCTGGTTGTTTGATATTCCCATGGAACGGGTGGATGTCATTGTGCATCCCCAGAGCATTGTGCATTCGCTGGTCGAGTTTGTGGATGGTTCCATTCTGGCGCAGCTGAGCAGCAGCGATATGTGCTTCCCCATCCAGTACGCCGTCACATGGCCGGAGCGCTTACCCAATTCTCTGCCGCACCTTGATCTGGCCAAAATTGCCAGCCTGAAGTTTGAAGCCCCCCGTTGGGAGGATTTCCCTGCGCTCACTCTGGCGCGCACAGCCGGTCTCACCGGCGGCACGATGCCTGCCATGTACAATGCGGCTAATGAGGTTGCTGTCCAGGCATTCGTAGACGGCAAGCTCTCTTTCCCCGGCATCTGGGAAACTGTGGAGAAAGTCCTTTCCAACGCCCGCCCCCGTGATTACGACGGAAAATTAGGCATCATCCTGGAGGATGATGCCTGGGCAAGAGAAGAAACTTTATCTTTTATTTAACTCTTTTATGAAAGCCTGTATTTTATGTATTCTCCATTTTATAAATAGACTAAAGATAGTCTGGTACAGATTCAAGGGTATAACAATTGGAAAAAAATGTATTATAAGTGGATTCCCCCGATTGTACAGACGTAAGGGCTCTGCTATTATTCTGGAGGATGATGTTACATTGCATTCAGCATTTAGGTGCAATACACTTATTAGTCTACCTGTTGATATCTCCACAATACAATCAGGCGCTCGTGTGATTTTGAAACGGAATTGCGGCCTGAGCGGTGTAAAGATTGTTTGTGCAACAGAAGTTTCCATAGGTGAATACACCATAGTCGGACCTGATACCCTCATTTTCGATAGAAAACCTCACCGATACTCACCAGATACGGGCTGGTTTCAGAATAATAGAGAGGGGAAGCCCATTACTATCGGCAAACGATGTTACATAGGCACTCGGTGTGTCATTCTCAAGGGTGTAACCATTGGCGATGATTGTGTTATATCTGCAGGAACCATCATTACGAAGGATGTTCCATCCGGACATCTTGCCCAAGGAAACCCAGCGGTCTTCACTCCTTTGCCTGATAGATTAACGAATAAGGCAGATTGGGAGGAAGTTTCCTTATAAGAAAACTGGCTCTGTTTCAGGGGGCAATGAATATTGGCGTCATCTACCAGAAAGTTACGCCATCAGTTTTGCATACATTTGCAATAACTCCTTGTACATGGTTTCGGTAGAGAGTAATTGCCGACACCGTTCTTGGTCATATGCCCCCATCGCAATGGAACGCTCCGCCGATTCTGTTACCTTCAGAACAGAGTTTGCTAAAGCTTCTGCATCCCTGCACCTGATAATATAACCAGATTTATCGTTATCAATATATTGCTTAGCACCACATTCGTCAGTAACTATAGCAGGGACGCCCATGACACGGGCCTCCTTCACAATATTAGGGCAGGTATCGGCAAGGCTGGGATGCACAAGACACCACGTCTCAGAAAGCAGCTTGGCGACAGTGTCATGCGTAACCCTGCCAAGAGGAATGATATTGTCAGTCAACGAAGAATACGCATTCCTCTCCACTCCTGCCATGTACAATTTGATGTGCCTGAGTTCAGGTTTACTGAAAGCCTCTATCGCGCAAGGTACATTTTTAATATGGGTATCACTACCGGCAATAAGGCAGCTGGGTTCCTTTGATAAATGACGTATCGTTTTGTAGAATTTATTATTTGCAGCGTATTCCCACCGCTGTATTTCTGCGTTAGGTGCTAGTTCCCTGCATCGTTCTACGCCCCACTCAGATTCGGCTGTAATGAGAGAGAAATGCTTTAGTGTCCGTCTTTCCAGGAAGGCTTGCCTTTTTACATAGTTCGGCATGTTTGCACGTTGTACATAAGCTGTTAACATGCCCTGCATGGAAAGTATTTTAGGCATAGGAAGCTTACGTGCAATCCAAGCATAACATGTTTCAGTTCCCCAAGAATGTATGATGTCAGGCTTGATTTTTTTTAAGAGCTGTCGGACTTTCAATGCTGATAAAAAGTACAGCGAAAAGTGTGATATTGTTAAGCTACCTGTGGGTAAGAAATGAAAGTGTTGACCATGTGTTTCAAAATGGATTTCATCTCTGAGTCCCTTATGAAAACTTATCCAGTGAATTTCATATGGTATTTCCTGGCGACAGAATTCTTCATACAATGCCACTAACCATGTGGCGTAATGGCCTCCAGGGTTTGGCACTTTATTAGTAAGTATCCAGGCTGGAAAACTAGCAAGAATGACTACTTTCTTTTTCTCACTCATATGAAGAAATAAAACACTGCCCCGGTGTAACCGGGGCAGTGGAAAAATAGCCTCACTTATTATTCACCCTGGCGAACTGCTTGAGGCGCAGGCCGTTGAGGTGGATGAAGCCGCTGGCGTCGTCCTGGTTGTAGTCCTCCTCGGTGTAGTCGGCTTCCATGGTGGCCATGGCGTAGCTGTAGAGGCTGTTCGGACTGCGGCGCCCGGCGTACATCACGTTGCCCTTGTAGAGCTTGAGACGCACTTCTCCGTTGACGGTCTCCTGAGTCTTCGTGACGAGTGCCTGGATGGCTTCGCGTTCAGGAGCGAACCAGAAGCCGTTGTATACCATGGCTGCGTAGTCGGGGATGAGGGAGTCTCGCACCTTCTGGGCTTCGCGGTCCATGGTGATGGTTTCGATATCGCGGTGGGCTGCCAGCAGAATGGTGCCGCCGGGGGTCTCGTAGATACCGCGGCTCTTCATACCGACGAAGCGGTTTTCGATGATGTCGACGCGACCAATGCCGTGCTTGCCGCCAAGATAGTTGAGTACGAGCATGACGCCCAGCGGGTCGAGCAGGGTGTAACCTTCCTTTTCGCCCTGGGAGGAGGTGCCGACCTTCTCCATGATTTCGGCAAGCCCCTCGGTCTGCAGACCGATGATGTTACCCTTTTCAAAGAGACACTGCAGGTACTGGGGAGTATCAGGAGCATCCTCAGGGGAGGTGGACAGCACATACATGCCGCGGTCTTCTTTCTTGGTGGCATCATACCAGGTATCTTCCAGAATGCCGGCCTCGAAGGAGATGTGCAGCAGGTTACGGTCCATGGAGTAGGGCTTCTTCATGCTCTGGCGGATCGGAATGCCGTGTTCCTCAGCGTACTTGATCATTTCTGCGCGGCCGGGGAACTGGTCACGCCATTCCTTCATGCGCCAGGGAGCAATGACCTGGAGCTGGGGAGCCAGGGCGTTGATGGAAAGCTCGAAGCGAACCTGGTCATTACCCTTGCCGGTAGCACCGTGGGCGATGGCGTCGGCACCTTCAGCGATGGCAACATCCACCATGGCCTTGGAGATGCAGGGGCGGGCAATGGAGGTACCCAGCAGGTAACGGCCTTCGTATACAGCGTTGGCCTGGAACATGGGGAAAATGTAGTTGGCGGCAAAATCTGCCTTCAAATCGCCGATGATGCACTTGGATGCACCTGTGGCAAGCGCTTTTTCAATAACGCCATCAAGCTCTTCAGCCTGGCCTACGTCGGCACAGTAGGCAATGATTTCGGCATTGTACTTCTCCTTGAGCCACACCAGAAGCACGGATGTGTCAAGACCACCGGAGTATGCAAGAACGATTTTCATTTCTCTTCTGAGCATGCAGCGGTTGCAGCTGCATACGCGCGGATTATACACCCGTCACAGTGTTAGTTAAAGCAAAATGTGGCGTATTGACGCAGATTGTCTGTTATTTCCCTTGCGCGATTCGCCTCAGCCCCAGTCCGGCCAGCAGTACAGGGATAAGGCCCATGATAAAGAGGTAGACAGCGTTTCGGGCAACGGTGGAAATGGAGTTTTCATCCGTCTCGTGGTCTTGCTGGGAGAAAGGCCGTGCCTGGCGCGGGGAGAGGAAGAATCCACGGGATTCGTTGGTGCGGGCATCCTTGCGGGCCGTCTTGACACCTTCGGTCATGGAGGTGAGCTTACGGTTGGAGAAATAGAATTCTGCGGGTTGATCCTGGGGCGAGGACAGACGTTCATCCTGTTCGATGAGTACGGTTTCGAGGAAATCCTCATCCAGCTTTTCGGCCGCCTTGTTGACACGGCGCAGAATTTCCTTGGCTTCATACACATTGCTGGCCATGCCGTTGAAGGCAAGAGCCGCGCGTTGTATGAAACGCAGTTCTTCCAGGGAGTTACTTTCCTTGTAGCGTTCGCGCAACTTATTCACTCTGCTGGTCTGCAGTTCCCAGAGATTGTCTGTAGTCTGCACGACGAAGAGCATTTCAAAGGCGTAGCGCAGGGGACAGAATTCCGCAATCAGCGGCACAGGTTTGCTGCTGATATCGTGCGTGATTTCGTCCTGGTAGGCCACGCGATGACGCAGGTTGGAGAGGCGTTTATCGATGGCGGCGGGGATGATGCCTTCCGGTACGCGAGGGCTGAACTCATTCATTTCCTCGAAGCGCACCAAGGCGCCTGCCAGCAGTATCTGCGGCACAAGCAGCAGGGGGACGATATTGAGCGCCGTGCGTTCCGAACGGACAAAGGCCGACACCATGAGCGAGAGAGACATGCCGACAAAGGCCGTCAGGAGCATCACGATGAAATGCGACCAGAACATGTAGTGTATGCCCAGTATGGCATTACCCACGAGGAGGTAGAGCGCACATTGCAACCCTGCGATGCCGGTCAGCACGAGAACCTTGGCGGCCAGATAGCCGCCGGTGAAGAGCTTGTAATTACTTTCACGGCGCAGGAGGGGTCGGTCTCGGAGGATTTCACAGGCCGCATCGGTAAGCCCGAAGAACATAGCCAGCACCAGGGAAAGGAACAAGTATTCCGTGACATGGAGCGACTTGTAAAAAGTGTAGGGTGTATCGCTTGCTGCGCGCAGCGTACCCGCGATGAGGGCTGCAAGCACCGGGCCTTCCAGCAACATGGCATACAGACCCATGCGGCTTCGTACGCGGGCAAGCAGCGTGCGGGAAAACCACAGTTTGAAGAGTCTTGCCAGTTCCATGGGTGAACGGGCGTGTGCCTTCGGAATGCGACGGAGAGACTCATCCGGCATATCGGCTTGTTCCTGGCTCTTGGCAGCGTAGGAATATTTCTCGAAACGTTCCTGCCAGATGTTGGGTGCCTCATGTTGGCGGTTGCCCATACGGCGGAAGGGAGCATCGAGTACTTCAAAAACGTAGTCTGCACCACCTGCGGCAATGGCTTCGCGGGGAATATGCAGTCTCATTTCCTGCGCTGCATTGCGGAAATAGCTGACCATCTCCTGCGGGCTGCCCCAGAAGGCCATCTGGCCATGCGTATCCAGTACCATGACCTTCTTGAAGCGGTTGAGCAGCACCTGAGCCGGGCGGTGCAGGGTGCAGATGAGGATGCGGCCGTGGGACATGTTCTCCAGCGTTTCAATGACGCGCTCGGCATCGCCGGAGGAAAGCCCGCTGATGGGTTCATCGATGAGGAATACTTCGGAGGTGCCGGTCAGATCCAGCCCCAAGTTCAGACGCGTCCGTTCGCCGTCCGATATCGTTCGTTCACCGGCACGCCCGACATGGCGGTCTGCCAGGTGGCCGATGCCGACGAAGTTGAGGACCGTGGCGACACGCCGCATTCTGTCCACATGCCCCAGGCGGGGGCGGCGTGCAACAGAGGCCTGGTACACATGCTCACCGACGGTCATGGCTTCGTCCAGTATATCCTCACGTGGAATGAAGGCAATGTGGCGGCGCAGGTTGGAAGAGTCGGTGGTCAGCCGTTCCCTGTTGTAGAAGATACTGCCGAAGGAAGGTTCGAGATGCCCCGCCAGCATGGAGAGAAGAGTACTCTTGCCTGAACCGCTCGGTCCCAGGATACAGGCCATTTCGCCGCGTTTCAGCGTAAAGTCAATGTTGTCCACCACGCGTCCGGCGCGCACAAAATCGCGTGTCAGGCCTCGCACGGTGAGCGATTGAATCAGGTTGGTCTCCTCTTCCAGTACCCCGGCAGAGAAGCGGCAGCGCAGGAACTGGACGGCACTCAGGGCAATGAGGTCACCGTCGCGCAGGGGCGTATTGCCTCGAACTGGGATATCATCGACGGTGACTGAATGGGAATTGGCTTCCAGCACACGCACCGTCCCGGTGTTTGTGGCGCGGGAGTAACTGACTTCCATCACCACACCGGGAGCCATGCCGGGAGTCAGTTTGAGAACATCGGGGCGGGTCAGATATGGCAGGTTGGTTACCAGAACTGTACGATTGGCCGGGTCGAGCTGGAAGCTGTTACCTACCGTATCTGTATCGGCCAGGTCCACAAAGGTGAAAGGCCCCTGGCCCAGCACATGGAATGGGGTGAAGTACGAGGTGGATACCGGGATGCCTACGGTCAGAGGAACATTATCCAGCAAAAAGCCGGCATCGGGGCGCAGCACCTCAATTTCCACCTTCAGGCCGATGCTGACGCGAGCCACGGCATTACGCGGCCGCTGGCGTGTCATGCTGAGCCGGTCGCCCTCCAGCGTGAGGTAATTCACCAGCTTGACCCCGGTGTAGCACGACTGAAGCAGGGATACAATAGTCTTGTAGCTGAAATAGCAGGAGCTGAGTTCCACCGTCTGGCGTTGTCCCAGAGGCAGTACACCTCCCTTGCCCAGGCTCTGGCCGCGGACAGATATGGGGGTGTCAGAGTCGTTCACAATGAGCAGGAAGTTCACGCAGCGGATGGCGCGGAACATGACCTTGCCATCTTCATCCGGCAGGAGGACTGTGTTCTCGCCCGGAGTGGCAGAAAAGGTGATGCTTTCGATAGGGCGGGGAGCTGGGGCTCCTGGCGTACGCATCAGTTCTTCGAGCATGGGGGCAGCTCCGGGAAGGTTCAAACCAAAGGTGACTTCCTCGAAAAGAGTGGGCGAGGTCAGGTCGCCGCCGATACGCAGCAGCAGGGCATACACTTCCAAGGCTAGCGAAACTCGCTCTTCCTCGGTGCGTCCGGCGGCTGCCAGCGCAAGGGTAGCCGGCAGGGGATAGGCCGCTTCATAGGCCGTCTGAAAGCGCTCTGCCAACCAGATATGCTCCACGTTCGGAAAGTCGTGGCGCAGGATTTCCATGGCCGTATCGAGCTTATCCACGCCGATGTCGACGACCTGGCACATGATGGATGCAAACAAATCGGCTATGGTGCCGGCGTGTGCGCGGCGGTTTTCATCCTTGGCCGTCAGACGGTGCGGCACTTTGTTGAGCAGAGAGGCCATAGCGCTGCGACCTCGCAGAATGCGACGGCGGCCGGAGCGGAGCAGGTAGATGAAATAGGCCCTGATGCGGGAAAGATTCATGGAGTATCCTCTCCTTTCTTACCGTATCCGGGGCAGCGTTGTTCCCAGCCGGGGAAATTCCATTTGTGCGGGAAATCACGGCATTGCTGTGGCTTCACGGGCTGGATACGGCACGTGTTGTCTGCTTGCAGCATGATGCAGGCTCCATCGGGAGCATCGATAAGGGACAAGCCCCGGCGATTCCGCTGTAAATGGCAGAGTTCGTTGATGAAGGTCACTTCATCCATGCCCAGATAAGCTGCAATGGCGGTAATGTCGGCATCTGTCAGGCAGACATTGCCCTCCCAGCGGCAGCAGGCACCGCAACGCTGGCAGGAATGAACCAGGGGGGATTCGGGCGGAGTCGGCATCAGATTTCCCAGGGTTTGCGGGTTGCTTTCGTAATGTGCGGCGGACGCACATAGATAGGTTCGGCGGGGCGGGCCGATGCTGCTGCCTGTTGCTCCGGCGTCATACCTTGCCAGGTGCGTATCAGCCCCTCCGCATCGGGATTCAGGCCTGATTTGAGCGCACCCGGTACGATGCCGGGTGCCTCAACCGTATAAAGGGGCAGGCCAGCGGCTTCCAGCTCTGCGGTGGAAAGCACTTCAATGCGGCCATCCGGCTGGCGCACAGTCCACCCGCCACGGCGGGCATCTGCGACGATGCAGACACCATCCCCGGCCAGCTGCGCCCAGGATTCCACCGCCACGAGCTTTGCACCTGTAACTGTTGCAATACCCACGCCGGCAGCCAGCGCAACGCGCACACCGCCGTAACTGCCGGGACCAGCACCTACAAGTACATAATCAGGTGTCAGACCATCGGGGAGTTGCTGCAGCGCTTGCTGCAGAGCGGGGAACAGGTGAGCATCGTGATTGCGCTCTGCCTCCCAGGTTGCC
This sequence comes from uncultured Verrucomicrobiales bacterium, assembly GCA_937901085.1. Lineage (GTDB taxonomy): Bacteria > Verrucomicrobiota > Verrucomicrobiia > Verrucomicrobiales > Akkermansiaceae > Akkermansia. The sequence continues at coordinate 5,351 of CALCHQ010000102.1, read as the reverse complement.
GAGTAGAGGATGCGGTCATCATCGGCCAGGCAGAGCGAGGCATGGGGGACAGATGTTTCTATGGCCAGCAGAATCATGCCTTTATCAGTTGTGCCGTTGTCCACTTACCACGGGATACCGACTTCTGTACCTGGAGCCCTGCTGCCTTGGCTGCGGCAAATGTTTCCCCTGCCTGGGCATTCAGAATGCCCGATATAATGAGTATACCTTCGTCCTTCATTGCGGCGCGCAGACGGGGGAATGCTTTCTGCAGGACAGTTGAGAAAAGATTGGCCAGTACCACATCTGCCTGCTGCCCCGGTGCGGGCTCCCATTCAAAGACATCGGCCTGGAACAGCTCCAGATTATCAGCCCCACCGTTGCGGCGGATGTTCCGGGCAGCCACTTCTACGGCCACCGGGTCAAAGTCAAAGCTGATGGCATGGGCTGCTCCCAGTCGCAGACCAGCCAGCGCCAGCACGCCTGTGCCGCAGCCGACATCGGCAAGCGTCCAGCTGCCGGGAGGCATGCTTTTCACATGGTCGCACATGAGGCGCAGGCAGGTAGAGGTGGTGGCGTGGTTACCTGTGCCAAAGGCCCGCTCTGCCGGGAATGTCAGGATAATGCGGCGGGGATACCGGCGCTTCAATTCGTCCATCACAGCCGTATCGGATGAAGCTGAAATAACGATTTTATCCCGGATGATGAGAGGTGGCGTGTTTTCCGGGGCGGTTGCTGCGACCCAGTCTGTCGTGCCGAGTTCTTCAACGCTGCCACCATAACAGGCCTGCAGGACAAAGGCTTCCTCTGCCTGTTCGGTGTAGACATCGATGGAAAGTCTGCTTGCCTGGAAACCTGCCGAAATCACAGTTCCGGGGATGTTTCCGAGTCTCTGCTGCCACAGCGCTTCCTGTTCTGCGGGTGCTATCTTATGCCATTGCCACATAGTGTTTTGATACGGTATAAAGGATGGTTACATGTCCAGGAAGTCCCCGGCCAGAGACTGGGCATCCTCATAGGGAATGATGAAAAGCTGCCCTGTCTCCACTAGTCTGCCATAGAAGAAGGGTCGGTCTGAATCGTACGCTGCCGGTGCTATTTCAATGGTGTGCCTTACGCTGTGAGTCTTGCGTTCCATCGTGGCCAGAGAGCGCAGAATGTCGGCATCTGCTCCTTGTTCTTCCAGCATGCCTTCCGGTGTATTGTCAATGATGCCGGCGTCGGCCTCCTGTTCAATGACCGTATTTTCGGCATCTGAATAGTCGGTCAATTCCAAATCCAGCCGCACACGGAAAGCAGGTTGGCGCAAGGCGAGCAACGCATCTTCGTCTGCAGCGTCCAGCCATTGGGATGCTTTCATGTCCTGAAGCCGCCTCAGGTAGTAGGTAGCGCGGTGAGGGTTGATCCGGGGGGTGATATCCTCTCCTTTCAGCGTCCCGGTCCAGGTTTCGCCCATGTACTCATAATGGAGTACAAGCGGGGCTTGCTGGAAATCCAGAGTCAGCGTGCGTACAGCCGACAGGGGGAACTGCAGCAGGCTTCGGTCTTTCCATTTTTCCGCGCGCAAGGAAAGCATGCGCGTTAATTTTGTACTCAGTCTGGAAATGGAGTTCGAGCCCATTTCTGTGCCAAACCAGACGCGCTTGCCGCTTCCGGGGTCGGTGAAACGCCGCATCAGGAAAGTACGCGGCGCGCGGTCTTTAACCAGGGGTAAATCCTGTCCGAAGATTGTGGCCCGCAGCAGGCAGGGCCGTGGCTGGAGGGAGAGAATGTAATCCGGCGCATTAAGCCCATATTGTTCCAGAATCCGCCCCATATCCTCACCTGGTGCTGCATCGGCCACAACTTCCTCTACCGGGATGTTGGAAAGGCCTTTCAGGAATCGGCTGACGGCGGTAGAATCGGCCTTGCTGAATTTTGAGCGGGCTGCAGCAAACATCCAGGTGTCCTCGACCTTGCTTTCCTCATCACCGGGAATGAGGATGGCTCTCACGCCCGACTGGCCTTGGGTAGCGCGAAGCGAGAAGCGGGAAATATCCTTCTCATCAATGTCGGCAAACTTCATGGAGCGCAGATCTGTCAGACTCAGGGGAATTTCCGAGATGCTGACGCGTTCCTGTCCCATGCGTATCTGAGCCAGAGCCTTGCGTGGAAGAACCGGGAGTTCGCATACAGCCTTAATCAGACGGCCGTAGCTACCCTTGTTCTGCACGGCGCGTTCTGCCACCAGGGTGAAAACCACCGGGCGGTCATTGACAACGGCATGGCAGTACTTCTGGGCGCTGCCTTCCTGCGTAAAGGTGTCAAAAAGGCGGATTTCGAGTGATTTCTCACCCCATGTGCCCTCCAGCTCAATACGGCAGGTTGGTGTTTCGGGTAATTGAACCTCAATGGCATCTTCTACTCGAACTGCTTTCAGGTTCAGTATATTAAGGAGGAGTTTCTGCACCTTGTCCTCATCCGCACCTGTAATGACAGGCGAAGTAATGGCCCAGGGGGATTCGGCGCTCAGACGGCTGAGTTTCAGCTGACTCCCCCCATTGTCGATGGTGATTTTCCGCACCTCCTGGGAATCAAACTGCATGGGAGAGGGGTCGCGCAGGGCCTCCAGACCATCCTTGAAGATATGCTGGATATTACCGCTGACCACATGGATGCGCTTGTCGCGGCCATAAAAATTAGTTCTCAGGTAGCTGGTCGGGAGCAGCGTTTCGCCATCTCCGCCATCGGCCAGCCATGGAGAGGTACTGCCGAGTGTGTAGCGCGCCACGGTTGTGAGACCGTCCTTGCCATCCGGTTTTTTGAGAACAATGCTGTGGGGGGCTGTTTCGACGCCGAACTCGCGCATGTTACTGCGCGTAATGTTGTTGAGGGGCAGGGTGTCGACAAGCCTTGCGTTGGCGGTAAAGGCGAAAATGGCCTGTACTGCGGAGGGTGCCAGTCTGTCCTTGAAAGGTTTGATAATCCACCATGTGCCGGTTTCATCCTTGGCACACACGATTTCATCGTGTAAATCACGGATGCGCATCCAGCAAACTTCACTAAGCTGCCTGGTGTTTTCCTGAGAAAAGAGAGGCATGCCAGGCTCAAAGCGATACCAGCCGGTAATGCGGGCGAGATTGCCATCAATGGCCAGGAAGGCAGACAGCGTAACCGTCCCCGCAGCCAGCAGCGTGAGAATGATGGTCGGTAGGATTCTCATTAGTTTCTTAGTGGCGTCGCGTGTTCCAGATGAAGATGGCTACCAGGAAAGCACAGAGCGGCATGATGAGCAGAGTCAGGTTCTCCAGGGCGCTGCGGGTGTGGCGATCCAGGTCAATCTTCATGGTGAGGTCCTGGTTGGCGCTCTTGCCACCATATTCGGGGCGGCTGCTCATCCATGCCCACAGCGTGTGCATGTAGTCGCGCTGCTCGGTCTTGGCATTTTCCTGCGAGAGCATATCGACATTGCCCAGTACGAGCATGGTGGAAAGGTTGTTCGGGTCGCGTGGGTTGCCGCGCGTGACGGCTGCTCCCAGGCACAGGGGGCCGGCGCGGTCTTCGGCCGCGGTATAGACAGGCTCCAGCTCGCGGCGTGTCTCGCCATAGTAGGCATCCGTGGTCATGAGGAGCGGGAAGGTGGTGAGCTTGCGGAGCGCGGCTGCATTTTCATCGCCATGCTCAAGCGTGAGCGACATGCATTGGCCTTCGACAAGCGTTGTCCCGTTCCAGAACGCCTTGGTGCAGTTGAGCCCCTTCGGGAAGACTGCGCTGATGTCATAGTAGGCGCGCTTGCGGTCGCGGAGCAGTACGCGGTCGCTATTGGGGCGGATTCCTTGTTCTCGCAGGAAACGGTACAGCCGCGGCAGCTTGTTTTCCGTGGTGGGGTCAAGCGCAACGAAGAATGCATTGCGGCCGTCGCGTTCCCAGAATTCGCGCAGAACCTCCATTTCCTTTTCTGTAAAGTCTGTCTGGGGCGAGACGACGATAAGGCCTTCGGCATGGTCGGGCAGCTTTGCTGTGTTGGCGATGTCGAGCCAGGAAAGCTGGATGTTGAGAGCATTCGTTATGTTACCGATGGATTCGAGCAGTGTCTGGTCATCGCGAGACACGCCGCCTTTGCCTTCGACCACGTACATGTGGCGCATTTCGCCTTCGACGGCCTCTGTCACCGCGCCGCAGACGACTTCGTCCATCATGAGCGCCACCGCACGGCGGCTTTCATCGGGCAGCGTTTCATACTTGATGAACGAGGTTCCGGGACGGATGCGGACATGCTGGCGGTCGCTGTGGCGCTCTTCAAAGGTCTTGATGGGGGCATTCGGATCCTTGCGGGCATCCACAATGCATAAGTCCTGTTTGAATTCCACGCCGTAAATCTGGGAAATCTCGCGGGCGCGGTTGGGCTGCCGCACCGGATCAAATCGTTCGATTTCAATCTTGCCCTTACCGACTCGTTCGTACTCCTCCAGCAGGGAATACATGCGGTTGTAATTCGGCGTGGAGCGCTTGAAGGCAAATATGATACGAACTGGCGTGTCCCGTTTCTGAATCCTGTCGCTGCTCAGAACGTTGATGGTTCGGTCCGATATGGTGTAGCGCTGATCCTGCGAGAGGTCGCGGCGGGCATACTCGCTGCAACCGATGTAGTTGCAGGCAATGACAATGATGGCCAGCAGCAGGAGGTTAATCCAGGCCAGGGGATTGTACTTCGTCTTTCGGGCATCGGGATGCCCGGTGTAAGTCTTTTTGCTCATAATGGAGGAAAGGGGGAAACAGAAGTGAGGAACATCAGCGATGCCAGCGGCGGTAGTCCACGATGCGTTTGGTCAGAGCCAGCATCATCAGCGACAAGGTGAAGTACAGTACCAGAGGGCGCGTGTCGATGAGCCCACGGCTGAAAGCGCTTATCTGCTCCGAGATGGACATGTAGTGGAATGCGGGAGCGGCGGGGAATTCACCCCAGAGTTCAGGCACTCGCCCCATGAAGTAGTAGATGATGATGGCGCAGGTGCAGACGATGCCTGCAATAATCTGGCTACGGGTCAGCGATGAACACAGAATACCGAGGGAAATAAAGAAACTGCCGGAGATGCAGAGAATGCTGATGGGGCCGAACCAGTCTGCCGGAGTGTAGTTGATGCGCCCTTCGGGCATCACGCCGTAGCGCAGGTTCGTATAGAGATTGCCCAGGTCGCTCATGGCCGGGTAAAGCAGCATGGGCAGCCAGAGAATGATATAGAAAAGCAGGGAGGCAAAGTATTTACCCAGAACAATCTGTGTAGTTGTAACAGGTGCGGTGAGCAGGCCTTCGAGTGTGCCGTGGCTTTCTTCCTCGGCCATGGAGCGCATGGTGATGAGCGGGAAGATGAAGATAAAGAAGAACCAGAAGT
>CALCHQ010000101.1 GCA_937901085.1 uncultured Verrucomicrobiales bacterium | reverse complement strand
CGTAAACGCACCCAGACGCCGACCAATCATCACAGCAAGCACCGTGGGAGCCAGTGCATAGGGCAGCCAGAGCAGCACCTGTCCCTGCTGGTAAAACCCGGGTATTACACCCTTCAGCGCGCACACGCCGGTCATTATCAGCAACTGGGCCACAATCATACTGACCAGCAGCATCGTGCGGCGTACTGTCAACTGCATAGGCAGGCGCGACAAATTAGCCAGCAGGAAAAGCCCCAGGGAGGTAAGCACCAGCCAGATGACCCGGAAAGTGGCATCCCATGCATCGGCGGCAGCAGAGCATGCTATAAAGCAAAGAGCAACTACGCCAGCCGCTGCCACGGCCAGCATAATCTGCATGCCGCCATAGAAACGCGTACCTTGTTCTTCGCTATTGCGAGGTATCTGATTCTTCATACTCGTCATGATAAATTTTATTCGTCTGATTCTGCTTCTTCTTCGTCTTCTTCCTCCTCTTCCTCACCAACGGAGACAGAAACTTCAATACCGGGCAACTCAGCAGCCTTGATTTGTACGGTAGCAGTACCTTCCCCGTTCCGTTTGCCTCTCACGATGGCCACGATACGCCCATTGAAGAAACTCTGCTGCTTAGACTGCATACAGGTGTGATCTGTTTGATTTCCATTGCAGAATCCCACGAGCTCAGCCGGCCCGGTTATATCAAACTCCACCTCTCTGGAATCAGTCGGCACCACATTACCTTTGGCATCCATCAAAGCAAGTTCAATATAGGCAAGGTCACGGCCATCACCTGCAATAGCCTTGCGGTCAATGCTCGCCTTTACCTTCTCGGCCTTGCCGGTGGTGACCCGCTTTGCCGTGGCCCAGGGGCGGCCTTTCTTCTTCACCTTCACCGTGAGGGTACCGGGCTGGTAAACCACATTTTCCCACACAAAGCGGTAGGCATTCTTGCAGACTTCGAGTTTCTGATTATAGGTATCACCCACACCACGGCGGCGGATACCCTGGCTCTTGCCATTCAGGAACAGCTCCGCTTCATCGCCGCTGGTATATACCATGACGGGGGTGATTTCGCCTTCGCGTCCAGCCCAGTTCCAATGCGGAAGAATGTGGCAGGTCTTTTTCTCCGGAGCCCAGTGACTGCGATAGAGATAATAGGTATCTTTCGGGAACCCGGCAAGGTCAATGATACCGAAGTAAGAGCTGCGGCTGGGCGCACGGTTACCCATCTTCTGCAACTGCTCCATGGCTGCTTTCTTCTCAGCCTCGCTGGCTCCGTGGAAATTACCGATATTGGAAGCATCCTGGTTGTAGGGTGTCGGTTCTCCCAGATAATCAAAGCCGGTCCACACATGCTCACCGGCTACATGCGGGTTGTGGTCCAGCGCGAACATCTCGATATCCGGGCTTGTTCCCCAGCCGGGAGCAAACAAACCGTACGAACTCACATGGAAATTACGGGCGCCACCGCCCACATCCCAACGCAGCGGGAAGAAATAGGTATCGCGGG
>CALCHQ010000100.1 GCA_937901085.1 uncultured Verrucomicrobiales bacterium | reverse complement strand
GCAACCAGACGCGCGTGCAGACCCGCACCGGCATCTGGGCCGTCAGCTACGATGCAGAAAACCGCCCGACGGACTTCACGAAGGTGGACAGCAGCGGCAGCACAAGCATCCATTGCGAGTACGACTACATGGGCCGCCGCGCTACGAAGCAGGTCACGGTGAACGGCAATGTCACACTGCACCAGCGCTACCTCTACCGCGGCTACCTGCAAATCGCCTGCTGTGATCTCACGCGCGCCGCGCATCCGGCGCTCTGGTTCATCACCTGGGACCCGACCCAGCCCATCGCCACGCGCCCGCTGGCCATCCAGCTCAACGGTACCTGGTACACCTACGGCTGGGATCTGACCAAGAACATCTGCGAAGTGTTTGGTCCTGCGGGCTACATCCGCACAGCCTACACCTACGCCCCCTACGGCGAAGTGAGCGCAGAAGGCGATGTGGAGCAACCCATCCAATGGAGCAGCGAGTACAAGGATACCGAACTGGGCCTCATTTACTACAACTACCGTCATTACAACCCGCTGGATGGCAGATGGCTTGGGAGGGACGAAATTGCAGAATGGGGAGACTTGAATCTATATCGTTTTGTAGCAAATAACGCCATAGCATTCTTGGATTATTTAGGATTGGATTATACTGTAGAAATTGACAAAAAGATATGCACGATAACGTTCAAATTAGTGATTGTTCTTACATTTGACGAAACAATACCGAAAAATGATCAAGCTCTTATCAAACAACAGATAGAAAATACTATTGAAAGTGAGTGGAGTGGTCACAAAAAAGGATGCTGCACGGTAAATGTAGAAGTAGAAATTCGAGAATCGTCTATATGGAACCGCATAGAAGATTTTTTCACCCCTAAAGGGAGAGAAAACAACTATATGAAAGTAACATATAATCAAACGAAAGGATTCAAAGAAACAAATCGTTCGTTTGTTGAGAATAATCAAAGGGGTGTATATGTATCATCCCCTGCGGAGGTGAACGGACGTCACAATCCACGAAAAGATTATGCAACATGGAGTTATGCTCATGAAGCCGGCCATTTGTTGAATTTGGAAGATGGTTACTACGTTGAAAATAAACAACAAAAAGTAAAATCAAATTATAAAGGAAATGAAATGATGACAAAGGTATTTGAAAGTGTTAAACAAGATGATATCAATCGTTTGACAGATAAAGTGGATTGCCCATGTCCGAAGAAATAAACAGATAAATCAACCATATAAGATTACCACTAGGCATGAGCCTTGTGGTAATCTTATGCTAAATTATATGAAAAAAATATTATTAATGGTGTTTGCGCTTTTGTTGCTGCCTGGATGCTCATTTCAGAAGCAATTAAAGTATCCGGAACGTTGGATGTATGTCATGTGTATCAGGCATGAATCAAATGATATAGCTGTATCTTGTATCAATAGTTCCAATAAAATTCTGTCTACCCTATCTCCCAAAAAACAGGCGCAGATGTCTGAGTTTAAAAATTTTTCCATTTTTGGAAAAAGAGGGACAGTTGATACAGATTGTAGTTTTTTTCCTCAGGTGACTGATAAGTTAAATTATATTATCAACGAGGTTGTGTTATCGGATGGTGAGTCGATTGTTGACTTTAATGGATTTAGCATTAGCGCAGGAAAAGACTATCTACTTGTATCAAATAATAAAAAGAAGTATAGAATTAAAGCAAAACACGATTGGACTGACATTACATCTAAAGGAGCTATCTATTATTGCGGCAGTCGTGGAGCCAGATATGTCAGTGACTGGCATATGTTTCTATGGTCTATTGGCCTCAGAGAAAGCATATGGGATGATGTTGATGAGAAAGAAATCAAGGAATATCGTTTTTTCAAGTGGTGCGTATCACCCATTGAAGGAAAACCAAACGAGTTTCGTGTGACAACAAGATATATGCCACATCCTCCAGAACTCTTATGTATAACGTGGAAAACGTGGTATAGTTCCACATGGAAATGATGTGTAATCGAGCTGAAAGGCTGTAGGGCGGGCTTATACAAAGAACTATTTGCATGTCCTGAGAAGGATTCGCTTTTTGATATGTATAAACATCAATGCTTTTTTTCGGTTCTGCCTTTCGGAGAGCTCGCTGAACTTACTCCAATGAAGAAGTTTTATTACTGCGTCGAACAAAGCACGAGTAAGTCCTGGAGATAGGCGTAGACCTACCTCGGTAGACCAGATTATCATAGAGTAACACGAATATGCTTGATTTCGATGATTGCACATGCGAACACGCATTCTTAATGTTATGATGCAAGTCTTATCGTATCGCTCAACGGCTTTGACGAAGTCGTGGTGCAGGTGCAGCCCGATACACAGGGCGGCTTCATCTGCACGCGCAGCGAATTCAATGCCGCCGGCCAGCTGGTGA
>CALCHQ010000099.1 GCA_937901085.1 uncultured Verrucomicrobiales bacterium | reverse complement strand
CTACGGCATCGGCACCATGGGTGCCGCCGCACGGAAATTTGTGGATTTTCTCGCCGAGGCGGGGCAGTCCTGGTGGCAGATTCTGCCGGTGGGTCCCACCAGCTACGGTGACAGCCCCTACCAGAGTCCCTCCACCTTTGCAGGCAACCCCTATTTCATCGATTTGGACCTGCTGGTGGAGGACGGTCTGCTGACCCAAGAGGAGATCGACGCCCTATACTGGGGCAGCAATGCCGAACGCGTGGACTACGGCGCGCAATACGAAAACCGCTATATCCTGCTGCAAAAGGCCACCCTGTGGGGCTGGGAAAGAGATGAAAAAGAGGTGGAGGCCTTCGTGGCACAAAACGCCTCTTGGTTGCCCGACTATACCCTGTTTATGGCGCTCAAGCGTCACTTCGGTATGGCCTGCTGGCTGGAGTGGCCCGATGAGGACATCCGACTGCGGAGAACCGAGGCAGTGGAGCGCTACCGCGAAATGGCCGGTGTGCAGGGCAGAGAACCGCTCTTCATCAGCCGGCTTGGGCGCCGCATGAGCTGCCGCAGCGTGCAGCTTATGCTGGATAAATATCTGCGTAGTTCAGATATTCCCTTCCATATTTCCCCGCACAAGCTGCGGCACACCTTTGCCACGCACCTGCTCGATGCCGGGGCAGATCTGCGCGCGGTGCAGGAACTGCTGGGGCATAGTTCGCTCTCCACCACGCAGATTTATACGCATGTGACCAAAACCCGCATGCAGCAGGTATACCGGGAATCGCATCCCCGGGCAGACTGGAATCCTTGATAGCCGCTGCGGGCCTGCGCCCGGCATTATTCCCAGTTCGTCATCTGCTGGAAGGCAGAAATGCGGCGGGCGAGTTCATGCAGCCCCAGGGAGAACAGGGAAATGGTGCCGAATTTCTCACACACGGCAGCTGCCACCACGGTGGCAATGGCTACGCCGCGCTTCATGTCCTCCCAGGCCGGGTTGCCGCCGTTGAGACATTTGGTGAGATAGCCGGCCAGAGCGCCCATGTAGGCATCGCCCGCGCCGGTGGGGTCCTGCGGGTGCTTGAGCGGCCAGGCCGGGCAGCGGAAAAGCCGGGTTTCGCCCTCCGGGGTGCGGTGGAACAGGGTGGAACCTGCGCTGCCGTGCTTCACAATGGCGTAGCGGGGGCCGGCTGCCAGCAGTTTCTCACCAGCTTCCAGAGAATCATCCGTCTGTGCCCAGCATTGTGCTTCCTCATCGTTCATGAGCATGAGATCCACCTGCTTGAGCAGCTCTGTGGCGTAATCCGGCTCACGCAGCAGCCAGCTCTTCATGGAGTCTGCCATGCGGAAACAGGCCCCGGTGCATTGCTCCAGCATGCGGCACTGCAAACGCGGGGTCACATTGGTGGCCACGGCAATGCTGCATTCGCGCAGCTCCTGCGGCAGCTGCATCACCCAGTTTTCCTGCACGCCCTCGGTGCGGCTCACGGTGGTGCGGTTGTTCATGTCATCCTCGTACTTACCGGTCCAGGCGAAGGTCTGGCCCTGTTCGTGTGCCACATGCTTCATGCTCACACCGCGCAGCTCGAGCGCCTGTTCCCAGGCCTCGGGAAAATCATCTCCCACCACACCGACCATATCCATCTTATCCGTGACCAACCGGGCTGCCAGTGCCGCATAGGGCCCCGAACCTCCCATCACCGAATTCACCTGTCCTCCAGGCGTAATCAGCGTGTCGATGGCTATCGTTCCGTATATGAGTGCGCGTCCGTTCATAGGAAAATTATGTATGTCTTACTTCCATAAAGGATGGTTTTGCCAATTATCCGGGAATCCCATCCAGGCATGTGGAATGTTGATAAAACGGGGCTCCTGAATAATACCAAAAAATCGGGTTTTCCATTGCGATTTGCTGGCAACTTGTTTGAGAAGATAATGGCAAATGGTCAGTATTCCGCCTGTTTTTGCCATATTGAATGCTACGGTTCTGGAGTTGCTTGACTCCCAAACTAAAGTGTTCGGGTTAAGCGTGCTATACCATGCAGTATCCTTTGCTGGAATTGCGGGCTGCTTGACCCAGCCCCTATTCCAGACTCGGTTATGGTGGGCGCATGCATTGCGCACATCGTTTAATGCTCTGAGCCAGGAAATCAATATGGTGGGAGAAGGTAAGCCCAGTGAGCGCGATACTTTCTTTTGAATCTGGGTTTCTACGCTGTTGAGAAAAAATACAGTGGCTCCAAAATCCATTAGCTCACAT
>CALCHQ010000098.1 GCA_937901085.1 uncultured Verrucomicrobiales bacterium | reverse complement strand
AAAGGCTTGTACCACCCTTGAAAGCAAGGTTATCTTTCCATTCACAACGATGGAAAAGGTAGTCGAGCATATAGCATACCCAGAAATCTTTTTCTACAATCTGTTCGGTCATGCCACGCTGGGCTGCGGTCTGACGAAACAGCTCCATACGCTGCTGTTGGGGTAGTTGAGCTATCTTGTTCATGCGTTTTGCGGGGAATTAGAGATAATGTTACGGAGCAGCTCACCAATCCAGGCCGGAGCGTAGCGGGAATCTTTCAGAATGCGAGGCTTTTCTTTTTCGGTGATAAAACCGGTTATTTTAGTAATAACAGCATCATTGAGATTAGATTCGCCCAAGGAAAGGAGCGCCTGCGTGATAATTTCGGTTTGACGACTTTTGAACTTGGACTGTTTAAGAGGCGAACGATTAAACTCAATGGTGCTATTCATGAGCTGGTATTCCCTGCTCTGAGCATCACTAAGGTATAGATAACGCCCCGGCACCTGGGTACTAAGGCCAAGGTAATTCAATGCGGATTCTCCCGTAATCTGAATATGCCATTGATTTTTTCGAGCTATCGCCTGCGCGACAGCATCAACATCCGGCGCCAACCATTCCTGCAACAGCTCGCTATAGATGGGATAATCGAAGATGCCAGAAAGCAAAGGACGTATAATCCCCCGGCCGCGCAAGCTACTTAAACTCCATGTTACGGTTTTCCGGTTTCCGATATGATAAAAATCACTGTTTGTAAAAACTGAACCTCTACCATTAAGTCTAATCATTGCATATATTTTATCTTCTACGCTTTGCATCTTGACTTATTTTCCTTTCTGCAATCCAAATTACTGCAATTTGGATTGAAAATCAAGAAAAATTGACATAATTTTTCTTTTCTTTCGATTCCCTATTCTATCCCACATTCTTCCTATCTATTTCTGATATACTTTACAAGACGCCCAATTTACAACGCAACTCATTGACTACAAAGGGATTATTTTGCTTCTTGCGTCTTTACTCGCATAAAAGCAAAGCTTTTATGCGAGTAAAGACGCCATAAGGGATTTTTCATATCATTATTTCAGACTCATCACATTTGTGTTTGTTTCTTCTGCCTCACTAGGTCAATCCTCTCGTGGATTCTAGATCGGGCAATTACCTATTCAACCATATAATGGAATAAATTTTACTCTGACTGTGAAGAGTTAGCGGCGTTTAGCAACTCTTCACGCAGGCGAGACAATGCGTAGAGGGGCAAATCCAACAAGATAGCCGATTTGTGATTATATTCGGGCTTCTTGAAGGGGAGTTCGTTTCTGGCGAACGGATTTAACGAGGTTCTGACAGCTTGTTTCGGTTGGAAACGCTGGCAATAGACATGCAGACTCTTGGCCTGAGTATTCCGGCCGCTCTTTACCTCGATAGGCACGATATTACCCCGCACGGTGCAAAGGAAATCGATTTCCGCCTTGGCGTTTTTCTCCTCACTTGCCCAATAGCAGGGTGAGAGTCCGCCATCTGCCCGCAATTCCTGCTGCACGAACTGCTCAGTCAGAGCTCCTTTGAAATCATCGAAGACGGCATCTCCATCCAACAGGGTACCGGCATCTAGCTCACATGCGGCAGAAAGCAGGCCGACATCCAGCACAAACACTTTGCTGATACCAGCCGCCCAATATGAGGACATGGGCAAGCTGGGAGTCTTGACGCGGGGTACCGGAATGATGAGTCCGGCATCCTGCAACCAACGCAAGGGGAACTCCAGGTGCTTTCGACGAGCCCCTTCATATACCTCTCCATACACGAAGCGCTTGTTTTCTTTGGCAAGCTGCTGCGGCACAGAATCCCAGACCAGATTTAAATTCGGCAGGGAGACAGATGGTGCATGTTTGCTGAAATCTCCGCGATAGGCGTTCAACAAGTTCAACTGAACCCCGCGCACAGCTTCATAATCCCGGGTATCGGCAAACAATTCCACGGCTTCGGGCATGCCTCCCACATAAAAATATGTGCGCAGATGGCGGATGTAATCTGAAGCAAAAGTATGAATTAACGGTCAGTCCCCTTTCTGCATCAGGGTGACCAGTTGCTCGTTTCCGGTTGCCAGCAGGAATTCGGCAAAACTCATGGGATACAGATCCAGTCGGTCTACCTTGCCCACCGGGTAGCCCGTTCCTACATGGTCAGCAACGCCGAGCAGCGAACCAGCAGCCATGATAGAATATTCTCGGGCTTCCTCGCAGAAATAT
>CALCHQ010000097.1 GCA_937901085.1 uncultured Verrucomicrobiales bacterium | reverse complement strand
TTCTAATGATGCCCACGCGTTTACAGTTTCTAGATGTGGTAGCCCGATAAATTTTAATTTATCGGGGTGTTTGATGTGAGCGAAGCGAACCGAATTTTTGAGCCTCGCCGTATGGCGAGGCGGTATATGATAGCCCAGGGTACAGCCGCGTTAGCGGCGGAACCCTGGGTCCGGAATAAACGATATTCGAACCCCGCCGAATGGCGGGGTGGCATAAAGGGTGGCTTAATGGCGTAAGGTTTTTATTTTTCGTGCATTGTATCATTACAAAATCAACGTGAATATTAACACCACGCATTATGTCACCCCTCGCCGGGGTTCCAATTTTGTTTTTATCTTTTCCCGGGGTTCTGCCCCCAATTGATAAATTCTGGTAATATACGTGCGAGGAGTGATATAATCACCTCGCCGGAGCAGGAGCTCAGTGTAAGCTGCAATGAGCTCCTGGCTTGGACGAGTTCGTTTATGCCCCAGTACTGCACAAATAGTAAGTACGGCCGCAAGTAAGAACCATCCAAGCCCCGTCCTCGGGGCCGGTACTCAAACTCGTATAATTGAAAGGTACCGTCCTTGCGACGAGTCCGAAATTGAGGAGGAGACATAATGCAACAGAAATCAATAAAAAGCAAGTCGGAACACACCGAAACCGCAACTCACGGAACAAAATATCTCGGTGTAGACATATCTTTAGAACACCTCGATGCGTATCTGAATGGTAACTACAGGCGTTTTAACAATAATAACGAAGGGATCAAAAAACTAAAAGCACTCATTGACAAGCAGAATGAGCCTGTATTGGTAGCATATGAGTCCACCGGTTGGTTAAGCCGGATACTAGCTATGCAACTACTTAGCATGGGGATATCTCAGGTTTGTTTAAATCCATCCCGAGTCCGAAATTATGCTCGGGCTATAGGCGTGCAAGCAAAGACCGATAAAAAGGATTGCGAAATGATAGCGCGCTTCGCCGAACAAACCTTAGCACAACCAAACGTCACAGAAAGCCCAGTACTTATGAGACTTAAAGAATTACAGAGCTCATTAAACTTCTTCAAGCGTAGAATGGCACATGCAAAAAGCAGTTTATCGGCGCAACGCGACAAGTTTATTATCCGTGAAATTCAACGAGCTATCACACATGATGAAAAGCAAATCGCACGGATAGAGAAAGAAATGCATAAGCTCATAAAAGCTAATCAGGAAATGCAGGAACGTTATGATTATTACCTTAGTTTACAGGGTATTGGGCCTAATACAGCTCTGGCCTTAATAAGTCAATTGCCGGAATTAGGTCAAATGAATCGTAGACAGGTTGCATCGTTAGTAGGTCTGGCTCCATTTAATTGGGATAGCGGAAAGATGACAGGTAAGAGGATGACCAGAATGGGCAGAAAAGGCATTAAAAGTCTGCTATATCTATCAGTTACCTCGTTACTTCGTCTAGAAGACCACCCTATCACAAAAATGTATAAAAGATTAAAGGAAAACGGCAAAAAAACAATAGTAGCAATGGTTGCGTGTATGCGCAAATTATTGATCTGGCTTAATGGCGAAACCAAAAAGTGGCTTAAAGAAAAAGGTTACGTACAATAATAAGAATCCAAAAGTCTCCGAAGGTGCCCAACACCCTAGCAGGAAGGGGTGTGGGGAAGGGCGGCAATGAGCCCTTTCCCACGTAGCGTGGCATAAAATTTCACCTTTTTCATTTTCATAATTGACTTGCGGGGCGCCACCGCCGGGCTATTGTATGCCGCCCCGCTAGCACGGGGCTCAAAAATTCCGCTCGCTTACGCGAGCCATCTGCTCGATAAACTCCGATTTATCAACCGAAAATTTAAACATATCCTAATTTGAAGTACGAGTTACGAGATTCAAAATACGAAGTAATAGTTAGGCATACAGCCGTAATGACAGCGGCAACTCATGCGCGGCTTTGCAACACTGCGCCGCAGGCGCCTGACTCTGAACTTCGTACCTCGTATATCGTAATTCGTACATTCAAACTCCGATTTATCAACCGAAAATTTAAACATATCCTAATTTATCGGGCAGATGGCGTATGCCTCGGCGAAGCCCGCAGCAATCGTGCTTTGTGTCATACAAAAAATCACAAATTTTCAAGATACGGCTCATGTGCTCCCGAAAAAAACTTCCAGGAGCTGGGGTATAGAGGTGCTTTCGTCTCATGAACAGGAGCAGTTGCTCACGTGGCGTCTTTGCAGTGGGGGATGCTTCGCTTCCCCCTTACCCCCTTTGACCAGGCAGAGAGCTTCTCGCTCTCTCCCTTGGATCCCTCTCTGCGGCACTTTCTACCTATATGGGGAGGCTTGCGCAGCCTCCCCAAACCCCACCGCGGCAACGTGCCGTTGCATCTTCTCTCTGGCTCTTCTTGCTACAGTGTTGATATGTTTTAGAAGTTTCCTCATGCAGGCAGTTAAAGCAATTGCTCCGGAGCCTTTTACTTCATCGCCTCCTTTTCGGGCTTTTATTCTTTGAAAATTAGCTCGAATTACCGGATTATAATTACATGCAGTCATGCAGGGCATATACAATGCCGTTCGTAAATGCTTTCTTCCTCCTTGTGTATGTGCTGTTTTCTTGATAGATGTACCACTCTCATTTTGAATTGGCGCCAAACCGGCAAGTTTACTGATTTTATTGCTGTTCAATGTGCCTATCTCCGGCAAAAGACACAAAATCGCACACGCAGTGTTACGACCTACGCCTACAATCTTTACGATTTCTTCATAAATATCTTTGTAGGGTTCCAAGCCTCGTATTTTTTGTTCTATCGTATCATCTAGTTCCTCTATTTCCTTACCCAAAGCATTGATTATTCTTTCTACAACGCGTTTTGAGACCCCCTGCTTATGCTGATGTTGGCGTTGTTTCCATTCGCCTCGCTCTTTTGCCAAGGCGTTGCGTAGTACATAAAGGTTATGAAGTTCTATCTGTATATCTTCATCCGGAATTGTTGGTTGAGGGCTTATTAACCGGCCATAATTCTCCAGAACCTGCGCATCTTTCTTATCCGTTTTTTCCAATACTCCGGTAAATCCGGCGAATCGGTGTGATAATCGAGGATTTAACTGGGTAAATCTAACCTTCATATCTCTCAATGTTTTGTAAAGAGTCTGAGAGTAATAGCCGGTGGCCTCCAGTATGAAGTGGGGAACTGCTCCTTTCTCCAGCTTCATGGTCTTTACAAACTTCTTGATTGCTCTCTCATTGTTCGCAATCTTGTCGATGAATGGCATGTTGCCGAAGTGGTAACTGATATCTATGGTGTCTTTGCTAATATCAGCGCCTACGTATGTAACAATGTCTTTACTTTGTCGTATACTCATGGTACTATGTTCTTGTTGTTCGTTACCCTCTGGTACTTCCTGCTTCGTTGACGAGCTTACTTAAGAATTCGATATCGCTGCGAGGTTGATGCTCACAACCGCTCAGTGTATCTTGCAATCGTTCGCTCTACGGAGCATAGGGGTAAGGTGAACAGCGTTTGCTGCGGGCGACTCTCGATGTGGAGTTGGGCGAAATGACACTTGTTCACCTATCTGGATAGCTACCCCAGAGTTTAGTAGCCTAAACACCCCGCAGGCATTTTAGCTGATGCTTGCGGGGTGTACCATATCAAATTTTCATCATATAAGGGCGAAGACGGGAGCGTAGCGAGCCGAATTTAAGAGCCCCGTGATAGCGGGGCGGCAAGAATCTTAGCCGGAGCGTGAAGAGAGCCCGCGACAGCGGGCGAACGAAACCTCCGGTTCAGATAGATAAAAAATAGGA
>CALCHQ010000096.1 GCA_937901085.1 uncultured Verrucomicrobiales bacterium | reverse complement strand
ATTATGAACTTAAAAATGGTGGTATTTTTTATATCAGCGCAACCTTTGCTCCCTCTCTTGCGGCAGAATCCGCAGCGCGAGTGGGAACGCAGGAAATAGTACACAACCGCCTTTTTCTTGGGCTTGACCTTGGTGACAAACTGAGCCTTGCTCACGAGCTCCGGGATGGAAACGGGCTCTGCCTGTTCGGTTTCGGCAGCGGCCTCATCCTGCGCTGCCAGCGGGAGCGGCAGGCAGCTCAGCGTGACCATGGCGCTCAGAAGGAAGAAAAGGTTTTTTAACATGCTTGCGGACGGTTAGTTACGGCAGAAGTTTACACTGCGCCGCCGCCGCTGGCAAGAGAAAACACCGGGCAGCCGGGCAGATTGCAGTAAAAATAGCGTGCCGCGGCGTGCTGCAGGACTTTTTTGCTCGCCAAAAGCGCTGTGGATGTGCTAGTATGGCGCTGAACATTTTTCCGGAGAATATGCGTACAGGAATCATAGCAACAATCATATGGGGCTGCGTGGCCCTTGTGGGGACACTGCATGCGCAGGAGGAAACCGCCCCCGTTGCTCCGCCGCCGGCTCAGCCGGCCTGCACCACGCACGGCACACCCGTGATGCTCACTGTGGAGGAGCTGCGTGCAGAAGCAGAGGCCAAAGCCGCACTCGTCAAGAGCCTCAATCTCTGCCCCAGTGCCAGCAATGCCCTGCTGATTGCCGCGGAATCCATGAGCCTGGAATCTCTCAAGGAATATCTCTCCCAGGAGCACCATGCGTACGATGGCCACTCGGTTCTCGAGCACGCCGCCATGAAAGCCCGCTTTGCTCTGCCCATGGCCCACAAGCCCTGCCCGGAATGCGGCAAGACCGTGTTCCATGCCGACCCCTCCGGCCAGCTTGCCGCCTGGACCCACCACTACACCAATGGCAAGCTGCAGTACAGCCGTTTCCCCATTCCGCTGCAGATTTACGCCAAGGCCGAGGACGGCATGGGGCTGTGGGATAAGCTTGTTCACCGCGTGAAGGTGGACAACTTCAACCTGGCTGCCACCATTATCTTCCTGC
>CALCHQ010000095.1 GCA_937901085.1 uncultured Verrucomicrobiales bacterium | reverse complement strand
TGCTGGAGCGCGACCTGGTGAAAGAGTTTGCAGACTCAGCCCGCGCAGCAGGAATGCGCGTGGGGCTGTACCACAGTGTCATTGACTGGCACCACCCGGATTATGATAACACCATATGCCCGGATTTGTGCTATCCGGCTGGTCAGGCCACCATGTTGAAGGAAAAGCAGATTCCGCGTAACCACGCATCATACCAGGAATATCTCTTGACCCAGGTGCGCCAGCTGGTGCGGAATTACGGCACCATCGATATCATGTGGTGGGATTATTCGCAGGGAAATGCCTCGGGTGAGGCCTGGAAGGCGCAGGAGCTCATGGCCACCTGCCGGGAGGCGAACCCCGGTGTGATTTTCAACAATCGTCTGTACGCCTTCAGTGGCTTTGATCCCTCGCAGGATACCCAGGCGCTGGATTATTCCACCGGCGATTTCTCCACCCCCGAGAAACGAATCCCGCAGCACGGGTATCCCGGCCGCGACTGGGAAGCCTGCATGACCGTGGGCAGACACTGGGGGTATAATGTGCATGACTTTGTGAACTACAAGAGCCCGCAGACGATTATCGGGCAATTGCAGGAATGTGCAGCCAAGGGTGGCAATCTGCTGCTCAATATCGGCCCCCGTGCAGATGGCTCCATTCCCGAGGGGGTGGTGGACGTGTTCAAACGAGTCGGCGCGTGGATGCGTGTGAACGGCGAAGCCATCTACAACAGCCGCCCGGCTTTCGATGATATTGATTTGCCGGATGGGGTGATGGCTTCCGTTGTGTGGGATGATATCTATATTTTCCTGCCGCAGAGAGAAGCCGGTGAGGAGCATCTGGATTATGTGCTGAGCATTCCTGCCAACCAGGTGAATGCCGTGTTCCCGGAAATTCTGGGGCAGGAGGACTGCGAAGTGACGATGGAACGCGTGGAGGAGAAGGAATCCGCCGATGCCGAGCCGGATTATTATCTGGATATCACCATACCCGCCGAAGCCTGGGAAAACGCCGTTGAAGGGATGCCGGTGCTGAAGCTGGGCTATGGCGGTTGAACATTTTTACCTGAAATAGAGACACATGCCTTATTCAGCATACAGCCTGCCGCGTGTGGTGGCTCAGCAATATATCCTTTCCGCTGTGCATGCAGAGGATGCGGATACGGTTACCTATGCCGCCAAACAGAAGAACATGAGCCGCGATGTGCTGCTGCGGAGCCTGCGTCCCGCCGCCATGCAGGATGACCGCAAGGTGCGTGCCTTTGTGGAGACTGCCCGGCTTCAGGCGCGTCTGGGGCATCCGAACATTGCCTCTCCGCTGGAATTGCTGGAGGCCGATGGTACCTGGCACCTGGCCATGGAGCGTATCAAGGGTGAGCCGCTGGATATGATGGTGAACAATGGCCGTGTGCTGCCCTCCCTGGTCATCTGCGGCTTGCTGCAGCAGCTCTGCCGCGTGTGCATTTATCTGGATATTGAGCGTATTGCCTCCGTGCCCTTTGCGCTGGAGCACACCTACCTCATGGACATCGGTTTCCGCTTCGATAATATGGCCAT
>CALCHQ010000094.1 GCA_937901085.1 uncultured Verrucomicrobiales bacterium | reverse complement strand
GGCTGAACAGCATTCCTGTTTGGTAAATGTCCTCTGCTCGGGGACGAATCAGGAAAAATATGCGCCTATGGTATGCAAGATCAGGATCTTGCAAAACAGATGGAACTTGCCCCCGCTGTTCATATACAGATAAATTAAGGAAAACTTAAATATCGCTTGACTAAACACCGGGAGTCTGGTATTTAGTCCCCATGCGAATCGTCATGATGGCAACGGGGGATATAGCAATACCCTCATTTCAGGCACTTGCAGCCAGCCACAACGTGGTGGCGCTCATCACGCAGCCGGACCGCCCGGTAGGCCGGCATATGGAGCTTACGCCGCCGCGCGTCAAGGTGGTGGCAGAGCAGCTGGGCATACCCGTGTACCAGCCGGAGCGTATGCGCGATGCCGCCGCGGTGGAGCAGCTGCGAAGCTATGAGCCCGATATCGTGGTAGTCATGGCGTATGGCCAGATTCTTTCGCAGGAAGTAATCGATGTGCCGCGAGTTGCCTGCATCAACGCCCATGCATCGTTGCTGCCGCGCCACCGCGGAGCCGCCTGCATTCAGGCTGCCATTGAAGCTGGCGATGACGAAACGGGTATCACCATCATGCATGTGGTGAAGCAGCTGGATGCCGGCGATATCATCTGCAAGGTTGCAGTACCGCTGCGCGGAACGGAAACAGCCGAAAGCCTGCACGATGACCTGGCTCTGCTTGCCCCCGGTGCGTTGCGCGAAGCCATTGATGCGCTGGCCGCCGGAAACGCAGAGAGGGAAGAGCAGGATGAAAACCTCATGACCTATGCCCCCAAGCTCCTGCGCGCGCATGGTCAGATTGACTGGAACCAGCCGGCGCTTCAGGTGGCGCGCAAAGTGCGTGCATACCATTCCTGGCCGGGAACCTTCACCCTCTACCCCTCCGTGAAGAGCGGTCAGGATAAGACCCTCAAGATATACCCGCCTGTGGATGTATTCATGCATGTCCGCAAACCGCAGGATGCCGTGCCCGGCATGGTGCTGGAATCCGGGCCGGATGGCATGCTGGTATCCTGTGGCGGCCGCCATGGTGGCGCC
>CALCHQ010000093.1 GCA_937901085.1 uncultured Verrucomicrobiales bacterium | reverse complement strand
ATCGCAGCCGCGCCAATGCCAGCGATTCTGCCATGAATGCCGCTCCCGAGGAAGTGGATCAGCGCAAGCGCAACAAGGCACCGATGGTGACTGCTATTTATGTGAGCGGTTTCACCATCAAGAAGCCCGGCAGCGATGGTCTTGCCCAGCGCGATGCTATCTACAACCTGGTAGCTCAGAATTTTGATGAGCGCAGTGCAGATTCCCTCTTCGCCTACGAGAATGCCAAGGTGCAGAGCAATCTGAACCACTACTTCCAGTTCATCGATTCCAAGGCTTCCAAGGGCAAGATGCCTGATTACGTGGAAAAATTCATGATGGTGATGCCGCTTAAGAATCCGATTGCGATTCCTGAGCTGGGCGATGGCAAAAAGTGATATAAACGCATAATTTTACATTCCGAAAATGAGTATTAGTGAAAATAAGCGAGTTGTAGCGCTTTCTGCCGTGTTTGCGCTTGCATTCGGTGGTATTGCATTCTACGGCTATGGCAAGAGCCAGGAGCTGGCAGAGAGCAAGGCCCGGATTGCAGAGATTAATGACCGTTTCGCTGGTTACGACGGCCAGGATCTGGCTCCCACCAAGAAGAATCTGAAGGCCATTCTGGTGGGCGTGGCCGGCGGCAGCATCAGCTGTCTGGGCATGATTCTGGCCCTGGCTGCCCTGTTCCACTACCAATAAGGACCTTCAGGCAGAACTGAACCGTTATGCTTCCTTCTGCTGGGGCGACGGCAAGAAGATTTCTGCGCAGGATTTCCAGAATGAGCTCCGCGATGCCATCAACAAGACCAAGTCTCTGGCTTCTTCCCAGGGTGGTCGCGTGGCCGGCCCGGCTGAGAATCTGGGTCTGGCATCCTTCAAGAATGCTGCTCCGGTGGCAGATGATGTGCCTTTCCGCAGCTTCCAGCTCAAGGCGGTAGCCCGCGTGGCAGAGTATATCATCAATGCCGGGGCCCCCTCTCTGGAGAAAGTGTACTGCGCTCCTCTGCCCGAGGAGGCTGCTGAGTCTCTGAAGCCGAACAGCCGCAAAGCTGCTCCGTACTTCCCGCTCCGCTTTGAAATTGCCTTTGATGCAACACGCGGCACGCTGCCGCAGGTGATCAACAATATCGTGAAGGATAAGGATTTCTTCCTGACCATTACCGGTATTGCTGTGCGTGGTAGCGATAACCTGCCCAGCATTGATGCCTACACTGCGCCCGCAGAGATTGCTGCTGCCGGTGAGAACCTTGGCGAGGAACCTGCAGCACAGGCTGCTGACAGCGCCCAGGGTGGCTACCGCACACTTGCCGTGCGTAAGACTGGTGCACCTGATGAAAAGGTGCGTGTACACATGACCATGCAGGTGCTCTATTTCGCCCCTGGTAAGACCAAGTAAACCTTATACCTTAACATAAATTATGGCTGAACAATCAAATCCCGGACTTAAGGCTCTTCTCACAGGTGCTGTGTTTGGTGTTGCTTCCGCTGCTTTCGGTGTGGTTGCCTACCTGGACGAGGTGGCTGCCCCTGAGACAAATGTTACGGCATCCAAGGGTGGTGAGTCTCTTACCGCTGAGGCAGATGCTGTGAAGGAAAGCCTGAAGCGCGACCGGACAATCGCCGACAAGGCACCGGAGGGTGCCACCATCAACGGCCAGCCCCGCCTTGCGCCGCTCTTCTTCTCCACGGAGCTCTGGCAGATTACCCTGGATGACCAGAAGAAGAACACTGTGGTGGATATTTATGACCCTGCTTCCCCCAGCATTCATGG
>CALCHQ010000092.1 GCA_937901085.1 uncultured Verrucomicrobiales bacterium | reverse complement strand
AGAACGTGCTGGATGCCAACGGCGGCGTGCTGCCCCTGCCGGTTATCTGCAACAGCAAGACCGTTGACCCGCGCGATGCTGCTTCCCCGAAGGTTTACCAGCTGGAAACGGCCATGGGCGCTGCCCTGCAGTGCTTCCCCGGTGCACGCGCTGTCTGCGTACCGCGTTCCCGTTTCTTCCCGGTGAAGACCTGCTCAGACCTGCTGCTGCTGCGCTCTGATGCCGTGGTGATTGATGAGGCCGGCGCCATGAAGCTGGCTCCCGAATGCAAGGGCGTGGCTCCTGTGGTGCTGCTGGATGGCAAGCTCTACAAGCTGGTCGAGTCTCTGGATGCCCTTGGCGTGCCTTCTCTGAAGAATGTGAGCAAGCTGGTGGTGACCAAGGCTTACAGCTTCGCACCCGGCGAAGCTCTCAGCGGAGAGGTGACGATTTAAGAAAACTGACAGATAACAGAGCGGGCGTGCTGTTGAAGCACGCCCGCTTTTGTATTCCGAAGATAAGGATAGGGAGCCAGCTTTAATCCGCCAGGTCTTCTGCCGGGGCGGCGCTGTTGTACCAGGATTCAGGAATGCGCTGGGGACGCCCCTGCGGCATCTGCACCAGAGCCAGGCACTGGCGCACCTTCACGCAGACCTGCTGGCCGTCATCGCGGCGGATTTCAAAGACGCACCAGAAACGGGATTTCTCCACCTTTTCAATCCAGGCATGAATCTGGATTTTATCGCCCATGAAGGCGGGGCGCTTGTAGTGGACCTCGTGGCTCACGAGCACCAGGTGGCGGTTCTCGCGGATGAGACCGATGAAATCAATGCCGAGCTCCGGGGCCATCTTGGTGCGGCATTCCTCCACCCAGCGCAGGTAGGCCAGGTTGTGTACCACGCCACCGCAGTCGGTATCGTAGTACATGACATCGTAGTTGAGAATGTATTGCGGGTTTTTCATAAATTCTTGTTAGAAAGGAACGGGCAGGGGACACATGCGCGTCTCCTGCCCGGGGTTGATTGCTGGAAAGGAGATTTTACTTGGACTTGAGGAAGTCTTCCACCGCAGCGGTGA
>CALCHQ010000091.1 GCA_937901085.1 uncultured Verrucomicrobiales bacterium | reverse complement strand
TGCTGGCCCGTCTGGAACGCTTTGTCGGCGTCCGCATGCAGCGCGAAAAAGTGATGACCGGCACCCAGGTGGAAGCCGTGCGCCGTGAATCGCTGGTGGACGAGATTCTGGAAACAGCTGCCACCGCCACCGAACTGCCGGAGGAACTGCACGATATCGACATGCCCGCCGAGCAGCTGCTTGCTGCCATGTTCAACCTCCTGGTGGCCAAGACCAGCCGCGAGCTGCAGCCCATTCCCGAGGATCGTCCCAGCAAGTTTGCCCGTTCTTCCCGCCCGGTGGATGCCGAGGCACCTGCCGTGGAGAAGGGCAACGACTGGAGCAGCCTGCAGCAGAGCGTGACTCTTTTCATGAATGGCGGCAAGCTGCTGGGTCTGCGCCCGAAGGATATTGCTGGTCTTTTCTACAACGAGGGTGGCGCCCCCAAGGGCACCGTGGGCGATATCCGCCTGTTCCTCAAACACACCCTCATCGAGGTGAGCCCCGAAATCGCCCCGCAGCTTATCGAGCGCCTGGGTACCTGCAATATCTGCGGGTACGAGGTGAATGTGCGCGAGGACAAAGGCCGCCCGGCCGGTGCCAATTCCCCGCAGGAGCGCGAGTTCCGTCCGCGCGACCGCGAGCGCCGCGGTGCTTCCTATGCCGGCCGTGGCAATTCCGGGTTCCGCCGCGAGCGCGAGGAACGCGGCAGCAGCCGCGAACGCGGTGAGCGCCGCCCGGGCGCGTTCTACGATAAGTTCAGCCGCCGCCCGCGCCGCCGCGACTGAGCAGCCCCGGCGAGCGGGTCTTGCCCTGCCGGCAGGTGAAGAGCCACAGATTTTTTCTTCTTGACCACATTTCAAAATGTGCTATAAGGGAAATACTGTAGTTTCACCTTGCCATGAAGAAGAAAGTATTTACCATGTTCTGTGCCGTGCTGACCCTGGCTGTCAGCATGCTGCTCGGGGCGATTTTCGGCTCGGTGGCCCATCTTGCCAAAACCCCGCAGGCGGAAGAAGTGGGGCGGGCCGTGGTTACCAGCCTGAAATGAGTTGAATCTCAGTCTGAATAAACAAAGCGCAGCAGGTGCGAACCTGCT
>CALCHQ010000090.1 GCA_937901085.1 uncultured Verrucomicrobiales bacterium | reverse complement strand
CGGCTAGTGTACTTACGGCTTCCTTGGTCTTGCCTAGCTCCTGCTTGATTTCATTGAGAGCTTTCTGCAGAGATGTAGCATCGCCGGAAAAAGTGAACGAAACGTCAGCCATGTCTGGTCAGGTGTTTGAGTCGGTTGTAGAGGCTCCGGGCCTCCGCTTCTTCTTCCTCGGAGACACTGCGCCACTCAGTAGCTACGCCCTCGCTTATCCATGCAGCATGCAGATATTGCAAGGTCTTGCGCAGTGGCATCCAGAGGATGTATTCTTCAGTCCACCCCGTCGCTCGTGCCAGTGTGAATATCACTGTAGCATTCAGCGCGGGGCTTGCTCGTTTGGGGAGTCGGCCGAATCTGGTTGCGGGATGGCGGAAGCGGCCTGTACGGATGCCTGGTCTGCTGTCAGGGAGGCCGTGATGGTGCGCAGTTCCGCCGGGCTGATGTTCATAGCGAACAAAGCGGCCTTGCGGTTCACCTGTGAAGGCGCGTTGTAGACCGTCTCGACCACCTCATCCAAGGGAGCCGCATGTACCCAGATGAATTCGGTCAGGGTGCGGGTATCAATGGTGCTCATGTTGGCCTCGCCGGAGGCAAGCGGGTTGCCTAATTGGCGCAGGATTTCGAGCGAGCCGAGGGAAATCGGGCGCAGGGTGAGACCGGACTCCAAGCGGGCCGAAGGCTGCACCATGGAGCGATTGTTGCTATCTTCGCGGGTGGAAATTGAAATGGAGGGCATAGTATTATGAGCGGGTGAATTTGTTGATAAGGAGGCCCAGCTGGGATTCGGGGGTGCCTTCAGGGATAACAAGCGTCTTGTTGCCACGCTTTACCAGCTCCACCTTGGGAGCCTGTCCGATGTGGTGGTGGATGAGAGTGCAGAGGTTGCGCATGGCGGCGGCCATGTAGGCGAGCGGGTGCTCGTTGTCGGTGCGGGTAATCCACCCATTATCCTGCCAGCGGGCAATCATTTCGCTGGCCTTGAACTTGCCATCCAGAGAGGCCTCGTCAAAGAGCCAGTTGACCACCGGCTCGGAATCTCCGGACACAGCAAAAGCCGGACGCTCGGAGAACGGAATCCCCAAGGCCGTCAGACAGGCTGCCAGCATCAGGGACTCCAGTTCTCCATCGCGGGAGCGGATGAAGTTCAGGGCGTCAGATGTAGATTTCTTCTGCATCAGAAGTCGTATATGGTGGAAGAAACTTCGAAGGAAGCGAGGTCTTCATTCTTAAGCCCGATTTTGATACCGGTCACCACATTGGTGCCGGTCGAGACCGTAGATAGCCCGTGGTCCGGTGCTGCATTCGCAAGCACGAGAGTCTGAGCCACCTTGATATCCGTGGGATTATCGCGGGGAATGTAGCCCTTCATGGAGACATCGGTCTGGTCATCGTAGAAGATGATACCGACCTTCTTACCGCGATAGTCACGCTGTACTTTTGAATCCGGCTTGTAATCGATATCCTGGGACTCAAGCAAGATGCCTTGCTGGTCCTCATCGAAACCGAAAACGCCGACAGTGCCTATGATAGTTGCCATATTAGTGTGGGGGTGTCAAAATTGGAGTACCACCCGGAAGGTGGCGGATTGGATAAAATTATTGTCGAGAGTCTGGGGCTCCTCGATGGTGCGCAGGCTGATGGAATAGAGCTGGAAATCAGCGGCAGAATCATCGAGTTGCTGCCGGGTTTTCCGGGCTTGCCTGGGTCAGGTACAGCCGGGGATTGGCAGGATTGATACCAAACAGCAGCTTTTCTCTGCCCCCGTCGCACCGCAGCTGCAGGATCACCGTATCCCGGCTGGGCTGGTGGATCTTCTCCACCCGGGCGCCGGTGGCTTTCTCCCGAATTTCGGAAAGCACCGCCGTTAAAAATGTTGCATCAAAGGCCATTTACGT
>CALCHQ010000089.1 GCA_937901085.1 uncultured Verrucomicrobiales bacterium | reverse complement strand
CCGCCGTAAACAAGGCCAAACCCGCCAGCTGCGTCGAGTCTGTCCATATCGCTGCCAACTCTTCAAAATGCTTGGCAAAAGCTCGGCTCTGTTCCCCCTCCGGTGCCCCCAGCGCATAAATCGTGTTCTCCAAACCATACGAAAGCACCCCGCTTGCTATGGGTTCCACCAGCGCTTCACCCACAAACCCCGCGCCTGCTTCTGCACCCAGCGCACGCCACACATTCTTGTGCTGCCATCGGCCTACAGCTCGCGCCAGCGAGCCCACCTTTGAGCCTGCACCCGGCGCCACCTGCGTCAGATACTTTGTAAAGCGGCTCAGGCCTACACCACCAATCTTACCAAAGGGCAACATTTCCACCACCGGGCCCACCGCTGCACCTACCGCACTCTGCACACCGGCGCCAAAGCGAGTTTCTCCACTGGCTCGTGCCATATCGTACGTGTCGGTAAGGTTGGACGCAGCCAAGTCCAACGGCCCCAAGGCTATACCAAGTCCCGGCACCAGAAACGCAGATGTATCCGCGGCCATGCCAACAGTAGCGCGCAGCGCACCTTTCACCCAGCCCGTATTCTCTCCTACTTCTCGCGCTTTCTGTGCTCCAGCTCGCAAGATACCTCGTGCCAGCGCTTTGTCCTGCCCTTCCTTGCCTGCCTCTTGTATCTGCGTGGCCGCGCTGGATAAAGCACCCACATTGATGGCGCCTGCTGCACCTACAGCAGGAGTAGTGGCAAACATAGCTTGCGTTCTCGGTTGCCCCCACGTGCGCAGCTTGTCCCCAAGACTCAACAAGAATTCATCGCCTACGCTTACCTTGTCACTATCGGCCACCCTCTGCCCCCAGTCCATAATCACGCGGTACATCATCTCCGCCTTTTCCTCGTCCTGCCCCACAATGTCCAGCAGTTCGTCTTCCAGGTCATCCAGCCCGCGGATAATAGCCTCGCCATCCTCCATCTGCTCCAGCTTGCGTAAGTACACGCGGCTGAACGCTCGCATGTCATCCAGTTCGGCCATCTTTCCGGCGGCCAGCACACTGCGCATGTTGTCGGCATCTTCCTGCGTCAGCGCTGCCTCTTCCCCCTGTCCAAGGTCGGCTCCGCTGGCGTACTCATACACCTTGCCCAGACTTGCCTCTACCGCTTTCACTCGCGCCTGGTGGTCGTCCCACCCCTTCTGCTGCACGTCTCGGTTCATGCGAGCATACATGGCGTAGTAATCATCCGCATAATCCTTACCGCTCGCCTGCAACTGCTGAAACTCTTGCGCGTAGCGTTCCTGCACGCCCTTGTCTTTCATGCCCTTCATCGTGGCCTCCACCAGTTCTAGCGGGTTCTCAGCCAATCCCGGCGACACCATGCGAGCATAATCCCTCGCCCACAGCGCCATGCCCTTTGTATCCTTCATACCCGGCATGGTATACAGCGCCGCATTCGCATTCGCCTCCACTCGCGCCTTGGCCTCCTCGTCTCGGTCACAAAGCCACACATCCTGGTAGGCCTGTGCTGCGCTCACGTCATAAGTTGCGTTGCCGTAAAACAAATCGTTAATGCTCGTATTCATAATATATAATCTGTTATTGTGTTTATCTCTAAAACTTTTTCTAAAACTTATACCTTTATTCTAAAACTTCACTTGGCACTTACCTTTTTGAACTCATAGCTGTACCCCAGCTCTCCGCTCAAAAGATACTTCTGCCCCTTCTTCGGCTTCGGCTGGATAACCTGCGCTGCGGCTGCATTCAGCTCCACCCGGCTCCCGGCATTCTCTCCCGTCACCAAAATCCGCTTGCCGTTGCACTTCAGGTACACCGCGTGCCCCTCTTCCAGCCCAAGCTCGCGCACCAGCCTTTCCATCTCGGCCTTTGGCACCGTGCAGGTCGGCGGCATCCCAGTAGGCGCATCTTCGCCGTCCCACTGCCAACTGGCCTGTACCGGCTTCATTCTGGCAAGGTTCAACTTCTGGATCCGTCGGCGCTCTGCTTCTTTCTCCGCCGCCTTAGCTTCCGCCTCGGCCGCTTTCTCGCGTTCCTTGGCCAGCACCTGCGTCTCTGTCTTAGCTTCTCTCAGCTTACCATATGCTTCCACCGCCTTCTTGCTGGCTGCTGCCGCCAGTCTTGCATGCCGTGTCTCCATAGCTGCCACAGCTCGCTCAGCCGCCTCCACACCCAAATCGTTCGGCAACTCCTGCGCCAGCACGCCCTTGATGGCCTCTGCCTCCGTGCTGTACCCAGGGTACACCACCTTACCATCCGCGCCCACAGCCATGCCCTCGCGCAGTCTCAGCGCAGCCTCAGCTGTGTACAATCCACTCGCCGCCTCCTTAGCGGCATTCTTCAGCGTGTTGTACTTGCCTTCCTTTCCTTTCATGTACCAGTTGTAAAACTTCTGCGCACGCATGGCAAACTCATCGCGCACATCCTCATAATTTTCAGGCGTATCTTCCTCCAGATTCAAGCCGTTAGACGCAGCGTACTCATTGCGATACTTCTTGTAAACCTTGTACAGCGTCCACCATTTCTTGTAGTCTTGCAGCTCATCCTCCTTGTCAGGCATCTCCCACTTGGCGATAATCGTCTTGCCCGGATTCAGCGCCTCCATCGTTTTCCACTCCTGCCCTTTGCCGAACTCCGGAGCATTAACCTTAGCTGCCACCAGGCGCTCAATCGCTTTAGTGTTCACCTGCGTGGTGCCTGCCGTCCCACGGTCCTTCCACTCCTGCACCACGGCCTGCGCGCGCACCTTGCCCACCTCGGCATCACCATCGCCCAGCGCTTCATAAATGCCTGATTCATCAAACTGCTTCATCAGCTGCTCGGGTGAAGCCTGCGGGTTCTGCGCTACAGCAGCCACCGTAATCTCCGCCAGCATGCTCTTGGCTGCCGCCGGGTCAATCGCTCCCTGCTCCTCTGCCTGTGCTGTCACGCGCTTCACCGCGTCCGGTGCCGTCGGCAGGCAGTTATAATGCATGCGCCCATCTTCCCCAGGCTGCACCATCACGCCCTCTGTATACACAAAATCATCGCGCAGCAAGTCAAAATCAGCCATCGGCAACTTAGCAGCTGCGTCCATACTCACAGGGTCATACATGTCCCCCAGCGTCCACGCCTCGTCCGCGCGCGTCGGTGCTGCCGGTGCCTCTGTCATCTGGCGGAATACGTCCTGGTCCTCCGTGTCGATGGTAAACGCCTCCGCTCCACCACCCACCTGCACCTGCGTCACCCTCTCCTGCTCGGTCGGCACATGCGGCAGCGCTCCTCCCACGTCCACACGCACATCCTCGCCTGCTCCGGCCATAGGTGTAGCAGCCTCTGCCGCACCCTGCTTCTTCCAGCCATCGCGCGCAGCTTGCATGGCCAGCGCTGCGCTCGCCCCGTGATACGTCCTCCCTCCCACGTTCACCGCCGGCGGCGTCATGGTCCCGCGGCTCGCGCGTCCCAGTCCGCCCATGCGCGCCTTGTCCATCTTCAGCTTTGCCAGTTCCGCCTCTGCTTTTGTCATCTGCCCACTGGCCACACCATCGCACAGCAACTCGTTAGCCCCGCCCCAGTTCTCCTTCCGGATAGCCAGCTCCAAATTCGTCTCAAAAGCATCCTTTCGGCGGCGTGCTTCCTCTCGCACAGCTGCCAGGCGCACCTGCTTGCTCACAGCCTGCTGAGCGTTCTGCGTCGCCTCTGCATCGCGCATCGCATTGCGGCGCAGCCAATACGGGCGCTCTATCTGCGCGTCCCTTTCTGCATACTTGCTGGTAAACTCCGATATGGCCTCTTCGTTCAGGTTACCCTCCTCTGTCCAAAATGACCCCTCTGCTCCATTAGCCAGCGCGCTCCGGCGCGCCCACTCCGCCTCTCTCTCCTCCTCCAACTCTGCCCGCTTTGCGGCCACTTCTTGCCTCGTGCCAAAGTCATGAAGTTCAGCATACTGTTCTGCCACCTTCAGCCCACCCTCAATAGCGGCATCCAGCTCGCGCCCAAAACCCTTCACATGCCCCAGCTGCGGCGGCTCGGCAAATCGCTGCTCACCCATCTGGCTCACAGCCCCTTCATACATAGGTATCTGTCTCATGACTCTCTTTCGTTTTTCGTTATTCCAAATGTTTTGTGTCTCCATAAATCCTTCAGAGGCCTGCGTCTCACTCCATACCCGGCCCTCCCGGTGTAGGCTCGCGCCCATTCCACCACCTCGCAGCCCAACCCTCCCAGCACACGCTTGATGGCCAGCATCTCTCCGTGCGCATACGCTACGTGCAGCACGCCCGCTTCACCCTCCACTCGCCACGCCAGCAAAAAACACTCCGGCTCAGCATGCAGCACCCCTCCCCTCGCCAGCACTCCATCAATCATGCCGGCAAAGGCCCCGGTCTGCATCCCCTCCAGGTGCGCCCGCGCTGCCTCTACATGGTTCATCACTCGGACTCGGGAAGAATTGCTCCAAGCGCATACCCGCAAATTCGCCAATAACACATCACTCCGGCGTAGTTTGTCTTGATGTTCAAGTAAGCTACATGCTCGCCATCGACGAACGTGTGCGTATGAACACCCGGTGCATCGCCGCTCTGGTAATTTGACTCAACAGCATGCCGGAACGTCACCATCGTATGCAGCCCACGGCTTTGCAGAGCAACTACCCCGTACACGGTATAAGCTCTGGGGTTGGCACAATAAAACTGCCCCCAACTTTCCACATAGCCGCTTCTCCACTTGCGGTACCCCCAGCCATTGCTGGTTTCCGATCCCGCCGGATGCTCCACCCTCTTAATCACCACGTCCCAGCTGTCCTCCAATCCTCCACCACCACCGGTGGCAAACTTAGCATCGGTGGCCGCCTTGCTATACACCGCCACTGCCTCCTTCGCCTCGGGTTCCTCTCCTTCCGCCAGCACCACTCGCACCACTCCGGGCACATGCTCACGCGCCGGTGCGGCCATATCGTCAAGTCGCACCAGTTCACCCCCTGCCACAATATAGCGCACACAGCTGCCATCATCTGCCACGACATAATAAATTGTATTCGCCTCGGGCACCTCCGGCAGTTGCTCCACCACCTCGTGCTTCACCACAACTTGCTCGGCTAGTTCTTCGCGCACGCCCTCCGCAGCAGCCTTTATCTCTCTTACCGCCTCGCGAGCATACTGCTCCACGCCACGGCCAGGCAACTGTCGCACCTGCCACGCCTCCCCATCAGCATTCGTGCGTACACGGTAGCTCCTCGGCTCTGTTACCACAGCTTTTTCCAGCACCTCCAGCGCCGGCATGATGACTGCTCGCCCTCGCAAGAACAGCTCCTCGCGTCCACCGGCATCCGTCATCCATAGCTCATAAAAACCCTCTCCCGCCTCCATTGCTGGAAAGCTCACGCGCACACCCTTCGTCACATGCTCAGTCTTCAGAGCCTCTGCCTCACTTTCCCCTTCTCTCCGGTACAAACACGCCCACGTCAACCCAGCCACAGGCAAACTCGCGCCGTTCATCCCTACCACCTCAAATTCTACCGGCTCTTCCAGCCCTGCCACGAGTGTCAAATCAAACCTTAGCATGCCCTCATCATAGCCGCCCGCCGACCCGTCTAAAATATCCCCTTCGGGATATTTCTTTCCTCCATGCAGCCTCATACAATCCATGCATGGACCGAGGTTCACTCTACAAGCTTGCGCTCTCCTACCTGGGCATTGCCGACTACGTACCCGGCTCTGCCGAGGAACATGCCCTGCGAGATGTCGAACAACACACCCTCGCCCTCGCCTCCGCCTACACCCCCTGGCGCTGGGCCCAGCGCGTTGCTACCCTCTCCCTCACCAATGGCAAGGCCGACCTTCCCGATGACTACCTGGAGCTGCGCTCCTGCTCCCTCTCACAGTGGGAACTCATCGGGCGGTCCATTGTGACTTCCACCAGCGCCACCAGCGCTGATATTGTCTACTCCTCCACCGCATGGGCAGACTCCCTCACCATACCCGACCATCAACCCCTTTTTGCAGAAGGACTCGCCCTGCTCCTCGCCGCCAAAGCGGCTGTGCGCATCTCCAATTCGCACCAGCTCGCCGCCGCCCTTGAACAACAGGCCAATCACGCCTTTTATCGTGCCAAACTGGCCGAGGTGCGCTCCGTCCGCTCCAACGACCAACAACCCGCAAACTGGAAAGATTCTCTCCCATGGGTGACTCCCTGACATACTCCGCCGCCGCGACTAACAACTCCATGGACGCCACCATGGCTCGCGCTCAATCACGTCAGGCCCGCAACCAGGCCTACGCCTCCGCCTACAAACTGGAAAGCGACGCTACCGCCGGCCTCACCCTCACCGGCGATAACCTCATGCGCATGCAACGCAACAAAACAGCCAGCCTCGCCGCTCACCGCGCAGAACAGGCGAACTCCGGTTTCCTCCACTCAGGCTCCAAACTCGCAGCAGAACAATCCCTGGCTGAAATCCTCGACCTCGCCATCGCAGACCAAATGCAGTCTGCTTCACAAGCCGCTGCGTCTGCCTACTCTCAGGCCAACCTCAACCGCCAACAGGGCGATACCCAGCTGGCCATGGGCAATATCCAGTCAGATTTCTACACACAGCTTGCCGCGGCCAACCGCTCATACTCCCAGGCGGCCTTCCTTGGCCAGGCGCTCCAATACCCGGCTGATATTTACTTCAAGTATAACCTCGGCTCGCACCTCGGCTCGCTTTTTCCAGCCAAACCCAAACCTACCTCCACCCCCTCCAATTAACCCCCTTTTTTCACACCATGGGCGACCCTATCACCGCTACCGTTCTTGCCGTATCCGCCATCACCGGCGCTGGCATCCAGGCACACTCCGCCAACAAAGCATCCAAGCGCCAGCAATCCGCGGCCAACGAAGCGGCCCGCGCCATGGACAAAGCCACCCAAACCTCCGTAGTCACCACGACCAACACCGCAGCACCCACCTCTACCACCACGGCCCAACAAGCTGAAACAGCCGTTGCCAAAGCTGCTCGCAAACGCTTCTCCCTTTCTGACACCGTGAATAACTTCACACCCGCGGGCCTCCGCAAAACCCTCGGCTAACCCACCCCTAACAACATACACACACCATGCTAGTCAACGTCATCCCCGGCAAATCATACGCCGTCACCGCTCAGGCGGATTGTACCGTCACCTGCGAACATCAGGGCCGCACATACACCCTCTGCTCTGCCGCCTCGGGCGCTCAGGCCTATTTCGTCTCCCCCATCGATACCGTCACCGTCTCCGACGACACAGCCCTTGTCACCGAAACTTTTAACTCTGCCGCCCTGGCTGTGTTAGGGGGCGGCGGTACAAGCGAGCCGGAGGGAGACTACCTGACGTTTGACGGCAAAGGCGTGGTAACAGGTGGTAGACTGGACAATGTAATAGACATTTCCGGATTGCAATATAAGCGCCGAGGCCTAACGAGTTGGAGTATTCCGTTACCTTCCGTTCAAATTGCCACTGATGCTTTCGTTTACACAAAAATACAACAATGGAAAACATCATTGCCAGAATGCGTATCACTTGGTTCTTTTTTACCAACTTCTGCGTTAGAAGTTTGGGAGGCAGATATTCCAAAAGCAAAAGAAGCGAGCTCCATATTCAACAGATGCCATTACTTACATACGGTTAAAGGTAATTTTGAGTCTGTAGAAAATGGTTACGAGTTTTGTTATTTATGCCCAAATCTTAAAGTGATTGATGCTACATTTCCAAAATTGTCTGACGGGAGAGGTTTCGCAACCAGCGCTAAACTCGACAAGGCGTCAGCTTTGCGAATTCTTAACTCAATACCAGCCTATAGTAGCGGGTCGCACCAACTCGCTATAGGTATTCACATTGACCACAAGACAGACGAGGACGTGTTGGCAGCTATTGCAGCAGCAGAGGCTAAGGGATGGACGCTGAGTTTGGGGTGGAACGGCACGCCAACGACAAACACAGCATCTACCTATGGCTTGCGTACGCCGTCTGTCTACGCTCGCGTTATTGAAGGCGAATACGGCAAACACTTTGACTGGGGACACTATGTGACAGACCCGACAGGGTATGAAGAGTTCCGCAGCGTGGAGGCGGCGCGTGAGTATTTTGGTATTGAAGAATAATTTTTAACATAACCCACTGAACAATGAACGAAGAACAGAAGAATATGACATTTGGAAAAGCTCTGGACGCTTTGCGCGAGGGTAAATCTGTCCGCTTGCCTCATTGGTCTGAGGAAGTGTGCATCAAACTGCAAACACCCGATGAGCACAGCAAGATGACCGCTCCATATCTTTATGTCGAGAGCCGATTTGGTCGCGTGCCGTGGGTGGTAACGCAGATTGAATTGCTGAGCGATGCATGGGAAATATCTAACCACTAATCAACTGCTATGAACACAGAAACAAAAGACAAACTGAAAGACGTGGCGCATGACGCTGCCGAGGACGCTGCCGAGTGGCTCAAGGCTGAGGCTAAGTCTAGCACCGGCGTGATGCGCTGGGTGTGGGGCGTGCTGGCGCTGCTGGCGATGGGCGTGTGCGCATGGCTCACCACTGGCTGCACCGTCAGCTGGTCCATCGGAGCCGACGGCTCCCAAATCTACGAGCACAACATCGTTGTGCCCGACTACCTTGTCGCACCACACGGCAAGTAAAATCTCCCCCCCCTTCCATACCGCCATAAGCCTTTATTTAACAAAACACCAACAACAACAATGAATAAAGGCATATTAAAAAACAGAATGGCAACACTGGGTATCCAGCCCGCCCAGGTGGCGCAAATGCTCGCCCCCAATGTAGGCATGGATGCTCATCAACTTCAGCGGGCTATCGAAAGCGACGATGCAAAAAGTCTTTCGTTCCTCGAAAAAATGGCCAAAGACATTGCCGACCGCAACCCGCAGCTGGCGCGCCGTCTGGCGCAACTCTCCGGAGTACCGTACCCCTTCCCCGGCTCACGTTGAGCCCGGAAAGAAACAAACCCAACTACACAATAGAAAGACCAAATACAATGGCATACAATACAAATGACGGCAGCTGCTACGGCGGCTGGGGTTGCGGCGGCTTCGGCTGGGAAGCTCTTATCCTCCTCCTTTTCTTCGGCGGCATGTCCGGCGGCATGTGGGGCGGATGGGGTGGCATGGGTGGCGGTGCTGGCATGCTCGGCACCACCTCGCTTGCCGCTACGGAAACGGCTACCCTCATCAGCCAGCAGAATACAGCGGACCGCGTGGCAGCTATCGCTGCCGATACCCGCCAAATCCTCGGCCAGACAGGTGGCCTGATTGAAGCGGTGAACAACGTCGGAAACCGCACACAGGACGGCTTCGCCCGCGTGGATGTCAACCTCAGCCAGCTTGGCAACAATATCGCTATGCAGGCCGTCAACAACCACAACAACCTCACCAGCCAGCTGACCGAAATGCGCTTCGACTCCGCCAAATGCTGCTGCGAAACCCAGCAGAAAATTGGCGCCCTCGAATGCACCCTCACCAACCAGATTCAGGCCGCCAAGTCTGAAATCCTTGGTGCTATGCAGGCCCAGCGCATGGCCGAGCTGGAAGCCAAGAACCTTGAGCTCAAGGGCGCTCTCAGCCAGCAGAATCAGAATGCCACCATCGCCGGCATTGTCAATGCTGCCCTCGCTAACCAGCGTGGCTGCTCTCCCTGCTGCCAGCCCAATCTGTGCGACCAGTTGTCGGCTGCCATCATCGCCAAGGGCATTGACGGCATTGTCAAGATTCTCCTTCAGGCGGTTGAAGAAGGCAATGTCAGAAGCCAGGCTCTTGTCGCCTTTCAGGGCTTTTTTTGTTCTGTCAA
Source organism: uncultured Verrucomicrobiales bacterium (assembly GCA_937901085.1). Lineage (GTDB taxonomy): Bacteria > Verrucomicrobiota > Verrucomicrobiia > Verrucomicrobiales > Akkermansiaceae > Akkermansia. Next base: position 70 of record CALCHQ010000089.1, on the reverse strand, counting down.
TTCTTCTCTGTACGATTTCAAGGTCAGAAAGAACCAGTTCCAGGTCGATAGTTTCAATATCGCGCAGTGG
>CALCHQ010000088.1 GCA_937901085.1 uncultured Verrucomicrobiales bacterium | reverse complement strand
TTGGGCGGGGCATTGCCGATACAGCAATGCCCCGCTTGCTTTCCGGCAGAAGTGAGCCTGCCAATTGTTATGCTGCAATAATCGCTTGACCCACAGGGATGAAAATAGTATGTTATACGCCTGAATCATGTTAGAGACCATCGATAAACTACTTGAAAGTGCCAGCAGCTTCCTGTGGGGGTACATCCTCATCTTTGCCTTGCTGGGAACCCATCTTTACCTGACAGTGCTGCTGCGTTTCCCGCAGCGGCATTTCTTCACGGCTCTGCGCCTGTACTTCGGCGGCCGGGGAGAGGGGCAGATTTCGCAGTTCTCCTCGCTCATGGTATCGCTGGCCGCCAATGTGGGCACAGGCAACATCGTGGGTGTGGCGGTGGCTGTCACAAGCGGTGGTCCGGGTGCCGTGTTCTGGTGCATGCTCACCGGTGTGTTCGGCATGGCTACGCGCTATGCGGAAAGCCTGCTGGCCATCCGCTACCGCACGCGCGATGAAAAAGGCAACATCATCGGTGGCCCGATGTATGCCATCGAAAAAGGTCTCAAATGCAAGTGGCTGGCCGTGGTGTTTGCAGCTGTCACCGCCATTGCAGCCTTCGGCATCGGCAACCTGACGCAGGCGAACGCCGTGTCCCAGGTGCTGGCCAACAGCGCGCTGGAAGTACCCACCTGGGTAACCGGGCTGGTCATGGTGCTGCTGGTGGGTGCGGTGCTGCTGGGTGGCTTGCAGGGCATCTCCCGCGTGTGTACGGCGCTGGTACCGACCATGGCCATCGTGTACATCGTGGGCTGCGTGGCCATTCTCATTGCCAATGCGGGCTATGTGTGGCCGGCTATTTGCCACATCGTCGATAGTGCCTTCAGTCCGCAGGCCGCCACGGGTGGCTTCATCGGCTCCACCATCATGCTCGCCATGCAGCAGGGCGTGCGCCGTGGTCTGTTCTCCAACGAGGCAGGTCTTGGTTCTTCCCCCATTGTCTCTGCCCCTTCGCAGACTCCCAATGCCGTGCAGCATGCGCTGGTAGCCTCCACCGGGCCGTTCTGGGATACGGTGTTCATCTGCACCATGACGGGCGTGACGCTCACGACCTGCATTATGGCTCACGATTCCATCACCACCAACGACGGCGAGCTTCTCACCTACGTTTCCTTTGCCACGCTGGGTGGTTTCGGCAGCGCCATGCTCACCATCAGCCTGGCCGCCTTTGTGATTTCCACGGTGCTGGGCTGGTCGTATTTCGGGGAACGCGCGCTGGAATACCTCGGCGGGCAGCGCCTCATCTACCCCTACCGCCTGTTGTGGATTGTGGTGGTCTACCTGGGCTGCGTGATTCCCAAGAGTGGCATCGTATGGAATTTTGCCGATTTTGCCAACGGGCTCATGGCTCTGCCGAACCTCATCTGCATGGTGGGCTTGTCGGGTGTGCTGGTGGCAGAAACCCGCAAATACCTCTGGCAGAACCGCCTGAATGAGGTGGACGAAAGCCTGGTTTTCGAGAAAAAAGAAGAAAAAATGGAAAATAATTAAATTTTAGTGATAGAAAACTACCGGGGCGGGCGTATCCCTTATAACAGCTCGTTGGTCGTGGTGAAGGAGAGAGCACCGCGACCCCTGAAAGGGAGAGCTGAGTTTCATAGGTAGTAAGTTGGGCGAGGCATTGCAATTCATTGCGATGCCTCGCTTGCTATTTGGGCAGAGCTGTGGTAGGCTGGTGGGCATGGGGAAACGTATTCTGATATTCGGCGCATCCGGGCGTACGGGGCAGCTGGTGCATGAGGCTGCCGGCCGGGCAGGGTATGAGGTGCTGTCTCCGGCGCATGCGGACTGCCCCCTGGAAGCTGCCGGGGCGTTGAGTGACCTGGTGCTGGCGAGCGGGGCGCAGCTGGTGGTGAATTGTGCGGCCATCAGCGGCCTGGAGGCCTGTGCCGATGACCCCTTGCTGGCGCACCGGGTGAATGCGGTGGCACCAGCGGCCATGGCGCTGGCCTGCCGCCATACCGGGGCGCGTTTTGTGCATCTTTCCACGGACTATGTGCTTTGTGGCCGCCGCCAGGGGCTGAAGGATGAGCGGGCGAAATGCCGCCCGGTCTGCGTGTATGCCGAAAGCAAGCGCGAGGGCGAATGGCAGGTGCTGGAGGCGCTTCCTGTGGCGGTGGTGGCGCGCGTTTCCTGGGTGTGCGGCAACCCCCGGAAGCCTTCTTTTGTGGAAAGCGTGCTGGCGCGGGCACTAGCCGGGCAGCCGCTTGCAGCGGTGGCCGATAAGGAATCGCTGCCGACGGATGCGGCCGATATTGCCCGCGCGGTGCTGGCGCTGGGAGAGGGGGGGTACAGCGGGGTAGTGCATGTGTGCAGCAGCGGTGAGCCGCTGAGCTGGTGGCATTGCGCGGAGCTGGCCTTGCAGGAGGCGGTGGCGCTGGGCGCGTTGCCGGAACTGCCGCCGCTGGAGCGGCAGAAGCTGGATGAGGTGGCATTTTTCCGCGAGCGCCGCCCGCGCTACACGGCGATGAGCAATGCCCGCCTGACCGGTGAGCTGGGTATTCCCATGCCTTCCGGACGCGAGACGATTGCTGCCGCTGTGCGGCGGTATCTGGCACGGTGATATATCGTGAAAGATAGCGGCTTGCGCGCGCGTATAAATGGTATGATGTTGAAGCCGCTTCATCTTGCTGCCGCTGTTATGCTGTTTGCTGCTCATCTGCCTGAGGTACAGGCACAGGAGCCTGCTGCACCGCTGCCGGTGCTTTCGCCGGAGCAGCACCCATATCTGGCCTGGGGCGGAGAGTACCCGCGCTGGTCGCGCCTGACGCCGCAGAAGGGGGTGGCTGATATCCGCGCGGCGTTGCAACTGGCCCGGCAGCGGGTGGAGGCTATCTGCGCGGTGAAGCCGGAGGAAGCCACTTGGGAGAATACCTTTGCTGCCTTTGAGAGCCTGGATACCGAGTTGTCTGAGGCCGAGAGCCTTCTGTATAATCTTTCCTACCTCATGGACAGCCCGGAGGTGCGCGCGGCGCTGGATGAAGTTGCGCCGCTTACGGCCGAGTTCGGCGCGAGCCTGAGTGCCAATGAGCGTTTGTGGGCAGTCATTCGCCAGGCGGCCAACCAACCCTGGGTTCGCACGCTTTCAGCGGCCCGCCAGCGTTATGTGCAGCAGGTGGTGGATTCGTTCAAGGACAGCGGGGCTGATCTGCCGGCAGATAGGAAGGCCCGCAAGTTGCAGATTGGCAAGGAACTGGCTGAGCTGGCGCTGCGTTTCGAGAAGAACTGCAAGGATTCACTCAATGCCTGGCAGCTGGTCATTACCGATAAGGCGCAGCTGGCCGGTATGAGTGAGGATTGGATGGAAGCTGCCGCCTTGAAGGCTCGCGAGCGTGGTTTCGGCACGCCGGAGCAACCGCAATGGATGATTACGCTCGATTACGCCAGCGTGGGCGATGTGCTGCGCTATTGCGATGTGGAGCAGACCCGCCGCCTCTGCTGGGAGGGGCGGGGGACGGAGGGGAATACTCCGGAGTTTGACAATGAGCCTGTGGTGGCGCGTACGATGGAGCTGCGCGGTGAGCTGGCTTCGTTGCTGGGATTCGGTACGTATGCTGACCTGGCCACGGCTCGCCGTATGGTGGGCAGCGGTGATGCCGCGCTGGCCTTTGTGGATGAGATGATGCACAAGGTGAAACCGCAGCTGGATACCGAGATTACCCAGCTGATGGAGTTCGTCGCGCAGCGCACCGGCAAGCGCCAGGTGCAGCTTCAGCCCTGGGATTTCAGTTATTATTTCAATCTGCTGCGCGAGGAACGCTGCCAGTTCGATGACGAAACGCTGCGCCCATACCACATGAAGGAGAATGTGGTGGCGGGTATGTTCTCGATTTATGAGAGTCTGTACGGCATCCGCCTGAGCGAGTTGCCTGCCGTCTGCCTGCAGCCGGGGCAGGAGCTGCCTGCCGGCATGCACGAGGTGTGGCACCCGGAGGTGAAGCTCTACGCGATGCACGATGCCGCTACCGGGCGGCATATGGGGTCGTTCTATATGGACCTGCACCCCCGCGCTACAAAGCGCGATGGTGCCTGGGTGATGGGGATACGCCATACGGCGCTGCAGAACGGGACGCGCCCGCCGCATCTGGCGGTGCTGGTGGGGAATCTGAAAGCGCCTACGGGAGATAAGCCTGCCCTCCTGACGCATCTGGATGTGCTGACGCTTTTCCACGAGTTCGGCCACATGCTGCACAGCATGCTGAGCGATACGGAACTGGTGGGGCATGCCGGCACACGCGTGGCACGCGATTTTGTGGAGTTACCCAGCCAGCTGAATGAAAACTGGGTGTGGATTCCCGAAGGGGTGATGTCCTATGCCCGCCATTGGCAGACCAGCGAGCCGCTGCCAGCAGATTTGCTGCGTAAGTTACAGCAGAGCCGTTTCTTTATGCCGGCCTTCGATATCATGAGCCAGCTGCGTATGGCCAAGCTCGACCTGGAAATGCACATGAATTACGAGACGAAGTTCCGCGGCCGCTCGCTCGACCAGGTCACGCGCGAGATTCTGGAGCCCTGGAGCCTGCCTTATGCCACCTGGGGACCCTCCATCATGCGTAGTCTGAGTCATTGCATTTCCGGCGGTTATGCGGCAGGGTACTATTCCTACAAGTGGGCCGAGGTACTGGCGGCAGATGCCTTTACGCGTTTTGAGAAGGAGGGGCCGACCAATACGGCCACCGGGGCTGATTTCCGCCGCGAGGTGCTTTCAACGGGTGGAAGCCGCACCGAGTCCGAGAGTTTCCGCGCCTTTATGGGGCGCGACCCGAACCCGGATGCCTTGCTCCAGCAGCAGGGGATTCTGCGCTGAGGCTGCGTGCGCCTGCATGTCGCAGGCGCATTTTCTTGATAGCCGGAATGTTTTTATGTTGCATTGCTTTCTGCTGGCAGGTATAGTAGCACTATGTCCGCAAAACGCTTTATTCTGAATGAGACGAGCTACCACGGCCACGGTGCTGTGGAGGCTATTGTGACCGAAGTGAAGGGCCGTGGCTTTACCAAGGCTCTGGTGGTGACTGACGCCGACCTGGTGAAGTTCGGCGTGGTGGCCAAGGTGACCAGCCTGCTGGATGCTGCCGGTTGTGCGTATGAGATTTACGACCAGGTAAAGGCTAACCCCAGCGTGGATGTGGTGAACGGTGGTGTGGCTGCTTTCAAGGCTGCCGGTGCTGATTACATGATTGCCATCGGCGGTGGCTCTCCGCAGGATACCGCCAAGGCCATCGGCATCATCATCAACAACCCCGAATTCGCCGATGTGGTGAGCTTGGAGGGTCTTGCCCCCACCAAGAACAAGTGCGTGCCCGTGATCGCTGTGGCCACCACCGCCGGCACCGCTGCCGAAACCACGATTAACTACGTGATTACCGATGAGGCCAAGCGCCGCAAATTCGTGTGCGTTGACCCGCACGATATTCCCGTGGTGGCGGTGGTTGACCCCGACATGATGAGTTCCATGCCCAAGGGCCTGACCGCTGCGACTGGTATGGATGCCCTGACCCACGCCATTGAGGGTTACACCACCCTGGCTGCCTGGGAACTGGCTGATACGCTCAACATCAAGGCGGTGGAGCTGATTGCCAGAAGCCTCCGCAAGGCGGTGGAGAACGACCCCGATGGCCGCGAGGGCATGGCGCTGGGCCAGTACATGACCGGCATGGCTTTCTCCAACGTGGGTCTGGGCGTGGTACACGGCATGGCTCACCCGCTGAGCGCATTCTACAACACCCCCCACGGTGTGGCCAATGCGGTGCTGCTGCCCTATGTGATGGAGTACAATGCCGCCTACACCGGCGAGAAGTACCGCGAGATTGCCCGCGCCATGGGTGTGCAGGGTGTGGACTCCATGAGCCAGGAGGAATACCGCAAGGCCGCCATTGATGCGGTGAAGCAGCTTTCCATGGATGTGAACATTCCCCAGACGCTGGCTGAAATCGGCGTGAAGGAGGAAGACCTGGAGGCGCTGACCGATGCCGCTATGGCCGATGTCTGCACCGGCGGCAACCCCCGCCCCTGCACTTGGGACGAAGTGCTGGCGGTCTACAAGACGGCTTTCGGCAAGTAACAGGATTGTACAGAAACATTCAGGCGGGCAACCAGCCCGCCTGAATGGCAAGTTTTATCCCCCCCTCCTGGCGCTGAGGCTGCCGGAGGGGGGGCTTTTTGTTGTCAGAATTTGAAGACACCCTGTATCTGCATCACCACGGCGCCATCACGTCCGGTGGAGTGGATGGGGTTGAAGATGTACTGAATATCCGGCTGCAGGTAGAAGGTGGGGGTTATCTGCATGACGGCACTCAGCTCCAGACCGTATTCATCCTTGTGCTGCACGGGGTTTTCGCTGCTGGCAGCGCGCTGCCACAGGAAGCCCAGAGACAGGTTGTCGTAGTTGCTGCGGCTGCCCCAGCCACTCCGGGTAAAGGGAGCTTGCAGCATGAAGCCGGTGGAGGCGGCCATCTTGGTGCCGGTGACGGCGGCGGCATCCTGGTCCATGAACCCGGCGCGGGCAAAGAAGCCCAGGGGAGAATTCTTACCCAGCTGCTGCTGGATGTTCAGACCACAGCCCAGCCCGAACTGACCGCCGTTGTCCAGCATGGTATACTGCAGGCGGTATGTACCAGCGCCAAGACCCAGGACATCATCCATGATGAAGCCTGCTTCTGCCAGGTGCATCCAGTAGTTGTCACTCAGATTGCTGAAGGGGTTGTGGTTGATGGTGGTGTTGGTGCTGGTGGTGGCATACATGGCGTAGAACTGGTTGCAGGGCTGCCAGGCAGTCAGGAAACCCAGATTGGCCCAGGGCAGGGGCAGGCTGGGGTTGTTGGCAAAGCTCTGGTTGAGCAGGCCACCGCTTCCCCAGCCGGGCGTGTAGGCATTCTGGTCGAAGTAGTTGCTGATGTCCAGCGTGCCTGCCATGGCCACCCACTTACCGTTGAACCCGCTGTAACCCAGCGCCAGCTGGGGCAGGAACACGCCTTTACCTCCGCGCAGGCTGCCCTGGGGGTCGCTGAGTGTGCCCAGGCTGTTCTGGGCGCTGCTGCGGCGTTCGTTGAAGTTGGTGCCCTGTCCCCAGTCGGCCTCAAAGGTGAGGAATACACCCTGGCTGTTGTCGCAGTCCTTGGCCAGGAACCAGGTGCCGGTCAGCGAGTTGTTGAAGGAGGAAAAATCGCCCCTGTGCCGGCGCGGGCCAGGCTTGACGGAGGTGAAGTTGTACGACAGGGTGAGGTCATATTGCAGGCCGTACTGGCTCAGCATATGCTTGGCACGTTGCGCACCGGTGGAGAGCATGTCGCCATCAATGAGGCCGCCAGGTTCGGCGCAGGTGTTGCCGGGTACGAAGAGGCTGTCCAGGTAGGGCATGAACTTCTGGGGGGTGGCGGGCATGAAGCGCCAGCCGTGGCAAGCTCCCTTGGAGCTGTCCTCATCGTGCGCGCGGCTCTGGTGCAGCACCATGGGAGTGGTGGAAACACCGCTGTGGCGCCGGCTTTGTTGTGCCGTGGCAGGCATGCCCAGCTGCAGGCTGTCGGGAACTTCCACGATTTCGAGCAGCACAGGTTTCCAGCCGTAGGCTGTGTCTGTATATTGCGACTGTTGAGCCGCTGCGGTACCGGCCATAGCAGAGGCCGCCAGCATGTAGCAGAGTGATGTTGCTTTCATGGTTGCGGTGTAGACAGCAACCAGCTACCCCGGTGTTGCAAAACAATTAGCCCTCTCAGCAGGCAGACCAGAGCTGCATCAGTTCCGGCGGCAGGGTGGTGAGGAAGCGCGAGGGCGGGCAGAACTGGGCATCGTAGCTGCGCCCGTTGTAACGCGGGAAGGAAAGGTAGAGCTGATCCTGGGCGCGCGTGACGGCCACATAGAACAGGCGCGTTTCCTCCTCTATATCTGCAGTGCTGCCGCTTTCAATGACGCGGCGGTGCGGGAATTGTCCCTCGCCCAGGAAGATGAGGAACACGATTTTCCACTCCAGTCCCTTGGCCTGGTGAATGGTGCTGAGGGTCACGCAGTCGTCATCTGCCTCCGTGGGGGAATCCACCTCGCTCAGCAGCGCAATCTGCGCCAGGAATTCTTCGAGGTTTTCCTCCTGCCCCACATTGCGGGCCAGCTGGGCCAGGTCCTCGGCGCGTTCTTCGTAATTGTCGTAGCTATGGCTCAGGTAGGGCACCAGGTAGGCATGAACGGCATGTACCAGTTCTGCGGGTAGCGGGGTGTGATCTGCCGGGTGCAGGCTGTCCATGAGGCTCAGGAACGCCAGCCAGCTGGGGCGTATGGCGGGGCTTACCTTCACCGCCGGTTCCATGATGCAGCTGTGCGGCTCGCTGAGCGCCACCTGGCCGGGGTGGGCTGCGGCCCATGCTTCGTAGGCGGCGAGCCATTGGGCCCACATGCGCCCGGCGGTGGCATCTCCCACGCGCGGGAAGGTGCCTGCAATGCGCCGGAAGGCGATTTCATCGCGGGGGTTGCAGAGCAGGCGCAGGAAGGCCACCACATCCTTGACGTGGGCTTGTTCAAAGAAGCGCAGGCCGCTGGTGATGCGGAAGGGAATGTGGCGGCGCGTCAGTTCCATCTGCACATCCATGCTGTGGAAGTGGGCGCGGTAGAGAATGGCGATATCCTTGCCGGGGATGCCGTTGTCCATCAACTCATCAATGCGGCGTGCCACCCAGGCGGCTTCGGTGCGGTTATCGGGGGCGGGTATGACGGCCGGTTTGAAGAGTTCGCCCTGGCGTGCAGGCTGCAGTTCCTTGAGAATCTGGTTTTCGTTGAGCGCAATGGCGGCATTGGAGAGGGCCAGAATGGGAGGCAGGCTACGGTAGTTCGTGGTGATGCGGTACACCTCGGCCTGCGGGTACTGCTCGCGGAAGCGCAGGATGTGTTCCACATTGGCCCCGCGCCAGGAATAGATGCTCTGGGCATCGTCGCCCACGGCCATGAGGCTGCTGCCGCTGCCCCCCGCCAGCAGGCGCACAATTTCATCCTGCGGGGTGTTGGTGTCCTGGTACTCATCCACCAGCACGTGCCGGAAGCGTGCCTGCAGCTCCTGGCGTATGTCGGCATGCTCCTGCAGCAGGCGCAGCAGGTTGGTGAGCAGGTCGTCAAAATCCATGACGTTGAGCGCGCGTTTGCGGGCGGTGTATTCGGTGTATATCTTGCCGATGATGTCCTCGTGCGTTTCCAGGTAGGGATACTCGTTGCTCAGCACGCGGTGCCAGTCGGTGGCTGTGTTGACCGCCAGGCTGTGCAGCGAAATCAGCAGTTCCGGCTTCGGGAAGCGGTCGGCTTTGGTCATCTTGCCGGCAAACTGCTTGACCAGCGCTTTCATGAGGGCGCGCTGGTCATCCGAATCAAAGATGGTGAAGCCGGGCAGGTAGCCCAGGCGGTCGGCATGGCGGCGCAGCAGGCGGTTGGCAATGGAGTGGAACGTGCCGCTCCAGAGCTGCCCGGCATCTGCCCCGGTGAGCGCGGTGACGCGCTCCAGCATTTCGCGCGCGGCCTTGTTGGTGAAGGTGAGCAGCAGAATGCGCCAGGGGGGAACACCGTGTTCCAGCAGCCAGGCCACGCGGTAGGTGAGGGTGCGGGTCTTGCCGCTGCCGGCACCAGCAATGACCAGCGCCTGAGCCGCTGTGGTGGTCACAGCGGCATATTGCTCGGCATTGAGTTCTGCGGCATAATCATGCGCCGTGGGGCCGGGCATCATGACTCGAAGTCGAGGTAGATTTCAGCGCGGCGGTTCTCACCGCGGATGTAGTCAATCTGTTCGGTGGTGTCCTCGGTGGTGTAGAAGCGGCGCGGCTGGCTCTTACCCATACCCTCCGTGGAAATCTGCTGCTCGTTCACCCCGAAGGAGACGAGGGCGGCCTTGACGGCTTCTGCACGGCGGATGGACAGTTCGAGGTTGTATTTCTCCGAGCCGACATCATCGGTGTGGCCGCTGATGTCCAGCTTGCCCTTGCTGGCCTTGAGCAGCTCGGCCACAATTTCGAGCTGGCGCATGGAGCGGGGCGTGAGGACAAATTCATTGAAGCCGAAGAAGAGAGCCAGGGAATCACCGCCCTTGGGGTTCTTCACGATGGGGAAGTAGTGGCCTCCTTCATCGCTGGCAATGCTTTCGTAGCTGCTCAGCAGGGCATCGAGCGCCACGGCCTTCACACGCCATTCCTTCTCGCTGGTGCGGGTCAGTTCCATGCCGACGTTGGCCGGGCGTGTGCTGATGGGGGAGAGAACGTAGACGAGGTAGCCGGCGTTGTTTTCGGTGGTGAAGGTGTTGCGGATGGGGGCCTGTTCGCGCAGCTTGAATTCGCCCTCTTCAAAAATCATGCACAGACCGGCTACGGTGGCATCAGATACCTGGTCGCCCGTCACCATGGTGCGGGCCACGGTCATGTTGCCGCGGCGCACGGCTTCCACAAAGCCCTCGGCCACGGTGATGGAGTCGGCGCCGCTGCTGAGCCGGGTCTTGTCGGAGGAGCTGGGCTTGGCCGATTCGATGTAGACCTTGCCGCCCTTGACGCTGACCACATCGATGAGGAGGTCTTCGCCCCCATCGGCTGCCACCAGGCGGTAGCGGGTCACGCGGTCGCCATTCGGGCGGCGGCTGTTGCCTACTTCTTCCACGGCTTTCACCTTGTTCTTTGCGCCCCATTCGGCCAGCTGCCGGGCGGCTTCCGGGGTGATTTCACCCTGCTCCAGCAGGTTTTTGAGGGCGGCTGCAGAGTCTTTGGCCTCCAGTACAGCGGCAGCGGTCAGGGCAGATTTATGCTCGGCATTGCGGGGCTGTTCCTTGAGCTGCACCTGCTCAGGCTGCGGCTCCGGGGCGGGCGCAGGCTCCGGGCTGGGTTCCGGCTGGGGTTCCGGGGAGGGCGCGGGTTCAACCACAGGCTCCGGCTCCGGGGTGGGAGCAGGTGCGGGGGCGGGTTCCGGCTGCGCGACCGGCTGGGGTTCCGGGGCGGGAACATGTTCGGGAGCGGGCATGCTGGCGGCGGCCTGTGCAGCGGCTTCGTCTGCCTGTTTATTGGCCTGGTGCTTGAGCAGCATGAAGACACCGGCGCAGACACCGAGCGTGGCAAGGAAGGCGCAGAGGAAAAGAAGAATGTTACGTTTCATATCGGAAAGGGGCGTTAAAGGAACTGGGAGGGGTTGACCGGCACCGTTCCGGCGGGCATTTCCGCAGCGGGGGTGGCGGGTTGCTGGAGGGCGGCTTCGCGCAGGCGGAGCCGGCGCACGGTATCGTAGGGGTCCGGGATGGCAGGGGCTGGGTGTGCCGAAAGGAGTTTCTGCGGGTCGAGTCGGTTCATCGTGCCGTTTGCGGCATAGGCAGGTTGCCCGGCTTCGGTGCAGATGGAGGAAATGGCTTCAAAGTGCAAGTGGGCCAGGTAGTGGTCGTTGGCTGTGCCGATGGTACCGATGGGTTCTCCACGGCTGATGAGCTGCCCCTGGCGCACGATGCTTTTGTCCAGATGGGCATAGAGGGTCTGGATGACGCGTTCATCGCCAGGCAGGCGGTGGGCCAGCACAATGACCTTGCCCCACTCTGGTGAGGGCTCGCCTACATAGACGACCAGCCCGCGGGCGGCGGCATGAACAGGCAGACCCAGGTCGGTGTTTTCTCCGCCGATGCCGTTGAGGTCGCAGCCGGTGTGGTGGCCGCCGCGTTTGTCGTTGTGTGCATTGAAGGGCTGGGCGTCATAGACGAATCCGCCGCGGGCTGTACCGCAGGGAGACTGGAAACCGTCGGCCAGGGGAATGAGGGCAAGTTGCTGCGGGGTGAGCAGCACCAGCCCCGGAAGCAGTTTTTCCGGCAGGGTGGCAGGCGGTACATCCTGACCGTAAATGCCTGCCAGCGCGGGGGATGCGCTGCTGTCGCCCCCGTCGTTATTCAGGTACGCAATGACCCCGGCCGCTATGACTCCTGTACCCAGAAGCCCCAGCGTCAACAAACGTAAGGGGGTGAGGAAGCGCTTTCCTGGCATGCCGCACCCATTATACTGTCAACGCCCTTGGCTGACAAGCCTAAAGAAGTGAATAATGAGTCGTGATGACTGATGAGCAGATGGTGATGCCGGGGTTGGCCTGCAAAAGAAACCCGCGCGGCCGGATGACCGCGCGGGGATAATGGGAATGATGCACTCTCCGTGCCTTACTTGAGCGCCTTGGCGTGGGCGATGATGTTTTCCACATTCATGCCCAGGTCGTGCAGCACAACATCGCCCGGAGCGGAGAAGCCGAAGTTGTCGATGCCGATGATGCAGCCTTCAGTGCCCACGTAGCGGTACCAGAGGTCGGTCTTACCGGCTTCGATGGCCAGGCGGCGGGTGCAGGCAGCGGGCAGCACGCTTTCGCGGTAGGCGGCATCCTGCTTGTTGAAGCGGAACATGGAGGGCATGGAGACCACGCG
>CALCHQ010000087.1 GCA_937901085.1 uncultured Verrucomicrobiales bacterium | reverse complement strand
TATGAAGGGCTGGAGATGGAACCCGTGCACCGCGGGCTGATTCACCGCGTGCATTTCAGCAATATCTGGCCCAGAAACTGCTTCGGTTTCCACCTGAACTGCTCCAAACCGCCCTTCAACGAGAAAACCATGCGCCGTGGGTTCCACCATGCGCTGAACGTGCAGCAGGTGCTCGATACCGTGTTCCGCGGCGACTACACGCGCCTGGGTTCCTACTTCTCCGGCTTCGGGCAGTATACGGATGAAACAATCAAGGCGCTGCCCTATTCCCCGGAAAAAGCCCGCGAATGCTTTGCCCGCGCCGGGTATACGGAGGAAGGCCCGGACGGCATCCTCTGCAAGCCGGATGGCACCCGCCTCCAGGTGGTGATGAGCAGTCGCATCGACCCGCTGTATACCAATTGCATGAATATCCTGCGCGAGGAAGCAGCCCGCTGTGGGCTCGACCTCCGGCTGGAGCAGACGGATGATACCGTGCTGTACTCCCGCATCAAAGCCAAGCAGTACCAGGCTGCCATTTTCTCCTGGGGCTTCTCGCCGCCGCTGCCGGATCCCGGGCCTTTCTTTGATTCCGCCTATGCCTTCAAGGCAGATGGCACCCCCATGCCGGGAACTACCAACATCACCGCCACCAATTCTCCCTCCCTCGACCGCGCCATTCTGGCCTGTAAGGCTGCCACCACCGAGGCTGAGGCCGTGGCTGCCCACCACCAGGCCCAGCAGCTCATTGCCTCCACCCTGGCCTGGGTGCCGGGCTGGACCACCTCGTACTGGAGATTTGCTCAGTGGCGCTGGGTCTGCTGGCCTGATGAGCAGGATTGCCGCTTCTGCCCCCCGCGCTATTATGACCCGCTGGACAGCCACTTGTACTGGATAGATGAAAAGCTCAAGGAGGAAACACTGGAGGCCCGCACCTCCGGGAAGTCCTTCCCTGAGGTCGATTTGGAAATTCCCCTGCCGTCCGAACCCGCACCTGCGCCATGAGTGCCTATAATCTGCTTGAAGTCAAGAATCTGAGTGTTGCATTCGAGTCTGAGCGGGGCTTGTCCCGCGCGGTGGATGATATCAGCTTCACGATTCCGCGAGGCTCCTGCGTGGGTATTGTGGGCGAAAGCGGCTGCGGCAAGAGCGTGACTGCCATGAGC
>CALCHQ010000086.1 GCA_937901085.1 uncultured Verrucomicrobiales bacterium | reverse complement strand
AGCCGCAGGCTGGATTTCGTTACCCATAGGCAGAGAGATGACTAACCCCCCGTTCGTTGGGAAACAAGAGCCCCGCGACCCGTCTCCGCTGCTCCGCAGCTACGCCGTGGCAGGGTAGATAGCTGCCATCCGTCTTCGCCCTTACGGGCTACGCCGAGACAGGGAGTAAATGAAGCCCCGAAACCGAAAAGGTTTCGGGGCTTCATCGTTTGCGGGCGAAGCACGCAAATTTCGACCACACGTAGTGTGGATATCGTCCCGCCTGCGGCGGGATTTCGTCCATGCGGAGCATGGATTTCGTTCTTAAGTCAAAGTACAATTTGGGGAGTCAGGCGCGGCTGCGGTGCGTTGGGTTTCGGAGAACGGGATTAAGTCCCGGTCTGCGATAGAGGGAGGCAGGGCAGCTGCGGGGTAACGATATTCAAGCCTGCGGCTTGAACGATATTTTTGCCTTTGGCAAAAACGATATTGCCCTTCGGGCAACGATATTCACGCTGCGCGTGAACGGGGGGGAGCTTTGGAGAATGCCCACTACCCCCATACCCCGCAGAGCGGGGGGCGACACGCGCGAAGCCCCAGCGAGACCCGTCTCTGCCTTACGGGCTACGCCGTGACAAGAGGCTCTTTATTTTGAATGTAGAAATTATAATGTTGAATGAGAGGGAGCGGCGCTGGGTGTGTAGCGTGAACACAGGATAGAAAACGAAGCCCGCAGATGGTGTTTCTGCGGGCTTCTTGCTTGTTTCAGAGGGGGGAGGACTTAGAAGAGGCTGATCGGCAGGGCTGTACCTGTTTCTCCCAGGGTGAATGTGATGCCGAAGCCGGTTTCCTTCTTGCCGCCATTGTCTCGCAGGTAGACGGTGGCACCGATGTACCATGCGCCTGCGTGCCGGAAGACGGAGTATTGCTGGATGGGCATGCGCCCTTCATCAATGTCGTAGTACCATTGCGCTGAAAGCATGTATTTTTCGTTGAGGCGCAGGTTGGTTCGCAGGTGGAATTGTTCGGCGTCTTCCTGGATGGGATGGTTGGTAATGCTGTGGAATGATACGTAGGTTTCAAGCCAGGAGCTGGGGATGACGCGCATGCCGACACCGTATTGATGGTAGTCTTCGCCGTGTTTGATGGTGGGTGTCTGGGTGTAGGCGGAAAGTTCAAGCCTCTGGGAGGGGTAGAATCTGACGATGTTGTACAGGTTGGAGAAGTCGCTGTCAGAGTTGGGGTTGTCGAGGTTGTGGTCGACAAAGGTGTCCCAGACGAGGAGGCGTATGCGTTCGTCCTCGATGCGAGAGGTGAGGACGTTCTTCATGCCGAGTCGCCAGATTTTCCAGTTGCCCCAGCTGTCGATGGCGTTGAAGCCGGAGAGGTCGAGGGGCATGGGGGAGGTATTGCCGCTCCAGATGCTCGACCAGGTGTCTATCTGGGGTACCAGCGGGTTGGAGGAGGAGATGGAGCCTTGTGAGTAGGTGGCGTAGGGCTGGATGAGGTGGTTGAGACCGTCCAGTCCGAAGGTTTTCCACTTGAAGTTGGGGTAGCTGCTGTGGAATTTCATGTTGAAATCACAGCTGACGTAGCCGAGGAGGCGGTTGTCGGAGCCGATGCCGCCTACGTCATAGTACCCGGTGTAGCCGCCGCCTGCCTTGGGGGTGATGTTGAGGAAGCGGAACGCGGTCAGGTTGGTGGTGAATTCGTGTGTGCTGTTGACGCGGAAGTAACTTTGGGCGTTGCTGAGGCGTGTGTAGTATTCCCGGAGTTTGCTGTCGCGCAGGCTATCTATCTGCTTCTGGTATTCAAGGCGTGTTTCATGCGGCAGGTATTGGCGCATGATGCCGGCTGAATTGTTGGTTTCGTAGTTGATGCCTGTGTTGCCGATGGCAGAGCGCACGCGGTAGAATGAGGCTTCTACGCGTTCGTTGGTCTGGTAGTAGTCATTGGGTGCAAAGCGTGTGTAGAGCATGCTTTGCGTGTTGTCGGTGCGGCGGACGAGGCGGACGGTGTTGTCTGGCTTGTCGTCGACGCGGCTGATGTCCGGGAAGAAGTCGCGCAGCATGTACCTGTCGCTCAGTACGTTGACATTGGCGGAAAGTTGCCAGTCCGAATGGGTGTCTGCTTCCGGGGTGACATCCCACAGGGTGTGCAGGGCGATGCGGTAGCGCTGGTGGTCAGTAGGCAGGCGGTCTCCCTTGATGGGGTTGATCATGGGGTCGGTGTCATCTGCGTAGTAGATGGAGAAGCCGTCCATGGTGGAGTTCCTGCGGGTCATGCCTATGTCTTCGATGTCAAGGCCTGTGGCCAGGCCGCGGCGGGTGCGGTAGTCGAGGTGCAGGGTGGCCAGATAGTCTGCGGTGGGCATGACGCCGTCGACCCGGCGGTTACCGAAGAGGATGCCGTAGTTGTTTTCCAGATAGGTGCCCCAGATGGAGCGTGTGCCGCCTCCCGGCAGATAGCCTTCGCGCGGGTTGAGGGAGTGGGAGAAGGTGAACCACCCCAGTACAGGGACGGTGTAGTCGTTTTCTTCGGTGGCGATGCTGAGACGCGAAACGCGGCCGTAGTCTCCCGGATAGATGGTGAGAGTGCCCGTGCCTACCCAGACAGAGGGTTTCTGGACGTCGTCGGTGGTGACGTAGGCGTCGTAGACGGTGATGTATTCTTTGCCTTTGGTATCGGTGTTGTAGTCGATGCGGGAGCCGCGCACGAGCAGACCGCCGACTTTCATGCGGACTTTGCCGACGGAGGTGCGTTTTTCTTTCCAGTTGTAGTAGCCTCCGTCCCCGGCGCGTACAAGGATTTCGTCCTGGTAGATGGTGAGCGGCCCGGTGAGGAGGGCCTCGCTGGTGTCCAGCTTGGCTTCCATGGCGGGGGTGTGGATGTCGGAGCCTCCGTCGGTGCGGAGCCGGATGGGCTTTTCGCTGCTTCCCTGGTAGCTGAAGCTGTGCTTGTCGTGGTTGTACGATATGGTGCCGTCTTCGTTGGTGACCTGCAGGTTGTCAGGTATCTGCGGGGTAGAGCCCCCCAAGGTGCTGACGGCACGGTTGGTGATGTCGAGTACCGGGTTGGCGGTGTCTTTGCTGGAGAAGATGTCTTCCGGGAGGGGAATGAGTTCCGCTGCCTGCAGGGGCAGCTGGGTGAGGCTTCCCAGAATCAGGGCCAGTGTTGCTTTGGTCCGCCGCTTGTTTTGTCTGAAATGTTTTTTCCCCATGAGCGATTTTAATTTCGCATGAATATGATGAATTGTCAAGCTTCTCCCGCCTGTCGGGTGGCAGAATTCAATGTTGTTCCGCAGTAGCGGCCGATGAGGCGATCCGGGGCGTTGTGCAGGTCTACCAGGACGAGGCAGTCGAGTGTGTCGCCGAATTCGCTGTCGACGTTGAAGGATATCATTCTGCCATTGAGGCGCAGGTACTGGCGCAGCAGGACGGGAATGCTGCGACCATCGGGCTCCAGGTCGCTGATCATGGCAGAGAGGATACGCAGATCTCCCATGGCGGTGGGCAGGAGCCGGGCATCTTCACTTTGCAGGTCCATGCCTCTGGGCGGGGTCTTGGCTTCCACATCCTGCGCCAGTTCCTGATGCATGCAGTGGCATTTGAGGTATTCGTGGATGAGGGTGCGGGAACGTACCGTGTAGTCTGATGAGACGCTGACGGTGCCGTAGAGGTAGCGGTACTGCGGATGCCGGACAACGAAGCTGCCGATGCCCATCCAGAGGGTATCGAGCGAGGCCGGGTGTTTCTGGTAGGGGGCGGTGATGAAGGCGCGCCCCATTTCCAACCCGTTTTTGACAAAGTTGACGAAGTCGTTGCCCAGGGTGAAGAATTCGGAATTGTAGATGCCGGTGGAGCCGCGGGCGGTGACGATTTCATCGGTGCGCCCCATGCGGTAGGCACCGGCGATGCGGTGTTCGGCCGGGTCCCACATGATGAGGTGGTCGTAGTAGAGGTCGTATTCGTCTGTGTCGCAGGAGAGACCGGAGCCTTCTCCGACGGAGCGGAAAGTGATTTCGCGCTGGATGCCGATTTCGTGCAGCAGCCGGGGTATCCGGCTGCCTTTGGCTGTGTAGATTTGCAGCCCGGTGCCTTTGTGGGTGTAGAGCAGGTGTTGTTCGGCGGGCAGGGAGTCGATTTCTTGCTGCAGGAGTTCTGGGGCGACCGGGGTGTCAATGGGGGCGAGTTTGCGCGGGATGTCGTTGCTGAGATTGGCGGCGGTGTCCGGGTAGCGCAGCATCATGCTGCTGAGGCGCAGGAAGTCGGAGAGGGCTGCATCATCCGGCAGCAGTTCCATGCGGTTGGCGGTGATGGGTTTGCCGATGCGTATCTGGTGCAGAGTTTTGCGGTCGCGCTTGATTTCACGCGGCAGCAGCGCACCGCGCTTGTCTTTCCAATGGCGGGTGACAAACTGGAACAGCTTGCCGTTCTGCCCGGAAAGGTGCATGGGGACGACGGTGGCTCCGGTTTTGCGGATGATGGTGGCAATGTTGGTTTGCCAGGGGTCGTCGATGACGCGTCCGTCCTGTTCTGACCAGGAAGCGGCCGAGCCGCTGGGGAAGATGATGAGGCAGTGGCCGTCCCGCAGCCATTTGAGCATTTCGCGCATGCCTGCCATGTTGGCTCGCTTGGCTTCTTCTCCGCCATAGACATCGACGGTAATCAGGTAGGGGCGCATGCCTCGCACGCAGTTGAGAAAGTCGTTGACGACGATGCGGATGTCGCTGCGGACCTTCATGGCGATGTCGCCAATCATGAGGCCATCGGACATGCCGTGCGGGTGGTTGCAGACGATGACGCAGGGGCCTTCTGCCGGGATATTTTCCTGCCCTTTGACTTCGTAGTTGAGGGGAAGGTGCTTGCAGGCGAGTTTGAAGAAGTTGTCGGTGCTGCCGGCTTCCTGTTCTTCTTCAATTCTGGAGTGAGCTGAATTGAATATGTGGAAGCCCAGCAGGCGTTCTCCCAGATTGAGGAGCCATTCCGGCATTTTTCTGCCGCCGGGGATATAGTCCCCCAAATCCATGATTTTTGCTTTCATAACGCACGCACCGGTGTGTTTACACACCCATGAGGATATGTTATCATAGATGTTAGGTTTGGGTCAACGTCAAAACGCTCTGAGTGATTGAAAATTCGCAGGGCTGGTGGTTTCAGATTCCCATTTTACCGGGGTTGAGGATTCCGGCGGGGTCGAGGGCTGTTTTCAATGCGCGGTGGGTATCCATGGCAACGGCGCCGATAGCCTGTTCAAACCAGGGGGCTTTAGCCAGGCCGATGCCATGTTCGCCGGTGATGCTGCCGCCGTGTTGCATGACCCAGTCGAAGAGGCGGTGGACGAGGGCGTCGGCCGGTTTTCGGTCGTCCTGGCCATCCTTTCCTTTGAGTACCATGATGTTGGTGTGGATGTTGCCATCGCCGCTGTGGCCGAAGCAGGCTACGGGGATGCCGGTTTCCTGCTGCATGCTTTCGCAGAAGTTGACCAGATCGACCAGCCGCGAGCGGGGAATGACGATGTCTTCATTCAGCTTGGTGAGCCCGGTGGCTTTGAGGCTGTATGAGAATTCCCGGCGCAGCTGCCAGATGGCTTCCACTTCGGCCTCGGTACGGGCATAGATGACCTCAGAGGCGCCTGTATCACGCAGGATGCGGGCGATGGCTTCCAGCTCGGCTGCAACGGCATCGGGCTGGCCATCGATTTCGATGATGATGTGCCCCCTGGCATCTGCCGGCAGGGCGCTGGGTCCCAGGTGTTTCCTCGCGGCTGCGAGGGTGAAGGCATCGGTGATTTCGATGGCGCAGGGCAGGTGGCCGCCCTGTAGCGTGTTCTGGACAGCGGCTGCCGCCAGCGCAAATTGTGGGAAACTGGCATGCAGGGCGGCCCGCGCGGGCGGGGCGGGGATGATGCGGAGGGTGGCTTCGGTCACGATGCCGAGCATGCCTTCGCTGCCGCAGAAGAGGCCTACAAGGTCAAAGCCTTGCTTATTCTTGTGGGTGCGGCCGCCGCAACGCAGGATGCGGCCATCTGCCAGCACAACGGTGAGCCCCAGCACATAGGCGCGGGTGACGCCGTATTTCAGGCAGCGGGGGCCGCCTGCATTGGTAGCGATGTTGCCGCCGATGCTGGATTCCTTGCGGGAGGCCGGATCGGGCGGGTAGAACCAGCCCATGGCAGCGCAGGCGTTTTGCAGTTCTGCGGTGAGGACACCTGCCTCCACCACCGCCACGCCATCGGCCGGGTTGACTTCCAGAATGCGGGTCATCTGCGCCACCGAGAGGACGATGCCCCCTTGTACCGGGACACAGCCGCCGACATAACCCACGCCTGCACCGCGAGGGGTGACGGGGATGCCCCGTTCGTGGGCAAAGCGCAGGGCGGCCGATACCTGCCCGGTGGTGGTGGCCAGGACCACGGCCTGCGGCAGCGCTTCAGCATGCCACTTGTCACCGGCGTGGGCGTGCAGCGTGGCTTCATCGGTGTACACGCAAT
The DNA here is from genome assembly GCA_937901085.1 of uncultured Verrucomicrobiales bacterium. Classification (GTDB taxonomy): domain Bacteria; phylum Verrucomicrobiota; class Verrucomicrobiia; order Verrucomicrobiales; family Akkermansiaceae; genus Akkermansia. The sequence goes on along the minus strand of CALCHQ010000086.1, from coordinate 63,037 downwards.
CGCCCAGCAAATCGTTCAGTTCTGCAATCCAGTCCGGCATCATAAGGTCAATGGTTGAGGGGCTGTTATTCCTTGTCTGTTCCCCAGCGGCGGTGCAGCCAGGATTCGATGGGGGAGAAGATAATCTTGTCGGCCAGCAGACCCACGGTAATGATGATGAACATGATGCCGATGACCTGGTACATGCGCTGCAGTTCGCGCCCATAGTGCAGGTATTGGCCGATGCCGAAGCCGGAAACGACGGAGACGTAGATTTCTGCCGCCATGAGGGAGCGCCAGGCAAAGGCCCAGCCCTGCTTCATGCCGCTGACGACAAAGGGGGCAGAGGCGGGCAGGGTGACAAAGATGAGGGTGTGCAGCGGGCTGGAACCCATGGTGCGTGCGGCGCGGGCGTAGATGGGCGGCACGTTCTTCATGCCGTTCTGGGTGGAGAGCAGGACACTCCAGAGCGTACCCATGATGACCACGAAGAGCAGGGCGGATTCCGTCTGCCCGAACCAGATGCAGGCCAGCGGAACCCAGCAGACGCTGGGCAGCGCCTGCAGCCCCAGAGCCAGCATGCCCAGGGTGTCGTTCACGCTGCGGAACCGGGCAGCCAGCATGCCCAGGGGGACACCCAGCACAAGCCCGATGGCGTAGCCGATGAGCAGGCGGCGCAGGGTGATGAGCATGGAGAGCGGAATCTTGCCATTCACGGTGTTGTCCCACAGGTAGTGCCCCACGGTGCTGGGCGGGGGCAGGACATAGGGGGACCACAGGCTGATATCCAGCCCGAATGCCGCAAGGTCACCGGTGAGGGCAGCCCAGAGCAGGATGAGCAGGATGAAGAAAAGGCAGGTGATAAGGGTGCGTTTCATGGAGGTCTTAATCCGATTCGTTGGCGGTGTAGCCCTTGAGTGCCGAGGTGATGTCCTGCGAGAGGTCGGCGAGGTCGTGGTTGTTGATGTTGCGGGGGCGCGCGAGATAGACGGGGTATTCCTCGCGTACGCGGCCGGGATGCGGGGAGAACAGGATGACGCGGCTGCCCAGGCACACCGCCTCACGCACGTTGTGGGTCACAAAGACGATGGTCTTGCGGCGTTTTTCCCAGACTTCCTGGATGTCGCCGTAGAGTTGTTCGCGGGTCATGGCATCCAGCGCAGAGAAGGGCTCGTCCATGAGCAGAATCTTGGGGTTGGGAGCCAGGGAGCGCGCGAGCGCAACGCGCTGGCGCATGCCGCCGCTCAGCTCGTGGATATTGGCGTGGGCAAAGCGGTCCATCTTCACCAGGTAAAGGTAGTATTTAGCCACCTCCAGGCGCTCCTTGTCGGTCAGGTTGGGTTTCTGTTTCAGCCCGAACATGACATTGCCGATGACATCGAGCCAGGGGAAAAGGGCGTGTTCCTGGAACATGACCATGCGGTCGCGCCCCGGCCCGGTGATGGGGGTGCCGTCGATGAGGGCCATGCCGCTGTCGGGTTTGTCCAGCCCGGCAATGATGTTGAGCAGGGTGGATTTGCCGCAGCCGCTCGGTCCGACAAAGCAGACGAATTCACCCTCGTTGATGGTGAGGGAAACATCGTCCAGCGCGCGCACCGTGCCGCGTTTGGTCACGAAATCCTTACACACATGCTCGATGCTGAGCTTGGCGGTGGGGAAGTTGTGTATCTCCTGGTGTAGTTTTTCCTGGGTCATCAGTCCTGTTTGTAAATGATTCCTTGTAACGGAGGCATGCGGTCCAGCAGTCCGGCCTGCTGGGCATCCTTGACAAATTGTTCCAGTCCCGGCAGGTCGATTTCGTGGGTCAGCCTGAGGCGTTTCCAGGCGCTGCGCACCAGTTCCGGCTCCATGGGGGCCTGGGTAAGAAGCGTCAGTTCCTCAATTACCCGCGCCTGTGCTTCTTCCGGGTGGTCAATAATCCACTGGGTCAGTTCCTTGTGGGCCTGGATGATGCGGGCCGCTTCCTGCGGGTGGTATTTCAACCAGCCCACGCGCCCCGCCAGAACGGTGGTGACAACATCCGGCTCCTGCACCATCAGGCGTGCGCCGGCCATGGCTTCCAGCCGGGAGACCCAGGGTTCCACCGTCCAGCAGGCATCAATATCACCCTGCTTCATGAGTTGCAGCTGCATGGAGTTGGGCGTGGGGGCAACGCGGCAATCCCCGCCGCCCTCCAGCGTGCAGGTCAGACCGTTGCGGGCCAGCCAGGCGCGGCAGGAGACATCCTGCGTGTTGCCCAGCTGGGGTGTGGCGATGCTGCGCCCCTTGAAATCTGCCGGGGTGGTAATGGAACTGCCTTCCGCCACCATGAGGGCGGCTCCGCCATTGACTGCACCAGCCAGCAGGCGTACCTCGCGCCCGGCAGAGACGGCGTAGGCGTTCAGCGCCGGGCTGGGGCCTGCATAGGTGAGGTCTGCCGTGCGGCCGAAAAGCGCTTCCATGGCCGTAGGGCCGGCATTGTAGGTGTACCACTCAATGGAATAGCCCGGCAGGTAGCGTTCAAACCAGCCTTCGCCGTGGCGGCTCATATTGCGGGCCACCAGCGCCTGCACATGGGTCACATTCGGGAATCCGCCCATGCGGATAACCCTGCTATCCGGGTTCTCCTGGCTGCATCCCGCCGTAAGGAGCAGGAAGCAGACCAGTAGCAGGCAGCTGAGTAGTTTCTGAAGCATTCGTTGCATGCTACCAGAAACCCCGCCGCTGGTCAAGCGGCAAGTGCGGCAATAAAAAAGCGAGGGACTGAAGTCCCTCGCTCCGATGAGCTTGTTTCAGATGCGCCGCTTCTTGCGGAAGTCGAGCATGGCAATCTGCTTGGCGATAGAGGCCTCCAGCCGAGCCTGTTCTTCGCGGTCGAGTACGGAGGTGCCGTCGCGGAAAGCGGCCTGGGCACGTTCGAGTGCCTTCTCCACGCTGGTGGTGTCGATTTCGTCCACGGTGAGAGCGGTATCGGTCACCAGCAATACCTGGTCGTTATCCACCTGCATGAAGCCGCCACCTACAAAGAGGCTTTCGGCAGGCTTGCCGGGGCAGGTGTAGGAGAGTTCTCCGTTGGCCACAGAGGTGATGATGGCCGCGTGGCCGGGCAGCACCTCCATTTCACCCTTGCTGGCCGGTACCCGGATGGAGTTTACCTCCACCTCAAGGGCGGTTCGCATGGGGGTGATGATTTTGAATTGCATGGGCATGGCGAATCAAATCAGGCTTTCTCAACGGTGTCGATGCTGCCCTTCATGTAGAAGTTCACTTCGGGAACGGCATCCCACTTGCCGTCCAGAATTTCGGCAAAGCCGCGGACGGTTTCGGCCACAGGTACGTATTCGCCCTTGATGCCGGTGAAGGTTTCTGCCACGCTGAAGGGCTGGGAAAGGAAGCGCTGAATCTTACGGGCGCGGCTCACGGTGAGCTTGTCGGCTTCGGAGAGTTCGTCCATGCCCAGAATGGCAATCATATCCTGCAGGTCCTTGTATCGCTGCAGGCATTGCTGCACGCCGCGGGCCACGCGGTAGTGTTCCTCGCCCACGAGTTCGGGCGCAAGGGCCTTGGAGGTGGAGGCCAGCGGGTCCACGGCCGGGTAGATGCCCTGGGCGGCCAGCGCACGTTCCAGCACCACGGTGGAGTCCAGGTGGGAGAAGGTGGTGGCGGGGGCGGGGTCGGTCAAGTCGTCAGCGGGCACATACACAGCCTGCATGGAGGTGATGGAACCCTTCTTGGTGGAGGTGATGCGTTCCTGCAGACCGGCCATTTCCTCGGCCAGGTTGGGCTGGTAACCCACAGCAGAGGGCGTACGGCCGAGCAGGGCAGACACTTCGGAACCAGCCTGGGAGAAACGGAAGATGTTGTCTACAAAGAGAAGCACGTCGCGGTTTTCTTCATCGCGGAAGTACTCGGACATGGAAAGGGCGGAGAGGGCCACGCGGAGACGGGCGCCGGGGGGCTCGTTCATCTGGCCGTACACCAGGGCCACCTTGGAGTTCTCTGGGTTAGCCTGGTCGATAACGCCAGATTCGCTCATTTCCATGTAGAAGTCATTGCCTTCGCGGGTGCGTTCACCCACACCGGCGAACACGGAGAGGCCGGAGTGTGCCTTGGCGATGTTGTTGATGAGTTCCATGATGAGTACGGTCTTGCCCACGCCTGCACCACCGAAGGAGCCTGCCTTACCACCCTTCAGGAAGGGGCAGATGAGGTCAATCACCTTGATGCCGGATTCCAGCACTTCAGAGGAGGTGGACTGTTCTTCCAGCGTGGGGGCTTCGCGGTGAATCGGGTAGCGCTTCACGCCATCCAGCTGGCCCTTTTCGTCCACGGTCTCGCCCAGCACATTGAAGATACGACCCAGCACCTTGGGACCTACGGGTACGGAGATGGGAGCGCCGGTGTCGGTGACTTCCATGCCGCGCTTCAGGCCGTCGGTGGTGCTCATGGCCACGGTACGCACCCAGCCGTCGGGCAGGTGCTGCTCCACTTCCAGCACCAGCTGGGTAGGTTTGCCGTCGATTTCATAATCTACGGTGAGGGCGTTGTAGATGGCGGGCATCTCTGCCTGGGAGAAGTCGACGTCTACCACGGCGCCGATAATCTGCACGATTTTACCTGTGTTCATACTGAGAATAAGTTGCTTTTGAAAAATGTCGGGTGGGGTGGGTTACTCCATGGCCTTCATAGCCGTGGTGATTTCGAGAAGTTCGTTGGTAATCTGAGCCTGGCGTGCCTTGTTGTACTCCAGCGTGAGTTCGCCGATGAGGGCCTTGGCGTTCTCTGTGGCGGATTTCATGGCTACCATGCGGGCCGATTGTTCGGATGCCTTGCCTTCCAGCACCATCTGGGTGAGCAGGTTGGCAAAGTACAGCGGCAGAATGGATTTAAGCAATTCTGCGGGACTCGGCTCCAGCAGGAAATCGGCCTGCTCCTCGCCCGCGCCTTCCTCGGCCAGTTTCAGCAGGTCTTCCGGCTGGATGGGCAGGATGTCCACCACCTGCGGCCGCTGCACCATGATGTTGATGAACTTCTGGTAGACCACCGTGACGCGGTTGTAGGTGCCGTCCACAAAGCCCTTGCGGATGAAATCCAGGATGGCTTTCATTTCGGCTTCCTCCACGGTGTCACCAATGACGAAGGAGGCGGCGAGGCTGCGTCCTACGCGGGCGAACTGCGGGTTGAGCTTGCCTCCGATGGTGATGTAGTCGGCCTCGGCCGGGCATTGGGTCAGCACCTCTTTGAAAAGGTTGGTGTTCAGGCCACCGCACAGCCCGCGGTCGGTGCTGACCACGATGACGAGCTGTTTGCCGCGTTCGCGCTTCTCCATGAGCTGGACAGAACCCTCGGCTATGGATTCCTGCAGGTGCTTGAATACCCGCGAGAGGGCGCGGATATAGACGCGACCCTTCAATGCCAGCTCCTGAGCCCGGCGCATCTTGGCAGACGCAACCATCTGCATCGCCTTGGTAATCTGCGATGTGTTGCGTACCGACTTGATGCGGCGTTTGATGTCTCTCAGGCTTGCCATGGTGTGTTACTTCAGGCGGGATTTGAAAGCGGTCATGAAGTCCTTGAGCGCGGCGTCGATTTCCGGCGTCAGCGCCTTTTCGGCTTCAATCCTGGTGAGCAGGCTGGCTCCGTTCACCTTGGCTTCTTCCTCCAGCTGGCGGCGCACGGCCTGAATCTTGTCGACGGCCACGTCATCGAGGAAGCCGCGCTGGATGGCGTAGAGGTTGATGACCTCAATGCCGAGGCTCTTGGGCTCATACTGCCCCTGCTTGAAGAGTTCCACGATGCGGCGGCCGCGTTCCAGCTTGGCCTTGGTGGCGGCGTCCAGGTCGGAGCCGAACTGGGCGAAGGCCTGGAGTTCTTCGAACTGAGCGAGGTCGAGCTTCACGGAGCCGGCCAGCTTCTTCACAATCTGGGTCTGGGCGCTGGAACCCACGCGGGACACGGAGATACCCACGTTGATGGCGGGGCGCACACCCTGGTAGAAGAGGTCGGTATCCAGGAAAATCTGGCCGTCGGTAATGGAAATCACATTCGTTGGAATGTAGGCGGAAACGTCACCTGCCTGAGTTTCGATGATAGGCAGGGCGGTGAGAGAGCCACCCTTGCGGCCACCTTCGCTGTTGATGCGGGCGGCGCGTTCCAGCAGGCGGGAGTGCAGGTAGAACACGTCACCGGGGTAGGCCTCGCGGCCGGAGGGACGACGCAGGATGAGGGATACCTGGCGGTAGGCCACGGCGTGCTTGGAGAGGTCATCGTACACGATGAGGGCATCCTGACCCTGGTCCATGAAGTATTCGCCCATGGCGCAACCGGCGTAGGGGGCAAGGTACTGCATGGCGGCGCTGTCGGAGGCAGAGGCCACCACCACGATGCTGTATTCCATGGCGCCGGCTTCCTCCAGCTTGGCCACCAGGCGGGAGACGGTGGCGCGCTTCTGGCCCACGGCCACGTAGATGCTGTACAGCGGGCGGTGACCCGGCAGCTTGCCCTGTTCGGCCAGCTTGTTCTGCTGGGCCTGGGCAATCATGGTGTCGGTGGCGATGGTGGTCTTGCCGGTGGAGCGGTCGCCGATGATGAGTTCGCGCTGACCACGGCCGATGGGAATCATGGCGTCAATGGGCAGAATGCCGGTCTGCACCGGCTGGTTCACACCCTCGCGGGATATGATGCCGGAGGCAATCTTTTCCACGGGGTAATAAGTGCTGGCCTGGATGGGGCCTTTGCCGTCCAGCGGGTTACCCAGGGTGTCCACCACGCGGCCGAGCAGGCCGGGGCCAACGGGTACCTGGAGCAGGCGGCCGGTGGTCTTGCAGGTGTCGCCTTCCTTCAGGGAAGTGGCGTTGCCGATCAGCACGGCGCCTACCTCGTGTTCTTCCAGGTTCATGGCGAGCCCCATGACACCGCCGGGGAATTCAATCATTTCATTGAGCATGGCGTTGCTCAGGCCCTCAATGTGGGCTACGCCGTCGCCAATGGCTTTGATGGTGCCCACGTTCTCGTTGACGGAGGCCGTGGAGAGGTTGCGAATCTTTGCTTCGAGTTCTTGTACGATGTTGCTCATACCGTGGTGTGTTTAGAGGATTTTGGAAAGTTGTTCAATGCGGGTGCGGATGGAGGCATCCGTCACATTGTCGCCCACCTTGACGGTGAGCCCGGCAATAAGGGAGGAATCGACCTGCCATTCGTAGTGCAGTCCGGGTTGGCGGGCATTCAGCCTGGCCACGATGTCGGCCTGTTCTCCAGCCGTCAGCGGCACGGCGCTGGTGATGGTGGCGGTGCGGGAGTCCTGTTCCAGCCGCACGAGTTCGGTGAAGGCGGTGAGCAGGGCCAGGTAATTGCGCGGTTTTTCCTCGGCAATCTGGTCGGCAACCTGCCGCACGATGCTCTCCTCCATCAGCCCGTCGGGGCCGATGCAGAGGCGCATGAGCCGGCGTGCCTGCGCCTGGACTTCTTTGCTGATTTTCATGGCGGCTTACAGGGAACGGATGGCTTCTGCGTTGATGGTGCGGTGGTCGTCGTCACTCAGTACCTTGCCGGTGACGCGGCTGGTGGCTTCGGCCACCAGCCGGGCAAATTCTCCCTGCAGGGCATCCTTTTCTCGCTGGGTATCCAGTTCTGCCTGCTTGCGGGCATTTTCGATGACGGCCTGGGCTTCTGCGCTGGCTTTGGCAGAAAGTTCGGCCTGCAGCCGGGCGGCAGTCTCGCGGGCCTGTTCCACTTCCTTCTTGCCGGATTCGCGGGCTTCATCGAGCAACTTTTCGCTGGTCTCCTTCACCTCTGCCAGTTCCTGCTGGCTGCGGGCGTGCATGTCTTCACCCTCCTGGATGCGCTGGCGGCGTTCTTCCAGCTGCTTGAAGATGGGCTTGATGCCGAAGCATACGACAATGGCAGCCAGCACGCAGAACGCAATGAGGTGGGCAATGAACGCATCGGTATGCAGACCGAAGTTAGTGACCAGGTCCTGAATATCTGCTGCGAGAATCGGGTTGAACATGGTGATGAGTTGATTGGATTAAAACGGATTTTTTGAGGGGGAAAGGGGGCGGGGCATGCCGTTGTCTTGAATGGCCCGGCATGCCCTGGGCGGTTCAGCCCATGAAGATGGCCACGAAGGCCACACCTTCAATCAGAGCGGCCAGAATGATGGAGATGGTCAGTACCTGACCGGAAGCACCGGGGTTGCGGCCGGTGGATTCAGCGGCTTTCATGCCGATGACACCAATGCCGAGACCGGCACCGAGTACAGCCATGCCGGACTTGATGGCGGCGGTGGCAAGAGCGGGGAGCATCATAGTTATTGTTTTTTCTATTGTTAGTTGTTTCTTGCTGAAACCCGCAGCTTCACGATTTGCTACATGATCAACTGCGGGAAAATTGTCTTAGTGGGCGTGTTCTTCTTCACCGCCGACCTGGGTCTTGAGGAAGATAGCCGTGAGCATCAGGAAAACGAGAGCCTGCACGAAGCCGACGAGGATTTCCAGACACATGAAGGGCAGCATGGCCGCAGCATTACCCAGGGTGCTGGAGCCGACGATGCTCATCTGTTCCAGAATGGCCTCACCAGCGTAAATGTTGCCGAAAAGACGGGCGGCGAGAGCTACCGGGCGGATGGCGATGGAGAGAAGCTCAATGAGCCCCACGAAGAAGAATACGGGCAGCAGCAGGTTTTTGAGCAGTCCTTTCATGCCGCCTTTGGGACCGAAGATGTGCCCCACAAAGTGCTTGATGCCCTGTTCCTTGATGCTCCAGAAGAACCAGAGCAGGGTGTAGAAGAGACCCAGGAAGAGGGTGACATTCAGGTCGGCGTTGGCACCGCGGAAGAGGGGTTGGCCTTGATAGGTGATTTCACCCACGCCGGGAATGAGCCCCATGTAGTTGCTGGTCAGGATGAGCAGGAAGACGGTGGCAAAGTACCAGATGTACTTGCTGGCCAGTTTCTTGCCGATGAGGCCTTCCACAAAGTTGTAGAGCAGCTCGAACACCCATTCCACAAAGTTCTGCAGGCCGCCGGGGACGCGCTGCATCCTGCGTGTGGCGAGCCTCAGCACGAGGGTGAGCAGCAGTACGGCGATGGTCATCATGACCATGGAGTTGGTGATGGGCAGGGAATGCCCCGGCCAGAACGGCAGTTCGATATTCCAGAGAACGGGGGCATCGGAAGAAAGTCCATGGTGGCCGCCTTCCTCTGAAGCACACGCCACACCGCTCATGAGAGCTGCCAGACCAAGGTTGATTTTGGTAAGAAAAGATTTCATCACGATTGCTTATAGCCTATCATTTCCGGTGTGGGAGTCAAGGAGAAAATGATGTTGTGGTAACATAAAACCGCCGCTGGTGTTTCTATCCGCGGCGGTGGGGCTTTTATCGGGTGAAGATGGGTGCTGGCAGCTTGTCTGCTGCATCTTCTGTGTTGCCGACGAGGTCGCCCACATCCTTGAAGGTGACGAAAACGAAGAAGAAGAGCAGCAGGAAGATGAAGCCGGTCTGAATCCACTCCAGAATCTTTCCACCCACGGGGCGGCGGAAGATGATTTCCAGCGTGCCGAGTACCACATGGCCGCCGTCCACGATGGGCAGGGGCAGGATGTTCAGTACGGCCAGGTTCACGTTCAGTACCACGGCAAACCAGAGGATGAGTTTCCAGCCGTTCTCCGATTCCAGCATCTGGTACAGGTAGTTACCGATGCCGACCGGGCCGGAGAGATGCTCCATGCCGACGCTGCTGCCGGGGGCGGCCACTTTGGCCAGGGTTTCGCCCATCCAGCGGAAGCTCTGGTTAATCTGCTGCTGCACGCCAGGATGCTCGGTCTGCAGGGTATTGTCCATGCCTCCCCAGGTGAAACCCAGGATGGGGCGTGCGCCTGCGAGCCCCTGCCAGTTGGCCGGCAGCGCCGGAGTGATGCGGGTGGTCAGCTCGCTGCCGTCGGGGTTCTGCAGGGTGAGTTCCACGGCTCCTTTTTCGGCGGCATAGAGTACCGGGGCGGGAGAGTACACGGCGTCTCCGTTGAGGCGGATGATGCGCTGCCCTTTCACCAGACCGGCTTGTTCTGCCGGGGAACCGGGAATGATGTCGCCCACGAGGGTGGGGGAGGCGGGCATGATGCCCACCTGGCGCATGGCGGTGCGCTGCCACCACTTGGTCTCCGGCAGTTTGTAGCCGCTTTCGATGGTGAGCTGCTGCATGCTGCCGTCGGGCTGCGGGCGGTCGATGGTGAAGGTGATGGTTTCATGCTCGCTCATGGCCACCAGTTCGCGCACCCCTTCCATGTTGCCCATCCATTTCTGCACGGCTTGCCCGTCCACGGCTCGGATGACGTCACCGGGCAGCAGCCCGGCCTGGGCGGCGGGGGAGCCTGCCGGAACGTAGCCGATGGTGGTGGTGGGCAGTTCGCCCACGGGTTTGCCGACAATCCAGACGAGTACGGCAAAGAAATAGGCCAGCAACAGAGAGGCAAACGGGCCTGCTGCGGCAATAATGACTTTATCCAGCGGTTTGAGAGGCTTCAAATCCTTGGGAATGTCGGCCTCGCCTTCGATTCCCTGCATGTCTCCCAGCTGGGGCAGGGAGACAAAGCCGCCGGCGGGAATCCAGCCGATGCCCCATTGCACGCCACCAATCTTTTTCTGCCAGATGGGCTTGCCGAACCAGATCTGGAAGCGGTCGATGTACGCGCCGCGCCACTTGCCTGCCAGGAAATGCCCCAGTTCGTGTACGAAAATCATCACGTTGAAGAACATGATGACGAGGAAGATAAGCCAGGCGGTTTCGAGGGTGGAAAGGATGGAGTTGCTCATGAGTATCTTGTCTGCAAGATACCAGAGTCGTTCCTGGGCTGCAAGTGTGCTATCTGACATAAAGCGCCAGCGGCCTTTTTCTGGTAGCGGCCGGCGTTTCAGATTCTTGTTGACTTCTGCAGAGGACGGTGTAAGCTATACATCCGTATGAAGCGTTTGTTGATTCTTCTGACGATGTTGTGTGCCCTTGGCGGCTGGGCTGTTCCCACGGCGGCAGCCCAGGAGGCCGAAGCCCCTGCCACAGAGGTGAAAAAGAAGAAAGTCAGTATGGCTGGCCTTTCTCCCGTGGCCAGGGCTCTGGCAGAGGCTGGTTACTTTACGGAGTCGGAGGCCCGCCCCAAGGCCCGCTTTTATATTTTTATCTGCTCTGCTTCGTGGTGCGCTCCGTGCCGGGCTCTCATGCCCAAGGTGGTTGAGGAATATGAGGCCAATATCAAGAAGAATAAGTCTGTTTCCCTGGTGCTGCTCGGTTATGACCAGGATGCCGCTTCGGCGCTCCGCTACATCGAGCATTATGAAACGGATATGCCCGGCGTGCTGGGCAGCGCGGTGCAGCTGGAAAACAGACCGGAAATGAAGGGGATTCCCTGGTGCTTTATCCTGAATGCCAAGGGTGAGCTGATTCACTCCGGCTTTGGCCAGACGCTCCTTCAATGGAAGGACTTGATTAAGAATAAGCCGCAGAGGAGCGGAAAGAACCGCCGCTGAGAAGAAGAAAAGCCGCGTGTCTGACGCGGCTTTTTTTCTGATGCTGTGCCTCGGCGGACAGGGGGGGGCTTACAGCCCTGTCCGCATGCCGAGCGTGGTGAGCAGGGCAGTGAAGCGGGCGTAGTCGCTTTCCCGGTCTCCGGATACTAGGGCAAACTGGTATTCATTCATGCGGGCATCTTCCTCTGCAGCGTTGCGGAGGCGGAGCTGGATGACGTCTTCTGCATCTGTCTGGCGGCCACGCAGGCGGGCTTCGAGTTCAGTCGATGGAACGTGGATGTACACATCGGCGTAGGCGCGGCGGATGATGGCATCGTCGCAGGCGCGGATGCTGGCGGCTCCCTGGACGTCGATGTCCATGACAACATTTTTACCGGCCTGCAGGAGGTCGATGATGTCGCTCTTGAGCGTGCCGTAGCTGTTGCCATGCACGGTGGCATGTTCCAGGAATTCGCCGGCGGCTACCTTGGCGGCAAAGTCTTCAGGGGTGAGGAAGTGGTAGTCGATGCCATCCTGTTCGCCGGGACGCGGCTGGCGGGTGGTGCAGGAAATGGAGTAGGTGGTGAGCATGTCCTTTTCCGCACGGCGGCAGAGGGTGGTCTTGCCGCTGCCGGAGGGGCCGGAGACGATGAGAAGTGTGCCAAGCATGGTAAAAGTACGAAGTACGAGGTGGGAAGTACGAAGTAGGAATTATTCGATGTTCTGGACTTGTTCGCGGATTTTTTCCAGTTCGGTTTTGGCGGTGACGACGAGCTGGGCCAGCCCGGCATCATTGGCCTTGGAGCCGGTGGTGTTGAGTTCGCGGAAGATTTCCTGGCAGAGGAAGTCAAGTGTGCGCCCGACGGGTTCGTCCTTGTCGCAGATTTTTTCAAACTGGTTGAGGTGGGACTCCAGGCGGGTCATTTCTTCCGATACATCGCACTTGTCGGCAAAGAGGGCTATTTCCTTGATGATGCGTTCATCATCTGCCGGCAGGGGCAGGCCACTTTCGGCCAGGCGTTTGAGGAGGGTGTCGCGGTGGCGGCTTGCTACACCGGCGGCGCGCTCCATGAGCTGCTGGCGGAAGTTGCGGAGGGTGCCGATGCGGGCGAGCAGGTCTCGCTTCATGTTTTCGCCTTCCTGGGCGCGCAGGGTGATGAATGCGGCCAGGGCTTCGCGGATGGCCGGTTCTGCCGCTGCCTGGATTTCCTCAATGGGAAGTTCGGCTTCGCTTTCTTCGGCAATGATGCCGAGCCGGAGCAGGGAGTCCAGCGAGGTGTCGATGTTGCGGCCAAGGGCGGTTTCGGCTTCGCGCAAAGTGGAGGAGAGGGCGGCCAGCTTTTCGCGGTCGAGGGTGAGGGTGCCGGCGGCACCGGGTACCTGTTGCAGGGTGAGGGCGACATTGACCCTGCCGCGGGAGACGGCAGCGGCCACGGTGTCGCGCACGCTGGTTTCGAGTGCTGCCCAGCTGCGGGGCAGCGCAATGGCGATTTCTGCCTGTTTGCGGTTGACACCGCTGATTTCTACACGGATGGAGGAGCCACCCAGCGGAGCCGTCGCGGCTCCGAATCCGGTCATGCTGTTCATAAATTGATGTTGCCGATGATGTTGAGCAGGTGTGAATCGAGCGTGAGGGCTTCGTTCACGTTGAAATTGAGGTCGGTCCGCAGCTTGTCGAGCGCTCTCATGCGCTGCAGCAGGTCGGCGATGGGGCGGGCGTCGGCCAGCCCGGCGATTTCGGGCGTGACGGGCTGCACATCGGGCGCGTGCGAGGCCAGTAGTACAGCCTGCCCCAGGCACAGGGCCAGCAGTTCGAGCATTTGTTCGCGCTCGGCCAGGTATTCGGTCTCGATGAGGGCGGCGGTGGCATCCTTCTGCCGGGCTTCCCAGTCGCGGATGTCCGTGCCTTCGGCTATGGCTTTGGCTTCTGCCTTGATGGCGGCGGTGAGGCGCCTGGTAATCTGTTCCCGGCGTTCGGCCAGCAGGGCCTGGAAGTCGGCGCGCAGGGCAAGGGCGGCTACATCGGAACCGACCAGGGGCAGGGCAGCGGCTACGGAGGGCAGGAAGGCCTGCTGGGCTTCTGACAGGTGCAGGCTGCTGCTGCGCTCGTGCAGGGGGACGCGCACGCAGCGGGAGAGGATGGTGGTGAGCAGGCGGCTGGGTTGCTCGGTGATGAGGATGATGACGGTCTGCGGCGGCGGTTCCTCCAGCGTTTTCAGGAAGGCGTTGGCGGCTTCCTCCATCATGCGGTCGGCCTCCACGATGATGACCAGCTTGGTTGCGCCTTCGTCTGCGCGCAGCGCCAGAAAGGGTTCGACATTGCGGATGTCTTCGATGAGGATTTTACGGCTCTTCGACCCCGGCCGCAACACCCGGCACATGGGGTGGCGCAGGTTTTCGAGCGCATCGGCCCGCGCGCCGTTCAGTTCTGCCGCCAGGCTGAGCGCCAGCTGGTGCGTACCGGCGCGCACGGTGCCGGTGAGCAGCAGAGCATGCGGAAGCCGCCCGCTGTGGCGGGCGTGCATCAGCAACCGTCGGGCTTGCTCCAATTGAAAGGCCATTCAGGTGAGGGGGGAAGGGGTTATTTTTCGGGGTAGGACCCCAGCACCTTGAATACCGGGCATTCGGCCTTCAGCTCTGCCAGGCAGCTGCGGAGGGGATCCTGTGTTTCGTGTCCCTCCACATCAATATAGAACAGGTACTCCCAGGCGGTGTCGCGCGTGGGGCGGGAGTCCAGGCAGAAGATGTTGATGTGGTGGTTGCGGAAATGTTCCAGTACATCCACCAGGCCACCTGGCTTGTGCGGCACGGTGAAGCAGATGGTGGTGCGGTCCTGCCCGCTGGGGCGGGTGTCCTGCGCGCCGATGACCACGAAGCGGGTGGTGTTGGTGGCGATATCCTGCACCTGGGAGGCCAGTACATGAAGCCCGTGAATCTGCGCGGCCAGCGGGCTGCCGAGGGCTGCGGCTCCATCGGCTGCTTTTTCAATGGCCATGCGGGCGGCGGCTGTGCTGCTGGCGGTGGGAATCTGGTCGGCCTGCGGGTAGTTCTGCTGCAGCCAGCTGCTGCATTGCCCCAGCACCTGCGGGTGCGAATAAATGGTGCGGATGGCATCTGCCGGGATGTTGGCCATGAGGCAGTTCTGGACGCTCTGGTGTATCTGGGCGCAGATGCGGAGGTGCGTGTGGGCAAAGAAATCCATGGCCTGCACCACGGTGCCGTGGGTGCTGTTTTCCAGAGGAATCACGCCGTAGTTGACTTCGTTGCGCTCCACGGCGGCGAAGATGTGGGCAAAGGAGGCGTAGGGAACGAGTTCCACGCTGTCGCCGAAGCGGCTGAGCGCGGCCTGGTGGCTCCAGGTGCCTTCCGGCCCCAGGTAGCCTATACGCATGTTGCCCTCCAGGTGGAACGAGCAGCTCACAATCTGCCGCCAGATGCTCAGCAGACTCTTTTCCGGGAGTACGCCGTCATTGAGCTTCAGTAGTTTGGCAATGAGGGCGCTCTCCCGCTCCGGTACAAAGGTGGGAGCGCCTGTTTCCCGCTTTGTCTCGCCCACATGGTGTACGCAGGCGGCACGCTGCTTGAGCAGCTCGACCAGCTGGGCATCAATGCGGTCTATTTCCTGTCTGAGCGCGTCCAGATTCATAAAGCTGCGCGTATCATACCATACAGGCGGCGCTCATTCAACCTTGTTTTTGGGCATGCGCGGAGAATGCCGCGTTTTTGCCCTTTTTGCTTGACTCGCCGCCATCGAAGTGTATAGTAACAAAGTATACATAAGTTGTGGTATGAAATTCAAACACACTCACCAATCTTCCTCCCCTGCCCGTAAAAAACAGAGAAAGGGCTTTGCCCTCATTGCTACTCTGACACTTATGATGCTGCTGGCCATGCTGGCGGTGGCCATTATGGCAACGGCTGCATCGCAGAACCGCATCGCTTTGCAGACCATGCTGCAGGCAGAGGCGCGTCAGCAGGCTCTGGTGGGGCTGGATGCCGCCATTGGTGAATTGCAGGTGGAACTCGGCCCTGATCAGCGCGTGACGGCCAGCTCCGGCATCCTCAGCAAGAATGACAATGGCCAGGCGCAGCACCTGCTGGGCGTCTGGAACAGCTGGGACGGCCCCATCTACGGCAAGAGCAAGTCCGGCCACGGCAGCAAGATTTCCTCCACCTACGACAAGGGGCGTTCCCACATGTTCCGCCGCTGGCTGATTTCCAGCCGCGTTCCCAATCAGACCCGCACACTCAAGAGCGCTGATTCCCTCTGCTCCCGTGCGCCCGGCCGCCGTATCTGCCTGGTGGGTGAGGGTACACTCGGCAAGAATCTGTCCCCGCAGCACTATGTGTATGCCGATTTGCTGAGCATGCCGTCCCTGGGCAAGAATGAAGCCTGCTTTGCCTGGTGGGTCGGTGGTGAGAACCAGAAGGCTAAGATTTCGGTGCAGACTCCCAAGCCTGCCGAAGATGCCTATGAGGCGCTGCACCGCACTTGGGATACGCCCGCTCCCCGCTTTGTTGATAACCGCGACCTCGATTTCCTGCCCGACACCATCGAAGAACCTGCCCGCCTGGTGACGCTGGCCTCGCTGCCTCTGCTGGGTTCTGCCTCCCAGGCGGCCGGCATGCCCTACTTCTTCGATGTAACCACCACGTCCTACACGCTTCCCATCAACGTGAGCATGGGTGGCTTCAAGCAGGACCTCAACTTGCTGCTCAACAAAAAGACCCTCAAGGAAACAGAGTTCGCTGCACGCAGCAACCAGGATTGCCCGCTGGTGGAGAACGATGACCTGCCCAAGGGCACGGAGCCGGATATGCCCATCGGCTCCTGGCAGAACCTGCACGCCTACTATAACTGCTGGCCGGATGGCTCGGCAAATGACAGCGATAACCTGACAGCCCGCCTCATCGGCAACCTGGATCGGGTGCATACGCGCATTAGTGGTGCTGTGTACGAGGGAAAACTGAATTATCTTACCAACCAGGGGGCGTTGATACCGGATGGTAACGGCTCATTCTTTGATAATCGCGTGATGCTGGAATCCGGCTGCAATTTTGCCGGCTATGCTCGCACACCTGTCATGCTGGCCTATATGACCAACTTTGCCCTTGTGACGGATGAAAAAGTCCTTACTACCGTGGGTAAGGGCGTGGAGGTGTACAAGCTCAGTATGAGTTATGCTCCCATGTTCCTCTGGTGGAATCCCTATAACGTCCCGATGCGTATCCGTGGTAAGCAGCTCTGGGCTCATTCCCTGCCGTACAAGACGCTGCCGCTGGAATGTTATACCCCCAATGGTCCGTCCTGGGCGAATGAATCCAACTGGAAGTATACCTGGCGTGGTACGCTGAACGAAAAGAATTACTGGGGCCCGGACTACGGTCAGTTCTTCCTGAATTCAGAAGAAGGCGCTACGGAGGATATCGTCTTTGCACCGGGCGAGGTGATTTTCTTCTCTCCTGCTCAGAAACGCCGGAACGAAACGACATCGCGAGACACCATGTTCAGGAACCCCTGGATTCCCGGGTACAGAGCAGATGCTGTTGCCGGGTCGGCCGCCAAGTTCTACCCGACCGATGAAGAAATGCGGGATCAGTTCCCGTATATCGAAAGCAGCACCCACGCAGGTGTGCCGACGTACGATAACATCAGGAGCGGCCGATTCCAGGTGAAAATCCGTACAGGTATCGGTAATTACTGGCCTCCTCACGTGGACTCCCAGTGGTTTGCCGCCAACCGTCGTGAATGTGTGACGATTTATTCGGGCTTCACGGGTATTGACGAAAAAAAGTCTGGTGTGTGGGAAGGCTGGAAGGGTGGTTCTTCACCCCAACGTTACCTCCTGGGCTGGTACAACCCCAAGGATTACAACTCAGACAGCACCGCTACGCAGTTTACAGGGGCGACTCCCGTCAAGTGGGATCTGGACGGTTCCCAGAGCGACCCAGATATGCCCTTCTACATCGGCGCTGTTGGCGTGGTGGCCAAGTCGGCCGGTTCGCATACCAATTCCGTCATCCTGCAGGGGGACTACCGCACCAAGCTCTGGCAGCATTCCAGTCCGGCATTCTTCGGTAGCGCACTCGTGAATCCTGATGACCAGATGCGCAAGTACCATCCCTATCAGCTGGCGGCTTTGCCTGTCAGCTCGGGTCTGGATGCCTCTCCCATGGATAATATCGGTCGCAATGGCTATATCGGCATCACCAGCGATGGTGAGCAGGTGTCTTTTGCCTCCGTCCTGGAAGTGCCGGTGCATCCTCCGTTCTCGCTGGCAGGCTTTGCTGGTATGCGTTTGCAGCCGGGCTGGTTTAAGGCGGTAGCAGCGGGTGATTATATCACCCAGGGCGCCATGCGCCGCGCGCAGTATCAGGCTGGCGTTCCCGGTGTGGGTATCGGCAATGCCTTTGCAGACCCCTGCTTGCCTGCGGATGATGTGTACACCTATTTCGAGAACAAAGACCTGGAAGCGCCCTCGTATGCCAGCAATTCCCGAATCTTTGGTGATTTCTTTGACCATGGCCTGCTGATTAACGATGCCATGTGGGACCGCTGGTTCTGCTCTTCCATTTCGGATATGCCGACAAAGAACGGTAAGCGCACGGCAGAAGAAGTCCTGACAGAATTCCTCGAAGGCAAGAGCGAGCTGCCGGTTTCCCGCTACAAGCGCGTCAATACCCCCTATAAGGACTCTCAGATTGTCGAACGTATCATGGCCGAGGATGGCTGGAAGCACATTGCCCAGTACCTCATGATTGAAGGTGGCTTCAATGTCAACTCCGTTTCCGTGGAGGCATGGGCTGGTGTACTGCAGGGGCTGGCGCAGCGCAAGCTTGTTACAAACAAGAACAACAAGCTTGCCTTCGTGGAAGAGGGCAAGGGTAATAACCAGGTTCTCTTCTCCCGCTTCATGCTTTCGACCACCGACCAGAGCGTTGACGGCCTGGGTGGTTACAGCATGATGCAGGGGTCTACCACATTCCGTGATACGGGCATGGCCTCCGCATGGGGTGAGGTGCGTATGCTGGAGCCTGAGGGTATCCGTATGCTGGCCGAGAAGATGGTGGAGCAGGTGCGCGAGCGTGGCCCCTTCCTCAGCATGTCTGATTTTGTGAACCGCCGTCTGGAGGCGGGCAAGCATGGTCTCAAGGGTGCGCTCCAGGCCGCCATTGATGCAACCGACATCAACCGTGACTTCAACGAGGTCAGTGTACCCGAGACTAAGGGTAACCTGTTCAAGAACTCGGAAGCCTCCATGGGTTCGGTGCATACCGCCGCCCCCGGTTACCTGATTCAGAGTGACGTGCTGGCTTCTCTGGGCAACATCCTGACGGTGCGAGATGATACCTTTACCGTGCGTTCCTACGGCTGCGTGCGGAATGCCGCCAAGGCCATCCTTGCACAGGCCTGGTGCGAGGCTGTGGTGCAGCGCACCATGAACTATGTCGACCCCTCCAATGACCCGCAGGATTCGGAATATAAGCCGGATGGCTCGCGCGGCAAGGGACTGACGGATACCAACAAGGTCATGGGTCGCCAGTTCCGCATCGTGTCCTTCAAGTGGCTCGATAACTGGGATATCTGATTCCGTTTCCCGCTTCCTGGGATAAGCCGCGCCTTCCTTCTGGAAGGCGCGGCTTTCTGTTACTGTCTAATAGCTAGTTCAAACAACTTGCATCGGGCCAGTACTGTGCTAAGGTGCGACATATGAAAACGCATCTTCCTGCCTGCCTCCGCGCCCTTGTGCTGGCTATTGCCTCTGCTCCGGCCGTATCAGCCGCGCTCACCTGGAACTCCGGCACTTGGAACACCACCGATAGCTCCTGGCTGGATGCTGGTGTGCCTGCCGTCTTTGTGAACGGCGCTGCTGTGGAATTCACCAATAGTGCCGCCAACACGAATGTGGATATCACCGGGACGGTTGAGCCTGCATCGGTGGTGGTGAGCGGCAGCGGATATGTCTTCAGCGGAACGGGAAGCATCGGTGGCAGTACATCGTTGGAGCTGCTGGCAGGCGCTTCTCTGACGGTGGCGAATTCAAACTTCTTTACAGGAGGCAGCAGCCTGGCATCTGGCTCTTCCCTCCGCCTCACGCAGTACGATGGTCTGGGGACAGCTGATGCCTCACAGCGTGCCCTGGGCAGCGTGGCCGGAAGCGGTCAGCTTGTGCTGGCGCTTGAATCACCCGGCACCGCAGCCGCTATTCTGGGCAATTCGCTGGCAGACTTCAACGGTACGCTTACCGTTGAGCAGGGAAATCTGGGGCTGGGGAGGCCCAGCAACCACAGCGGGGCGGGAACAAATGCCACTCTGGGAGCAGAGCTGGTTCAAGTCGGCGCAAACGGCAGCTTTACACTTTCGCTGGGAGGTGGGCGCGCCGCCCTTCAGACTGGCAATAGCTTTGCATCCGGTGTCAGCACCGTATCCGGTGCGATCATCGGCAACCGGGATGGCCATGTGAACTGGAGCGGGCAGGTGGAACTGAACCTGCAGAGTCTGGAATCCCCCACCCCGGTTTATGACAGCGCCGGTCACACCGAAATGGCCTTCCATTACAGCAAGTACGTTGTCTGGGATGGCGAAGTACGGGGCGACGGTGTGCTGGAAATCACCAGCAGCGCGGCCGATTCCGGGAATGACCACCGCCTGGTGCTGACCAATAGCGGCAACAGCTTCTGCGGCACTTACCGCCTTGCGACCAGCTATCTGACCAGCCTGGCGCTGGCAGATGCCCAGGCCGCCGCCAGCGCATCCATCGAACTGGATTCAGCCAGCTCCCGCCTCATTCTGATGAACACCGATGCCGCCATCGTCTCGCTGAATGGCAGCAGCGGCACGGTGCAGGCCGAGGGCGATGTACCCTGCGTGTTGAGCATCGGCAGCGGTACATTCAGCGGCACGGTGGCAGATGCCGCCGTTGCCAGCCCACCCCTCAGTCTGGGCATTACCAAGGTGGGGGACGGCACGCTCACCCTCAACGGCAGCAGCTGCAGCTATACCGGCGGCACGACCGTGCAGGCGGGAAATCTGCTCTTTACCGGCGATACCACCCTGTCTGACATCGTGATGGAGGCGGGGCAGCTGCAGACCCAGGGGCAGCTGCAACTGCGCTCCCGCGCGGCGTTGAGCTTTGCCCTTGCCGGAACCCCGGCCGGGGCTATGGTGCAGAGCGGTGGCGCCCTTGTGCTGGGGGATGCCGCTCATGCCGTCTCGGTCAGCGGGTATGAGTCCCTGGCTGTGGGAAGCTACGACCTGATGACCTGGACAACAGGTTCTGCCGTCGAAAGTACGGATTTTTCACCGCAGGGACTGAATGCCACCGCAGAAAAGACATACGCGCTGCGCGTGAATGGGCAGGCCCTGCAGCTGGTCATCACCTCAACGGCGGATACCCCCTGGCTCTGGACAGCTGGTTCCGCCAGCTGGAGTGATGACTCGGCCTCTGAATGGAGCAACACAGGAGGCGGAGTGCCAGCCGGGCAGGCACTCACCTTCGGACCGGGTTCTGCCGGAACCGTCACCCTCGACCATGTCACCCCCGGTTCCGTCTCCATCATAGGCGGTGAATACACCTTTACCGGCGCATCGGCCACATCCTCCGGCATCGGGAGCAGCGGGGCACTCACCATCAGCGGCGATTCCACCCTTGTGCAGATGAATCTGGACAACAACGCGCTGACCGGCCCGGTCATGCTGCAAGGCGGTACCCTGGTCATGGGCGCAGAGAATGCCCTGGGAAGCGGCGGTCTGTATTTCAACGGCGGCACACTGCGGTACGGCAGCGGCCTGAATCCCGACTTGAGCGCCCGCGTGCAGGCAGGTTCGACCTCCCAGGTGCGTGTGGACACGAATGGCAACACGGCCAGCTGGAACTCCGCCACCGGCGTGCCGCAGAGCCTTCAGCTGGGCATTGTCAAGAGCGGGGAGGGCAGCCTGCAACTCAGCTGGGCGGGCAGCGGTGAAACGTATACCGGTGCGCTGGAGGTGCAGCAAGGAACGCTCTCCTTGAGCAAGGGCAGCGGCAACAGTTCCCTGGCGGGAGGTATCTCCGGCACAGGTGAACTGGCCCTCACGAGCGCCAGCGGTCAGCTCACGGTGTGGGGAGACAACAGCGCATTCCAGGGAACAATCTCTCTGGTGGGTGATGGACAGGCCGGCACCGGCAGCGTCTGCTTTAACAACGGTGCGGCGCTGGGTGGCAGCCAGACCCTGGTGCGGGTGGCAGGCCAGCGCTTCTGGTTTGCGAGCAGTACAGACACCTCGGCCAAGCTCGAAATTGTGGATGGGACGACCACCTACTTTGATGGCAGTTCCGGGAGCAGCTATACCTTCAGCGGGCAGGTGACAGGCTCCGGCACGTTCGCCCTTAAACCTTCCAGCAACATCACCATGAGTGGTGATATAGGCACCTTTGATGGGGTATTTATACACCCTGGCAGCAGTAATGTCACCTGGCTGCTGGGCGGCGAGGGAATCAGCGGGTCAGGCGTGCTGCAGGCCGGTTTGCAGGCTAGCTCCGGCAACATGGTCTATGCCATATCATACAGCAGCCCGACGCTGATGAGCGGCGCGGTGACCGGGGCGGCCAACCTGCGCCAGCAGGGTAGCGGCGCGCTGACCCTCACCGGGCAGAACAGCACCAGCGGAACACTCACCATTGATGCCGGGTGCGAAGTGCTGCTGGGCGATGCCACAACCTCCTCTACATGGGCTGGCAGCGTGCAGGCCGGAACCGGGCAGTTCACGCTGGTGAACGGAACACTTGCCCAGCCCCTCACCACGGTTGAGGGCGTCCTTGTGGCCGATGTTCCCGAAGGTTGCCTCGTGGATGCCGGAGGTACTCAGGGCAGCCTGCTGCAGTCCGTCAGCGTGGGGGCAGGGGGGCAGCTCACCGGCATCGGGGGCGATGTCCATGTCGGAGGTACCGGCAATACGGCTACGCTCTCGCTCACTTTCTCTGAGGCCAACATCGGCAATGCCCCCGCTCCTGCCGCTGGTGAACAAAGCCTTCTGGTGCAGGAAAACGGTGAGCTTATCATCTCGTCCGGGACGCTCGTAACGCTGGATAATGAAGCAATCAAGACCTTGATACAGGGTAAGCGGCAGGCGGTGTACTTACATGTGAGCAATGGGGATATCGTTCTCGGTTCCGGGGTGACGGCTGCCAGCCTCTTTGCCAACAGTACCACCACACCCGAAGCTCTGGGGCTTACCGTCCTGGGTGTGGAGCAGGGTAATATCGTCCTGGAGGGGGCGGTGACTGATGTCTACATGGTGACGCAG
Organism: uncultured Verrucomicrobiales bacterium; assembly: GCA_937901085.1. Classification (GTDB taxonomy): domain Bacteria; phylum Verrucomicrobiota; class Verrucomicrobiia; order Verrucomicrobiales; family Akkermansiaceae; genus Akkermansia. Next base: position 40,296 of record CALCHQ010000086.1, on the reverse strand, counting down.
GATGGAGACTACCCGACGGTGACCTCCCCCACCCGCTTGCAGGATTACAAGGCCACTTTCGTAGACAGCGGCTACACCTTGTCGTTACAGATAGCAGGGGACAACACCCGCCCTGTGTGGGTGAACAACCTCCTGGGAGCCGGAAATCTGGAACTGGTGAATACCGATGAGACGGCAGGCGTGCTGCGTGTGCTGCTCAATAACGCCGTGCTTGGGAATGTGGATAGTTCTCTCACGCCGGAGCAGGAATCCGAAATCAATACAGCCAACACCCTGCTGGAGGGAAATATGACTGCCGGAAGTGCCGTGCAGCTCGTCAAGACCGGCAGCGGAACGCTCACGGTGGGCGGTGTGCTGACCACGCCCTGGCTGGAACTCGACGAGGGACAGCTTGTGCTGACCGGGCAGGGAAGTGAGGTGCAGTCGCTGCACGGAAGTGCCGCCCTGGAACTGGCGGCGGGCAGCACGCTGGAAATCGTGGGGAATTCCCTGGGCTTCACCGGTAGCATCAACGGAACGGGTGCATTGGAGCTGAACGGTTCGCTGCCGGGAAGCGGCAGCGTGGGGGCGCTGAGCGGAAATGGCCTGCTGCAGGCCAACGGCGGCACCTTCACCGTGGGCAATGCAACTTCGTCCACGTTCAGCGGAACGCTGGGGAGCAACAGTACGGCCACCGGGCTGCTGGTGGTGGAATCCGGCAGCGGCACCTTCACGATGGAACGCGTGCTGTCCTCCTCTGCCTGGAGTGTGCAGAACGAAGGCTCTCTGGTGCTGCAGCTGGACGGCACAGGCGGCAATGCGCCGCTGACCCTGGGAACCCTGGACCTGCAGGACGGTTCCTCGACGAGCCTGGTGTGGAACAGCGATGGAAACAATGACTTGCTGCAACTGGAGCGCCTGGTGGTGGAGGAGTCTGCCTCTCTCACGCTGCAATCCACCGGGCAGGCACCTGTGAGCCTGCGTCCGGATGGCACGCTGGTGCTGGGGCAGGTGCAGCAGGCCGACCTGGGCACGGATGCACGCGCAGCGGTCACGCTGGGGAGTGGTGCGCCTTTCAGGGGGATTGATTCCGCCTGGCTGAGTGTGGAGAATGGCCATCTGCTGCTCAATACCATCATACGGCAGGACAATCGTTACGCAGAGGCCGTTTCTTCACCCAATGCCGGAGCCGGTGCGGGTATGCTCTGGAATCTGCCTGCCCGCGTGCTGACGGAATCCCCCGCACTCTCAGCGCTCACCAACACGCTTGATACTCTGCTGGATGCCGGTGACACCCAGGCGGCTGAGGAACTCATGGCTGCCGCAGCGGGGGCAGGGGCTGCGGTGCTGGCTCCGGCTGTGGCAGGCGATATGGAGCGCCAGTTGAAGGCCATTCGCAACCGTACCATCGTCATGGGGCTTCCGGCCGGCTGCGAATATGCGGAGCTGCCGCACCACCACTTCTGGGTGAATGCCGAGGGTGACCGCCGCAAATGGCAGTCCTCCGGCACCGATTCCGGCTTTGAACTGAACAGCTGGGGCGGCACGCTGGGGCTGGAATGGAATCCTTCGACCGTCTGGACGGCAGGGCTGGCACTCACCGCCATGTACGGCGATGTGGACGGCAGCGGCACCGATGCTGCCAGCGGCAATATCGACTTCTATTACCTGAGCGTTTTCGGCAAATATGTAGACCGCCGCTGGAGACACACGCTGGTGGGTGCTTTCGGCCGGGCCGATATGGATCTGAAGCGTCACCTCGTGTCTGAGGGCGTGAACGAGCGCACCAAGGGCAGCACGCATGGTATGAGTCTGGGGCTGCTCTACGAACTGGGGTACGACATTCCCCTGCTGACCGTATCGCCGGCCATCGTGGAGCCTGTGTTCAACATCAGCTACCGCCACGCCGAAGTGGATGCCTATGACGAACATGGCTCCGATGCAGCCCTGCACGTCGGGCGCCAGGATTGGGATTCCCTCACTTTCGGTCTGGGCCTGCGCGTGCATACCACCGCGCTGGAAAACCTTTGCAACCGCAGCTGCCTGGTGCAGACCCGTTTTCTGATGAAGGCCGATGCAGGCAGCACGCGCGGGCACACCACCACCAGTCTGCTGGCGCTTCCCTCGCGGAGCGGACGCGTGCGGACGGCAGAGGCAAACCGCTTCGGTCTGGAGATGGGTATTGGTCTTTCCGTCCCCCTGGGTGAAGAGAGCGGAGACTTGTTCATGGATTGCTCTTACGAATGCCGTTTCGATGAATCCGAAGTGAACGGCACGCTGGGTTACAGACTCAGCTTCTGAGGGCGGCCAGCAGGTCGGCATGCAGCGCAGCGGCAAGAGCCTCCGGGTCCTTGCCGTTGCGCTCCAGCACGGTGCGCTTCCCGGCAGCATCATAATGCACCACGTGCAGCGTGAGTGAACCGTCGGGCAGTAGGAAGGCATGCCCGCCCACGGGAACAGAGCAGTCTGCCTGCAGCAGGTTGAGGAAAGCGCGCTCGCAGGCAATGCAGCGGTAGGTGGGGGCATCGTTCACCCGTTCCAGAATCTGCAAGACCTCGCTGTCACCAGCCCGGCATTCCAGGGCAATGGCCCCCTGTCCCAGCGCCGGGGGAAAATCCTGCAGCGGCAAATCCAGCACCTGCAGCTTCACGCCATCCACCTCAAAGGAGTGCCGGTCGTAGCCCAGCCGGTTGAGCCCGGCGCGGGCGAGCAGGGTGGCCGAAACATCGGCAGCCCCGGCCAGCTTGCGGAGGCGGGTTGCCACATTCCCTCGCACCGGCACGGTGCGGGCACGTCCCTGCCAGTAGGTCTGAACCAGGTGGCAGCGGCGCACGCTGCCGGTGGCGATGACCGGCTGCTCGCGGTCGGCATCTTCCTTGATGACCAGCACATCCTGGACTTCCTCGCGCGGCAGAACGGCTGCCAGCGCGAAACCGGGGGCCAGGATACCCGGCATATCCTTGAGACTGTGGACGGCACAGTCCACCTCTCCGGCGGCGAGCGCTTCCTCAATGGCCGCAATGAATACGCCCTTATCACCTGTGCCGGTGGCGGCATTCACCTGGTGCAGCGGAATATCTGTGCGCTGGTCGCCTGCGGTGCTGATGATGCAGATTTCGCATACCAGTCCGGGAACAGCGGCCTGCATGGCTGCTATGGCCTGCTGAGTCTGGGCGAGGGCAAGCTCGCTGCCGCGTGTGCCGATACGGAGAGTCTTCATGCCGCACATTCTACCTGAACTACCGGGGAAACGCAACTGCCAAGGCCGTCATATCAGGAGGGTGCCGAATCAGCTGTCCGGAGTCCCTAATCGCCTTATTGGTAAATATCAACGCCGAGTCGCTGCATGTCGCCGAGCGAGACCGCGCAGGGGTCGGGTGCGACCCAATGGCCGGGTTCGAGTTCGCGCGGGGTCAGGTCCATACCCATGGTGGCCTCCAGGTAGGGGTGGTTGATGCGGCGGCCGAATGCGCTGCCCGGCGGCGGATCAATGGGGGAGGGAATATCCCCCGGCAGGATGGGGGTGCGCTGGCGGCGGGTGGGATCCGGCGTGGGAATGGCAGAAAGCAGGGCTCGGGTATAGGCGTGAGCCGGGCGGTCGTAGAGGACATCGGCATCGGCCATTTCCACAATTTTACCCATGTACATGACGGCCACGCGGTCGGAAATGTGGCGCACCACGGATAAATCGTGTGAAATGAACAGATAGGAAAGATTCAATTCCTGCTGCAGCGTGAGGAGGAGGTTGAGTACCTGGCTCTGCACCGAAACATCCAGCGCGCTCACCGGTTCATCCAGCACCAGCAGCTTGGGACCCATGGCCAGCGCGCGCGCAATGCCGATGCGTTGCTTCTGCCCGCCGGAGAACTCATGCGGGAACTTTTCCAGCGCGGTGGAGGGAAGCCCTACCAGATCCAGCAGGTCGGCCACCTTACGGCGGCGGCTGGCACGTGTACCCAGGTTGTGAATCTCCAGAGGCTCGGAAATCAGATGCCGCACAGTCATGCGCGGGTTCAGCGACCCTGCCGGGTCCTGGAACACCATCTGCATGCGGCGGCGGAACTTCATCATGCGCCATTGCGAGCGGTGCGTGATATTGTGCCCCATCAGCCGGATGGTGCCGGCTGTCGGCTCCAGCAGACGCATGATGCAGCGGCCGATGGTACTCTTGCCGCAGCCGCTTTCGCCCACCAGCCCCAGGGTCTCACCGCTGGCAATGTGCAGGCTCACATCATCCACCGCCTTGAGAGTACCCATCCTGCGCCGGAATACGCCGCCACGCACAGGGAAGTGCATGCTCAACTTTGATATTTCCAGAATATTCTCCATGGCGGCGGTATCTCGGCTACTCTAGCATTTCTGCCGGCTCATTGCAAGCTGTAAAAAAGAAGCAGCAACTTTTCAGTTGCTGCTTCAGGAGAGGCGGGAGTGGGATTTGAACCCACGAATGACGGTTTTGCAAACCGTTGCCTTAGGCCACTTGGCTATCCCGCCGTCGGGTGACTTGTTGCGGGCACACTATACACGACCCCACCAGGCTAGTCAAGAGAAAATTGAAAAAAATCGTATCCATGGGGAGTTTTCTTGACACTTTTCCTGTGCCTTGCTAGGATGGGAGCATGAGTACTCCCCGCATTGTCGAAGCCCGCATCGAAATCCCCATGGGTAGCCGCAACAAGTACGAAGTGGATGAAAAGACCGGCCGCATCAAGCTGGACCGCGTGCTGTATTCCTCGGTGTACTACCCGGCAGAATACGGCTTTGTGGAGGATACCCGCTATCTGGATGGTGACCCGCTGGATATCCTTGTCTTCACCTCGGCGCCCACCTTTCCGGGATGCTACGTGGACTGCCGCATCATCGGCGGGCTGGATATGATAGACGGCGGCAAGCCCGACGTGAAGATACTGGCGGTGAATGTGGGCGACCCCCGCTATGACCATGTGAACAAGCTGGAGGACCTGCCGCCTCATTACCTGCAGGAAATCCAGAATTTCTTCCTCACCTACAAGACGCTCCAGAATAAGAAAACCGAGGTGGGGGACTTTTTCGGCGCCGAGACGGCCTGCCGTATCATCGATGCCTCCTTTGAGCGTTTTGCTGCCGAGAAGTAAGAGGCCCTTACTGCCTCTCGCTGCGTCGGAAACGGCCTTTTCTCCCGCTGTAAATGTTACGGCTGGATGACTATATTTTCTTGCCTTTTGGTAGGCATTGTAAGTGCTTTATTATCAAGATGTAACTTTGTTTTGTAAGATAACATGAAATAAAGGGGTGAAAAAGTGACATTATTACGCTGTTTGCGCTGGACAAGTGGGATAAAAAAGTGTATCATCCCCCCCCCATTTTTATTTATGAATTTTCAGCGTTCACAACACCAGCATATTCAATTTCTTATCAATCCCGCAGCCCATGGCAGCCGGAGCAACTGGCTGGGTTATTTCATGGCGGCGATGACTCTGGGTGGTTTTGCCCATGCTGATGAAGTGCGTCTGAATTACTGGTGGGTGTATGCCGACCCGAAACCTGCCGACAACACTCGTGTCATCCGCGTCATCGGCGCCAAGGGTGAGAGTTACGAGGAGGTGTATGGCGAGTCGAGTTCGCACGATTCCGTGCTGCTTGAGTACAAGCAGCAGCGCCAGGCCGCCCTGCGAGAGGAGGCGCTGTGTATTGCCAATGCGCTGATTGCCCAGGGCAAGAAGCCGCTTTATGCGTACCGCGAGGCATGGGTCGAGGTATACCGTCGCCATTGGCTCAATACCGACCAGCAGGAGGGAGCGACCCTGTTGGACAAACTGTTGGAGCGTATTGCCCACTACGATGCTGAGAAAACTCCCTTTACCGAGGATGAAATCCGCGTGGCGATGGAAGCCCTCATGGAGGATGACGACCGCCTGGAGACCGAAGAGGGGCGCAAGCTGCTGGAGCAGCTGGCTAACCGTTTGCGTGGCATCGGGCGGGGACTTGGTCTGTTTGCCCGCACGGAAAATGACGAACTGATGGCCCGCTTTGCCTCCGCCTTGCGCCATGGCAAGGTCGGCGCGGGGGCTTATCGCGATGCCTTGTTCAAGACGCACCGTGGTTCAGTCATCAACCACCCGCTCATCGGTTATTCCGCTCCCTGGGGTGCGGGGCTGGGCGGTGGTGTCCGCTATTCCCAGGCCGCGAAAAAAGTTTCGAAGACCACGGGTACCGGCAATACGCAGGGGAGTGCCTTGTCTTCCGGCTCTCCGAGTACCTCCCTGGAGTCTTTCCTTGCCACTTCTCCTTCTCCTGATGTTCTTGTACAGGAGGAAGAGACGAAAAAGCAGGAGGAAGAGCGCAAGCAGCAGTCGGAGGATGAGGGCGGTCCCCAGCCGGTCTACATGGGGCCGCTACCCTCTGGCAATTCTTCGCCCATGATGTTCTCCATGGTGCGCGCTGCCGCAGGACCGGGGGCCGATAAGGAAGTTACCGCCATAACGGATACCAAGCTGGCCGAGCTGGTGAGAAATGCGAAACATTCGGTGGCTGCGGGGACCTCCTCGAGCATTCACCAGGACCAGAAACCGGGTTCTTATTCCTCTGCCCGCTGGAACGGCTCGTCCTGGACCGGCACGAGCGTCAACAAGCCGAAAGATATCAGGTCCATTGTCCTGAATAATGGCAGCCACCTGTACCTGGGTGCTTCGGATAAGGTGAGTGTGGTGGTGAACAAGACCAACAACGCGTACCTGCACGGCGAGCTTGATAACCAGAAGCAGAATCAGCCGCTTCCCGGCTATGGTCTGTTCACCTATGATAAGCTGCAGGGCAAGGGCAACCTCACCCTCATGGGCGATACCGCCGACCGCACCACTATTTATGCCTTCAAGGCTGCCCCTGGTGCCGACCAGGGCTTCAGCGGCACCATCAGCATGGCGGGTTCCCGCGATGGTTCCCGCGTGCAGTTCAACGTGACCGGGTCGCATTGGAAATACACGCTGCTCGACCTCACTCCCGGCGAGGGCTCCGGCTACAATGCCACCGGTGAAGCCGCCGGCACTATCCTGAATGTGACAGGCAATACCCAGCTGCTGGGCTTGCAGGGGGGCAATGAGAACTCGACTGTTACCAGTAATTCCGGCGATGCTTCCTACACCCTGACGCTGGGTGATGCCACGGTTTCCAAAACCTATACATACACAGGCACGTTCAACGGGAACTACTATGTGTCGGGTACGGCCAGCTATGCTTCTGAGGCACCCCTGAACCTGACCAAGGTATACGGAAACCGGCAGGAGATGGTGGCCGATGCCACGGGGAACAGCGCCTTCAATGTCGTCACCGTCACCGGCGGTACGCTCGCTTTCCTTGCCCCCAAGCAGGAAGCGGAACCCAGCAACGTTGGCTCTCTGCAGGCTGCTATAGTAGAAGCCAGCAACGGTGGTATACTGCAGGTGGCAAAGCAGTTGATTGTCACCGAAACCTATGCCGAGACGGAGGAACTTCTCGTGACCGGCGATGGCAGTCGCATCGAGGTAGGAGGCACCGTCAGCGTGGCCGACGATGCGGGTGTGCGGGACAATGGTTTCCTGAGTGCGGCTTCCCTTCTGGTGTCCGATAAACTCACCATCGATGCTGCTGAGGTGGAGGTGAAAGGCCGTACGGAGGCTCAGTCCGTCAGCCTGTACAACGGAGCCTCCCTTACGACGGAGGATTTGCTGGATGCGACGAACCACAAGTTGATTGTGGAAGTAGGCGATAAGAAAGTGGCCGGTTCCTACGCGACTTCCCAACTGACCGTGACCGGCAATTTCGAGGCCGATGTACTGCGCCTGCGAAGTGATGGCCGCCTGGTGACCGGTACTTCCAGCAATACCATTGCCGAAGCCTACTTGCACGGCGGTTCCGAATGGGAGATGGCCGGGGCGTCCAACACCATGTCCGGGACGATGTACATCGAGAACGTGCAGGGGAGCATCAACCTTTCCAGTACAGAGGGCGCGGCTGTCCTGACACTGCCGGGAACGATTTCCTTTGCCAATGCCGGCTGGACAGACCGCAATGCCGCCGCGTTCACGCTCGATGGTGTGACTCTGGATTTCAGCAGAGGCGTGACTATCACCAACCTCGGCTTTGCCTTCAATGAGGAATCGACGGAAAACAAGACCTTTGTCCTGGCCACCACCAAGGGCGAGGCAGATGCCTTTACTTCCACCACTTCATCGGTGATGGTGCAGAGTGGTAATACCACCTACCATGCCTACCTCGTGCTGGATGGAAACAATGTGCTGGTGACGCTGGATCACACCTTGGGGAAGGACCCCTTCGTGGTGGAGGCGGGCAAGGCCGTCTACATCGAGATGTATCAGAATGCCGCCTCTCCGGCGCTGCCCTACATGGCGTATACAAATGCTTCCTACAGCGACGGCTGGAGCGGTACATCGGTGGAAAAGGAACACCTGATGCAGTTCTCCAACGTCGTCCTGAACAGCGGCAGCGCCTTGTATCTGGGCGAGGATTCCGGTGATGCCGCCCACCGCCACTTTGGCGGCAAGGTGCAGGTGAATGCCACGGCCGGGGCTGCCCAGCTGCACGGTACGGTGGATTCCTGGAGTAACTGGCTGCTCGATGGCAACCTGAGTGGCGAAGGCGAATTGCAACTGGTGGCGCACCATGGCATCGGTGAGCGCGGCTCGTCGACCGTGACCGTGGGCGATGCCTCCTCCGATACCCAGGTCGTCACGACCACCACGCACCAGTACGGTGTGGCCAGCACCTTTACCTTTACTTCCCCTTCTTCCTCCACGAACTGGCTGGAGGGCACGGTAAAGCTGGCAGCCAATGCCGGGACGGATGACTCTGCCGGGGCTGGCATCGTGCAGCTCAACATCGGCAATGTGAACATTGCCGGGCAGGGCGATACCCGTTGGGAGAAGGTTGTCGTGGACCTTACAGCAGAATCCTTTGCCGATGGGGAATCGGTGCAGACGAATGCCGGAACCGCCACCGAGCTGGTGCTGGGTGTGGTGGGTGATGCGACGATTGCCGGCCTGCGAGGTGATAAGAACGCTTCGGTGGTCTCCGATGTGGCCGATTCTTCTCCGCGTACTTCTCCCACGCTGACGGTGGGTACCGATGGGCAGGATTACACTTTTAAAGGTACGGTGGGCAGCGGCAATTTCTACACAGGTGGCCAGGCCACGCGCGTGGAAACTACCACGGACACCTATACCCATGAAGGTACAGACAGTACCAAGGTGTCTTCCACCACCACAGCGGTGGATACCAATATGGTTCACATGGGCGAGGGCCGCCTGAGCCTGGTCAAGGTGGGTTCCAATACGCAGGAATTCACGGGTTCTGTGTACCTGGATGAGGTGGAAGTGCGCTCCGGCACCCTGGCATTCGGTGGTGAGACTTCCATGAATGAGCTGACCGTGCAGAGCGGGGCTGTCATTCAGACATCTGCCGGGCTGACGGTGGATTCTGCCACTCTGTATGGAGGGGCTTCCTGGCTGCTTGGGGCTGATACGGATTTCAGCTCCACGCCGCTCACGCTCGTGGATATGACCGGGCAGAGCATCTATATTGGCGCCACGGACGCTCCGGTCACCTGGACGGCCATGGAGCAGATCAGCTTTGCCGGAAATTCCTCCTATAGTGCAACGACGCCCTGGTTTGTGCTGGGCGACGGCGTAACGCTGAACATGGGAAGCTCCCTTACCTTGTCCGGGGTAGCCGGCCTGAAGACGGGTGATACGATTGCCCTGTTCGGTGGTGTGACATCCAGCCCTGGCTTCGATGGAACGAATATCCTCATTACCGATGCGAGCGGCTACAGCTACGAGGCCAGCTACTCATATAGCAACGATACGGTGTACCTGACCATCGGCCAGAACATGGATGCTGGTATCATGGTGCGCGATTACTACATCTGGAGCGGTGAGAAAGCCGGTTATACAGATGGGCGCAACGAACACCACCTGGGCCTGACCATGGGCAATGTATGGCGTGCAGATGGCTCTGCCGAGCAGACCGGCTGGCACGAACAGCGCGATAAGAGTGTATCTCCCGGTGTCTACAAGAACGGGGTCAGCGTTCTCTTTGCCGATGTGGATGTCCATGGTGCGGATGAAAACAACCGCGAGGTGTACATCTACGGCAAGGTGGCTCCCGGCAGAATTCTGGTGACGGCCAATGATAATGACGGCAGCATGGGTACGGGTGATGCCGAGCTGAAGTATGGCTATGCCTTTACCGGGCATGTGGATTCGGCCAATGCCGGTATCACCGATTATAAGGACGAAAAGGGGAACATCATCACCCGCACCAGCATTGAAAAGACCGGTGATGCGGTGCTGATTCTCAACACCGCCAATGATTTTTCCGGCGGTATCGAGGTGAAGGATGGTGCGTTGTACCTTTCACGCCCCTATTCCTCTGGCACAGGCGCTATTTCCCTCTATGTCGACAGCACATGGACGGACTACTGGGATAAGAGCGGCTCCAACAGCGGCTTTGAACCGGTGAATCGTGTGGGTTCTGAACTCATGGTGAACTATGAGCATAACCATGATGAAGTGTCGGCCTACCGTAACCCGGTGGTGCAGAATACCATCATCCTCAAGACCGGCAGCGGGGAGAACGGAAGCGGTGGCCACGCCACGATTTCCTATGCCCACGCTGCCTACGAGTCGAAGAACGCGAATGACGACTTCAGCAACGTTCCCCGCCATTGGCGTAACCTTTCCATGACGGGCGGTCTGTACGGTGAGGGTGACCTGGAGCTGCGCGGCTACACCTCCTGCTGGGATGGCGGGCATGACCAGTGCTATATATCTGCCTTCACCATCAATAACTCCCAGTTTGATGCCTCGCTGGTGGATGCCTCCGAGCTGACTGCCTTTACCGGCACGGTGAAGCTGACCAACGCGGTGAATACCTCGTTCCTGTCAAATGACAACACAGGCGCGCGTACGGCCGGCGGTGTGCAGCTTTCCTTGTCGGACAACACCTTTGCCAAGGGGCATATTGACCTGACCCGCGAACAGGTAGTCAAGAGCAAGGATGAAGTCCGCCAGTCCTACACCAATATCCTGGTGGTGAATGGTGATGTATCGGTGGGTACGCTGGAGGGTGACTTCCTGGACAAGGCCTGGATATATTCCCGCGGGGCTGGAGACGAGGATTTCTCCCGCGATTTCACCGATATTTCGCAGGAGGATGAACGCATGCGCCTGCGCGTGGTGACGGGTTCGGAGACTATTCTCCGCCTCGGGCTTGACAACGATTCCGGCGACTATGTCTATTCCGGTGCCATGGGCTATGCCCAGTCCTACACCCAGGCTCAGCAGGCCCACATCTCCTTCGGCGATGGCATGGAAACCCTGGCTGATGTCGAGAAGTACAACAAGGATTTCGCGGCTTCCGGCAAGTTCTCAAATGGCACGGAAACGCTCAGCCTGGTCAAGAGCGGCCAGACGAAACAGTATATTCACTCGGCGGTGCTGAATGATGTGTCGGTCTACCAGGGGACGCTGGGCTTCAATAACCTGGAGCTGAAAGGCAATATGAACCTGGTGGGTGGCTCGAAGCTGCGCCTGGGAGTGACGGACATTGACAAAGAGGCCAAGGATGGTACCTGGGATTCCATCGATGGTGTCACCAGCTCCTCCGTCACCGTGGGTGATAACAAGACGCTGACGGTCATTACCCCCGCGCTGCAGGAAGGCCAGTCGCTTACGCCTGCATACGTGGAGGGTGATATCGACATGTCCGGCAAGTCCACGCTCACCTTCCTGGTGAATACGACCCCGGATTCGCTTCCGGAGAATTCCCTTACCTATCAGAATACGGCCAATATTACGCCTCTGCTGGATGTGGATGGCACGCTGAAGCTGAGTTCGACGCAGGACATCACCATGGCCTTCGATAACACGAACTTCTCGCTGGGGCAGAAGTACTACATTGCCCGGGCAGATGCCATCACGATTGATGGTAACGATGAAACCTTCTTCGGCACGCGAACGGTGACGCTGGGCTACGGCTATTTTGGTACGATTTATACCGTGGGCAATAACGGCTGCTCGATAGTCGGTAATGTTGATGACCTGACCACCGAAGGTATGAGCGATTACCTGGTGATGACGGTGACGGGTGACCCGCGCCGCACCTGGTCGGGCATGGTGGGCCTGGAACCCCACAACAATATCTGGACCAATGGCTCTGATGCCTATGCCACCGACTACCGCTGGAAGGAAAATCGCCAGTTCGTCAACGGCCATGTGGTGCTGTTCGGTAATCTGAACGTACCGACGAAGTGGACGGTCGATCCTCCTTATCTGGAGAGTGATGATACCGTCAACGTGGATAAGGATAACGTGCAGCCAGGTACTCTGGTGGAGAACTGCGGGGATACGCTGCTGTATGTTGCCGATGGTTTCGGGCTGGATTCCTATAAGCTGGACGGACGTGGTTATCAGGCGGTGAATGTGGCGGGAGAAGTGGCTCCCTTCATGGTGATGATTAACGCCAACTACGAGGAGTTTGAATTCCAGAACGGCAAGTGGGTGTTGAATGAGAGCCAGAAGAAGGATGATACGAACTACTACTTCTACACCACGGCAGGAAATGAAGGCGGCATCCGCGATGCCACCAGGGAAGAACTGATTGCCAGCGGCTTCGATGAAAACTGGAAGACCATGGTGCATAAGACCGGCACCGGTACCACCATCATGGCGCTGGATAACAGTTATACCGGTGGCACGATTCTGCAGGGCGGTACAATGGTCATGCAGCACGTGAATGCGCTGGGTGGCGTGTATAAGGATGGAGCCCTCACCGGCCAGGATTGCACGATTACTCTTATGAATGGTGCGTCCCTGCAGGGTGATTTCGATGATGAAGATTTCCCCGGCAACTACCACGAGGAGGGAAACCTTGCCCTGGGTAAGGCCATGGCCACCACGACGATTAACAACAAGATTGTCGTAAACGTCTATGCAAACCCGGATGATGCGTCTTACTCGACCGAGGTGGACGGCCGCCTGATTAACAGCGGCAACAAGAAGCTCATCATCAAGGAACTGGCGGGTGAATCCGATACGGTGCTGCTGCTCTCCGGCGTGAGTCTGACCCGCGAGGAAGCTAGGGAGCGTGCCATTGAACGCTATGCGGACGTGGATGAGACGGGGGAATACATCACCGATGCATCTGGCAATTACTATTCCAACAGCGGTGAAATCCTTAACCTGGACCGCTACAACTACGGCGTGTTCAAGGTGCTTGATCCCGGCGCGTTCTATGGCACGGTCACCATGTGCGGCCATGTCTGGGGCGAGACGGAACACGGCGGCGGTATGGTGCAGCTGGATATCATGAGTACCAGCAAGTCCAGCGACGGTGCAGACTGGACCAATGCCACCATGGATCTGAGCGTGAAGGACGGCACGCTGCGCACGGTGCTGGCGCTGGACGTGATGTCCAACGGTGAAGTCTGCGAGCTTAACAGCCTCAACGGTACGATTGAAACCAATGGCGGCAGTTCCAGCGTACTCAACATGAGCAAGCACAACGCCGCTACCTTGCAGCTTACCGGCACCCGCAGCGGTAAGTACGAGGGTGTGCTGGGCTATGGTGACTTCCAGGTGGCCGTGAACTACGGTGGCTATACGGAAAACCAGCAGGGTACTACCCAGCACCACTACGGTGCTATCGGTGAGGGTTCTCTGAATGTATTGAAAAAGGGCGACAGTACCACGCAGGAAGTACGCCGCGCCTGGCTGAACCGCCTGGAGGTGCAGGGGGGTATGTTCGTGGTGACGGAGGCCCTGGTGGCCCACGAGATTGCCTCTGGCGATGGTAAGCGCGTGCTGGTGGGTGCTGCTGACCCGAACCGTGCGCATGCTCTGGCCGTGGGTGCTGGTGGCATTCTGGCCATGAATACCACCTTTGCCGAGGAAGGCGTCAAGCAGGATGCCTGGGGAGAACTCAAGCCTGGTGTAGACGGTGTGGCTTTTGTGCGTCTGGAAAATGGCGCTACGCTTTCCGCCCGCGAGGACTGGTTCACCATCAAGCCTATAGACTTTGCCAGCGGCGCTTCTGTGACGGTCAACACGCGTAACTACGCCATTGACCCGCAGCTTAAGGCTGAGTATGAGGCTGGTAACGATGTGTTCGGCAAGTACGAGCATTCCCACATCATCCAGCTGCTGGGCAATATGAGCGGCATGGATGTGAAGCTGACCTTCAACAATGCCCTCATTGACCCGGTGACGGCAGCAACATCCACCGAGACATCCCCGTACATGGGCTATGCCGCCATCAATGACTTCAATCTCTTCCGCGGTACAGAGAACGAGCTGAACGTGGAGTCCCGCACGGTGCTGCAGATTATGCAGGACAACAAGGGCGTGGAGGGCGATGTCGATGTGCATGTGGAGGGCCTGCACGCCACGTTGCAGATTCTGGATAAGGTGGTCACCTACGATGAATCCGGTGAGGCCGTGCTGAGCGATTCCATGGTGCAGTACATTGAGCATCTGAGCCTGGGTGCCAACCAGGACGTGCCGGCTGTGGATGATGACCCGACCACCGGCATGAATGACCCGCTGCACCGTCCGAACAACGGCCAGCTGCTGCTGGGTGGTGCCGAGGTGAAGACACTGTCTCCCACTGGTACGGAACATATCACGACACCCGACATGGCCGACATGCAGGTTCTGATTTCTTCCCGCCACAACACCACCGAGCTGGAGGGCGAGGTCAACCACCTGCATGTGGACTTGCGCGGTGCTTCTGCCCGCTTGGGTGGTGCCGCCGGTCACCGTGCCGAGATGGTGAATACGCATGTGGATATGGCCCGCTCCGATATCAACCATACGCTCTACCACACCAAGCTGGAGAATTCTCTGGTACACCTGCAGGAAGACTGCTCGGTGGATGTCACGACGGATGTCCACATTGATTTCCTGTCTGAAATCCAGGGTGTACGCGTGGAATATGACACCACGGCTGTGAACCCCGTCACCGGCCCGGAGGCGGCCACCGGCAACAACATCACCAGTACGGTGGCGGAGGTGAACACCTCTTCCCAGACCCTGGTGGAGCTTACCTTTGACGAGGATAACCGCGTCAGCTATACCGTTGGCCCCAATGATACCCGCATTCTGGTGCTGCAGGCTGATCAGTTCAAGGGCGTTGATGTCAAGGGCAACGGTCTCACCATCCAATTGTTTGAGGACTGGAATGACTGGGCTGACCCCACGACCAGCTATGTGGCGGTGCAGATGGGCGGTGGCTTCGGCCAGTTCCTGTACGAGGAGCAGAACGGCTCGAATTTTGCCGTACTCATCGATAATCAGTTTGTGCTGCTGGATCGCGATGGTAACCAGATAACAGGTATGTGGGTTACCAGCGACACGGTAAGCCAGACGGCCGGTATCACCGTTTCCTCCAATATGCTTTACTTCAAGATTGATCCTGATGAGGCGCGTGGCGAACTCATTCCTGAACCCTCGACCGCCACGCTCAGCCTGCTGGCGCTGGCTGCGCTGTGCGCCCGCCGCCGCCGGAGGGATTGAGCAAGCAGCGGAGTTCTGACCAGAAAAGAAAGGAGCCGGAGAGAAAACTCTCCGGCTCCTTCGCTTTGAACTTGCGGGCAGGACTCAGCTCTCTTCCGCATCGGCCTTGAAGGCCGGGCGAGAGGTGACGAAGAGGAAGATGAAACCGACGCAGAGCGACATACAGCCGTAGAGGACGAAGGCCTGTACGCTGGCCGGGTCATCTACCAGCGAGGTGAGGAATACCACCAGCAGGTTGCCCAGGGTGTTGGTGAGCAGCCAGAAGCTTGAGACGATGCTCTTGAGGTTCTTGCCGGCGGCGGTGTAGGCGTATTCCAGCCCTGTGGTGCTGACCAGGATTTCCGAGAGCGTGAGCAGGAAGTAAGGAATGCACTGCCAGAGAATGCTCAACTGGGCGCCTCCATCCAGGCGCTGCTGCAGGGCCGCTACCGTGCCGTAGGCAATGCCTGCCAGCAGGATACCCAGCCCCATGCGCTTGAGCGGCGCACCCCAGCGGCCGATGTAGGGATAGACGAACAGGGTGACGAGCGGCACAAAAATCATGATGAGCAGGGGGTTGAAGCTCTGCATCTCTTCTGCGCCGAAGCAGAACTTGATGCAGCCCCAGCTCAGGTCGATGCTCTGCATCTGCTTGCCCTGCAGTACCCAGCTGGAGGCGGTCTGGTCGTAGAGACTCCAGAAGGGGATAATCATGAGGAAGACGATGAGGACGCGCACCAGATTGCGTGCGCCGCGCTGCTCGCTTTCAGCGAAGCGGGCGTTGGTTTCTTCCCGGCTGTTGAAAATCATGCTCCCAGCCAGCCCCGCAAAGCCTTTCATGCCGGTGGCGGCGGCCAGCCTGAGCCCGGCGAGTGTCAGCGCAGCAATGTAGAGCAGCAGGGCAAGCAGCCCGCAGAGTGCAGCGGTGGTTTCACCGGCGCCGCTCAGCATGGCCAGCCTTTCAGCTCCTCCGTGTGCCCAGTAGCCGAGCAGTATCACGATGGGTGCTACCACGATGAATGCCGCAATGCCGATGGCCGTGTTCGTGGCGCGGGCCACGGAAGCTCCGCCGAAACGCTCGCAGGCGCGCGCCGCGCCGCAGAAGAGGCGGGTGCAGAGGGCACGCAGGAATTCGGGCTGCGTGGGGGGAACGTGGGTGTACTGGTGGCGGCCGAGCCAGAAGATGAGGGTGGCAAGCGCCATGAAGATGCCCGGTATGCCGAAGGCCCAGCTGTACCCCCAGTTCTGGCGCACCCAGGGAATGACCAGGAAGGAGAAGAAGGAGCCCAGGTTGATGGACCAGTAGAAGGCGGCGTACAGGCGGGTCATGGTAGGCCCGTTCTTTGCTTCTGCCGGTACCTGGTCACCCACAAAGGCCGAGACGCAGGGTTTGATGCCGCCGGAGCCGATGGCTATGATGGTGAGCCCGGTAAAGAGTACCCATTTGCGGGATTCGGTATCGCCGGCAAAATCGGCCATGGCCAGCACGGCATTGCCCAGGCAGTAGAGCAGGGAAATGGAGATGATGGTGCGGTAGCGACCCAGGAAGCGGTCGGCCAGCCAGGCACCCAGCAGCGGCATCAGGTAGATGCAGGCAATGAAGAGGTGGACGACTTCGGTGGCTTCGTTCTTAGACATGAGAAGCATCCCCGTCATGTAGGCGACGAGGATGCTCCGCATGCCATAGAAGCTGAATCGTTCGCAGGCCTCATTGCCCACGATGTATTTGGTCTGAGCAGGCAGGGCCATGACGTATCGTGTGTTCTATGGTTACTGTTGGTTGGTCAGTTTGATGTGTTCGGAAAGGCGTACATTGTAGCGGGTGTAGGCATCGTGCAGCCAGTCGAGCAGCACGTTGCCGCGCAGGCGGGCATTCTGGGCCGGAATGTACATGAAGGACTTCATGGCCGTGTACTGAGCGTCTGTTTCCACGGTGCGGCCGGTCACGCCGGAGATGCGGGCACCGGTGTTGAGGGATACCATGGGGGCGAGCTTGCCGCTGGGAACGCTGATGAGGGCCTGCACTTCAAGTCCCATGGGCAGACCCTTGTGGGAGATACCCAGACCCACAGGCCCGAAATCCTCCACGATGGCACCGTGTTCGGCAGCCTTGGCAAAGGCGGCTTCAAGCCCGCCCTCGTTGCAGGCGGCCGTCATTTCCTCATACAGCTTGGCGGAGGCCTCTGTCAGCGCGTTGGCGGCGCGTTCGGCCTGCAGCTCGGCCGCAGCGGCAGCGCGGGCTGCTTCGAAGTCCAGCACGGCGGGCGGCTCGATGGCTT
The DNA here is from genome assembly GCA_937901085.1 of uncultured Verrucomicrobiales bacterium. Classification (GTDB taxonomy): domain Bacteria; phylum Verrucomicrobiota; class Verrucomicrobiia; order Verrucomicrobiales; family Akkermansiaceae; genus Akkermansia. The sequence goes on along the minus strand of CALCHQ010000086.1, from coordinate 22,514 downwards.
CAACGCGGATGAAGGCCAGCTTGCCGTTGGAGGTGGGGAAGTAGCCGCGCACCTGGCGGATGCTGGGCAGTTCATCGTCGGTTCCGGCAGCTTTGGCGGCCTCAAACTCGGCCACGGCGGGGGCGGTGTCGACTTCGTTGAAGGCGATGTCGGCCAGGGTGGTGGTGTTGCCGTTGTGTTCCACCTGCTGACGCATGGCTTCGGGGGCATCGGCCAGGGTGCAGAGGGCAAAGGTTTCGTGGCTCTTACCCTGGGCATTCAGGTAGGTGAAGACTTCGTTTTCCGGGTTTTCGGCAGCTGCTGCCAGTTTTTGGTCAAAGCCCTTGCCGTTGGCCTGCGACAGCTCCTGCATGATGAGGTCTGCCGTGCCCATGAGTGCTTCCAGGCTGGAGCCTTCGCCGGGGGTGAGGGTGTAGATGGAGATAATGCGGCGTTCGGCGCTCTTGTAGTTTTCCTTGTGCTGCTCCCAGTAGGCCTTGAGTTCTTCCTCGGTGGCTTCGGCGGGGGCGGGCAGGCGGTCCTTGGCAAGCCAGGCGGTTTTGCCACGCAGCTGCTGGTTCATGACATCCACCAGGTCGCTGGTACTCTTGTTCTGGAGCTGCAGTCCATCCGTCATGAGGTTGCCCACGGCTTCCCAGACCATCATGTCGGCAATGACGCTGCGGAAGGATTTTTCCTGCTGGTTGTTGGCTGCGCCGTTGCGGAAACCGGTGAGTCGCTGGTAGAGTTCCTGGTCGAAGCTGCCGTCGGCCTTCTTGAATACGGGCATGGCCTGCAGGTAGGTGTCAATCTGCTCCTTGGAGGGGGAGATGCCCAGTTCGCGGGCCTGTTCCTGAATCACGGCGCGGTTGACGGCGATGTTGACGGTGTTGTCATCGGCAAAACCATAGCTCCAGCTCTGGTGGATACCGCCGAGGAACTGCAGGAAGGCATCGTATTCCGGGTGTTCGGTGGTCCAGGCCTGCAGGGCGGCCATTTCGGTGTCATCCAGCTCTTCATTCTCGTTCTTGTCAAACATGGAACGCAGTTTGCTGCTGGTGTTGTTGTGCAGGGTCTGCACATAGCTCTGCCCGGTTTCGCCCAGGTTGGCGGTTTCCGGATAGGTGTAGCCTGTGCCGTTCACCTGGATGTAGTAATCCTTGACAAACATGCTGCCCCGGTCGCCGTAGTCCATCATCAACAGGCCGAGACCTACGCCGGCTACAACAATGAGTACGAGGAGGGAGTTTTTGCGGATGAATTCGAGTGCGCTCATGATGAAAACGTGCTAATGCGGCTATTCTACGCTTTTCCCCCGGCGTTGCAAGCATGAAAACGGCCCCGCTGTGTCAGCACCGCTAAAACAGATAGTGCTAACTTCTTGCTGCCCGGCCGTGGCAGATGCTACGCTTGCCGAGTGATGAAGCAGGGACGAATGAGCAGTCTGGCTGTGGTGTGCCTGGGCATTGGTGCCATGGTTGGCGCAGGTGTCTTTTCGCTCATGGGACAGGTTGCCCTGGTGGCCGGGCAGGCGGTGTGGCTTTCCTTTTTCCTGGGGGGCGTGGTTGCGGTGTTCAGCGGCCTGGCCTTCGGACGGCTGGGGGCGCGCTACCCGACTTCCGGTGGCATGCTGGATTATTTCAATGAGGCATTCAGACCGGGCGTACTGGCGGGGGGACTGAGCCTGGTGTATCTGGTGACACTGCTGCTGAGTGTGGCGCTGGTGGGGCAGGCTTTCGGGGCGTATGCACGCGCCCTTCTGCAGTTCTTCGGGCTGCCGGCACCGGCGGCAGCATGGTTCACGGTGGGTATCATTGTGCTGCTGGGTGGGTTGAATATGCAGGTGGCGCAGCTGGTGGGCAGGGTGGAGTGCCTGCTGGTACTCATCAAGGTGAGTGTGCTGCTGCTGCTGGTGGGGGCGGGTGTGCCCGGTATCGATGATTCCCTGCCGCAGGTGGCTGGAATGCACCTGCACCCGGCGGCTTTGTTCGGCAGCGTCGGGATAACTTTCTTCGCTTACTCCGGCTATGGCATGATGGCTAATGCCGCTCCGAATCTGGCTGCGCCCGGACGGCAGCTCCCGGTGCTGATTCCGGTGGCCGTGCTGCTGGTAATGCTGTTGTATATGGCGCTGGCGCTGGTCATTACCCGCGAGGTGGCGCCTGTGCTGCTGGCGCGTGATGCTGATACGGCGGTGGCGGCGGCTGCCGCGCCTCTGCTGGGAAAGACCGGGTATGCGCTCGTGTCTCTGGCGGCGCTGGTGGCCACGGCTTCGGCCATCAACACGACCTTGTTCAGCATGCTCCGGCTGGAGGACGGACTGGCCCGTCATAGTGAGCTGGGACGCTTGTTCCGCCCGCAGAGGGTGCTGGGCAATGGGACGAGCTGGGGCTATCTGCTCCTGTTGTTGCTCAGTGTGGTGCTGGGTGTGGGGCTGCAGCTGGAGGAAACGGCGCGCCTGGCCGGTGCTACCTTTCTGGTCAGCTACATGGCGGTGTATGTTGCGCATTGGAAGCTGCGGCGGCAGACGCAGACCCCGGTCTGGGAAATCCTTGTGGGCGGTGGGCTGATGCTCTTGCTCCTGCTGGGGGTGGGGTACAGCCTGTGGGTAGATAATCGCGAATTGCTGGGCATGGTGATGCTTTTGTTCTTCCTTGCCTTTACCGGGGAAACGATTGCCCGCTGGCGCTAGGCTTGCCATTTGAAGAACTTTGTGCTATGGTGCGGGGCATGGATACCCAGCCTCGCAGAACGGTGGAAGTCGTGGCCGCTGTTGTTCGTGATTCGTCCGGTCGTGTACTTGCCGTCAGATGCCCTGAGCATAAACACGGCGGCGGTTGGGAATTTCCTGGCGGCAAGATTGAGGCGGGGGAGACTCCGCAGGCTGCGCTGGAGCGGGAAATGATGGAGGAACTGGGGGTGCAGGTTCAGGTGGGGTGTCTGCTGCACACCGTGGAGTGGGATTATCCTGCCTTTCATCTGAGTATGCGCTGCTACCTGTGCCGGATGCAGGGCAGCACCGTGCAACTGCGCGAGCATACGGATTTCCGCTGGCTGGCACCCGATGCGCTGGACTCTGTTCCGTGGCTGCCGGCAGATGTGGTGTTGCTGCCCCGGCTGCGCTCTCTTCCCGACTTTCATGCTGACGGCCCGGTTGCTTGACACTATGCGAGTTTTCTGTTAAGTTCTACTTATGTTTTCACTCCTCTCTGACAAGCTCGATGATGCCTTCCGCAAAATGCGCGGGCTGAGCAAGATTTCCGAGTCCAATATCAAGGATGCGCTGCGCGATGTACGCATGGCTCTGCTTGACGCCGATGTGGAATACAGCGTGGCGCGGGAGTTCATTGCCCACGTCAAGGAGGAGGCCATGGGCGAAAAGGTACTCAAGTCTGTGAAGCCGGGTGAGCAGATCGTGAAGATTTTCCGCGACCAGCTGGCCGAGCTGCTGGGTGGCGATGCCGCACCGCTGCAGCTGGAACCTGCTCCTGCCCGCATTCTTGTGGTGGGTCTCAACGGTGCTGGTAAGACGACCACCAGCGCCAAGCTGGCACGCCGCCTCAAAATGGAGGGTCACAAGCCCCTGCTGGTGGCCTGTGACCTTATCCGCCCGGCGGCTATTGACCAGTTGGCCACGCTGGCGGCTCAGATTGAGGTGCCGGTGTATACACCCTCTGCTTCGGAAAAGGATGTGATTCGTGTGGCCAAGGATGCCCTCAAATGGGCAGAGGGGCAGGAACACGATGTGATTATCTTTGATACCGCCGGCCGGCAGGAGGTGGATGAGGAACTGGTGGCAGAACTCAAGAAGCTTGCTAAGTTCCTGAATGCCCAGGAATCCTTGCTCGTGGCCGATGCCGCTACGGGTCAGCAGGCGGTGCGCGTGGCTCAGGCCTTCAACCAGGCGGTGGGGCTTACGGGTATCATCCTGACCAAGCTCGATGGTGATGCCCGCGGTGGTGCGGCTCTTTCCATGCGCGCCATCACCGGCAAGCCCATCAAGTACATGGGCGAGGGAGAGAAGCTCGACATGTTCGGCCCCTTTGTACCGCAGCGCATGGCAGACCGCATCCTGGGCATGGGCGATATCGTGGGACTGGTGGAAAAGGCCGCCGAGAAGATTGACCAGGAATCGGCGATGAATTCCATGACCCGCATGATGAGCGGAGAATTCAATTTCAATGATTTCCTCAGCCAGATGAAGATGATGCAGAGTCTGGGGCCGCTGGAAGGCCTGCTGGGGCTGCTGCCGGGCTTCAGCAAGATTCGTAAGCAACTGCCGGAGGGGGCAATGGACCCGAAGCGCATGAAGCGCATGGAGGCTATTGTGTTGTCGATGACTCCGGCCGAGCGCTTGAATTACAAGTTGCTCATTCCGAGCCGCCGCCGTCGTATTGCCAAGGGATCCGGCGTGTCGGAGATTGAGGTGAACCGCTTTATCAAGAACTTCAAGGAAATGAAGGAGATGATGGGCGGCAAGGGCAAGATGGGTGGCATGATGAAGAGCCTCATGAAGGGTGCCAAGGGCGGCATGCCCGATATGGGCGCCATGATGAATGGCCAGGGCGGCGGTATGCCCGATATGGGGGCGCTGATGGGGCAGGGCGGCATGCCCGATATGAGCCAGATGCCCGACCTTTCCTCCCTGATGGGCGGCGCCGGTGGCGCGCGCCCGAAGATGCCCAAGGGTATTGGAGCGTTCAGCGGCCTGTTCCGCAGGCGTTAAGGAGGGGTGGTTATGTTCCGTCTGCTGCTTACCTTGATTCTGGGCTGTTCGGCGGCTGTTGCCCTGCTGCCGGAGCAGGTGGTGGTGGTGTACAATGCCATTTCCCTGCGGAGTGAGCAATGCGCGCGGGCCTATTGCAACAGACGCGAGGTGCCGTATGGCAACTGCCTCGGCCTGACGGGGCTGAAAGGGGAAACCATTTCCCGGCAGGATTTCGATACTAAAATCCGCTATTCACTCCTGCTGCAGATGGAGCAGAAGGGGTGGAGCATCCCGGCTATGCCCGGACGGGGAACAAAGCCTGTGCGGGCTCTGGTACTGATGCCGGATCTGCCCCTGCGTATCAAGGAGGATGCTGAGCCGGGAAAGAAAGCGACGAATCAGACACAGAACTGTGCATCGGTGGATTCTGAACTCATGCTGCTGGGGGCGAAGTACCCCCTCCAGGGGCCGCTGGTCAATCCTTTCTTCAATAAGACGGGCAAGCTGGAGCATACCAAGCCTCCTGTGCTGGCGGTGACCCGCATTGATGCCCCCGATGACGATGCCATCCGCCGCATGATTCAGTACCCTGCCGAAGTGGAACGCCGGGGCGGTCTATGGGGCTGGACGGTAGTGGACCAGGGCGGTCCGTATGCCGAGGGCGATAAGTGGTTCTCGGCCATTGCCGGGCAGGCCCGCGAAAAGGGACTGCCCTTGTTTCACGAGAGGGCACGGGAACTGCTGCCTCCGGCGTTCCCGCTCATGCAGGATACGGCGGTCTATTACGGTTGGTACACGCATCATGCCCATGGCCCGTTCAATGCCAGAACGCATGCCGGCTTCCGCTTTGCTCCGGGGGCTGTTGCCATGCACCTGCATTCCTTCAGCGGAACCTCCGTCAAGAACGCGAATACCTGGGTGGGGGCTCTGCTGCAGCGGGGTGCGGTGGTGACATCGGGTAATGTGTATGAACCCACGCTGGGCGGCACGCTCCGGCTGGATGTGTTCCACGACCGCCTCCTGCAGGGCTACACGGTGGCAGAGGCTGCCCTCATGGCTACCCCCTGGCTTTCCTGGCAGGGAGTGGTGCTGGGTGACCCGCTGTACCGTCCCTATGAGGCTCTGAACCGGAATGTAGCCCCGCCGAACAATGCCTTTGCCATGTGGCGGCAGTTGATGATGACCACCGGGGGAAACCGGGACGGCATGGCTCAGGTGGTGCAACAGCGCATGGGAAATCCGGCGTATGCCCAGTTGCTGGAAATGCTGGCATGGCATTATGCCGGCCTGAAGGATTATCCTGCCGCCATCGAGGCGTTCGGTCAGGTGGGCCGCCGCGCGCAGGACGAACGCAATCAGGTGCGTACGGAGCTGATGCAGGCTCATTTTGCCTTTGTCAGCAAGGACGGACGCTATGGCCGCCTGCTTATGCAGCGCCTGCTGGAAAAGACACCTCAGTCGGTCTTCCGCCCTGCGGTGCAGAAGATAGCCGAAAAGCACATGCCGGAGCTGCGCCCCGCACCCAAGCCTCAGCCCCAGCAGCCCAAGTGAGCCGTCTGCCGGCTCTGCGGTCGTGAAATGATTGACAAATACGCCGCAAGGGTGTAGATTTGTGGCAGATATGAACGAACAGTATGTATTGCCGACGTATGGGCGCGCTCCTCTGGATGCGGCGCGTGGTGAGGGTTCTTACCTGTATGATACGGAGGGAAGGCGCTATGTGGATTTCTGCGCCGGTATCGCCACTTGTTCGCTCGGTCATTGCCATCCGGCCGTGGTGAAGGCGCTCACCGAGCAGGCTGGTACGCTCATGCATTGCTCCAATCTCTATGGTATTCCCGGCCAGGCTCGTCTGGCCGAAACTGTGGTGGAAAAGCTCATCGGTATTCCCGGTCGTGTGTTCTTCTGCAATTCGGGTGCAGAGGCGAATGAGGGGGTCATCAAGACCGCCCGCCGATTCGGACACCGCCGCCCCGCTGCCGATGGTTCTCCCCGCTACGAGGTGATTACCTTCAACAAGAGTTTCCACGGCCGCACGCTGGGTACGCTGGCCGCTACGGGGCAGGAAAAGGTGCAGCTGGAGTTCGATCCCTTGCTGACCGGGTTCAAGTATGTGGATTTCAATGACCTGGAAGCACTCCGTTCGGCTGTTTCCCCTGTGACCTGCGGCATTATGCTGGAGGCGGTTCAGGGTGAAGGTGGCGTGAATCCGGCCTCGCCGGAATTCCTGCGCGGGGTGGCAGAACTTTGCCGCCAGCATGACCTCATGCTCATGATTGATGAGGTACAATGTGGCGTGGGACGCTGCGGCGCTACGATGGGCTGGAAGGCTATCTGCCCCGAACTGGAACCTGACCTGGTATCCTGTGCCAAGGGTATCGGCGGTGGATTCCCCATTGGCTGCTTCTGGGTGAGCAACCGCACCATCGATGCTGAGGGCACGCCCCTTTCTTCCATCATGTGTCCCGGCTCGCACGGTTCTACCTACGGTGGCACGCCGCTGGCATGCTCGACCTCGCTGGCGGTGGTGACCGAAGTGCTGGAGCAGGGCCTGGTGGAACGAGCCGCCCGTCTGGGCGCTCAAATCAAGGACACAGTTGAAGGCTGGAATCTCCCTTGTGTGGAAACGGTGCGTGGCCTGGGGCTGTTGCGCGGTGTCGGCTTCCGTCCGAATTCTTTTGCTGTGCCTGCCGGCCAGACTCCGGCGGGCTATGTGAACACGCTCTGCCGCGAGGCCGGGCTGCTGGCTTGTCCTGCCGGGCCTGATACGCTGCGTCTCATTCCAGCGCTCAATGTGCCGGAGGAGGTTCTGGCAGAAGGTCTCTCCATTCTGAAAACAGTTCTTTGCTCTCTGGCCTGATGAAGAAAAAAATGCGCTATATCCCGATTCTGGGCGGCATAGTAGCGGCTCTCTGTGTTCTCGCTGCGGTGGTGCTGGCTCCCCACATGCCCTCTCAGGCGGCTCTTGCCCCGGAGGAAACTGCCTTGCTGGCTGAATGGTCGCGTCTGGGGGATGCGCTGGCGGTTCAACGTATGGTGGAGCAGGGTGCCTGCGTGGAAGCGGTGGGGGCAGACGGCACAACCGCCCTCATGACGGCCGCCGGAGAGGGACACCTGGAGGTGGCTCGCGTGCTGCTGATGCACAATGCCCAGGTGAATGCCGTGAACAAGGAGGGAGAATCGCCCCTGCATTTCGCGGTGCGTCACAATCACCCCGCGCTGGTAGCGCTTCTGCTTGAAAACGGCGCTGCGGTAGATGCCCGCAGCCGGAGTGGTGAGACCGCGCTCATGGTGGCCGCCTGGTCTGGTTTTGAGAAGATGGTGCAGCAGTTGCTGGCGGCTGGTGCCGATGCCGAGCTGTTGGATGAGGATGGGCTCAATGCTGCTGCGCATGCGCGTACGGTGCAGGATGAGGCCGCCCGCAGCACGATTCTTCAGCTTCTGGGGGCCTGACAAGGACAGCAGGTTTATGTTATCAGAGCGCGGTGGAGACACCGCGCTCATTTTTTTCAGCTCCGTTTCTCCCGGACAGGCAGGAGCATGAGGCTGAACAGGATGAAGGCCGGAATCTGCAATAACAGGTAGTACCAGGGCGCCGGGCCCGCATAGTCCAGGATGCAGCCGGGCACCGGGCTTTCCCGCGTGAAGCCGTAGTTGGTATTCAGAAGCAGATTCACCGGGTGGATGCAGAGCAGGTAGATATCCATGAGCAGCAGGCTGATGACCACATCGCGCAGGCGGGCACGGAGTTCCAGCAGCAGGGGAACGGCCAGGGCGGCCGGCATCAGAATGCCGTGGAGGCAGAAGAAGAGGCAGAAACGCAGCGTCGGGAATCCGGCCTCCAGCGCGGGAGTGATAAGCCCTTGCAGGCAGGCGGTGAGCGCCCCGAAATACAGCACCCAGCAGGCTGTCCGGTTGCGGGTCCACAAGGCAAAGGTGGCGACCAGCAGCATCATGCTGCAGTAGTGCAGCGGCAGGTTCTTTTCCCAGCTGCCGTGGTGCTGGGTGAGGAGGATGAAGGCGGAGTCTGAGAGGTAGATGAGACCGACCACGACGGCCAGCGCGCGGCAGATGCGCTGGCGGCACTCCAGCGGTTGGCGCAGCGCTCCGCCTATGATGCACAGCGTGACTATGGCGGTGACAATGACCGCTCCCCAATGGCTGGCTGACCAGCGGACGAAGGCTTCAGTTGTTTCCATTTGAACGACTTTCAGTATAATGTCAGCTGTTGGAAATGTCAATCAATAGCCGCCGGAATCTGCCGTGCTACCCCTGGACCAGAGGCGGGCCAGGTGCGCGCAGAGCATGAGCTGCACCTGGTGGAAGACCATGAGGGGTAAGAGGAGGTTGTTGTCCAGTGTGCCGAAGATAGCCATCATCATGGGCGCACCTACGGCCAGGCTTTTCTTGGAGCCGCAGAAGACGATGGTGATGCAGTCCTCTCGCTTGAATCTGAGCAGCTTGCTGCTGTACCAGGTAGCGGCAAAGGTAAGGCAGAGGATGATGAGGCAGGCCACAACAAGACCGCCGAGCTGGGCGGCCTGCAACTTGTCCCAGTAGCCTCCGCTGGTGGCGTTGGAGAAAGCGGTGTACACCACCAGCCAGATGGTGGCTTTATCATTCCAGCCAATGAGGGTCTTATGCCCCAGCACCCATTTCCGCAGCAGGGGCTGGCAGAGTTGCCCCGCAGCAAAGGGAAGCAGAATCTGATAGCAGATTTTCAGCACGGTATCCAGCCCGACCTGGGTGCCGTTGCCGTCTGTGGCAAAGAGCAGGCTGACCAGAAAGGGGGTCAGGAACACGCCCAGCAGACTTGACACGGAGGCCGAGCAGACAGCCGCCGGCACATTGCCACCTGCTACCGAGGTGAAGGCAATGCTGCTCTGCACGGTGGAGGGCAGGCAGGCTACATAAACAAGCCCCATGAACATCGCCCCGCCCACCATGGGCTCGAAGAGCGGTCGCAGAAGCGGGATGATGACGGGGAAGAAGATGAAGGTGAAGGCAAATACCATGCTCTGCAGCCGCCAGTTGAGCAGGCCCTCGACGACGGATTTGCGCGAGAGCTTGACTCCGTACAGAAAGAAGAGCAGCACGATGGCCGCATGCGTGAGGGTATCGAAGAACGTTGCTCCCGCCCCATGGCAGGGAACGACGATGCCCAGCCCCAGGCTGATGATTATCCCCGTGGTGAAGGCATCAAAATAGCTGAGTATTTTTTTGACAACACCCATAGCGGTATAGCGCTTGCTTACTTACGCGGCGGGAACTCGTAGGAAACGCGTCCGGTGGACGTGTTGAAGACGAGGTAGGCGTCGAACTTCTTGCCGCTCTTGTGGCTGGTGAAATCCTTGATGAGTTCCGTCTTGCCCTTGGTGAGCAGCTGGGTGACGGTGGCGGCATCCAGGTTGATGTCACACATGCTGTGGGGAATGGCCAGGGGCTTGCGGGTCTTGCCATAGGTGAGTCCGTTCACATGCCAGGCGTTCTCCGTCTCCACCAGTTCGTGTTCGCCCTTGCCCTTGACCTTGATGACACCGTGGCTGGTACCCTGACTCAGGTCTTCGGCGGCGGTGGAGGCGGCGGTGAACTTCTTGTCGGCCTTTTCCTTGCTGTTCTTCGGGCGAGCCTCGCGGGGCGGGAATTCGAAGCCCACGTTTCCTTTCTTTTCATCCAGCACCAGGTAGGCATCAAAGGCGCGGTTGGTGCGCTGGGACACGAAGCCGGTAATCAAATCGCTCTTGCCGCTGGCAAGCACCTGGCGCAGCACTTCCCCGCTGATTTCCATGCCGAGAATGTTGCGGGACATCGTGAAGCCCTTGCGGCCATTGGCCTGGGTGTAGTCTGGCACACTCCACTGCTTGTCGTTCACCAGCAGGGGCAGTTCGCCCTGGTCTTTCACCAGTACCATACCGGCCGTCTGAGCCGGGGCTTCCTCCTGCTTCTGCTCGCTGCGGTCGGAATCAAAGTAGAACTCGGCTTTCCAGATGCTGCGTGCCGTCTGGGGCGCCACCATCCGCAGCCCTGCCTTGAAAGGCTTGCCGAACTTCGAGCGGAAGCCATCCATGACCGGCAGGGAACCCTGGCTGATAAGCTCGCAGAGCTGGTCATCGGTGAGGGTGAGCCCTGCATGCACGCGGCGGATGCGGAACTTGCAGCTGTTGCAGGAGATGGAATCCACGCGGCTGCTCAGGCCGGCCTGGCCGCAGGCCGGGCAGGTGAGTTCCAGATCCGGGTTCTTGCCGTTCTGCATGTAGTCGCGCACCGCTTCCACAATGTCCGTGGTGTAGGTGCGGATATCCTTCATGAAGGTGGTGCGGTCCAGATGCCCGCTTTCCATCTGCTTGAGTCGGTATTCCCACTCGCCTGTGAGTTCCGGGCTGGAGAGGGTGCTGAGCCCGATTTTGCCCAGCAGGTCGATGAGGTCCATGCCGCGGCGCGTGGCGATGAGTTCCTTCCCCTCGCGGGCAATGTATTCCTGGGTGATGAGACCTTCGATAATGGCGGCACGGGTGGCAGGTGTACCCAGTCCCCGTTCCTTCATGGCATCGGCCAGGTCTTCATCCTCCACCAGCTTGCCGGCTGTTTCCATGGCGGTCAGCAGGGTTGCTTCCGTATAAGCGGCGGGGGCCTTGGTCTGGTCTGCGCTGGCTTCGACGCGGGTGGCCGTCACGGTCTCCCCTGCGGCTACCTGGCAAAGTTCGTCCTTCTTGCGCTTGTCGGGGCCGTAGAGGGCTCGCCAGCCGGGGGTGAGCATCACGCGGCCGTGGGTGTAGAAGTGGTCTTCCGCGCCGGGACTGCTCACCGTTGTGGTGCGTTCCGTGTCCTCGTATTCGGCGTTGGGCATGAAGACGCCGAGGAAGCGTTGCACCACCAGCGTGAAGATGCGGGCGGCATCCCCCGTGAGGTTGACGAATTTGCCGGTCGGGATGATGGCAAAGTGGTCGCTCACCTTGGAGCTGTCGAAGACGCGCTTATTGGCACGCACGCTGCGGTTCTCCAGAATGGCGTTGGCATAGGGGGCGAATTCGGGCAGATTCCCGGCAATGGATTCCACGGTGCGCGCGGCTACTTTCAGGTAGTCATTCGGCAGGAATTTGGAGTCGGTACGCGGGTAGGTCAGCACCTTGTGCTTTTCATAGCATTCCTGGGCAATCTGCAAGGTGCGGCGGGCTGAGAAACCGAAGCGGTTGCTGGCTTCCTTCTGCAGCGAGGTAAGGTCGAAGAGCAGGGGGGCAGGCATGGAAACCGGCTTGCGGGTCTCCTTCACCGTGCCGGGGCGTCCCTGGCAGCGCGCGGCGATGGCAGCGGCCGTGCCGGCATCCCACAGGCGTTCCTTGGTGCGCTGGGGGGCTTTTTCAACCTTCTTCCAGGCGGTATCAAACCAGCGCCCTTCGTAACTGCCGCTGCCGGCGCTGAACGTGGCGTGAACTTCGTGGTAGGTTTCAGGCGTAAAGGCCAGGATATCCTTCTGGCGGGCAGCCAGCAGCGCCAGCGTCGGCGTCTGCACACGCCCGGTGGGGGTGACATTGAAGCCGCCCACGCCGCTCTGCAGGGCGGTGAGGGCGCGGGTGCTGTTCAGCCCCACCAGCCAGTCGGACTCGCTGCGGCACACGGCAGCATCGGCCAGGTTGAGCATCTCTTCATCGCTCTTAAGCGCATTCCATGCCTCCAGAATCGAGTCATCCGTCATGCTCTGCATCCACAGGCGGCGGATGGGTTTCCTTATTTTTCCGTAGCGGATGATGTTGCGGAAAATAAGCTCACCTTCGCGCCCGGCATCGCAGGCATTCACCAGGGTGGTCACTTCTTTGCTGCGGGCCAGCTTCAGCACCTTACGCAGGCGGTCGGCGGATTTGTCAATGGGTTCCAGCTCCATGTTAGCCGGCATGACCGGCAGGTACTCCATCTTCCAGGGCAGGCTCTTGCCATCCTCGGTCTGGGGCTTCTTCTGCTCCACCAGGTGACCCACGGCCGAGGTGATGATGAGGGTGTCATTCGAAAAACTCTGACTCGCATCGTCTTTCTTGAATTTACCCAGATGCTTGCCCAGAACACGGGCTAAATCGGCTGCTACACTCGGTTTCTCTGCTATGATGAGCGTCTTGGACATGGTCGGAAAATCTTTGGCGCCCGGGGCGCTTCGCTGGTCTATATTAGTGGCAGAAAAATGGTGTTCTTGTCAAGTAAAATCCGCGTCACAGCGCGGAAAATCGGCGCGCTGAACGTGGCGGAAAAAACTTGCCGGAGGGTCCGGAAACTGTTAACATGCTGATGGTATGAATGCGAATGAGGAAAACAGGAAGCAGAAAAAGCCCCGCCGCTGGTTGCGCTGGCTTGCAGCCTTTGTCTGGACTCTGTTTGCGCTGTTGCTGGCTGCTCGTGCCTATGTTTTCGGCTGGACCAGGGGCGCACCTCCTGAGTGTCACGAGGGCTGGAGCGCGGAACATCGCGCCGATTTGCTGGCGTTGGATGAGGAGCTGCGCCACAACCGCATTCTGGCGGCGGTGCCGGCCATCAGCTGGGAGGAGGGAATGGGACATCCGCTCGTTCCGGCTCTCAATGCCTGTTTCGGTTCCGGAAATTTACTTTCCGTTGCGCTTAATTACAAAGCGTTTGCTGCCCCGGCGCGTGAAGCACTGCACATAGTTATGGAGAGCGGGGAGGGAAACGTGCTGACTCGCAGTGGAGAACCTCTGGCCGCCTGGGCGTTGCGCCTGGAGCGCTTTGAATTGTTTCGAGAGCTGGTGAGACGCGGTTCCGATGTGAATGCGGAATACCAAAGCCTTATGCCGACGGTTTCAAGCAAGGTGCGGACGCTGGCTATTGAAGCTTTGTCTGCGGAGTATATCCCGGAATACAGCAGATTCCGTGAAAGATGCGTGTCGCCGGAGGCTCACTACCAGTTGCTCGACTGGCTGAGCGAATGCAAGCCCGATTTGCAGCGCCCTCAGCTGGAGCAGAGCGTGTCAGATGCCATCCTGCTCGGCATCATGGGTGGTACGCCGCAGGCGGCTCAGTGGGCATTGCGGCAGGGGTACATGCCGTCACCTGATAGCCGACATAAGATTTGCTGCATGTTGTGCCTGGAAAATCAACCGGAGTCGCTGCGGGAACTTCTCCGGGAAGACTCCATGAGACCTGATGTCTGCTATTCTGATGAGGGTGGCACGGCTTTGCAATTTCTATTTACCTTGGAGAAATTGCCGCTGCGTGATATGCTGGAGCTGGCGCGTATTCTGCTGGATGCCGGATTCGACCCGAATTTCATGCAGCCACCGGCCGGTGAAGACTGGCAGAAGTCTCCGCTTCACATGGCTCTTGCCCAGGTTGCTGCCCGCCAGCCGCAGGAGCAGGACGATGCTGAGGCTCTTATCCGTCTGCTGGTGGAGCGGGGAGCACGCCTGCGGCCTGGGGAGACCCTGCCGGATAATTTGCCGGAGCTTATCCGAGCCGTGCTTTGAGAAGCAAAAAAACACCCCGGTGAGCAACACCGGGGTGTTTGGTTGAATCAGGGGAAAGGGCTTCAGCTGTAGGCGGATTCCACGCGGGTGGCCACATCCTTGTAGCCGTAATCCACTTCGTAGATGGCCTTGAGGGTTTCGATGCTCTTTTCCTTGTTGCCAGCTTCCTCGTACAGCACGCCAATCATGTACAGCACTTCCTTCTTGGTGTCGTCCATGGTGAGCAGCTCCTTGTCGGCATCTTCCAGCTGGCGGATGGCCATATCGACCATCTTCTTGGCGTGGTAGCACTTGCCGAGCATGAGCATGGACTTGATGCGGATGTTCGGGTTGGTGCGGGCGCGCTGCAGGGCGGGAATAGCTTCGGTGTATTCACCGGCATCGAAGAGTGCCTGGCCGAGCTTGAACTGCAGCTGGGCATCGGTCGGGTTGGCTTCTACGCGGGCGCGGGCATCAGCCACCACGGCGGCGGCCATTTCCTGCTTGCGCTGGGCAAGTGTGGCGGCGGCTTCCTCGTTGGTCGGGTCAGCTGCAAGCACCTGCTCGTAGTATTCCAGCTCGGCCTGCATGGCTTTTTCGTGCATGGCCATGGCCTTGTCGTTGAGCGCCACGTCTGCAGAGCCACTCAGCTGGTAAGCGTAGGCAAAGAAGGAATAGGCGTTGGCGTAATCCTCCATCTGTTCGTACACAGAGGCAATGTCCTTGACGACGGAAAGATTGGTGTTATCAACTGCATACTGCTGGGAAAGCTGGGCCAGGCGGGTTTCCAGCTCGGCGCGGGTAAGGCCCATCTTGTCGGCGCTTTCCAGGTCAGCCGTGGCGTTGGCGTTCTTCATCTTGGTGCGGAAGTCGCCCTTGCCTTCCCAGTTGCCCTGCTTCATGGTGGCGCGGGCAGAGCAGTCCTTCTCACCGCGCATGGCTTCGGGATCGGTCGGGTCGGTCTTCAGGACTCGGCGGTACACATCGGCCGCTTCGGCAAACTGCTCGTGCTGGATGTAGTGCTTGGCCAGCAGGTGCAGGTGTTTCTTGGGGTTCGGCGTGCCCTGGCAGATGGTTTCCAGCGCAAAGGCGGCAATATCGGGCAAATTCAGTTCGTTGGCTGCGGCAAACAGCGCTTCATTGGCCGAAACAGAGTAGGGGTCGCGCTCCAGTTCATCCTCAACGTTGACCAGCACGCTTTCCGGATCGCGGCGGGTGGTGGTCACGCGCAGACCGCCGAAGAGCGAAGCCTTGCGGCCGGCATCCGGGGTGGACTTCACCTCGCAGGCGCGCAGAAGCTTGCGGCCTTCCAGGAAACCGGGGACGCGCTTGACGACCGTCTTGAGAATGGTGACGGCATACTTGTAGTTCTTGGTCTGTACGGCCTGCAGAGCTTTCTTCCACAGAGCCTGCTGGTCTGCTGCCAGCTGACGTTCGGTAATAAGTGTAATCATAAGAGGAAAAGATTGTAGTCCGTTCCGGCCACGCAGCGACGTAGCATTGGTGGCCAATGCTTCTGCCTTACTTCTACCACAAAAACCACGTGATTTCAACCTTGTTTTTTCAAAAAATTATGGCAAAATGCCTGCGGCATGAGAGTAGATGCACTAATGAGCCGATTCGGGTATTGCAGCCGCCGCGAAGTAGCGCTGTGGCTTAAACGCGGGCGGGTGACCTGCAACGGAGTGGCGCTGAAATCGCCGGCCGGGAAGGTTGAGCCGCACGAGGTGCTGGTGGATGGTGTCCCTGTCGAGTTTCCGGATGGTCTGTATATTGCTCTCAATAAACCACTCGGCTGTACATGCAGCCACAAGGAGGAGGGTGTGCTGGTCTACGACCTGCTGCCGGAGCAATGGCTGCGCCGCAACCCGGCGGTGAACACCGTGGGGCGGCTGGATAAGGAAACCAGCGGCCTGCTGCTGCTCACGGATGATGGAGCCTTTGAACACGCCCAGACCAGCCCGCGCCGCCATGTGCCCAAGGTATATGCCTTTACCACGGCTGCTCCTGTTCCTCCGGAGGCCGTGGAGCAGTTTGCCAGCGGTGAATTCATGCTGCAAGGGGAGCGTACACCCTGTCTCCCGGCAGAATTGGAGCTGACCGGGGACTGCTCCGGGCGGCTCACCCTGCACGAGGGGCGCTACCACCAGGTGCGCCGCATGCTGGCGGCAGTCGGTGCGCCGGTCGAGACGCTGGAACGTGTGGAAATCGGCCCCCTGAAGCTGGCTGATTTGAATCTGGCTCCCGGAGAATGGGTGGAGATTGACCCCGGCCTGTTTTCATGAGCTATGACATGCCCATAGCCGTGGTGCCGGAATTCCGCGTTCTGTATGAGGATGCCGGCGTGCTGGTGGTGGATAAGGCGGCTCCGCTGCTTACTCACCCCACGGGGGAAAAGAATGAACCGACCCTGTGGCACGGGCTGCATGAACTGCTTTCCTATGAACTGGCCACTGGCGGGCAGGTGTCCCTCATCAACCGGCTCGACCGCGAGACCAGCGGTATCATCTTGGTAGCCAAGCATGCCGAAGCCGCTCGCGAACTGGGCAAGGCCATGCAGGCTCGCTTGCTGCACAAGGAATACTTTGCCGTGGTGCAGGGCGTGCCTCGCTGGGAGAGCGCCTGCTGTGCCGAACCTATACTCCGCATGGAAAGCGTGGCCCCCACACGCATTCATGTGCGCCAATGCTGCCACCCGCAGGGCAAGGAATGCCGCACCGGCTTTGAAGTCTTGCGCCGGGGCAGGGGAATGGCTCTGCTGCGCTGCTGCCCCCACACCGGGCGCATGCACCAGATACGTGTACATGCCGCATGGCTGGGCCACCCGCTCGTGGGAGACAAGATATATGGCGGGGATGAAAGCTGCTACCTCGACTTCATTGCCACCGGCTGGACGGAGGAACTCCAGCGCCGCCTGTTGCTGCCGCGGCACGCGCTGCACGCCTGCCGCCTCACCTTCCCCTGGCAGGGAACCGAGATTACGGTGGAAAGCCCCCTGCCTGCCGATATGGCCGCTCTGCTGGAGGATTAAGAGAAATTATCACCCATGACCCAGCGGTAGAAATTGCAGCCCACAAAGTTGCCGGCCACAATCACCGCATAGAAAGGCAGGATTTCCCACAGGTGAGCCGCCCAGAAATCAAGCGGCGCGCAGGCGTAGAAGAAAGCATCGGCAATGCAGTGCGGGAAACCGCACACAATGAACAGCGGCACGCCGAACAGCATGGGCAGATTGTTGCCCTTGCGGGCAAAGGTGACGGCCGTGGTCATGATGAACCCGCAACCCATGGCGAGGATGCTGCCATGGATGAGTCCGAGATCCAGCCGGCTCTGCAAGAGTGCCTGGGCTGTTTCCTGCAACGGCATGGGAGTCAGCCGTGTCATCAGCGAAAATGTGGCGCAACCCAGGATGTTGCCCAGCAGTACCAGCCCAAGCAGCCCCCATTCATTCTTCTTGATGAAGCCCGCTGTGCCGGTATAGAGCCACAACTTGTAGCAGACTACTGCAATGAGCGCGAAAGCAAAGATGACGCAGCCGGCAAGGTATTGATCCTGTGCTTTGAGGGAAAGGAACCCGAAACCCGCGACACCGATGCAGATACCGGCCATGAAGGCGGAACGAATAACATGAAAAGGACTCATCTTGTCTGCCACTATACCATATAGATGCCCTAAGCAAAGAAAAAACCGCGTCAGATGTCGAAATATGTCTAAGCTTGTACTCGACAAACCGGTAGTGTTGTGATTTAGTATGGGCACGTTCAGATTTTTTTTCTCACGCATATGAAGTCCTACACCATTTTCCAGAAGTCCGATGATGAGACGGTAAACGCCTTCCTTGAATGGATGCGTAACCAGGAACGCGGCGTCTACCGTGCCGCCGTCCGTGAGCTGGGGGCCCTCAAGAAGCTGCGCCCCCAGTACCTGCAGCAGAAATCTGTGGCAGAGCAGTTTGCCTGGATTAAGAAGATGCTGGCCTGGAAGCCCGCCGAGACCATTGCCGACCACCTGCTGCAGGTGTGGCTTATCCGCAAGCACGAAGGCATGCTGGTGAGCTTCATCGAGACGCTGGGCATCGAACACAACGGCCACGGCGTGGTGGATGTTCTGCCGGAATCCCTGGATGCAGACAAGCTCAAGGAAGCCGTAGACAAACTGTTCGAGACCTATCCTGCCGGTGCTGTGTCTGTGTACCTGCACATGTTCCAGAACCAGACAGAGGAAGGCTGGCCCGAACTGCAGGCTATCCTGGACAACGACGAACGCGTCACCATCAAGTAAATTTCATTCTGTGAACCGCCGAAGCGGCCGGCACGGGTGGGGAACTGCCCGCCGGTCGCTTTCGCATTTACTGCCGCAATGACCGAGGACGAACAATTCATGCTGCTGGCCATGCGCGAAGCCGAAAAGGCCCGCGAGGTGGGCGAAGTCCCCTGCGGCTGCGTCGTGGTGAAGGACGGCCGCGTGATTGCCCGCGGCTGGAACCAGGTGGAAACCCTCAAGGATGCCACCGCCCACGCCGAAATGCTCGCCCTCACCGCCGCCGAAGCCGCCGTGGGCGACTGGCGGCTGGAGGGCTGCACCGTCTACGTGACCAAGGAACCCTGTCCCATGTGCGCCGGTGCATTGGTGCATTGCCGCCCGGACCGCGTCGTCTTCGGTATCCCCGACCCCCGCGGTGGAGCCTGCGGCGGGTGGATTAACCTGCTGGACTCCAACCCGCCCCTCAACCATAAATGCGCGGTGCAGGGGGGCGTGCTGGGAGAGGCCTGCCTGGAGCAGTTCCAGTCATTCTTCCGTGCAGCCCGCGCCGCTGCCAAGGAACGCAAACGCCGTGAACGAGAGGAGGGAAGCGATGCTGCCGCAGATTGACATCTATGTGAATGTCGAGAACGACTGGGTCACAGACGAACTGGCCGCCCGGTTCCGCGACGCCCTGCAGACCCTGCTGCCGGAACTGCTGGCCGCCCCGCAAGGCCCGGACCACGTCCTCTCGGCGCTGGATACGGTGGAAATCTCCATCGTCGATGACCCCACCATTGCCCAGGTTCATGGGGAATTCCTCAATGATCCCACCGCCACCGATGCCATCACCTTCCCCTACGGCGAAGTGCTGGTAAGCTGCGACACCGCCGCCGCCTATGCCGCCGCGCACGGCCTGCTGCGCGAAGAAGAACTCTTCCGCTACATGGTGCATGGACTCACCCACCTGCATGGCTACCTGGACTACGAACCGGCAGACCGCGAAGCCCTCTTTGCCGTGCAGGAACCGCTCGTGCAGCGGTATTTTCCCGGTGCATCCGCCTAGTGCCGCCCGGTGGCAGCCTCCCATAACAGGCTTTTAGGGTTGACTTTCCCCTGGGTTAGGGGTATACATCTTGCGTTATGAGCATGCTTCCGTGGATGGCAATGGCAGCCGCAAGTGTGGCTGTGGACTACATCAACCCCATTCCCCAGCCGGGCGAACCGGGCTATGCCGCGCACCCGCGCCATCACCTCCGCTTCGTGATGGAGAACGACTCCGCCTTCAGCAGCGACTGCAACTACACTCACGCCACCCGCATCGACTACGCGCAGAACCTCGCCAAAGCCCCCGAACACGCCTTTGGCCTCAGCTTCACGCAGAACATCTACACCCCGGAAACCCACACCGGCGGAGCCGTGCCGGGAGAACACCCCTATGCCGGCTACATGGCGCTGGGCGCAGCCCACATGTACAGCGGAGAAAGCATCGGCAACGTCATCGAATTCCAGCTCGGCACCACAGGCAAACCCTCGCTTGCCTTCGAAGCCCAGGACTTCGTACACAAAACCACCGGCTGTGAACGCTGGTGCGGCTGGGGAGACCAGATACCCTCCGAAATCACCTTCCAGCTCACCGCCCGGCAGGACTACCGGCTGCCCTGGTTTGAAACCACCACCCCTGGTGGCCTGCAGACCGATGCCACACTCTTCACCCGCGAAGAAATCGGCACCGTCTCCATTGCCGCCGAAAGCGGCCTCTACTTCCGCTGGGGGCGCAACCTGCCTGCCGGCATGCAGCTCAACGGCAACCATGGCGGCGATTTTGGCGTCGGGCTCCTCCGCAAAGACAACTACGACCCCAGCGCCTCTTCCTGGTACATCCTGGCCGGTGGCTCGGTCAAATACGTAGCGCGCGACCTCTTCGTCGACGGCGGCGCCTTCCATGACTTCGACCGCAGCTGCGGCCGCATGCCCTGGGTCAGCGAAGCCCAGCTCGGCCTCGGCCTGCGCCGCCACGGCATCGACTACTATGCCGGCATGGTGGCCCGCTCCCGCAACTACCGCACCCAGAAAGACGACACCCTGTTTGCCACCTTCAATTTTGCCTTCCACTGGTAAAGCATGACAAGCTGGCTCAAAGGAGGAATCATGGCGCTGGGAGCAGCCTGTGTCCTGCTGCTGGCAGGCGCATTCCCCCTGCTGGGCGCGCCGGACGTCTACCGCAGCGGCGCCATGCTGCTGCTCGGTGCCGTCTGCATCCTGCTCTGCCTTGGCGGCGGCTGGCGGCTGGCCAGCGGGCGGCGCGAGCAACTCATCTTCGGGCTCATCTTCCTCTTCTTCACCGTCACCGGGGGCAACATGCTCGTCCAATACGGCAGCAAAGCCCTTGAATACGCCCGCATCGGCGGCCCCATGTGGGCAGGCGCAGCCGGCATGCTCTGCATCGCCCTCACCGGCATCGTCTTCATGAGCGTCTTCGGCTTCCTCTGCTACCGCGTCATGAACCACCGCAGCCTCTGGCTAGCCGGGCTGCACTGGGCCGTTGCCCTGCTGGTCATCGGCTCCTTCATCGACGCAGCCTGCGAAGAACGCATCAACCTCAGCCTGCCGGCCGATGCCCGCACCGAAGTCACCGAACTCCGCGCCGGAGACGGCACCCTCCATCCCCTCGGCTTCCGCCTGCGCGTCGATGCCTTCGACATCCGCTACTACGACGACGCCACCTACACCCTCTACACCTTTGAAAACGGCCGGCCCGGCCCCAGCCAGCCCGTCGAACGCCGGGGAGATACCCTGCAAATCGGGCAGGAAACATGGCCCGTCAGCGCCCTGAAAACCAACACCGGCGCCCCGCATCCGCACCTCATCCTCCCCGGCCATCCCACCCGCATCCTCGTGCAGAACCCCGCCACCGTGCGCGACTACTGCGCCCACATCACCGCCTTTACCGACCACCGGGGCCGCCCCGAAACCCACAAAGCCGAACTCCGCGTCAACACCCCCTTTGCCTGCAAAGACTGGCGCTTCACCCTCTCCTCCTACCGCCGGGAAGGAGGGCAGACCCAGGTGCTGCTCCAAGCCCGCCGCGCCCCCGGCCGCTTTGCTGCCCTCTGCGGCATGGTCGGCATCATCATCTGCACCGCCGTCTGGTGCTGGTGGAGAAAGGAGGAACCGCAGCCATGATAACCCTCATCTACACCCTCACCATCTTCGCGCTGCTGCTCTGCCTGCTCAGCGCGCTGGCTGCCGCGTGCAGCCGGGCAGGGGAGAGCCACCGCGCCCTCAATGCCGCCTGGTTCGCCACGCTTGCCCTCTTCATCGCCAACTGGGTACTCGCCCAGGCACCGCCCTTCGGCAACATGCGGCACGTCCTCACCATCTTCCCCCTCGTCATGGCCCCCGCCGCGCACTACCTGCGCCGCTGGCAGCACCTTGAACTCACCGGCTGGCTTGCCGCAGCCTCCGCCATCGCCCTCACCGGTGCCCTCTGCATGCCCCTGCAAGCCAGCTGGCGGCAAATGCCCGCCCTCCAATCCCCCTGGTTTGCCCCCCACGTCATCGCCTACGTCATCTCCTACGGACTCATGACCGTGGCAGCCCTTCTCACCCTGGCCTCCTGGCACAGCGAAAACCGCCTGCGCGCAGCCGGTGCCCTCGTACGCCTGGCCTTCCCCTTCATGACCTTCGGCCTGTGGAGCGGCGCCCTCTGGGCTGATTCCGCCTGGGGCGGCTACTGGGCGTGGGACATCAAAGAAGCCTGGTCACTCCTCACCTGGAGCCTCTACCTCATCTACCTGCACATCGAGCGCCACCGCACCTTTACCAGCTGGCGTCGGCCGCTGCTGCTCCTGGGCTTCACCGCCGTCATCATCACCTTCCTCGTCGTCAACCTCCTGCCGCGCATCCAATCCCTGCACAGCTACGCGCAGTAACGAAAACCGGCATACTGACAAAAAATCTCCCACATTATCCTTGCACGCCCCAGCAAGCAAGAGTAAAATACCCCCGCGACACCCCATCCGGGGCATTAGCTCAGTTGGTAGAGCGGTTGCATCGCACGCAACAGGTCAGGGGTTCGAATCCCCTATGCTCCAGGCTTCGTAAAACAGCGTATCAGGAAACCTGATACGCTGTTTTTC
>CALCHQ010000085.1 GCA_937901085.1 uncultured Verrucomicrobiales bacterium | reverse complement strand
TTTGCTTGGGCTGAACGTAGGAAAAACGAAAAAATCGAATTCCGGGCTCAATTTTTCCAAGCTGATGGCTCGTTAATTCCATAAAAAAGGCACCCATTTCGGGTGCCTTTTTTATGGAGCAATTCCGGGGCTTCTCACACCCGCCCCGTTGCAGTAAGCATGCCATGGTTCCCATGCCGCATCGCAGGCAAAGTTGCCGACGGCTGTAAGGCAACTTGGACAAACGCGCAGCGTTTGCCCCGTAGGGGCGAGCCGCCGAGGCGCAGCCGATGGGGCGGCGGCGAGTCAACAGCCCGTCGCATTAAACAGCCGCGTCGACTCCCCCCCCCCAGAAACCGAATCAGAAAACAATCTGGTTCGGTTTTTGTTTTGCATCGATTTTCAACACCTACGCACGCTTAGGTATTGCAGGGGACTTCGCTAAAGCTACGCCCACCCTAGCGCTTGCAATCCCCGCCACCGCCCTGCCGGGCTCAAAACGGCCTCAAAAGGAAAAAACTACTTGTCTCGGCGAAGCTTTAGCGGAGACGGAAGCATGCCTACCCGTCACGGCGTAGAATGGAGGGAGCAAGCCCGAACTCGTAGCCGGAAGCTCCTTTTGCTAAGCTCAAATGCTTTTTAGGGTAGGCAAAGATGTCTCGAATCTACAATGTATTGATTCTGTGAGCTTCCGTCTTCGGGGGTTCCCCTACGCCGTGACAGGTAGGCGGTTTTGCGGTGATGGTTATTCTGTGACAAGCAAAGATGTTTCGAACTGGCAAGATACACAGAATCAGATGCTTAAGGCGCATTTTTCACCGAGTAGCAACCTAAAATGAAACATCGCTTGCAAGGGGATAAAAAGACACTCCGTCTCCGCCAAGGCTCCGCCGTGACAGGCTGCAAGCGATGGACGGAGCTCCGGCCTGACAAGCGGCAGGCCTCTATACTTATCATTCGCCTGGTGGCATTGTGGGAGAACCCCTATATAGCCAGGAATCAGGATAGTTATCCAGAGCCTGATTGCTTACCCAGGGAAGCGATTTCAGCCAATCCAAAAACTCCTTGTCTTTTGAGGTAAGGCTTCGGTAGTTGGAGCCATCGTAAACGATGTCCCCCAGAAAAGAGAAATGCAGTTGTTGAGAGGGAAAACTCAAGTCAATGCCAACAGGGGCATAGGTGACCATGGTGGCATGGAAACGTTTACCATTGTTGTATTCAATCCAGTCGCTCAGTTCGCGAGGGTATGGGGAGTCATCTGAAAAATAGTATGCTTTGTCTACCTGTCCAGACGGATGATAAGAGACGGCAAGAACCGGCCCCCTTTCTTCTACAGAGGGATAGCTGCAGCTATTCACCCCCACCGCCGCAAGGCACAGGGCGGTGGTGGCTAGGATTCTGGGGAATGGGAGCATGGTCATCATTTAGCGTGTTCCTGTTACGGGGCATTATATCAATTCCCGCCCCTTTGTTCAAGCGTGGCGGGCATTTTGTTGCTCATTCCCTTGATTTTGCATTCTTTTTATTTCCGACCCAAAAAAGCAAAGTCGTTACCAATGAAAACATCAAGGCTGCCAGGGTTATTCCGAGCGGCAGGAGGTATTGTACAATAAAAATATTCTCTTCGGCTTTTTCCGGGGAATCGGCTGGGAAAAAGACCTCCACCTTTTCTCCGACGTTCCAAAGAGGCTTTCCTGTATTACCTAATTGGCTTCGAACCATGTATTCCCTCCCTTCCTGAGAGCGGAAAGAAAGCATGGCATATTTCATTGGTGCACCATTACTCCCTACTTCTAAGGCATCCGGTTCTACTGCTGTGACTACGGCCGGAGCTTTTTCCCATTCCATCAGCTTGGATGTCGTCTGATACCAGAAAAAAGCAGAAGCCAGAATCCAAAGTATAGAAAAGGGTAAAAATAACCAACTTGCAATCTTGAGAGAATGTTTAAACATAGTTTAATTCGATATAGAAAATTGTTACATTGTCATGCTACCAGAATCCGGGAGGCTCGGCAAGCGGTTAGAGCGGAAAAGCGCAAAAAACGGGCTGCATCGGGTAGCACCAGATTGGGACGCAGGTGTGCCTTTTTATGGAGATGTGCGGGCTCGCGAGAAATCGGTATTGTCGTTGATTCGTTCCAATATAAAATCTCCTCGTTGTCAATATCATAAAACACGAGTACGGGAGACGCTTCTCATTCTTTGCTTAAACAATATCCATTGAGGGGGATTCTCTTGCTAAACGCTCACAATGTGTTAGAATAGTAACATGAACAAACGGAAGAGGCTCAAGCGTAAAAACTATCGCAATGCGTTGGTTCAGGCTGTTGCGCAGGGCGATTTACGGAGAACCCGGAAATTGCTTCGTTTGGGTAAGGTTGACAGGAAAATTCTTCACGTCGCTATTTTTTCCGGGCAGAGTCGGGAGCTTGTGGATCTGGTGTGGCAACATGCCGGTTTATCGGAGGAAGAACTTAAAGTCAGTATGCTCTACTACGCGGTACAGTCCAATGATGTACCCGCGGTGGAAGCTTTCATCCGATCGGGCATGAGCCCTGATACCATATTGGATGAATACGGGGGACGCCCGCTTCACAATGCGATTTCCGGTAACATGGCGCAGGTTCTCATCTCTGCCGGGGCAGATGTCAATGCGCTGAACAGTTTTGGTGAACCTCCTCTCTTTTTTGCCCGTGGTAAAGTACTGGAAATCCTGCTAGCCGCGGGAGCTGATGCAGGAATTATCGGAAGGTTTGGTCAAACCGCTCTCCTGTACCCTCATAAGGCGAATGAGGTTCGACTCCTGCTGGCGGCTGGGGCAAATCCGCACCAAGCGGGGGTGTGTCTGAACACGCCGCTGCATGAAGCCAGGGATGCCGAAAGTGTTCGCCTTTATGTGGATTTGGGGCTCGATGTAAATGCTCGCAGTATATCAGGGGATTCCCCTCTTTTTTACGCGAAAAATCTTGAGGTGGCGCAGGCGTTGCTGTCTGCCGGTGCGGAGCCCAGTGCTGCTAATGATGAAGGACAAACGCCCTTGCATGTCTGCTCTGAGGCAGATAGGGCGGCGTGTCTGATTGCCGCCGGGGCAAAGGTGAATGCTGAGGATAAAGATGGGCGCACGCCGTTGGATTATGCCCTGGATGATAAAAAAGACTACGAAGGGCAGAGGGCGCTTGTCGCTGTGCTACTTCAGGCTGGCGCTTCCCGCGGCCGCGGCAAGCCCCATGCCTGAACTTCGGAGCCAGCCTCATGCCAGCTACATGCGTTTATGGAGGTGCCGCACAAGGGGACTTAAGGCCATTTGTCCCTGGTTTTAGTTGGGTAATGGACCGGGGAATGTTGCGCCTCATCGGGGCAGGGGGGGGATTGGGGCTGTTTTTGATTGAATTCGGTGGGTAATGGATGTAGAGTATGGGGGTGTCATTCTGCCGGGTATGAGGTGTTTTCTTTTCGTTGTCTGTTTTTTGGTCGGCTGTGCCGCGCCGGGCGCGGCAGAGGGGAAATATGTTGATACGATTATCTGGGCAGATGGCGTTTCGGCGGCGGGGGGCTGGAAGGATGTGGATAAGTCGGCGGCGGATCCAGGTGATGATTTGATGTGCTATGCGGCTTCGGCGGCGAACCTCGTTGCCTGGTGGCAGGAGCGCAGCGGGCTTGTTTCTGCGGCGCCGACCTCGCTGGAGGATATCTGGGGGGTGTATGAGAGCCATCGGCAGAATGGTCACATGGGCGGTGACGCGGTGGCGGCGCTCAATTGGTGGCTCTCTGGCGTTTATGCGCCGACGAATGATGCTGAGGCTGCCCGGAGTCTGTTCAATAAAGTGAGCCCGGATTCTGATATTATCACGCTGCAGCCTTTCGATGGGTTTTATTTCGACCAGTACGGGCTTGATAAGGAGAACTTGATGAGTTTGTTCAGTTATTCGAGCGGGCTGGAGAATGATTACCTGGGTGATTTGCTGAGTGCAGGGGCAGGTGTTTCTCTTTTGCTCCAGCCGGTGGGCGACGCGATGATGCATGCCATCACGCTCTGGGGGGCTGAATACAATGAGGCTGGCTGTCTTTCGAAGCTCTGGGTGACGGATTCGGATGATGCGGAGGATGAGGATGTGTTCCAGGAGTTATTCTCCATCGATGTCGTGCGGGATGAGGAGTCGGACAGGGTGTATTTTGATATGTCTCTGGAGAGCGAAGTCGGTTATTACGAGTGGCAGAAGCTGCTGGGAAGGGAAATTTATATCTGCGGAGTGAATGCGATTCATCTCTCGGCTACGGCTGACTGGCGGCTGGTGATTCCTGAACCCGGCACGGTGTCGCTCGGTCTGCTGGCATTCTGCGGACTGGCTCTCCGCCGCCACCGGGTATGATGCCGATTCTGCCAGGGAATGGTATTTTTTGCCGTTTTTTTGTGTTGCCGCAAGGCTCTCATGACGAAAAGCTAGTGACAGTTCCCCCTGTCCTTTCCATGAAAAAATGGAAGAAAAGATCAAAAAAATGAAAAAAAGTCTTGCAATCGGGGTGGAGTAGGTGTATACTCTGCTCGTCCTCACCAGGACAACAAAACAGAACGGGGTATTAGCTCAGTTGGTAGAGCGTCTCAATGGCATTGAGAAGGTCAGCGGTTCGAATCCGCTATGCTCCAGGCTTCGTAAAACAGCGTATCAGGAAACCTGATACGCTGTTTTTCTACGCCCAGGCAGGCCAGAATGGGCTGCCGCCAGGCGTAGGCCATTTGGTCTTACAGACCAAATGGTAAGAAGCCTAGCCTCGGCGTAGCAAGAGCCCGCAGGGCTACGCGAAGCCGGGCAACAACACCAGTCTCGGCGTAGGCAGGACGAAGCCGGAGCGTTACCTACCAGAGGTCGTTTCTCATTTACAGATCACCTGATACGCTGTTTTTCGGGGTCAATAGAAAAAAGCCAGCCTTGGCGTCCTGGGTGGGCGTAGAACGCGCAGCGAGCGAAGCCCCCAGAAAGCGAGCGATGGCGAGACTCGAAGCCGGGCAACACCCCTAGTCTCGGCGTATGCAGAGCAGAAGCCGGAACGTTGCATACCACAGACTTTTTTTCAGACTTTTTTTTCATTCGCACCTCTTGCAATTCCTACTTGCATTCACCCACTACATTAACTATACTCCCACTATGCCAACATCTCATTTTCATTATGTTTACATCCTGTGGGATGCTTCTACGCACACCCACTTCTATGTTGGCCATACCTCTGACCTTGCAGCACGGCTCAAAACGCATAACTCCGGGCATGTACCGCATACATCTAAATACGCCCCGTGGGAAATCCACTCTGCAATAGCCGTACAAACAGAAGAACAAGCAACTGAGCTGGAGAAATATTTCAAATCACACTCCGGGCGGGAATGGGTTATCAAACATCTTGGCTTACCCATAGGCATGAAATCGCTCTCTTAAAAAGCCAACAACTCCTACTATGCCTACCCGTCACGGCGTAGAATGGAGGGAGCAAGCCCGAACTCGTAGCCGGAAGCCCGTTTTTCTAAGCTCAAATGCTTTTCAAGGTCACTAAACATGCTTCGAATCTACAATCTGTTGATTCTGTGAGCTTCAGTCTTCGGGATTCTCCCTACGCCGTGACAGGTAGGCGATTTTGAGTAGATGATGACTCTTCGGCAAGCAAAGATGTCACAAATTGGCAAGTTGCACAGAATCAGATGTTTAAGAATCAATTTTCACTGAGTGGCAACCTAAAAAGAAACATCGCTTGCAAGGGGATAAAAAGCCACTCCATCTCCGCCTAGGCTTCGACGAGACAGGTTGCAAGCGATGTAACAGTCTCTAGTATAGCGTTCGGGAAATAGGTATACCCCTTGGTGAATAACCAGACTGACAAATTGGATTTTCACTATACGTTGAACCATTTCATACAATGGTACTTTGACACATCATCAGTAAAACCAATGGATTTATACAAATCGTATCCAGCCTCTGTAGATTCAAGCTCCACAAAACTCAAGTTCAGTTCAACTGCATCCTGTAGCAGCGTTTTCATTATCGCTTTTGCATACCCCTTATGTCGGCATATCGGTTTCGTGTATACGTTAAGCACAGTTCCGGTTCTGCCTGTTATGAACATCGGATTTGCAGGCTTTTCAACTATTAGCAAGAATGCACAGGCAACGACTTCTTCCATTTCTCTAATTAGGTAGCAGAAGATATTATGGTTAAGATTCTTTTCAAAGTAAGCTGGCAAAGCTTCTATGAGCTTACTTTTAATTTCTCCACTCAATTCGCCGCAGTCTTCTTGCAAGAATTCCAATCTTAATGCAGTCAATGATGCAATATCTGAAATGTGTGCACGTTCAACCATACTGTTTCCTCCAAATTCCCATTTATGGGCTAGTTATTTTCCGAACACCAAACTAGTGTTTTCTTCTTATCCATCGTGAGCGATAGCCATTTTCTCCATCAGAGCATTCGCCTCACAAATCAATGACAAACAAGGCTTTGTGCCTCGTGCTGGCATCCATTTTTGGATTAAATGCAACATATCGAGCAATCATGTAGCCTCCATATCCTTCCATCAGCTGTGCTCCGCCTTTGGTATTCAGAATAATTTGTTGCTCTAGTGGTAACCGCTCTACTGTGCGCGTGTACATGCCATCCCAGTTACTGATGTTTGTATATCCATTATTATCATGGAGCTGACCGGAGTTACTAATGTGATGCTTATCCAATGACTCGTTATACTCTTTCAGGTAGGTTATGGCAAAAGCTTCTTTTTCTGTTTGGCTCATGCTGCTTATCAAAGTCGCTGCTGCATGTCACATGGTAAAAATTCGTCATATCGTTTTCTGCGGCATACCACTCGGATGTATTATTCACATACAGAGCCCCTCTAGTAAGAAGATACCTTGTTGACAGCTACTCACCCCCACCGCCGCAAGGCACAGGGCTGTGATGCTAAGGATTCGGGGGATGTGTGGCACAATGGATGGAATCATCTGTTGATATCTCTTAAGACGAATATAAGAAACGGCAGCATGGCAATGTAGGGCAGCAGAGCTATCAGATACAGCACACATCGTAATGCCAGACTGTTGCTCGAATGACAGCGGAGACCTCCGAACCCCATCGGGATAAAGGGAAGCCACAGCAGGGTGAACCAACAGCCCATCAAAGGAGTGGTGAACCACCATACAAGTGTGTAAAGCACGAGCGGGATGTTCAGCAGCGCGTAGGTTCTGGTGCTGGTGGTCAGGGATGAAAGAATCCACAGGGAAACGGGCATCAGCAATGTGCAGAGCCCAGTATAGAGCAAAAAGGGGAATAGGAACAGATGCACGAGAGCATTGAGTCCCAGCCATACACCGCTGATAAGAAGCCAGGATTGGCGACCTGAGTCTTTCGTCGAAGGCAAGGAGGCTGCGGGCATGGTCATAACTAAGCGTGTATCTGTTACGGGGCATTATATCAATTTCCGCCCCTCTGTTCAAGCGCGGCGGGCATTTTGTTGCGCGTTTCCTACATTTTTGTGGCCGATGGCGCAAAAATAGGGTCAAAAGCTGAGGATTCGCTCGAAGTGGAGCCCTTGGTCTGCCGGGTGCGGGTCATGTGGTTGCAGGTGGTGTTTTGTGCGTTGTTTACAGTTCGGCCAGAATCTTGAGGAACTCGCTCATGGGGTAAGCCCCGGTCATGCTGATATCCTTATCCAGGAACACGAGGAAATAGCGATACCCCGGCCCGGCTTGTTCCTGCCATGCTCTGCCCAAGTGCAGCTTGGCCAGTTTGCGCGATATTGCGGTGTCACTACCGGACTTTTCTGCCCACTTTAATAGTGTTACTGCCTACTTTTGGCTTGAAAGTGGGCAGAAAGCTGCTAAAGTGTGGGCAGAGAAACAGCAAGCTGGTATGAGAACATTCGATTATTCAAATTTGCCCGGACCTTTACTCACGCCGGAAATAAGCAATCTGCTGTCGGCTATACATGAATACCGGGGCAAACAGGCGCTGTTTATCACGGCAAGAAAAAACATTCTGCAGAGTCTGCTGGAAATTGCCGTGGTTCAAAGTACGGATGCTTCCAATAGAATTGAAGGCATCTATACCTCTGACGTGAGATTAAAAGATTTGGTTTTGCAGAGGGTAGAGCCCATCAACCGCAATGAAAAGGAAATTGCCGGGTACCGGGATGTGCTGCGAACCATTCATGAGAATTACGAGTATATTCCAGCGAATCCGAATACCATCTTGCAGTTGCACCGGGATTTATATTCATTCCACCCTTCCGGCATGGGAGGGCACTGGAAGAATGCAGATAATCTGATAGCTGAGACGGATGCCGTGGGCAACAAGCATGTCCGTTTCACTCCGACTCCGGCATTTGAAACACCTGATGCGATGCGTTCTCTGTGCGATGCATACAAACAGGCCGTTGCACAGGAGGTTTGTGATCCTTTGATATTACTGGTACTTTTTGTTTTCGATTTTCTGTGCATTCACCCGTTCAATGACGGCAATGGGCGTATGAGCCGACTGCTCACGCTTATGCTGCTTTATCAGCATGGCTATATTGTGGGTAAATATATCAGCCTGGAGAAATTGATTGAAGAAAACAAGCAGACCTATTACGAAGCCTTGCAGGAGAGTAGCGCGGGCTGGGATACGGGGAATAATAACTATCTTCCCTTTTTGCAGTATCTGCTGAGCGTCATCCTGAAAGCGTATCGCGAGTTTGAGTGCCGGGTGGAGCATGTTGCCACGGCAAAGCTTAATAAGATGGAACGCATCAGAATGATGTTTGAACAAAAACCGGGTAAAATCAGCAAAGCTGACATCATGGCGGCTTGTCCGGATATCAGCGTCTCCCTCATCGAGCGCACCTTGAAACAGATGCTCGATAGTGGTGAAATTCGCAAAATCGGGGCATCCCGCACTACGGCCTACATTAAACTATAGGAAACGCAAAAACACGAAGCTGTGTAAACCGGCCTGCGATTTAAAGTGGTCAAATTGCTGAGACGGCAAACTGGCAGATGGTGCCGGAGCCTGCCACGGCTGCGCTGAGCCTGCTGGCGCTTGCCGACATGGCTGCCCGCCGGCGTCGTTGAAGCGACTATGGCGTTGCTCCAGACATGGGTGCAGCGGGTTTTTTCTTGCTGCTGTCACTCGAATGGGTGGCTCGGTGCTATGTCCTGATTTTTTGTTGGAATTATTCTAAAATATGTGACAGCCTGTGAGTCTGTGCTTGCGTTGGCTGCCGGAATCGTTTATGATGGCGGCGTGGCAGGGAATGGAATGTGCCCTGCGAGCTTTTAACAACGCAACCCACACAGAATCTACAGGATGATTAAGGTAGCCATTGTAGGATACGGGAATATCGGCAAGTATTCAGTTGACGCGCTGCGCGCTGCGCCCGATATGGAATTGGTAGGTATTGTCCGCCGCGCCGGCAGTGCTCCCGTGCATGGGATCAAGACGGTGTCTGATATTGATGAACTCGGTCAGGTGGATGTGGCTCTGCTCTGCACCCCGACCCGCAGCGTCGAGGAAACGGCTCTGCCCCTGCTGGCCAAGGGTATCAACACCGTGGATAGCTATGACATTCACGGCGGTATTGTGGAGTTGCGCCGCTCTCTGGGCAGGCAGGCCCAGGCCGGCAAGGCTGTGGCGGTGATTTCCGCCGGTTGGGACCCCGGTTCGGATTCCGTGATGCGTACCATGATGCTGGCCATGGCACCCAAGGGTATCACCTACACCAACTTCGGCCCCGGCATGAGCATGGGGCACAGCGTGGTGGCCCGCTCCAAGGCGGGGGTGAAGGATGCGCTGTCGCTCACCATCCCGACGGGTTCCGGCGTGCATCGCCGCATGGTGTATGTGCAGCTGGAGGAAGGGGCTGACTTTGCGGAGGTGGAAGCCGCCATCAAGGCCGATGATTATTTCTGCCACGATGAGACACATGTGAAGCAGGTCGATGACATTGATTCGCTCAAGGACATGGGCCACGGGGTGTATATGGAGCGCAAGGGGGTGTCCGGCTGCACGCAGAATCAGATTTTCAAGTTCGAGATGCGTATCAACAACCCGGCGCTCACGGCTCAGGTCATGGTATGCGCGGCGCGCGCCAGTATGCGCCTGGCTGCAGGCTGCTACACGCTGCCGGAAATTCCGCCCATGGATTTCTGCCCCGGCGACCGTGAGACTCTCATTGCCCAGCTGGTGTAAGCCGCAGAACGCTGCAGAAACGTTGTTTCCCCGGGACAAGCCGTTGCTTGTCCCGGCTTTTTTTGCAGCTGCCGGGGGGCATCTGTCAGCGCAGGGTGAAGTGGATGGTGGTGCGGATGCTGGCTGCGGTGCAGACCCGCCCGCGGCGCGCCGGGCTGAATTGCCAGCGTTTCAGCACCCAGTTGAGTGCGTGCCGGTCGAGGCTGCCGTGCCCGCTCGACCGGGTGATTTCCCCGCCGATGGGCTGGCCGTCGGCGTTGAGGTGGAGGGTGAGGGTGACGCTGCCTTGCAGGCGGCGGGCGCGCAGGTGCACCGGGTAGGGGGGCTGGGGGCATTCCTGGCAGGCGGGCGGGGTGTAGAGTGGGGCTTCATCTCCGGCAGCGGCAGATGCCTGCGGAGCAGGGCGGGGCGCGGATGCCCGGGGGGCGAGGGAAGCCGGAGGCGCCGGCCGGGTGAGCAAGGCATCGGCGTCGGTTTCGAGCAAGGTGTCATCTGCTTCGCTGCTGGGCAGACCGGGTAGTTCCCCCGGCAGATGAACGGCCAGTCCGGGTAGTTCCCCCGGCAGGCTGGGCGCGGGAGTCGGCGTAGCGGGGAGCTGCGGCGCGGGCGGGGGGGGGTGCGGTGGTTCGGGAGGGGGGCTGGATGCGGCGGGGACGAAGGCAATACCCTCAAAGGTGCAGCCGGGGTCGCTGCAGGGGGCGTACAGCGGGGTGCAGAACGCCCAGAGACACAGCCCCACCCAGGGCGGCAGCACGATGCCCAGCGCCTGCAGCGCCATCATCTGCCGTTGGTGTGCCAGGCGGGCAGCCGGGGTATGGACGAGGTGAATCATGGGGCAGGGCTGACCCAGAAGAGGTGGGCATCGAGAGTTTCGTAACACCAGGGGCTGGGCGGGATGTGCAGCCGGGGGTGGTGTATCAGGTAGACGCGGTTTTCTTTCCAGCCGGGCAGCCACACGGCAAGCCCGGCCACCAGCTGATCGATGCCGGCAAGGTTTCCGGCAGAGGGCTGGGCTTCGTAGCGGGCCATGGCTGCATTCATGCCGGCATCATCCAGCCCGAAAGGAGAGGCGGCCGGTTCAGCACCAGGGGAGAAGAACAGGGCAGGATTGGGCTTTGCGGGGGCGGGCATGGCCCAGAAGACAAGCTGGTGGCTGCGTTCCTGCAGGCGGCGCTGGCAGCTTTGCCAGGGAACGGGTTCCGGCACGATTTCCGCCCCGCAATGCGCGGCGCTGCGGATGAGGCAGCTGAGCAGCGCACTTATCTTTTCGTGTGGGGTGTAGAGCAAGGTAAGGCTGAGGCGGGTGCCGTCTGCCCGGCGCAGGATGCCGTCCTCCCCGGTGCTGGTGTAGCCGGCGCGGGCAAAGGCTGCGCGGGCGGCGGCGGGGTCGAAGTGCTGCTGCGGGGTGTGCTGCGGCGTGAGCGCGCCGTATCCGGAGTGGAAAGTGCGGAGGCGCTGCCCCTCTCCCCGGCTCATCAGCGCCAGGGCGCCGTCCATATCCATGGCGTGCAGCAGGCCCCGGCGCAACTCCACATCCGGCAGCGTGCGGGCATTGAGGGCAATGCCGTAGGGCGGCAGGGGGTATTCGGCATCGTAGACGCAGCGCACGAAGCCCTCTGCGGGTTCGGCGCGTTCCTGCCAGGCCGCGATGTTGCGGGTCTGCAAGGCATCGAGCCTGCCGCGCAGCAGGAATTCCCAGACCTGCGCCTCGCTGGACAGAAAGTGGTATTCGAGCGTATCGGCGTTGAATTGGTGGCGGTAGAGCGGCAGGGATTCACCCCACCAGCGGGCGAGGCGTTGCAGTTCGATACAGCGCCCGCGTTCCACCCGGCTCACGCGGTACGGCCCGGTGGCTGGGGGAATGCGCTGGGCGTACGTTTCGCGGAAGCTCTGGTTGAATTCGCGGTAGAAACCGGGTTCCGCCGCCTGCAGCAGGGCGGCGGCTGCAAGGGCATCGGCCTTTTCCCGCATGGTGACGGATAAGTGCTGCTCGTCGTGTACGCTGATGGAGGCAAAGGCTTGTGCCAGCGCTTCGTATTCAGCGCAATGCTGCTCAGCCTGCAGCAGGGCGGCCAGCAGGTAATCCCCGGCACGCACGGGGCGGCCGTTGTTATAGCGGGCGGCGGGATTCAGGCGGAAATAGACGCAGTTGCCGTCAATGGCCCAGGCTTCTGCAACGCCGGCGGCTATCTCTCCGGTGAGGGGGTGCGCGGACAGGAGCGGGATGTCAGTAGCGGCCTGCAGGTTCTGGTGGAAAAATTGGGGCGTTCCCCCGCCGAAGCGCAGGAAATGGGCCGGGTATGGACCGGCGTTGGGCAGGCGTACCCTGCCGCCTTTCCGGGCGGCAGGGTCGCCGGGGGAGGGCTGTTCTACTGCTGTCTGCCAGGAAAGGTGGCCGGGCAGGGGGGCTTGCCATTCGAGTTTCACAGCGCTGGCCTGGCTGAGCCGCTGGGCGAAATCGGCCGGGTAGGCAGCAGGCTCACTTGATTCACCGGCCAGGGTGAGAGGAGCGGCTTGCCGGGAGGTACTCCACCAGGCAAGTGCCGCTATCACCAGGAACAGGAAAGCAAGGGCTCGCTTCATCAGTATGTGAAGGTGAAGCCCCCGTAGAAGGCCGTGCCGGTGGCCAGTATGTCCCCGGAAGCGCTATCCGTCACATACTCCTCATCCATCAGGTTTTCCACGCGGGCGTGCAGTTTGAGGTGTTCGTTGATGGCGTATTCGGCATAGCAGCGCAGCGTGCAGTAGGAATCCATGCGCGAGCCGTCATAATCCCGGCGTCCGGTGACGGCCGCAGCGCCAAGGCCGACGGTCAGGCTTTCCAGAGGGCTGGTGTGGATATCGGCACTCCAGACCTGGCGGCAGCTGTCCGGCAGGGCGGCGTCGTTCGCGTCCTTGGGCTGGGTGTAGGTGAACGCGAGGGTATAGCCTGTGTTCCAGGCATCTCCCAGTTCGCCGGTGAGCGCCATTTCCACCCCCTGGCTGGTCCAATGTGCCGGGTCATTGACGAAATAGTATTCACCCGCTTTCGGTACGGCCCGGATGTAGTCTTTTGTCTGCTGCCAGAACCAGGTGAGGGACAGGAGGTGAGTTTCGCCCAGTTGATGTTCGATGCCGAGGTCACCGCTCCAGCTGGTTTCGCATTTGAGGCGGGGATTGCCGTGGTAGAGGGCGTATCCCCATGCCGGGAGAACCCCGGAGCTGCGTTCAAATGAGCCGGGGCTGCGGTAGCCGCGGCCGAATGAGCCGAAGATGCGTGTGGCATCATTGTTGAAACTATAGGAGCTGGAGGCGCGCACGGTGGGCATGGCCTGGTGGATGCTGCTGTAATCCAGCCGCGCGGCAAGGGAACTTGTCCAGCTGCTGGTGGGTTGCCAGGTGTGTTCCAGCGCCAGGGAATACACATTCTCCATCGTGCGGTTGATGTTGTCATTGCCGCGCGGTTCGTAAATGGAAGTGCTGTCGAACTGGCTGCGCGTCCAGCGGAAATGAACCGTGGTGGTCTGATGCCTGCACCAGCGCAGGACATTGCGCCATTCCACCTGCACATTGCGTAAATCATGATTGGAGCCGCGCCCGAACATGTTGTCGGTGCCGTAGTACCCGCCCATCAGGCTGGCGGTGTAGAAGCTATTGACCTTGCTTTCTACCCTGGCCGTTATCAGATTGCTGCGGAAGGTTCGGAGTTCGTTGGGCATCCAGCCGCCTCCATACCAGTCCTTGCCCGAATACTGGTATTCGGCATCCTCCCGTCTGTAAGTCGTGGTAAAGACGGTGCTTTCGTTCAGTTCGTAATCCAGGCGCAGCGCCTGGGCAAAGTTCTCGAAGCTTCCGGCTCCGGGGTCAGCCGGGCGTGAGCCATCGGCGGAGCGGATGTCGTTCTCCGTTGTTTCGTAGGTGCAGGAGAGAAAGAAATGCAGCTTGTCGAGCTGCCCCTGGGTGGAGATGTTAGAGGTAAAGGCATTGTTGCTGCCGTGTTCCTGAAACAGGCGGAACCCGGGCTTGCCTTCGCCACGGGGTGTTTCCATGAACAGGACACCGCTGATGGCGCCGCCGCCGTAGCTGGCGGCCTGCGCGCCTCGCAGCACTTCCACATTGCCCAGGTCGAACAAATTGCTGCGGGCGATGAGGTTGGAGGTCACCAGGCTGCTGCCGTTGCTGGTGTTGGCCAGCATGCCGTCAATCATGGGCAGCAGGTAGGAATCCCGCCCCAGGCCGCGGATGATGGCTTTAGAGGCGTTGCCCCGGCCGGAGAGCCCGCCCCCCGGCGTGACGAAGACTCCGGGTACGGTGGTGAGCGCTTCGCTCAGGGAATAGATGCCCTCCTTTTCCAGTTGGGGAATATCCAGTACCGTGACAGAGCAGCCGGTGCTGTCGTAGGGAATGGCCGTGCCGCTGTGCGCCGAGACGGTGATGGACGGTAGTTCCGTGACGGGTGATTCTTCCGCCGCGTGGACGGAGCTGAAGCCTGCCAGCAAGAGGGCAGGCACAATGCGTGTTGCGCTCCGGAGGGGAGCTTGTGTTGGGTATTTCATCTGTGTGTTGGCCGTTGAGCCGGCGGTGCATCGCCGCCGTGTTTCGTGGCGAACCCCGCATGGCTGGCATTCCGACTGAGTACCTCTTGCGGGTACAACACGGTTGCGGCACAGCGACGGATTCTCACCGTCTTTCCCATCTATTTCCTGCGGCTTCCCGCCGCCTCCCGGGGGCTCTACGCGCAGTAACTGTTTTTCTGCGCGGTACGCCGCTCATTTAAGCATATACGCCATGGGAAATCAAGCGGAAAGAGCTGATTGGCGACGGCGCGGCGGGCCGAATGCACGAAAGGGGAGCTGCTTCCGGGAGCAGGGGCGTAATTTTTTCTGGGCATGGGCTTTTTTTTGTGGTATAGGGGCATGTATGAAAAGTCTTTTTTTCTGCCTGCTGGCAATGGCAGCCCTGGGAGCCCAGGGTGGTGTGTCTGCCATGAAGAATCTGCAGAAGCCGGAGGCGGGGCAATCCTCTGAGTTTTCCTTTGGTGGTGCGGATGGCCGGGAATTCCTGCTCGATGGCGTGCCGTTCCAGATTCGTTCGGGAGAAATCCACCCGCAGCGCGTGCCTCGGCAGCATTGGCGGCACCGCATCCGCGCCGCTAAGGCCATGGGATTGAATACAATTGCGTTCTATGTGTTCTGGAATGCCCTGGAACAGGAGGATGGCAGCTGGGATTTCAGCGGGCGCAATGATATCGGCGCATTTATTGATATGTGCCGGGAAGAGGGGATGTGGGTGCTTTTCCGCCCCGGCCCCTATGTATGCGGCGAATGGGATCTGGGCGGGCTGCCTGCCTACCTCATCAAGGACGACGTAACCCCGCTGCGTTGCACCGGCAATAAGCAGTTCATGGAGGCTCAGACCCGCTATCTGGAAAAGATTGCCGATATTGCCATTCCCCGCCTCTGCAAGAACGGCGGCCCCATTCTCATGGTGCAGCTTGAAAATGAATACGGCAGTTACAAGAGTGAGCATGACGAGCTGGCCTATATCGAATGGCTCAAGGATTTCTGGGAAAAGAAAGGGGCTGGTCCCTTCTATCTGTCGGAGGGCAGCTCTGCTCACCACCTTCGCTTTGTGCCGCAGGGGGTGGCGGTGGGGCTTGACCCCGCTGACAATGCCTGGCAGATGCAGACGGCGCTCCGCGTTGCTCCCGGTGTTCCGGTGTTCAGCAGCGAGACCTATCCCGGCTGGTTGCGGCATTGGGGCGAGGGTAACTGGACACCCAGCCGGAATGCACTTCAGTCGGTGCGCTGGTATATGAAGGATGGCGTATCCTTCAACCTCTTTGTGCTTCACGGTGGAACGAGTTTCGGCCTTACAGCCGGCGCGAATACCAACCCGGATGGCACGAAGTTCGAACCCGACCTCACCAGCTATGACTACGGTTCCCCCATTGGCGAAAACGGCAATCTCACCAAGGAGTATTTTGAGTACCGCGACATCATCACGGCAGCCTTGCCGCCGGAGGCCGATGTGCCGGAGCCGGTGCAGCCGGTGGCAGGGGAGATTCCGCCATTCTCCCCGGTCAAGCGGTGTTCATTCGGGGAGTTGGCGGCATACGCAGCCGCCGGGGCTTCTTTCCCACAGCCCCGCACGCTGGAGAGTGTCGGGCAGAACCAGGGCATAGGCGTGTATCAGGCGTGTATACCCGCAGGACCGGCGGCCACTCTCCGCTGCGACGCGCACGACTTCGCCTTTGTCTACATGGGGCAGAAGTTCATCGGTACTCTGGACCGCCGATTGAACCAGCAGAGCCTGGAATTGCCCGCGCGTGCCGAGCCTGTGAATCTCAGGATTGTGGTGGATACGTTCGGCCATGTCAATTTCTCGAAGTTCATGGAGAAAGACCGCAAGGGGCTTGTGGGACCTGTGCTGCTGGGGGATGCGGAGGTGCAGGACTGGAGTCTGCAGCTCATGCCGCTGGATAAGGGCGTGCCGCAGCAGGGAACGGCAGAGGCATCCGGCCCCGGTGCCTTGTACCGCGCGGAAGTGCAACTGGCACAGCCCGCCGATACCTTCCTGGATATGAAGGACTGGCAGAAGGGGTATGTATGGGTGAATGGTCACCTGCTGGGGCGTTACTGGAACATCGGCCCGCAGGAGCGCCTGTACTGTCCTGCCGAATTCCTGAAAGAGGGCGTGAATACTGTGGAAATCCTCGATTTGTTCATTGATACCGGCACTCCGCCTGCCATTTCCGGCAAGAAAGAGCGCAACATGGAGGTTCACAAGGAGACGAAGAGCCTCAATAACCAGTGGTGAGGCATATGAGAGCAGCGGTGCCCCGATGGTTGAGCAGGGAGGTAAGCCCTGCCGTGGTGGAAGCGGCATGGGCCGCCATCATCCGCCGTGCCGACTCGGCTCTCTCAGGGCAGGAAATCGCCAGCTTCTTTGAGCGGGATATCTATTCTCTGCTCTGCGGGGTACCTGGCCTGAAGCTGGAGTACCGCCGGGAATGCTCCGATGCCGGCATCTGCCATGTCTTCGGAGCGGCAGAACAGGCTGAGACTGAGCTGAACCTCCTGCTTGTGGAATACAGGCCGCTCCTGACGCCTGCTGCCTGGAAGACAGCCTGCGCGCAGCTTATCTGCCGTCTGGAGACGCTGTATCATGCCACAAAGAGCGCATACGATGCCATTCTTACAGATGGCCGCAGGATGGCCTGTTTTACCTTCGGCGGGGATAAGGTGCTGCATACGCCCCTGACCGCTTTGTCGAAGAGCGGGGTCGACCTCCTTATCAGGGCTATCCTCCACCATGGTACAAAGAAGCTGCTGCCCTCCAACCTAGTGCGTGATTTTGCGGTATCTCCCCATGCGCCATCGGTTTCAAGGGCGTTTGCCCGCTTGCTCTATCAGCTGCTCAAGACCCGGATAAGCGAGAGGGCGGAGAGCCTCTATGCCGGGTGGAAGGAGCTGATGCATCTGCCGGTAACAGATAAAGTCAGAAGCCGGGAGAGTGAAAAACGGCGTCGCGCTCTATCGGGCATCCTGGGTGCAGATATTGACGATGCGGAATCTGAGTGCAAGGGGGTGTTTGCCTTGCAGACGACCTATGCGCTCATCGTCCGGCTGATAGCCTGCCGGGTCATGGAACAGGGGGCGGGCAGCGC
Organism: uncultured Verrucomicrobiales bacterium; assembly: GCA_937901085.1. Lineage (GTDB taxonomy): Bacteria > Verrucomicrobiota > Verrucomicrobiia > Verrucomicrobiales > Akkermansiaceae > Akkermansia. Next base: position 48,840 of record CALCHQ010000085.1, on the reverse strand, counting down.
CGGAAGGGAACATCGTGAGGGCGCGGCTTCTGCTTCGTTCTGCTTCGCGGGGGACTTCTTTTCCTGGTTCGCGGACGATTCGCAAGTGGATGAACGCTTTGATGCCGCTCTGCGCGACATCATCGGGAAGGTTAGCCGGTATTCTGCCTTTTCTCCGGGTGTTGTGTTCGCCCCTGTCGATGTTTTCAAGGATTTGTACATGAGCATGATTCCCCCCCCGGTGCGGCATTCTACTGGGGAATACTTTACGCCCGGCTGGCTGGCAGACCGGGTGGTGACGGAAGCCCTGGCCCTGACAGGGCGGAAAGATTGGAAGGCCATGGACCCTTGCTGCGGTTCTGGCAGCTTCCTCATCACGCTCATCCGGAAAGTGGTCGGAAATCGCCCTCTATGCCTGTTGGCCCCGGAAGAAAGGGTGGCTCTGCAGCGTTCGGTACTGGAGCGTGTTCACGGCGTGGATATCAACCCGCTGGCGGTGTTGTCTGCCCGCGTCAATTATTTACTGGCTCTGCTCCAACTGGGGCCGGTGGGGGATGTGGAAATCCCTGTCTACCTGGGGGATTCCGCGCTGCCGGGACAGGGGCCCGATGCGGAATGCCCATCGCATGAGTTGGAGCGCTGCACGCGGGCGCTGGCGGGGCTGTATGTTCTTGAGGGGGCGGAAACCAGGCTGCCGCGGCGCTCCTCATACGAGTTGATTGTCGGTAATCCTCCCTGGGTGAAGTGGGAGCATCTCCCGGCTTCCTACACACAGAAAATCAGAGAATGCGGTGATACCCGCCGCTTGTTCTGCCGGGATGGGGGGATGTATGGCGGTGCGCAGCTGAATCTGTGCGCACTGGTTGCCCATGCGGTCGCTGTGCGTTGGCTGCACCCAAAGGGGATTCTGGCCTTTCTGATGCCGGACAGCCTGATGTCTCAGAACTCGTACGAGGAGTTCCGGCATTTCTATGTGGATGCCGGTAAAAGGACTCGCCTGTACTTGCAGAAGCTGGACAGGTGGCTGCCGCCTCTGCGGCCGTTCAAGGTGGGGGATGAAGTGGTGATGCAGGATTTCAATACCTATTACTATGGTTTCAGGAAACAGGACTATGGAAAAGGGGTGGAAGTGACGGAGATTTCGAGGCGAAAGCGGGTGGCTGATTCCCTGATGCAGGAACTGGCTACCTTTGAAGAACTGCGTCCCTGGCTCAGGTTCTCTACCTGCATGGCCCGGCAGCTTTCTGCCACATCGAGTGCCTTTACATACGATGCCACAGGCGGGGCGTATGACCTCATTACAGGGGAAACTGCTTACCTGTACCGGACGGGGGTGGAATCGACTCCCTTTGAGGTGTTCAAATTGCTCGCGGCAGGTGTTTCCGGCAAGGAACATCACTACCGATTCAGGAACAGGATGCTGAAAAACGCCCGCTACAAGGTGGAGGGAATGCCTGCCGGTGGCTGGGACTTTTCGACGGCGTTGATTTACCCGATGCTGGAAGGCCCGGATGTCAGACCCTTTGCCTATGATTGCGGGGGCAAGTTCCATATCATCCCATACCGGGCAGGGCAGACCCGTATGCCCATTCCTCTGGCAGAGCTGCAGAAGGAGCATCCTGCCCTGGCAGACTACTTTGCTGCGCAGCGGGGGCTGATGGAGCAACAGTCTGCCAAGAGCAGAGCCATGCACCGGGGTGGCGAGTTTTACGCCTTATCCAAGATAGGCCCGTATACCTTTGCTCCTGTCATGGTGGCGGCGCGCGACAATACGCGCTTCTGCTCGGCGGTGGTCGGGCCTGGCGCCACGCCCTGGGGGGAACGCAAGCAGACCATCTGCGTCAAGCATACCATCATCATCAGTCAGGATAAGGATAAGAACTTCATTAGCGAAGATGAGGCGCACTACATCAACGGTGTACTGAATAGCTCCATTGTGGTCAGTTATATGCACAGTACATTCAAGACCAATGGGTTCAGTCTAAAGAAATCAAGACTTTTCCTGCCGAAGTTCCAGCCGGATTCTCCCTTGTTCAGGCGGCTGGCCGTACTGTCTCAGGCCGCAACGCTGCACCCGGAACAGGGGGAGGCTTTTGCTCAGGAACTGACGGAGGCGTATCTGGACTTGTGCCGGCACTATAAGGGTGCAGAACGCTGACGACTTCAATTTCCCTTTTCCTGACGAATCTGGTGCAGACCTGCCTGGACGAGCCGCAGGGCTACGGCCCAGGCAATGATGCCCAGCACCAGGAAGCGCAGCAGCCCGAAGCCCTCCAGCCAGGCTGTGTTCCACACCAGGTGCAGCACGACGGAAACCAGGGCGATACGCAGGAAACGGAAATCTGACAGGATGCTCCAGTCGATGCGGGTGTCGTGGTAGTCGCGCTTCCCTTCGAGGATGCGCTGGTGCTGCACCAGCCAGTATGCACCGGCGGTGATGGCCGTCCAGACGATGTGGCCGAACGGGGTGATGAGGGCGCGTACTTGCATGACGGCATCGGGGTCGATGCTGTCGGCACAGGCGGCCAGAGCCTGCCCCTGCAAGGGGTTGAAGGTGCTGACGAGCTGGGCTGTGGTGCTGCTGGTGATGTAGCGCACGAGTTCGGTAAAGGTGTAGCCGGAGCTTTCAAAGGCGGCAAAACCCGCCCCTACACCGGCTCCCAGCAGCAGGCCGGTCAGGATGCGGCCATTGCGGCGGCGGCCGGCTATCAGCATGACGGCCAGCAACTTGGCGGGTTCTTCAACCGGCCCTGCCACCCAGGGACGGATTTCCGGGCTGAATTCCACCAGCGTGAGGGTGAAGATGAGCGATATCAGGCCTCCATAGAACATGGCGCGCATGAGTTCCATGAAGGGAACCTCCCGGCGCACGTTCAGTTCAAAGAACAGGATGGCCACGCAGAACGGAATGGCAAAGTTGCCCACAAAGATGAGACCGGGAATCAGGTTGGGATTCTGAAAGGTATTGCTGGCCCAGTTGAAGCCGAAATAGAGCAGGATGCAGGCCAGGAGCATGCGGGCAAATATCCACGGGCTGGGCCATCCGCTGTTCACCGCATGCAGCGGCGGGGTGGTGGCCGGTGTGCCGCAGCAGAATACTTCCAGCACTTCTTCCGTGGAGTGGCGGCGGAACACATCGGCAAAGAAATGCCGCAGTGAAAAGCCTCCCAGTCCGCGCAGCCCGGTGATGTCATCCAGAGGGGTGGCTTCGACGGCATTCAGCACTTCATCCAGATGCCGGATTTCCGGCTTGCCCTGTTCCACCAGCAGGGTTTCGCTGCTGATGAGGTCGCGTTGCAGCATTTCGCGCAGCTCACGGATGCTGTATGGCCCTTCCAGTTCTCCCTGGGAGAGCTGGATGTAGTAGAGCAGCTGGCTGTGCCGGTTAGCGGGCATGCGGTCATCCTACCCGCCTGAAGCATGTGTGTCAAGGGTTAACTTTCCTGGTCCCGGAGGCGGGGTGTGCCGTCGTCCTGCCGGTAGTTGAGCTTCTGGGTGTCGAACCAGGGGTAGTGAGCCTGGAGGCGCTGCATGAAGTGGTCGGTGTCCGGGCGGTTGGCTGTGCCGTAGCGCCAGGCGTGTTCTGCCAGCGCGCAGATGCGAGGGACGAGCATGTACTCCAGCTTCTTCATGTCGGGGATGCATTCACTCCAGAGGTTGGCCTGCAGGCCGATGACCTGGTTTCCTGGAACGGAGGTGTCAAAGTTGAGGATATGGGCGCAGTCGATGTTATCGAAGCCGGTAAGACCGGAGTAGAACGGGTTTTCCGGGTTTTTGCCGTAGGGGAAGTTGAAGTAGAAAGCGTGAATAGGACAGAGGATGAGCTGGTGCCCGCGGCGGGCGGCCAGGCGGGCGTGGTCCATGCCGCGCCAGGCCATGACCACGGCATCCTGCGGCAGTTGCGGAGCGCACATGATTTCATCCCAGCCGACCATGCGGCGGCCGCGCTTGCGGAGGATTTCCGCGCACAAGTGGGTGAAGTGGTTCTGAATCTGGCTTTCGCGGGTGTAGCCGTGCTGCTTCATGAACGACTGGGCTGCAGGGCTGGTCTTCCATTGGTCGCGGGGAACTTCATCGCCGCCGATGTGGATGTAGGGAGCGCGGGGGAAGAGTTCGCAGACTTCGACCAACACTTCCTCGATAAACTGGAAGGTGAACGCTTTGGGCGCCATGACATGGGTGAACACGCCCCAGCCGGTGGCAACTCCGGGGGCGAAATCCGGGCAGTCCTGGTTGCCAAGCTCCGGGTAGGCCGCAATGGCCGCGCTGGCATGGCCGGGAATTTCGATTTCGGGGATGATGATGATGCCGAGGCTGTGGGCGTATGCCACGACTTCGCGGATGTCATCCTGCGAGTAGAAGAACTCCACCGGCCTGCCATCCTTCTTCGATTGGTTCATCCAGCAGGCGGTTTCCTTGCGTTTGCTGCCAATCCGGGTGAGCAGGGGGTATTTCTTTATCTCGATGCGCCAGCCCTGGTCATCGCAGAGGTGCCAGTGCAGGCGGTTGAGCTTGTAGCGCGCCATGAGCCTGAGAATGCGCTTCGTATCGCTCACGCTGATGGGGTGTCGGCAGGGGTCGAGCATGAGGCCGCGGTGCTGCAGCGCGGGGGCATCGGCCACCCGCATAGCGGGAATCTGGCCGGACTGAACGGCCTGGGCCAGCGTCTGGGCGGCCGCATGCAGGGCCAGGGGCGAGGCCACACCGATGCTGATTTGCTGCCCGGTCACGCAGATGGTACAGGCTTCCGGGTTGTCGTGTCCGATGTGGTGTACCGACAAAGAGCCGGCGCTTTCTTCGGGGAGAATGGTGAAGCCGGCTGCCATGAGCGCCCGGATGGCGGCGCGCCCCAGTTCGCTATGGCTGGTGGCACTATCCACGCGGATGCCGTCGCGGAGGACAAAGGCAGGTGCCTGTTCTGCCTGTTCGACTTGCAGCGGCTGCGGAATGAGGGCCGCGCTGAGGGGAGGCACGAGTGAAACGAGCGCCAGCGAAAGGAGGCGCAGGAGTGGTGAGTATGGCATGAGAGAGACGATGAACGCTAGGATTGCTCGTATTTTTCTATGGCATCCTTGATGAAGCCATAGGAGAGTAAATCAATGGCATCTGCGTGGGAAATACCGCGCGAAAGCAGGTAAAAGAGCTGCTCTTCATCCACAGGTGCGCTGGCGCTGCCGTGCGAACAACGCACTCTGTCTGCCAGAATCTCCAGTCCGGGCAGGGAGTTTACGGTGGCATCCTCGCAGAGCAGGAGGTTGCGGTTGCTCTGGTAGGAGTCGGTGTTGTGCGCACCGGGGGCTACATAGATATTGCCGGCGAAGGTAGCTGTTGCCTTGCCATTCAGCACGTTCTTGTAGAGCAGGTTGCTGGTCGACCCTCCCACGTGGTGAACCTGCCTGGTGTGCTGGTCGAGTACGCTGTCACTCGGTTCGTTGGCCGAGTAGAGCTGGATGTCTGATCCTTCGGCGTAGATTTCGGCCACCGTTTCCTCACGCGCCCAGCTGTGCGAGTCGTGCTTGGTGAGTTGAATGACCTGGCCACCCATGTTCTGGATATTGGTGATGCACATGTAGCGTTCCATGCTGGCGCTGTGGAGCAGGAGTTTCAGCTTTGCGCCTTCTGCTACCTGAATGTTGCGTGTGGCGAACATGGTGGCCTTATCGCCCTGTCCCCGGTGGCTTTCGACTACTTCGGCCTTCACTCCGGGGGCTACCATGATGAAGGTGGAGGGGGTGAAGATGCCTGAAGTGGTGTATTCGATGCGGATGGGTTCTCTGGTGTCCTTTTCGATGTAGAGCGCGTAGCCGCTGCCGAAGCGCTTCAGGTGCATGCCGAGCAGGGCATCCGAGCCGATGGTGGGCATGAGCATCTCGGTCTGGCGAAGATCCTCATCTTCCGCACAGACGGGAACGGCTGCTTCGCCGGCATGCTGCACCGTGCAGTCTCCCTGCGAGGGCGTATCGCTCTGCAGCTGCTCTGCCAGGGCGGTGGCGTATTTGTGCGGTCGGCCGAAGCGCCAGTCTTCGTTCAGCCGGTTCGGAATCTCTGCGTTTTCAAAGCGAGCCTTGCTTTCGGTGAGGGCGGCATGGAGCTTTGCCTCGGCTTCGGCCAGGGCAAAGGCTTCTTCGATGCTCTTACTTTCAGGAAAATCCATGACAGGTGCAGTTCTGGTGGGTTAGCCGATGGAGTTTTCCATCTCCAGGTCGATAAGGCGGCGGAGTTCTACGGAGTATTCCATGGGGAATTCCTTGACGAGATCGTTGATGAAGCCGTTGACGGCCAGACTCATGGCCTGAGCCCGGTTGAGGCCGCGCTGCTGCAGGTAGAAGAGCATTTCCTCATCCACCTGGGAAACGGAGGCTTCGTGCTGTACGGCGCTGGCATTGCCGTTGACGGTGATGGCGGGGTAGGTGTCGGTGCGGCTGGCGGCATTGATGAGCAGGGCATCGCATTCGGTGTTGTTCTTGCAGCCCTTCATGCCTTTGAGGACTTTGACCTCGCCGCGGTAGCTGGCGCGCCCTTCACCGATGGAGATGGACTTGGCCACGATGTTGGAGGTGGTTTCCGGGGCGGCATGAATCATGCGTGCGCCGGTATCCTGCAACTGGCCGCTGTGCGCCAGCGAGATGCTGACCACCTCACCGCGGGCGCGGCGGCCCTGCAGCACTACGGAGGGGTATTTCATGGTAAGCCCGGAGCCCAGGTTGCAGTCAATCCATCGGATTTCGGCATCTTCCATGGCCAGACCCCGCTGAATCACCAGGTTGTACACATTGGTGGACCAGTTCTGCACGGTGACATACTGGATTTTGGCTCCTTTGAGTGCCACGAGTTCCACCACGCCGGAATGCAGGGTGGCGCTGTCGTACTGCGGGGCGGTGCAGCCTTCCATGTACATGAGTTCCGCGCCCTCATCGGCGATGATGAGGGTGCGCTCAAACTGCCCCATGCTTTCGGAGTTGATGCGGAAGTAGGCTTGCAACGGCTGGGTGAGCTTCACGCCCTTGGGCACATAGATGAAGGAACCGCCGGAGAAGGCCGCATGGTTGAGAGCCGAGAATTTGTTGTCGCCCACCGGGATGACTTTGCCGAACCAGGGGCGGAAGATATGCTCGTATTCCTTGAGTCCCTCGGTGGAGTTCACGAAGATGACACCTTGCTTCTGCAGCTCCTCGCGCATGTTGGTGTAGGCCGTTTCGGAGTCGTACTGGGCATCGACACCGGCCAGGAACGCGCGTTCCTGCTCCGGCACACCCAGACGTTCGAAGGTCTGCTTCATGTCTTCGGGAACTTCTTCCCAGCTGCGGCTGGGGGTGGCCCCGTGGGAGAGGTAGTAGCGGAAGTTTTCGAAGTCGACGTTCCGGATGCCTTCGGGTGCCCAGTGGTAGGGCATGGGCATTTCGTTGAATTTGCGGAGCGCGTCCTTGCGGAACTGGCGCAGCCAGTCCGGCTCGCCCTTGGCATCGCAGATGTAGTCGATGGTCTGCTCGGTAAGCCCGTAGCCCGCGTCAAATTTGTGGTTCTCCGGCATGGAGAACGCCCCGCGGGTATCCCTCTGGAAAGTGGATTCGTCCATCTCAGGCCTCCTCGCTCTTCAGGAAATCAAAGCCGTGCTGTTCAATGTGGTCGACCAGCTCAAAGCCTGCGGTACGGACAATCTGCCCCTTGGAAAGGATGTGAACGACATCCGGGCGGATGTAGTCCAGCAGGCGCTTGTAGTGGGTGATGACGAGGAAGCTGCGGAAAGGGGCGCGCATGGCGTTCACTCCTTCGGAGACAATGCGCAGGGCGTCCACATCCAGCCCGCTGTCGGTTTCATCGAGAATGGCGTAGCTGGGGGTGAGCATCATCATCTGCAGGATGTCGTTGCGCTTTTTCTCGCCGCCGGAAAAGCCCTCGTTGACCGCGCGGGAGGTGAATTTCGGGTCCATGCCCAGTTGCTTCATCTTGCCGCGCAGTTCCTTGTAGAAGGCCACGGCATCGATTTCCTCGCCCTTGGGCAGGCGGGACTGCAGAGCCGCACGCATGAAATTGGCATTGGTCACGCCGGGGACTTCCACAGGATACTGGAAAGCCAGGAAAAGCCCGGCGCGGCTGCGTTCGTCCACGCTCATGGCCAGCAGATCCTGCCCGTCCAGCTCTGCGCTGCCGGCGGTGACTTCGTACCCCGGATGCCCGCAAAGAACCTTCGAAAGGGTGGATTTGCCGGAGCCGTTAGGCCCCATGATGGCGTGTACCTCCCCCTTGGGGATTTCCAGATTGATGCCGTTGAGAATCGGCGCGCCGTCCTTCACGCGCGCATGGAGGTTTTTAATGATGAGGCTCATTGCGGCGGGTATTATACAGGAACATTGCCGTGTAGGCAAGCGTCCATGCGTGTCACGCAGGTTCCTTCCGGTAAATCAAAGATGTCTTCCGGGCGCAGGCCGGGCTTGAGTTGTACGTCGAGAACCCGGTTGCTGGTGTCATCCAGCAGGTGAACGTGCGGTTGCAGGTTGGGGCAGAAGCGGGAGGGGCCGTTGTCGAAATTGAGGTGGTTGATGATGCCTGCTTCTGCCAAGGTTTCCAGACAGTTGTAGACCGTGGCCAGAGAAATCCCCGGCATGTGTGCCTTGGTGCGTTCAAAGATGAGCGCGGCGGTGGGGTGGTCGTGCGAAGCCAGTATTGTTTCCAGAACGGCGCGGCGCTGCTGAGTCATACGGACTCCTGCGTTGCGTACCAGACTGGTAGCCATGCTGCGGGTGGAACTTGTTTTGGTGATTGCCATGACTTTGTTGCCTGCATTGTATCGAATCATTCTAGAATAGGCAAGCATAAATGTTGACTTTCTGATGGTGTAGTAAATTTAGCATTATCTCAAAAAAGAGGTGGAGAAGAAGCCGGGCCAGCAAGCGGTGCTTGCTGGCCCGGCCGTGTTGCCGTTTATAGATCCTGTTTTATTTGGCAGGGGCTCCTTCCATCACAATCACCTCCAGAGGCTGGAGCGTGAAGTTGATGGGGGTGTCGATGTCAACCGCTTTGTCCATGATGCCCGAGAGCAGTCGCTGGTCATCGAAAGAGCTGCGCAGGATGATGGCACCTGTGACTTCTGCAGGTATATCGAGAACCTGGCGCAGTGTGGTGGAGAGAGTCTTCTCCTTATCAGAGGAGTTGCGAAGGGTCAGTGTACACTTGGTGGGCGACCAGGCAGCCCAGCCGTAAATGTTGCCGTCCTTCTTGGCTTTGTCCCAGGGATTGCCGCCAACCCAGTGGGTATCGGCCAGAACACCGGTATTGCGGCGTACCCAGGCAATGCACTTGGCGAGTTCATCCCAGAGTATGCCGCCATCCTTGTTTAGGATATCGGAATCGGCGTAGATTTCCTGGAGGCTGGAGCCGCTGGCAAAGGCGGTGCGCATTTCCTTGATGCAGTTGGCCGGGGCCTGACTCATGACGCGGGGCGGACCATTCTTGGTAATGATGGTGCCGTGAATCATGACGGAATTGATGGGGAAGAGCGGAGCTCCCTCCACGAATACCTCATGCACGAGCCGGTCGCGGTAGGTAATCCAGCGGTCACGGGCATCGCCCATGTTGCCCATCTGGTCAAAGTCGTTTTCCTGACGCCAGACGCAATCTGAATGGAAGAACCAGAACGGACTCGCCCAGGTTCCCACTGTGGTGTTGAGATAGATATCCGGGCGGGCCTGGCGCAGGGCTGCAAGCACATTCAGAATACCCTCACAGTCTTCCAGAGCGCCGGGACCCTTGGCATGGAACTTGGTGGAGATGCCATCGAACTTGAAGTAGCGCATGTCGTATTTCTTCACCATGTCAGAGCAGCGTTCCACGAAAGCGTTGAAGTATTCTGGGTTCGAGAGTTCGAAGTTCGCGATGCGGTTGTTCGGGTGTGTTTTGTTCCAATAGCCGATGCGCATCCCCTTGGCTGCACCGTAACCGCCCACCGGACCAAGCCATGTGCCCATGCCGCAGTCCATGCTCGTTGCCACCTCATTCAGTTTGGTGAAACCGTTCGGAAAACCGATGTGGAATCCCCACAGACTGTTGAAATCGTCCCAGCCATCGTCGAGTATGTATGCGTCAAGTTTGGTCTTGCGCTTCTCAAAGAGTTCTTTCTTCCATGTGTTCAGGATGCTCAGAGAAAGTTCTTCATTGCTGCGTTTTGTAGGGTCTGCTTCGAAATTGCGTGTAATGCCTACCTCGTACCAGTCGTTATAGTGTACAAAGGGGCGGTAGGGAACAGCTCGTTCCCTTTCAATGTAGCGCAGGAAGGAACGGCGCTGCTGGCCCGGCTTGAAGAGACCGATGACGGAGTTCACTTTCCAGGGGAATTCCTGGGTCAGGTCAGTCTTACGCACCCAGGTGCCGCGCACCATGTCCTCCGGAACGGGGGCGGTGGTTTCTTCCGGGTTGCCCATGGCCAGGGAAAGGGAGATGCGGCCGCTACTGGTGATGGGTTCGGTCTTCTTCTCCACCCAGTAGCGCAGGTGATAGGTGCCGGACACGGGAACGACCATGCGGTATTCGGCGTCCTGGGATTTGTGTCCGGTGTATCCGGGGTGGATGTCCTCTGCAATCACCTGGCCGGCAGAAGTGACCAGCTGCACGCCGACGATGTTCAAGCGGTGGTTGCCTCGCTCGTACTCAAAATCGACGACAAGTTCACCTGGCTCCTGGAAGTTCACCGGTCCTTCTGCTACGGCGAGGTCGCGTAGCGTGGGGCCGTTTTTGGCATCGAACTTGTTGCCGTAGATGGGCGCAAAGCTCTCAGGGGTATTGAAGGCGCTGCCGAACATACCCGGAGTCCAGCTTTCCGGACTCCAGGTGTCTTCTAAAGCGGCCCCATGCTGTCCGACTGTCATCACAGACATAGGTGTTTCCAGACCCATGAAGAGTTTTTCAGTAATCGCCACAGTACCGTGAGTTGTATTTCCGGAGATGGAGGGAATGCCACCGGCTTCTGTAGGAATCACCTGCAGCGCGGTGATGCTGTTGAAGGGAACGGGTTTATCGGTTGCTTTCAAGGTGAATTCCTGGCGCAGGTAGTGCGAGTTTTCCCTCAGTACGGCTTTCCAATCAATGCTGAAAGAACCATCCGGAGCTGTGAAAGTGGTGGAAACAGCATGGCCGGGCAGCTGGGCCGCCAGTTGCAGGGATTTGTTATCCGGCTGCAGATTGATAAGCTCTGGTTTGGTGGCCTTCATATCGGTCGAACTCATTTCCTGGCCGTTTGCCAGTTTCAGGGTGAATACGGGACCTCCACTTTGCAGCAGTTCGGTGCCGTCCGATCCTTTCAGTCCTCCGAATTGCACGCCGCCGTCCTTCCACAGGAAGGAGGCTGAAAGCAGCTTGTTGCTCAAGGTGAAGGAGTCTTCGCTCTGGGCGGCAGTAGCCTTGCCTGCCGGGTGTTTGGAAGATTGATTATCACAACTCACTAGCGTTACACCAACGCATGCCGCGGTAAGTGTGGCTACGATGGAATGAAGAAATATGTTCTTTCGCATAATTTGATCCGATACCATTTGGTACTATCCGGTGGTTCTATCACAAAGTGAGTCCCAGGGCAAGCAGGAAATGGCGTTTTCCCATACTTTATGCTAACATGAGAAGTGTAAAAACAAATGCGACTCCGGGTTGCCCCAAAAAAGTCACCCAGGGTGCCCAAACTGCCCTAGCCTGGATGGGGGTGTGGGGGAAGGACGGCAATGAGTCCTTCTCCCGCAGGCCGTGATGAAACAGAAAAAGGGTGCTTTCCGGTGTTGCAGGTGGCATAATGCCAGGACTGAAAATAATACAAACAACACGTACCTATATGGAAAGCACCCAGACGAGTTGTACCAAAGCGTTATCTGAAAGCAAGCATTTAACCCTCATTGAGCGTCAGTAAATTGAACGATGGCTCAAAGAAAAAGTGTCTGTTGCGGAAATTGCCCGCAGACACATCTGGAAGGCAGGGGTTTCCCATAAAGCTCGAGCAATCACCTATGGGGCGTTATAGAAGACGAAAAAGAGATGTTCCTATCCGATGCCATAAACATAAGCAGCTTAAAGGAGAGAGTATAGAAAACCGCCCTGCGGAAGTTAATGATAGAAAAGAACCGGGACATCATGAAATGGATCTGGTCGTTGCTGCAAGAGGGGGTAGGAAAGCTCTGCTTGTCCTCACTGAACGAGTAACCCGCTTTCAGCATATCTTTCTCATTAAGGATAAAACGCAGAAAAGTGTCATTTCTGCAATCAATCGACAGGAGCGCAAAATGGGGCAAGAGCTTTTTCACTCTATGTTCAAAAGCATTACATGCGATAACGGCGTTGAGTTTCAAAACTTTGAAGGTATTGAGAAATCGGTTTTCAGCAAGAGCGAGAAGCGCACAAGAGTGTATTTTGCCCATCCTTATTCCTCATTTGAGCGAGGTAGTAACGAGAATGCAAACAGATTTATCAGATGTTTCTTGCCGAAGGGAACTACGTTCGATAAATTACGCCAACAAGATGTGCAAAGGTTAGCTCTCTGGATGAATAAAAACCCCCGAAAAATCCTCGATGGCATGTCTGCAAAAGACAAAGCAAAAGAACTTGGCCTTGATTTTTACCCTGCAAAATCTTGAATATGCACTTTTTTCAAAAAGTGTCGCATTTGAACTTGCAATTTACCCTTTATGCTAACATGGAGGAATTCCGGGAATTTGTAGTCAATGGTGGAATTCCGCATCCTCCATCTTGCGATGAAGGTGCGTTTGTCGAGCGTTCTGCTTTACAGCTCATTGTCAATTTCGATACCGAACAGGCTGGAGAGCCGGTCTGTGTCAATTCCGGTGGTATCAGGGGTGCGTAGCAGGGATGCAGGCTCAATTCCTCGCAGGGTGAAGAGATACTGCGGGGCGGTGTCAATGAGGCAGCCTGCGGCGTAGATGGCGGCTGCCGCGTGGGGGCAGGGTTCTGCCCAGTCCGGGCAGTTGCAGTTCATGTGCCAGTCTGCCGGGGTGGGCAGCAGCCCTGTTTCCGGGTCGCAGAGCTGCTGGAGAACGGCAGCGTCCACCTTGCCTTCCATCAGGGAAAGCATTGAATCAATGTGGTTGCCGCAGGCGGTGGAGAGCTCCTCCAGTCGTTCGGGAGCCAAAGGGGCAAGTTTCAGGTGGACTTCGTACAGTTCCTGCGCGCTGACAAGTGCGTGGATGGCACAGGGTTCAAGGCGGATATCGAGGACGCAGCCGTGGCGCAGAAGGGTTCTCCCCGGTGCCAGGCACATGCCGCCGGATTCACAGCAGGCAAGCTGCTTCATCCAGGCGCAGCCCCAGAAGTTGGTCGCCAGTTTTTTCGTGCTGTTCACCACGGGGTGCAGTTCCACCCCTTCGCCCTGCAGTCTGGCAAGCCTTTCGGCCGCGAGTTTCTGCAGGTCGGAGCTTCGGAATCGCATCGGGGTGTCGTCGCACATGACGGGTAGCAAAAAAAGCCGGGGTTTCCTGTCGAAACCCCGGCTGAAAGAGAATGCGTTTACTTGGTGACGCTCTTGAAGTATTCGAGCGTGGTCTTGAGTCCTTCCTCCAGGGTGTGCTTGGGAGCCCAGCCGGCATTGCGGAGCTTGTCGGCGCAGGAGCGGGAGTGCTTCACATCGCCGGGGCGTTCGGGCAGGTGTACGACCTTGGAGCTGGAACCGGCGGCATCAATAATGATGTTGGCCAGGTCGTTGATGGTAATCTGACCACCGTAACCCACGTTGTAGACACCCGTTACTTCCGGGTGTTCGGCCACGAAGGTGAGGCCACCCACAATGTCCTTGACGTAGATGAAGTCACGCGTCTGCTCGCCGTCGCCGAAGACGGTGATATCCTCGCCCTTGATGGCCTTTTCCATGAAAATCGGCACGGCGGCAGCGTAGGCACCCTTGGGGTCCTGGCGCGGGCCGAATACATTGAAGAAACGGCAGCAGCCGGTGTTCACTTGGCCAGTGGTGCGGAACATTTCCATGTAGTACTCGCCATCGAGCTTGGTGATGCCGTAGGGGCTCTTGGGTTCGGGGTACATGGTCTCCACCTTGGGAACGATGGGGTTGTCGCCGTAAATGGCGGCAGAGGAGGCAAGCACGACCTTCTTCACACCAGCCTTGCTGGCTTCTTCCAGCACGGTGAGCAGGCCGTTCACGTTCAGATCTACGGTTTCGCGGGGCTTTTGCATGGATTCCGGCACGGAGACCATGGCGGCCATGTGGAAGATGTAGTCTACGCCTTCAACGGCCTTGGCTACGAGTTCACGGTCGGTGATGGAGCCTTCGATGAAGGTGACCTTGAGGCCGTCGAGGTTCTTCTTGTAGCCGGTACGGAGGTTATCCAGCACGCGGATTTCCTCTGCGATACCCTGGTAATGCTCAGCAATGTGGGAGCCGATGAAGCCGGCGCCGCCGGTAATGAGTACTTTCATGGTTGGTGTGATGTTGGTTCGTGTCTATTCTACCCGGCGGGGCTTAAAATGCAAGCAGTATTTGGATTTTTTCTTTAAGTGCCGGGTCTTTTTGTGTAGACTTGGGGCATGACTGAAGAGAAAAGGAGGCTGGTGAGCATTGATGCCTTGCGGGGGCTTGATATGGTGATGCTCTGTGGTGGTGCGGCGCTGCTCTGGCAGTTGTGCCGCCTGGGCTGGGGAAATGATGTGCCTGCCTGGCTGGTGCGGCAGTTCAGGCATGCGGAGTGGGGGCAGGGCTTCACTTGCTGGGATCTGGTGATGCCGCTTTTCCTGTTCATCACAGGCTGTTCCATGCCGATGGCGTTCCAACGCTACCGGGAGCAGGGGGGCATGCGTACCCTGTGGCGCGTTCTGCGGCGCTGTGTGCTGCTGTTTTTCCTCGGTATGGTGGTGCAGGGAAATCTGTGCAGCGGCGATACCGATAAGATGAGCTTGTTCTGCAACACATTGCAGGCGATTGCCATGGGCTATGGCATCAGCGCCGTGGTGTTGTGGTTCTGGGGGTGGCGCGGGCAGCTTATCTGCTGTGTGGCTCTGCTCGCATCCTACTGGGCCTTGTTGCGTTTCGTGCCTTATGCGGGGCATTCTGCCGGGCATTTCCTGCCGCAGGACAATCTGGCATACTACATCGATTGTGCTTTGCAGGGGGGCTGGCAGGATGGCACGCCCTACACCTGGATTCTGACTTCTCTGAGTTTTGGCGCGATGACGTTGCTGGGCGTTCTGGGGGGAGGAGCTGTATGGACGCTGCGGGGCTGGCGGGCGGTTGCCATTCTGCTGGCGGGGGGCGTGTTGTGCCTGGGCGGGGCTCTGCTACTGGAACTGGATACGCCTCTTATCAAGCACCTGTTCACCAGCACCATGGTACTTTGGAGCGGGGGGTGGTGTCTGTTGTTGCTGGCGCTGTTTCATTTGTTGTTTGATGTGCTGTCCGGTACGGGTTGCCTGGCCTTTCCGCTGCGGGTCTTCGGGTGCAATGCGCTGCTGGCCTATATGCTGACCAATACACCCGGCTGTGGCGGCCGCAGCCTGTGGGGCAACCTGGCATACCCCTTATTCCGTTGGACAGAATCCCCCTTCCTGTACGAAACTCTTTCCTTTGGTTTCCTGTGGCTTGTATTGTATTTCCTGTATCGCCACCGGGCCTTTCTGCGGGTGTGAGGGCAGTTTTTTTTCTTTTCATACGGAAATAAAATGGTAGAATACCGTGGATTTATGACTATGATGAAAGCTAGATACATGCTTCCCTTGCTGGCTATGAGTGTGGCTTCGGCCTATGCCGGCGAGCGCGAGACTTTTGATTTCGGCTGGAAATTCAAGTACTTCGGCCCGGGTAATCCGGCTGAAGCCGGCGTGCCCGCTTATACTGATTCTCACCAGGGTACGCACCCGGCTTCGCACGCGGTAGATGGAAACCTCATGACGCGCTGGTGTGCCAAGGACCAGGCCGAGGGACACCAGCTCATTATTGTGCCGGGCTTCGATGAGGCGGTCAAGATGGCTGTCATCTACTGGGAACAGCGCAACAACATGGAGGTGGTCGTGGAAGTGGACTATGGTGACTCCGTTGAAAAACGAAGCTACAAGGTGGGACACCAGGCGGCCACGTTCATTGACATGGGCGGCAAATCGGTGGCTTCCATTAAAATGACGGTGAAGGGGACGGATCAGCACCATTGGGCCAGCATCCGCGAAATTATGTTCACCGGCATGAATAACGAACCCCTGCAGGTGAAGCGTGGGAAGCCTGCCACCGCGCATGCTGCTGTGGATGCCGATGAACGCGGCTATAAGAATGTTCAGTTGCCGCATGACTGGGCCATTGAAAGCCCCTTCCTGATGGATGAGCCGAACGAAACGGGCAAACTGCCTTGGAATGGCTGGGGATGGTATCGTAAGCATTTTGCCGTTCCAGCGGATTTCAGCGTGGAAAAAGACCGTTACTACCTCGATTTCGACGGGGTGATGTCGAATCCCCAGGTGTATGTGAATGGTCAGCTTGCCGGTTCCTGGGCTTATGGTTATAACTCTTTCCGTGTGGATATTACTCCCTACCTGCAGGCAGGTAAGGATAATCTGGTGGCGGTGATGGCCAGCAACCTGCCGCTCTCTACCCGCTGGTATCCTGGCGCGGGTATTTACCGCCATGTGTGGCTGGAAAAGACCGGTCCTGTGCATCTGACCCAATGGCCCACCTATATCACCACGCCTGAAATCACAGCCGATTATGCCGTGGTGAAGGTGCAGACCACGGTGACGAACACCAGCCAGGAGGAGGCCGAAATCACGGTGATGCAGAAGGTGAACGGCTCGCAGGCTGTTCCCTCCACCATAACGCTGGAACCCGGCACAACCGGTACGGTGGAGCAGGAATTACGACTGCCCAGCCCGCAGCTTTGGAGCTGTGAAAACCCGAATCTCTACACCATGCAGACTTCCGTGCTGCTCGATGGCAAGGTGGTGGATACCCGCGAGAGCCGTTTCGGTGTCCGCAGCATTGAGTGGAAGAAGGACGGCTTCTACCTGAACGGTGAGAAGGTGCGTCTCAAGGGTGTCTGCGAGCACCATGACCTGGGCGCGCTCGGTACGGCCTTCCATGCCCGTGGCTATGAGCGCAAGATTGAGATCCTCAAGGAGATGGGCTGCAATTCCATCCGCATGACCCACAACCCGCCCGCCCCGGAAGTACTCGACCTTTGCGACAAGCACGGTGTGCTGGTGATTGATGAGTTGTTCGATATCTGGAAACGCCAGAAGTACGACAAGGTGAACGGCTACCACCTCTACTGGCCCAACTGGTGGCAGAAGGATGTGCAGAACTTCATGCAGCGTGACCGCAACCACCCCTGCATCATTGCCTGGAGCGGTGGTAACGAAATCCCTGAGCAGGGGGACAATAATAAGGAAGCTCATGCCGAGAATCTTCAGACCGCGGTGGCTCTGCGGGATGAATTCCGCAAGTATGATACCACGCGTCCGTATACGGTGGGCTGCAATGATATGCGTGCCTACAAGAACGGCTTCTCGGAGACGATGGATGTGTATGGCTTCAACTACAAGCCGCATCTTTACAGGGACTTCCGCATGAAGCACCCGGAACAGCCATACTACGGCTCTGAGACATGCAGCTGCGTGTCGACGCGCGATACCTACTTCTTCCCGATGAAATGGGATGTGCGTAGCGGCGCCCGCTATTTCCAGGTGAGCAGCTATGCGCTTTCATCCACCGGCTGGGGTTCCTGCCCGGATATCGAGATGTATGCCCATACCCTGGCTCCCGAACTGGCTGGTGAGTATGTGTGGACAGGCTTCGACTACATCGGCGAACCGACTCCCTACAACCAGGATGCCTCCAACATCGGCAACTTCATCGGCGCCAGCGAGGCAGAGAAGAAAGCCGCCATGGAACAGCTCAAGGCCATGGGTAATAAAGCGCCCAGCCGCAGTTCCTACTTCGGTCTGATTGACCTGGCCGGTTTCCCGAAGGATGTGTACTACCTCTACCAGAGCCAGTGGAATGCCGACAAGCCCATGGCGCACATTCTGCCGCATTGGAACTGGGCTGGCCGCGAAGGTCAGGTCACTCCGGTGATGGTGTTCTCCAGCGGTGACGAGGCCGAGCTGTTTGTGAACGGCAAGAGCCAGGGCGTGCGCCGCCGTGGCGACGGCCCGACCTTTGTGCAGAAGGATAAGAGCCTGGTGATGAACAAGAACATGTTCCGCTTTGCCTGGGAGGAAGTCGTATACGAACCGGGTACGGTGGAAGTGGTGGTGAAGAAGAATGGCCAGCCCTGGGCCACCGCGAAGCGTGTGACTACTGGTGATTCTGCTGCTGTGACGGCTCAGGTGGACCGCAGCACCATCGTGGGTGATGCCCGCGACCTCAGCTACATTTCGCTGGCGCTTACTGATGCCCAGGGCAATGTTGTGCCGACAGACAGCCGCAAGGTGAGTTTCAGCATCGAAGGCCCTGCCGACCTGGCCGGGTTCTGCAATGGTAACCCCATTGACCACACCTGCATGCAGGACAAGAATCAGCAGTTCTTCAACGGCCGTATCCTGGCTGTCGTACGCGCCCACCGCAACAGCAGCGGCACGGCTACGGTGACGGTGAAGGCCGAAGGCCTGCCGGAAATCAAGGTGCCGGTGCAGATTACTGCCCCCACCGCCGAGTAGCTCAAAAAATAAAGCGATGCATTGAGCATCAAGCTTCACCAAAGCCGGTCTGCCCATCAGCAGGCCGGCTTTCTTGTGCATTGAAGCCCGAAAGCCAGCCCGCAAAGAGCCAGCAGCGTGTAGAGCGAACTCAGCCAGATATCCGGCAGGGGAAGGCGCAGACTCATGCCGGCCAGCCAGGCCAGCAGACCGCCGCCGATGAAGCCGACTCCCTGCGCCAGCCCGGAGAGGGCAATGGTGCCGGCTTCATCGGGCTCGGTGGTGGCAATGAGGGTCATGCCGATAGCGAAGATGCTGCCCATGCCGAAACCGAGCAGAATGGCAAACAGCACCCACAGGGAGAGCGGCGCCACCAGCAATCCCCAGCAGGCCACCACGCCTGCGAGTGTGCCTGCCACCATCAGCCTCGCCGTGCCGCCCAGAAGGCGGCAGAGTATTCCCGCTACCAGGGCAAAGGGAATCTGGCTGGCTGTGGCCAGCGCTAGGACGAAGCCGGCTTCGTCGGGATGCAGTCCGCGCTGGCGCAGCAGTGTGGTCAGCCAGACAATGAGCAGCCAGGCACTTGCCACGCGAAAAAGGTAGTACAGCGTCACCATGCGGGTGGAGTGTTTGCGGAGCAGGGGCAGCATGGGGGCTTTCACGGTGTGCTGTGTGGTCTGCCGGGGCTGGCTGTGCAGCACGAACTCACCCCATAACATGGTGGCTAGCAGCAATGGCAGGGCCCAGAACAGGAGACCGTTCTGCCAGCCTCCCAGCCAGTAGGCCACCGGGGTCGATGCCCCTGCACCCACTGATGTGCCCAGGCTGACGCATGCCGTGTACGCGCTCATGAGCATGGGCAAATGCTGCTTTTCCTCCTGCTTGACGATGCCCAGGATGACCGACCCGGCAATGCCTAACCCCAGGCCGATGATGATGGTTCCGCCGAAGAGTCCGGGAATGCCGCCGTAGCTTCGCCAGGCGACCCCTGCCACCGCAGCCAGCAGCGCGTAAATGATGAGAAGGGCGGGGCGAACCAGCGCTACCAGCCGCGCGCCGAGCGGCGCAGCAATGCCCAGGGCCATGACAGGCAGCAGCCCGAACAGACCGCTGCTGGTGATGCCCAGCCCCAGGTCTCGCATGAGCGGTACCAGCAATGGGTCGGCAGCCGAAAAAGCAAGCCGCAGGTTGAAGCTGACCAGCAGGAAGATGATGATGAAATGCAGATGGGCTGAATCGTACGGCTGCCGTGGCATAAAGTAGATTCTTACCCCGCTTCGGCGTTTTGGCAACCTAAATCTCTGCTTGTTTTATGGGAATTATGTCGCACATACGCGCGCGAAGCATCAAATTAAGCTGGTAATGCGGTTGGAATTATGCTAAGGTCGCCGCGCTATGTTATCAGATCGTACCAAGGCAGGTATTCAGCGTGCGCCGCATCGCAGCCTGATGCGCGCTACCGGCATGACGGATGAGGACATTAAGAAGCCGTTCATTGCCATTTGTAACTCTTTCAATGAGGTGATTCCCGGTCACGTGCACCTCAACAAGGTGGCCGAGCTTATCAAGGATGAGGTGCGCAAGGCAGGCGGCACGCCTATTGAGTTCAACCTCATCGGTGTGTGCGATGGTATTGCCATGGCCCACCATGGCATGAAATTCTCCCTGGCCAGCCGTGAGCTTATTGCCGACAGCGTGGAAACCATGCTTTCCGCCCATGCCTTTGACGCCTGTATTTGCATCCCGAACTGCGACAAGATTGTGCCGGGCATGGTGATGGGGGCTCTGCGCTGCAATATCCCGACGATTTTCTGCAGCGGCGGCCCCATGGCCGTCGGCAAGGGGCGCAATGGTGAGGATCTGGACCTCAACAGCGTGTTCGAGGCCGTGGCTGCCTGCACCGCCGGTAAGATTACCGAGGATGAACTGCACTATGTGGAATGCCACGCCTGTCCGAGCGCCGGTTCATGCAGCGGTATGTTCACCGCCAATTCCATGAATTGCCTCTGCGAGGTGCTGGGGCTGGCGCTGCCGGGCAATGGCACGCTGCTGGCACTTTCCGAGGAACGCAAGGAGTTCTGGCGTGCTTCTGCCCGCCGCGCGGTCGAGATGGCCAAGCAGGGAGGCCCGCTGCCCCGCGACCTCATTACCGAGGCTGCCATCGACAACGTGTTCACCTGCGACATGGCCATGGGTGGTTCTTCCAACACTGTTCTGCACACGCTGGCCTTTGCGGCAGAAGCCGGCTTTGAATACGACCTGAAGCGTATCGACGAGATTTCCAAGCGCACCCCGAATATCTGCAAGGTAGCCCCCAGCTCCCGCTACCACATGCACGATGTGCTGCGCGCCGGCGGCATCATGACCATTCTGGCCGAAATCAACAAGATTCCCGGCGCCCTGAACACCCAGGTGCCCACCGTGAGCGGCAAGACCCTCGGCGAGCAGATGGAAGGCCTTTCCACCCAGGACCCCGCCGTTATCCGTACGCTGGATAACGCTTACTCCAAGGACGGTGGTCTGGCGGTGCTGTTCGGTAATCTGGCGGAGCAGGGGGCCATTGTGAAGAAGGCCGGTGTACTGCCCGAAATGATGGTACACCGTGGCCCGGCTGTGATTTTCGAAAGCCAGGAAGAAGCCTGTGCCGGTATTCTGGCCGACAAGGTGAAACCTGGTGATGTCGTGGTCATCCGCAACGAAGGACCCAAGGGCGGCCCCGGCATGCAGGAAATGCTTGCTCCCACCAGCTACATTATGGGTAAGGGGCTGGGCAACTGCGTCGCCCTCATCACCGACGGCCGCTTCTCCGGTGCCACCCACGGTGCCTGCATCGGCCATGTGTCCCCCGAAGCTGCTGAAGGTGGCCTCATCGGCCTGCTGAAGGACGGCGACATCATCTCCATAGACATTCCTGCCCGCCGCATGCAGGCAGAATTGAGCGAGGAGGAAATTGCCGCCCGTCGCGCGGTGTGGCAGCCCACCATGCAGGAAATCCCCAGCAAGTGGCTCAAGCGCTACCGCAAGCTGGCCACCAATGCCAGCAAGGGCGCTGTCCTTGCCTGATTTTATACCAGAAAACAGACTTATGAGTGATACCAAACAAAACTTCATCGTCAAGTACTTCTCCGAATTCGGTGTACTTCGCGAATGCGGCAAGAACTTCTGGCTCACGAACTTCATCCAGTTCTTCGATGGCCTGTCGTACTTCACGCTCATCATCGTGTTCTCCCTCTTCCTGAACAAGTACTGCGGTTTCCGCGATGCGGATGCCCCGTACTGGGTGGGCATGTATACGCTCTTCATCTCCCTCTTTGTGTTTGCGGTGGGTACCATTTGCGACATCATCGGGCTGCGCCGCACCTACCTCATCGGCTTCACCCTGCTTATCGGCGGGCGTCTGATTCTGGGCATGGGTACGGATTTCGGTACGGAAGTGCTGCAGCTCAGCCAGGACGCCTCCCGCTACTTCGTCATGGCGGGCATCGCCATCATGTCTTTCGGTACGGCGTTCATGAGTCCGTGCATCACGACCTCCATCCGCCGTTTCACGACGCTGCGCGCCCGCCCCACCGGCTTCAATTTCTACTACCTGTTCATGAATGTGGGCGCTCTGCTGGCAGGCTTCGCCATTGTTGACCCCCTGCTCAAGTGGCAGGGTGACATCGACGGTCTGCTGTGGGTTATCAACTTCGGCACCGCCTGCAACTGCATTGCTTTTATCTTCACCCGCTTCATTGACGAAAACTTCTTCGCCGTGCCGGAGGAACGCATCGTGAAGACCGCCAAGTCTGCCCAGCGCCCGCTGCAGCTGATTGGCCAGGTGGCCCGCGAGCGAGCCTTCCAGAAGCTCATCGTGTTCCTGGTGCTGACGCTGGGCGTGCGCCTGGTGTTCACGCTTCAGTTCCTTGTCATGCCGCAGTACTACCTGCGCACCATCGGCGACGATTTCAAGCTGGGCTTCATGAACTCACTCAATCCCTTTGTGATTATCACGGGCCTGATTCTCATCATCCCGATTCTCAACAAGTTCTCCACGGTGAAGCTGATGATTACCGGCATGGGGATTTCGGCCTGTTCGCTGCTGCTCATGGCCGTTCCGCCGCAGACCTACTTCATTATTCCGGGTATCGAGACCATCGGGCAGGCCTATTTCGTGGCCATTTTCCTGCAGATTCTCATCTTTGCCTTCGGTGAGCTGCTGTTCAGCCCCCGCTTCTCGGAGTATGTGGCCCGCGTCGCCCCCAAGGATAAGGTGGCTTCCTACATGTCGCTTTCCGCTCTGCCTATGTTCATTGCCAAGCCTATCAATGGCGTGGTGGGTGGTCTGCTGGTGTCCTACCTCTGCTTTGACGGCATTGCCGCCAAGATGGATACCGGCCATATCGGCTTCTGGGACTCCCCAGAGTTCATGTGGACCATCTATCTCATCATGGCTCTCATTTCCCCGATTGCCATCATTCTGACTAAGGACAGCTTTGTGTCCGATAACCCTGAGGAAAGCACCGCCAAGGATGATACCTCTGTGAAGAAGGACGAAGAAGATAATACCGTAACTGCTAACGCCTGATTTCCAAATAACATGTCTGATACTCAAGAACACAAGACCGAGTGGCTTCCCATCATCAAGGATATGTGCATCCTGGTGTGCATCATGGGGGCTCTGGGCTACGCCTGCAACCTGGCCATGAAGCCCTTTGAATCCGTGCAGGTGACGGACTCGCTCGTCTCCCTCATCCGCAAGGGTGGCGTGCAGAATGGCAAGGACGATATTTTTCTGAAGGAATTTACCGAGGGAACGAAAGCCCATGCCGATTTCGTGAACACGCCGGACAGCACCGGCCGCACCCCGCTCATGTGGGCTGTGTACACGAACTTCAACAACCCGCAGCTCTCCATGGCCAAGGATGCCGATCGCGCCTATTATGTGCAGGAACTCCTTAATGCTCCCGGTGTGAACATTCACGCCAAGGACCAGGATGGTTTCACGGCTCTCCACTGGGCTGCCTGGAGCGGCATGCCCCACTCCGTGGCCATGCTCGTCAAGGCCGGCCTGGATATCAACGAGAAAGAGGCCAATGGCTACACTCCGCTGATGCTGGCTGCCATGCGCGGCGATGATGCCGTGGTGAAGGTTCTGCTTCAGCTGGGGGCTGATACCGCCGCCGTGAACGCTGAGAGCAAGACCGCTGCCCAGCTGGCGGAGGAGAAGGGCGCTGCATACGACAAGCGCCAGTCCAAGGTATACAGCCTCATCTATTCAGAGGAGCGCTCCAAGGCCTACCATGCCACCCAGAGTCTGCTGAAGGCTGGTGTTCCCGCTGCTTCCATTGACCAGGTGCTGGCAGATACCGATGCCCTGGTGAAAGCCGCCAAGGCCAAGGCAGCTCCCCCCGCTGAGGAGGAGTAAAGACCGAAACTGATGAATCTGATAACGCCGGAGGGGAGTTCGAATGAACTCCCCTCCGTGTGTTCAGGAAATGCTTTCGTTCGCGCCTTTTCAAGAAAGAGAAGTTCTTGCTTTATTCTGCACCAGGCTGCATTTGAAGATGCCTATATGGATAATATCTTTCTGGGTTCGAAAGAAGCATTTTTCCCGGTATGCCTAATAAGAGGCTTTCTGCCCACGGTTCTGCCAGTAGAACATAAGGGCTGCAAGGATACCTCCCAGCGTATCCTGCACCATGTCCTTGTGCGCGTCCCATACATCTCCCTGGGAGCCTAGGAATGCCTGGCCTGCATCGCCGCCGTCAATCTCGGCGTATATCCATTCTACCAGTTCCCAGAAGCCGGCGATGGCCAGGATGAAGATGACGCTGAATACGGCCGCGGTTCTGACTCCATTGACCAGTCGGCAACGCCAGAGCAGCTCGGCAATCGCAATGCCGCCCATGCCTACCACAAAGTGGGCCAGGCGGTCGTAGTGGTTACGCTCGAATCCGAACAGGTTGGTGACGAAATCGAAGGGGACGAGTTCAAAGGTGTAGTGCGCGCCGATAACCTGGATGAAGCACCAGAGGCCCAGGATGATATAGGCGGTGTCTGAGAAGCGGAACTTGCGGTAGCTGAGGACGAGCGCGCCCACCAGCAGCAGGGCAACGGTCATTTCTGTCCACCATACCTGGGTATCGTGCGGGTTGATGGCAGACCAGCAGGTGAGCGCGATGAAAATGAGCAGCAGGATAAGCGGGGTACGGTGAGACATATAGATTTATTCTTCTATGTCCGATTCTGCTCCCGTGGCTTCCTGTCCCGGTGTTTCTTCTCCGGGGGTGGCTTTCTGCACCGGGGTGTGCTGTGCGATGAAGTCCTGGATTTCCTTGTATTTCTCCGGGGTGATGATGTAGTCAGTTACGCCTTGGTCAAGGTCGCTGATGAGGACATCATCCTGATTGCGCTCAATGTGGTAATAGTATTCCTTTTCCCCGTTGCGGCAGACCCCCAGCACCGGCTGGGTGTTCTGGAAGGTGCTGATGACATCGGCCGAGTTGAAGAAGGCGTGGGTGGACTCCGGCAGGTTGTAGGTATTGCCAGGGTCGGCCACACCGGCCATGATGGTTTCAAAGGCGGCAATGGCCTGCTCGTCGCGTATCATCAGGCTTTCACCCTCTTCGAGCGGGTCGAGGATGAGCTGGTTCTGGACGATGCAGCTGCAGAGAAACAGCGGGAGGAGGGAGAGAAGGGACTTGCGCATGGTGGAAAAGGTTGTATCAGAGGGTGAGTGCCAGCAGGAAAAGCCCCATGTGCAGGGAGGAAAGCCCCAGCAGCATGTTCATTTTCTTGTTGGCCGGCATGGTGTTGAGCTTCAGGAGAATGAATCCGCCCAGGATGATGGCGGCCAGCCACACGGGATTCCAGCTGAACCCGGGCAGGAAGAAAGCGGTCTGCTTCAGCGTGACATAGGGTGCGACGAGGAAGGCCATGGCCAGCCCGCGGGCGCGTTTTTCGCCCCAGCGCACAGCAAGGGTGCGTTTGCCTGTGGTGGCATCTTCCTTGCGGTCGCGGATGTTGTTGATTTCGATGAGCAGGCAGGAGAGCAGTCCGCACTGCACCCCCAGTACAATGGCGCAGCAGTAGACCTCCAGAAAGCCCGGCTGCCAGCCGATTTGCACAAAGACCGTGCCCACCACGGCCACCAGCCCGAAGAAGAGCAGCACAAAGAGTTCCCCCAGACCGTGGTAGGCCAGCGGCCAGGGGCCGCCGGTGTAGCCGTAGGCAAAGAAGAGGCTCGGAATGCCGATGAGCAGAACCGGCCAGCCCTGCGCCAGAATAAGCGGCACACCGAATGCGGCGGCTGCAACCAGGAAGAAGCATCCCCAGAGCTTGACGGCAGTGGGGCTCATGTCGCCGCTGGCGGTGATGCGGCGGGGGCCCTGGCGCTGTTCGGTATCAGCGTTTTTTGTGGCGTCGATGGCGTCGTTGAAGAAGTTGCAGGCAATCTGGATGCAGGCGCAGCTCAGGGCGGTGAAAGCCGCCAGCCACCAGTCGAGCCTGATGCCGGTTTCCGGCAGGTGCTGCTGGAATTTCCAGACGATGAGACAGCCCGCCCACACGGCGACAAAGCCTGCGGGGAGGGTTTTGGGTCGTGCTGCCAGAATGATGGAACGGAGTTTGGACATGAGAGCGGGAGAATTATTTACGGGGGAAGCGGCGGCGGCCTCCTGCTGCTGCCCGGAAGGGGTCGAACAGTTTGTCGAGTCCGCTGTTCTTGATGAGGAGCGTCTGCTCCATGAGCCTGCCGAGCTTGCCTTTGGGCCAGCCCCTCTGCCAGAACCAGTCGAGGTATTCGGTGGGTAAATCCATGAGCGGGCAGCCTTCCGGCGGGTAATTCTCCGGGCCGTACATGCCGAAGGGCATGTGCATGGCTGCAATGTCAGCCAGCAGCTGCCGTAAGTCCTCTGCGGTAGGTATGGGGGCGGCTTCCATCAGCGCACGAGACTCCAGCCGATGCTTTCGCCGGCGTACATGGGGATGACCTGTTGGCCATAGCTGCGGTAGCTGGCGGGTACGTTCATGGGGATGTCCTGCAGGGTAACCGTTTTCTGTGCGGGCTGCAGCCCGTACCACTTGCAGGCGTTGTCGCTCACAAAGGCCTGGAGATTGTCCAAGGCACTGTGAGCGGCGAAGATTTCGGCCAGCTTGGGCAGGGCAACGGGACCTGTGAACACACCAGCCGCACAGCCGCAGGCTTCTTTCTTGCAGCGGGGATGGGGGGCAGAGTCGGAGCCGAACATGAGGCGCGGATGCCCCTCCAGAGCGGCGCGGAGCAGGGCATCGCGGTCTTCGGGTCGCTTGGCAATGGGCTTGCAGAACAGGTGCGGGCGCAGCGCGCCGCCGGCTACATCGTCGAGAGTGATGATGAGGTGCTGCAGGGTGACGGTGGCGCAGATATTCGGGAATTCGTCGAGCAGGCGCACCGCCTCTGCGGTGGTGATGTGTTCCATGCTGAGCTTGAGTTTCGGGTACTTTGTGGCCAGGTGGCGGTAGACGGACAGGAATTCCTGCTCTCTATCCATCACAAAACCGTGGCTTTCCCCATGTACCAGCAGGGGGATTCCGAGTTCCTCCATGAGGCGGAGGGTGCTGTCTGCCTGCGCGAGGTCGGAGACGCCTCCTTCGCTGTTGGTGGTAATGCCTGCCGGGTAGAGCTTGAAGCCGAAGAATCCGGGAGTCTCTTTGGCCGCAAGGAGTTCCTTTTCACCGAGCGGCGTGAAGAAGAGGGTCATATAGCGCGTGAAATCCGCTCCTTCCATGGCTTCCCCGATGCGCGCGTCATAGGCCTGCATCATTTCCGGCGTAGTCACCGGGGGGACAAGGTTCGGCATGATGACGGCACCGGCAAAGTCGGACGAGAGCGGGGCTGTCAGCTTCAGCATATCACCATCGCGCAGGTGCAGGTGCATATCCAGCGGCGAATTCAGCGTAATTTCCATGCGCGTTATTCTAGCACCATTCCTGCCAGGTTTCAAGCGCCGAGATTACAGACCGGGCGAAAGAAGACGGCAGCAGTTTGCCAGCAGTCGCATGAGGCGGGGGGCTTTGTACCATTGCGCGGGTGTCAGGGCTGAGGCCTGAGCCATGTCTTCCGAGAGCATGGCGGCTATTTCTGCGGTGGCCGCCTTGTCCTCCATGAGCAGGGTGAGTTCGAAATTGAGCCGCAGGGAGCGGGCATCCAGATTGGCCGTGCCGATGCTGGCCACCGCATCGTCCTGCACGCAGACTTTCTCATGCAGGAAGCCAGGTTCATAGGCCAGCATGCGGACACCGCAGGCCAGCATGCCCGGCAGGAAGGAGAGCATGGCCAGCTGGGCGGCCATGTTATCGCCCTGCCGGGGAATGAGGAGGCATACATCCACCCCGCGCAGGGCGGCCTGGCAAAGGGCGGCCTGCACGGCTTCGTCGGGGACGAAATAGGGGCTGGCAAGCCAGAGCCGTTGCCGGGCAGAGGCCGCCAGTTCCAGCAGCGTGAGCCTCCAGGTATTGGTGGGGGTATCATCCGGCCCGCTGGGAATGAGCTGGCAGGTGGTACTGCCTTGTGATGGGCAGGGGGTGGCCAGGTGGGCCAGGCTGTTTCCTGTGGCGCGTTGCCAGTCGTCCAGGAAGCTGAGCAGACATTGGCTGACGATGGGGCCGTGCAGTTGCACAAAGGTGTCGCGCCAGTAGGGACGGCGGGCGCTGCGGGTGTATTCCAGCCCGATGTTGAGGCTGCC
This sequence comes from uncultured Verrucomicrobiales bacterium, assembly GCA_937901085.1. GTDB lineage: Bacteria > Verrucomicrobiota > Verrucomicrobiia > Verrucomicrobiales > Akkermansiaceae > Akkermansia. The sequence continues at coordinate 20,539 of CALCHQ010000085.1, read as the reverse complement.
GAGGTAGGCCTGAGCGCTGTCGATGACCACCAGCTTGCGGTGGTTGCGGTAGTTGAGCCGCAGGATGGAGCTGAGCCAGAACCGCTTGCCGTTGAAGGAACTGACCTGCACCCCGGCGCGGCGCAGGCGCATCAGATACCCTGCCGGGAGCTTGTGGGAGCCCACTTCATCGTAGATGACGTAGACCTGCACCCCGGCGCGGGCGCGTTCTTCCAAGGCTTTCCGCAGCCTGTTGCCAACCCGGTCATTGCGGATGATGAAGAATTCCAGCAGAATGGAGTGCTGTGCCTGGCGGATGTCCTGCAACAGGCGGCGGTAGGTATCGTTTCCGTCCCGCAGCAGACGGACCTTGTTGCCGGAGCAGGGAGCGTAGCCGGTGCAGTTGGTCATTGTCTGGCTCAGCCTGCTGCCCGGAGAATCCCATGCCTCGTATCTCCGGAGGAACTTGCGGATGCTTTCCCGGCCCCGGCGGACAGAGGTGTGCCGCCGGATACGCGCTGCTCCCAGTACGAGATAGAGCGGCACGCTGACCCAGGGTAGAAAGATGAGCCCCAGCATCCAGGCGATGGTACCCTGGGGAGAGTGTTCGCGGCAGAGGGCATGGAGGGACAGGGCCAGACCGGCCAGATGCACCAGAAACACAAGGCCTGAGAGTAGCAACGCTCCGCCGCTGCCGGAAGAAAGGCTGAATATCGGGATGCTTTCTTCCATGCTTACTTTTCCTCTGCAGGCTCGGTTACGCTCTCCGGGACGGGGGTGGAATTCAGGCTGGGTTCGTCATTCCGCAATTTCTTGCTCAGGCCGATTTCCCATTGCGGATTGATCAAATCCCCGTACAGGTTGATGTCAATCAGGAACTTGGAAAGAATGGTGATGGGCGAGATAAGAACTGTGGGGACGCTGGAGATTCTGGGCCAGAGGTCGCCTGTGAGCGTGAGCTTGTCGAGGTTGATGTCGAGCTGGGTGCGCACATCGAGATTGTAGCCTCTGGCGCTCATGTCGCGGGTGATGAGGTGGCCGTTGCGGATGTCGAACTTGGCAAAGGCCTCATCGATGCCGTAGCGCAGGAAGTGGTTGGCAAAAGGTATTTTATAGGCCGAATTCTGGACGGAATCGACGGCGTTGCTGCCGGAGTCAAAGACGTAGCTGATGAGGCGCTTCACCCAGGAGGGCTGGGTTATTTCCTGGTTGTTGGTGACAGATTTCTGCAGCTTTTCCAGATGCCCCGGCATGTCGGCAAGCAGTCTGCCGATAGGGCGGAACAGACCTATCTGCATCAGGTCTCCATCCCGCAGGCTGACGCGGCCATAAGCCTGCACCGCATCCAGATCCGGTTTCGGTGCCTGGAAGCGGATGAAGCCGCTGCAGGTAGCGGGGGTGAATTCTTCTCCGTAGGAGGCCACGATGTCCTTGAGGTTCATGGTGCGCGCCTGGATGTAGCCGTCCAGCGTTGTGTGTTCTCCGGCAAAACCAATGCGAACCGCTCCGTTCATGACGCCGCCCCAGCATTCGGCGTTCATGCGGTCGAGGTAGACATCCTCATCGCTGATGTTGATGAAACCGCTGAAGTTGGTGAACGGAATTGTGGTGCCCAGAAAACGGAAGCCAGCGCCGGTGGGGGCCTTGGTGTGAATCAGCCCCTGCATGGGAATATCGCAATGGCGGGATATGGGGAAGAGACAATAATCGGTTTCAATGTCTACCGGGTCGCGGAGGATAATGTCCTCCATGAAATGCTGAATCGGCGCATAGTACATGCCGATGGAGTAGGCGGGGTAGCAATTGCCTTTGAGCTTGTGGAGCGTAATGGTGCTGTTCTCAATGTTGAAACGGACGGCTTCGCCGGTAATGCGGCTGGTCCGCGCCCCGGTCTTGAAGCCCATGCGCTTGAGCCAGGGGGCGTTGTCGTACAATAAATCCGGGTTGAGCAAGTTGATGCGGATTTCATCCGGCAGCGCCTGGCCTTGTTTATCCACGCAGTCCAGCTGCACCAGAACCTCGACATCGCAATGGCCTTCCCTGACCAGGGTGAAGGGATTTGAACTCAAATCCGTGCGCAGGTATTCCTCTCCTGTCGGGTTGCCCTGGGCATCTTCCTTATCGCGGATAGCGCCGAGGAGGAATTCCATATTGATGAGTTCTGCCTTACAGCGGGCATTGATATAGATTCCCTGGTCGTAGCGGATAATGGTATCAATGTCCGTAATGTTGTTGCGGGTGATTCCGGGTTTGCAGCGGAAGTCTCGCATAATCCAGTGCGCGTCGGCATTGTCGATGAGCGCGTTGATGATGTCAACCGGAATGGTGTTGCTGCCGGTGATGCGGCAATCCGTGAGCGGATTGCCCTCTACCCGGATGTCGAGTTCCTCGCCAGGTTTATACCAGGCGTTTACATCGGCGGCGTAGTGCATAGTCCCGTCCTCTGCTGTGTTGAATTCGCCGCGGACCTGGAGTTCCAGCGGAATTTCCATGCCTTTGTGTACATACACGTTCTGGCACACGCGGATAAGTTCGGGAATTTGAATATCGTAATGAGAACGGATGAGCCGCCAGGTTCCTGTATCCAGGAGTGCGTCACCTTGCAGGGAGATTCTGTCCGGCAGCTGCAGGCCTTCGAGCGGTTCACCTCCCAGTATGGGCAGCAGTGAGGCCGCCGGAATATTCGCTTCGATGTGCTGGAAATGTACTTGCTTATCCTCCTCCAGCTTTGCATCAATTTTCAAGCTGAGGGGCTTGTCGTTCACGCTCGACTCCAACTCCAGCGTGGCTGCATTGTGGTCTGTATGCTGCAACTGCAGGCGCGTACCTGAGGCGCAGAATTGCTTGTCGTAGCTGATTTCTTGAATGGCGGCATTCAGCCGGGCGTTTTTCTGCATGCTGCTCCACACATCGGCCAGATTCAGTCCTTCCGGGATGTTGAATTCCAGGTGGACTCCCTGGGCGCTGCTATTGCCGTGGCTGATGCAGCCCGCCTTGATGCTGCCTGCTATGGCTTCTGATTTCAGCTTCTGGTCTGCCCATACCAACTGACCGAGTTCTGCTGTGCCGTGCAGGTTCTCCACAGTATAGCCGCCGGAGGAGGCTGCTTTGGCGCTGGCTTGCAGCTTGCTTTCTCCTATTTGTACGGTGGAGAGGGCGGTGTCGCTCTGCAATTGGTTGAGGTGGACACTCAGCAGCACGTCGTCGGCTGTCTTTTCGCCCTGGAAGATGCTGCTCAGGGCTTCCAGCGTGAGGGCTTCAGCGCTTATCTGCTCTGCATCGTAGCGGATTCCAGATATATTCAACGAGAGGGCATTCTCCTGGCATACGGTATCACCTGCGACGGTGCGCCCGGTGTTGAATTGAAGCTTGAGTCCCACGAGGGCGGGGACTAAATCCTTAAAACGGCTCTTGCCCGGTTCAAAGGTGGCAAGCGTCATCTCGCAATCGGCCAGAAGCTTCAGGTTATCGTCAAAGGCAAGTCCTTCCGGGAGCTTCAATTCCGGATTCCGGCTGAAATCACGAGCCAGGGCCAGCAGAACTTCATCGGGCAGGTTGATGTCCACCTTGGCCGAGCCTGTGCCGTGAGCGGCCTGAGCGCTGACTTTCAGGTGGCCATCGGGGAATTTCAGTTGCAGGTTGTCGATGTTGAAGCTGCCGTCGTGGATGAAGAAGCTCAGCACACCATGCTCGACGAGAGAGTGTCCGAGCATGACATTGCTGTGTTCTATCTTGCCGCGCAGCGTGATGGTGTTGAGAGCGTAATCTTCGCTGAATCCGGCACGGCCGTGCAGCTCGATGATCGGGGTTGAATCTTTTTCCGATTGAATCTGGCGCAGAATGCCCGTGGGGTCTTCGCCCAGGTAGCGGTCGAGCATGCGGACAAGCGGTGCAGAGCTGTTCGTGTGGAATGCCAGCTCGCGGGTGCGCAGGTCGTAGCCCGCCTGCAGCGATACTTGCGTATCGGGGTCAACGGTTTTGAATTTGAGCGTGTTGATGGTGATGGTACCCTCTGCAAACTGGGCATTGAGGTCAGCATTCCTGATGTGGAAGTCCTCTATGTCGTAACTGGGTATCCATGCGTTGATTCCAAGTCTCCAGCTTCTGCCGCGCGATGTGTTGAAGCGGACTTTCGGATGGTTCTCGCGCGTCCAGTCCTGGGCGTCGAGTTGTGATTTGAGTTGCTTCAGGACGGGGCGGTATTCTGCCAGATACTGGCGGATGGCAGCCGCGGCATCTGTTTGCTCGGTGGCGCTCTCTCCGTCCGATGCCAGGAGCTTCAGGAGACCTTCTTCCTCGCGCAGATTGACTTTCCACTCGATCGCCATGTTGTGCAGAACGGCCTGCAGAGTGCTGTTCAGCCCCTTGGCTTCGGGACGGAAACTGGCGTGAAGGCCGATGTCGCTCAGCACGACGCGGTCTGCGGCCTGCTGCCCAAAGGGCAGTTGCAGTTCTGCTCCTTTGACCTGCAGCTGTGTGGGGGTGAAATCTCCCGACAGCAGGCGACCAGGGCTGAATACCAGCTTTATCTGGCGGATTTGCAGATTGGCGGGCAGGGCATCCTGCTGTTCGAGTTCCAGCCTGATGCGCTTGACTTTCAGCGCAATGCCGGAGCTGGGGGAAAGCTGGATTTTGTCGATACTGAGGGGCAGCCCGGCCTGTGCGGCCTGTTCTTCCAGATAGCGCACAGCACAGCCGGGAAGACCAGCTGTGCTGAGCCAGATGAGAATGCCTGTGAGCAGCAACACACCTGCCAGACACAGGTGAGGTAAGTGGTTACCAACGCGTCTGATGGTGAGTTTGCCTGCCATAGGGTGGGTTGGGGGTGGCTGTTATCAGATTTCCGGGTCGTACTCGCCATCGGGCAAGGGCGGTGCCTTGGGTAGGTTTTGCTCGATGTCGTCCAGAAGATTCACCAGGTCTACCCCGCGCTGGGCTGAGTTATCGTGCTTGAAGGTGAGCCGGGGCGTGTTGCGGAGAACCACACGCTTGCTGATGGCTCTCTGAATTTCTCCGCGTTTGCGGTTCAGTTTCTCGATAACCTGGGCGGGGGCCATGCGGCCAACCACGCCCACCCATACGCGACCTTCCTTGAGGTCTTCCGTAATCTCGACATCCAGAATCGAGACGATGGTGCCGGACCATTCGTACTCCTTCTGAATGAAGGTGCCGATTTCCCGCTTCATCAACTCGTTCACTTTGTCAAGACGTCGTGTTGCCATGATTGCTTACAAAGTCTGTTTGATTTTCTCCAGGGAGTAGCATTCGATGATGTCACCCACTTCGTAGTCGTTGTAGTCAGCCAGGCGGATACCGCATTCGAGACCAGCCTTGACTTCCTCCACTTCATCCTGGAAGCGGCGCAGAGTGGACATCTTGCCGTCGAACACCACCTGGCCGTCGCGCAGCACGCGGGCTTCGGCGGTGCGGAGCATCTTGCCGTCGGAGACATAGGAACCGGCGGCCTTGCCCTTGTTGAGCTTGAATACCTGCTTGATTTCGGCGTGACCCAGCACGGTTTCGCGGGTTTCGGGTTCCAGCAGGCCGAGCATGGCATCCTTCACCTGGTCGATAAGTTCGTACACGATGGAGAAAATCTTCACCTGTACACCTTCGCGCTTCACGGCCTTCACGGCGTTGCTTTCCACCTTCACATTGAAGCCCAGAATCACAGCATCGGAGGAGGAGGCCAGCAGAATGTCGCTTTCCGAGATAGGACCGGCGGCAGCGCCGATGAACTGGCATTCCACCTTGTCGCTCTCGATGTCCATGATGGCCTTCTTGATGGCCTCCACAGAACCCTGCACGTCACCCTTCAGGTAGAGTTTCAGCACCGCCTTCTGGGAACCATCGCCCATCATGGCCAGAATGTCTTCCATGCGGGAGCGGCGGGGAGCGGTGAGGCGCTGCTGGCGCAGTTCCTCCAGACGTTCGTCGGAGAGCTTGCGGGCGGCGCGTTCATTTTCCATTTCCACGAGTTCGTCACCCACGTTCGGGGTTTCAAGGAAGCCGGAAACTTCAGCAGGCATACCGGGGGTAACCTTCTTGATGCGCTGTCCCTTGTCGTCGAGCATGGTCTTGATTTTGCCGGAGTACGGGCCGCAGATGAAGGGCATGCCGACCTTGAGCGTGCCGCTCTGCACAATCACGGTAGCCGAGCTGCCCTTGCCCTGTTCCATGCGGGCCTCGATGATGGAGGCGCGGCAGTTGGCCTTGGGATTAGCCTTGAGTTCCAGCACTTCCGCCTGCAGGCAGAGCAGGTCGAGCAGGTCATCAATACCGGCGCCGGTGTGGGCGGAAACATCCACGCATTCAATCTCACCGCCAAAGTCGGTGGGCATCAGGTCATTTTCCATGAGCTGCGTGCGCACGCGCACGGGATCAGCTGCAGGGAGGTCACACTTGTTGACGGCTACGATGATGGTCTTGCCGGCGGCCTTGGCGTGCATGATGGCTTCCTTGGTCTGGGGCATGATGCCGTCGTTGGCTGCCACCACCAGTACTACAATGTCGGTCACGTCGGCACCGCGGGCGCGCATTTCTGTGAAGATGGCATGGCCGGGGGTGTCGATGAAGGTCAGCGTGTTGCCAGCATGTTCCACCGTGTAGGCACCGATGTGCTGGGTGATGCCGCCAGCCTCACCGGCAGTTACCTTCGTGCGGCGGATGTAGTCGAGCAGGGAGGTTTTGCCATGGTCCACATGGCCCATCACGGTGATGATGGGGGTACGCACCTTGAGAGCATCCTCCGGCTCTTCCTCAACGGCCACCGCTTCGGGTTCCTTGATTTCTTCCACCGGGGCTTTCACGCCGGCGCCTTTTTCGCGGCGCACGCGTTCGTAGGTAAAGCCGTGCTTTTCGCACAGAGCGGCCACCTGGTCGCTGTCGAGCGTGGTGCCGGGGTTGGCAAACACACCCATGGGCAGCAGTTCGGCAATCAGCTTGAAGGGTTTCATACCCATCAGCGCGGCGAGGTCTGCCACAGAAATGGGAGCCTTGATGTTCATGACCTTGCCGCCGTCGGCCTCGGCAGGGGCGGCTGCCGGAGCAGGCTTCGGTGCGGGTACAGGGGCCGGTGCCGGTGCGGGTGCAGGCGCGGGTGCCGGTGCGGGTGCGGCGGCTTCAGCCTTGCGGGTGTTCTTGCGGGGTGCCAGCAGGTCAAGGGCTTCCTTTTTGGGTGCTGCGGCCTTGGGAGCCGGCTTTTTGGCAGCTGCGGGTGCCGCCTCGCTCTTGGGAGCGGTGGCTTTTTTCTTCTTGCTGCCCCCGATCAGGTCGAGTACGGGGGCTTTATCGTCATCATTCTTTGCCATTGTGTCGGGAAAATGTTGTTGCTTCAGATGGAATGCGGCTTAGCAGCTGGCCTGAGCCTTGGCCATGATGTCCTCTGCTTCGGTTTCGGAGATGCCCAGGGCTTCCACAAGGCTTTCTGCATCGGCGTACTGGGCAATGCCTTCTACCGTGGTGAAACCGGCAGCAACCATGGCTGCAGCCATGTCATTGGTGATGCCCAGCACTGTGGACAGTTCGCTGGCACCTTCATTGGCCAGGTTCTTGGCCTGAGCTTTTTCATCGTAGGCTTCGACGCGCACATCCCAGCGTTCATCGGGCGTGGAAATGAGGCGTGCGGTGAGGCGCACGTTCTGCCCCTTGCGGCCCTTGGCCTTGGCGGCAGCCTTGTCGTCTTCCACGACCACCGTCACCACATGGGCATCCTTGTCCACCTTCACCTTGATGGGTTCGATGGGGGCGAGGGACTCCGTCACCATGGCGGCTTTGTCCTCGGTGTATTCCAGAATGTCCACCTTTTCGTGGTTCAGTTCATTCACGACATTCTTCACGCGGGCACCGCGCATGCCGACGCAGGCACCGATGGGGTCCACGTTCGGGTCGTTGCTGCGTACCACCATCTTAGTGCGGTACCCGGCCTCACGCACGATGGTGAGGATGTCAACTGTATGCTCGGCAATTTCCAGCACCTCGTTCTCGAAGAGCCGGCGCACCAGGTTGGGGTGGCTGCGGGAAAGGATGAGTTCCTGACCACGCACTCCATCGCGCACTTCCACCACGTAGAATCGCATCTTGTCGCCGCTGTTGTATTCCTCGCCGGGAATGCGCTGGCGCATGGGAACAAGACCTTCGAACTTCTCTACTTCCACAATCACGTCGCCCTTGTCGTAGCGCTTCACCGTACCCGTCACGACTTCGCCGGCTCGGTCGCGGAAGGCTTCTGCCAGCATTTCCTGCTCAGCCTTGCGGATGCGCTGCTGCATCGTCTGGCGGGCGGTCTGCACGGCAATGCGGCCGAAGTCCTTGGGGGTGATGTTCACGCTGATGCTGTCTCCGGGCTGGTATTCCTTGCCACTACGGGTTCCGGCAGCCTGGGCTACGGAGAGCTTTACTTCGTTGAAGGCATCGACGAGTTCCTCGTCTTCCACAACAAGCATTTCGGCCTTGATTTTGACCGTGCCCTTCTGCGGGTTCACCACAGCGCGGATGTTGTTGATGCGGTCTGCCCCCGGAACCATCTTGTAGTAGGCGGTGATAAAGGATGCCTCAAGAGCCTGGATGACGCGTTCGCGGGTCAGGTCTTTTTCTCGGACATAGAAGTCAATCAGGGCGGAGATATCAGTAGTGGCCATTGTTCTTGTGTGTCTTGATTGGATGGGTTGTGCCCGTGTACAAAAAAAGAGCGGGTCGCAGACCCGCCCCAATCTCATAACGGACCGGAACTTGTACGCGCGCATTATATATCGTGCCGGGCGCGTGTGTCAAGCTTTTTATGCGGTAATGACAATTTGCTCAGTTCTCTTGCGGGGCGGGCAGGGTGTAGTAATGCTGCAATGCCGGGGGAATGGGGCGGCGAAGCGTCTCGGGTGCGGGCGGGGGGATGGGGCCCACGGCCTGCTGCGACATCTGGGCACAGCTGCAGCAGAGCAGGGTGAGCGGGAGGAGGAAAAAGGCCTTCATGCCCCCTCATCCTATCGGTAAAGAATGCCATTTTCAAGGAAAATATGGGGTTTTTGCTTGACTTTTCTGCAATAAGGCGTATTCTGGGCGTCCACCTTGCTTTCGCTGGCAGGGTGCGATATCCCGGCGGGTGACGCAGGCGCACCGACGTCGGAAGAACTCCAGACAAAACCTAATTTCAAGACATAGAAAGAATTATAACTATGACGACATATTCCCTCAAGGCCACCAAGCGCGAGGCCATCGGTACTGGCAAGCTGAACGCTCTGCGCGCTCAGGGTTACCTCCCCGGCGTGGTGTACGGTGCCGCTGTTGCCGAAAACATCAACATCCAGCTCAAGACTTCTGATGTCCGCGCTCTGTTCGCTTCCGTTGATACCGATTCCATCCTGGTGAACCTGGAGCTGGACGGCCAGACTATCCTGACCCTGGTGAAGGACGTGCAGCGCAACTGGCTGACCGATTCCACCAACCATGTCGACTTCTGCGCCGTGACTCCCGACACCGTGGTGAAGACCCGCGTGCAGGTGAAGCTTGTGGGTACTCCCGCCGGTGCTGCCATGGGTGGCGTTGTACACCAGATTGTACACGAGATGCCCGTGAAGTGCGCTGTGAAGGACATCCCCTGCTGCATCACCGCCGATATCTCCGGCGTGGGCATGAAGGAATCCTTCCGTCTTGCTCAGGTCGAGATGCCCGCCAACGTGAGTACCCCCTTCAACGGTACGGTGGTGCTTGCTTCCGTCATCAAGCCCTGATCCGACTTACGGAATTGATTTTGAAAACTGCTTCCTCCGCCGGAGGAAGCAGTTTTTTTGTGTGGACAGCATCGCATCAATCCCGCAGGCGGCGGTCGGCATGCGTGCCGGTTTTCCCCTCTTCCCGCTCCATGGCGCGCTGTTTCCAGAGGGGAATGTGCGATTTGCGGGCTTTGCGGCGGCGCCGGGCGGCCACGCGCTCGCGGTGGCGTTCCTGTTCCTCTGCCACCTTGCGGGCGTGGTCGCGTTCGCGCTGGGCGTTTTCCATGCGTTTGCGGATGCGGGCAGACTGGTCATTGCCTGCGGGGGTGATGGTCCAGGGACCCGCTCCGCCCGATTCCGTAATCGGCAGGCAGAGCATCTGCGGGTCTATGAAACGCATCTGGCGGTATAGTAAATCGCGTATGGTGGAGAGCAGTGCCTTGGGCGGGAACAGGCCTGTGTTGCCCAGTTCTATGGTGAAAGCCAGGCGGATGTGCCTGGCCTGCATGCTCATGCGCGCCATCTCCCGCAGCGAGATGCCCTCATCCGGCTCCTCCTCCGGGGCGCAGAGGGCTGCGGTGCGGAGCAGAAACAGGCAGTCGCGCACTTTGCGGCAGAGTTTCTCCACCAGGTCGCGCACCTTGGGGCGGGCGTTGAAGCGGTAATCTTTCACTTCAATGAGCCACAGTTCCTTCTTCCCCGGATGGTAGAGTACAAAATCCATCTCCTTGCAGCTGTTGCAGAAGTTCTGGGCGTGGTGGGAATAGAAGGGGGAACATTCGAAGCGGCATACATAATACCCCGCTTCAAAATTGAAACGGTGCATGCCTTCCACACAACTGGTGCCGACCTGGAACACAATCAGAAATCTCCGTTAAGTTGGGGCATGAGGCTCAGGTAGCGGTCTGCCTGTTCCTGTTCGGCTTCGAGGCTGTCCAGGTGAGCCAGATTATCCAGCTCATCGGCCTCGCTCACGCGGCGGCCCTCCACCCGGCCGGCCTGCAGACCAAAGAATCGGCGGCTCACGCCCCGGTTCTGCTGGTCGGAAAGCTGAATCACCAGCTCGCGCAGCAGGAAGAGGCTGTGAGTGGTGAGCAGCAGTTGAATCCCCGCGCGGCAGAGCGTCAGCATCAGGTTCACCAGCAGGGGTAGATGCCCGGCATTCAGGTTCATTTCCGGTTCATCCCAGAACAAGGCTGTGCCGGGGCGTACCGTACCGTTGTTGAGCAGCAGCCCAAGCGTGCCGATGCGCTTGAACCCTTCGGCGATGAGGTTAAGTTCCAGCGCTTCCTGCCCTGGTCGTTGCAGGTAGAAGCGCCCGTTGCGCCGCTGCAGTCTGCCGCCCAGCAGGTGTTCAATCTGCTTCACGACATATTTCAGCGCCTGGGGCAGGGGGGCGCTGCCTGGTTCGGACTCCAGCGCGCGGCACAGTTCCCAGCTGGCGGAATCCAGCAATTCCGGGTAACGCTTGCCTGCCTGCATATAGCAGGGATAAATCGACAGCACCTCGCGCGGTGAGAGGAACACCGCATTGCTGCCCAGGTAGCGTTCCGGCATGGTGCTGATACGCAGCCCCTCTTCCTCACAATGGGCGCGGAAAGCAAAAGCTACATCGGCTGTTCCGGCAGGAACTTTATCACCCTCCAGCGAGGCGCGCACCCGGGCTTCGGCGCAAGCCCCTGCGCTGCGGGAGGTGAGACTCGTCAGATCATGTGTGCCGAACACGCGCAGCAGATCCTGCCGCAGACGCTTCTCTTCGGCCCACACTTCGGGCAAATCACGCCTGCTGCCGCCGCACCCCCATTTGCTGATGGCGTAGCAAAGTTTCATCAGGTGACTCTTGCCCGAATCATTGCCGCCCACAATGATATTGATACCAGGAACAAAATGGAACGACTCCTCTTGCTGGAACACTGTCATTCCTTCCACCGTCAATTTGCGTATCATATTACTCTTTACTCTATCATATAGCATGAAGCAGCGCAAGCATGTAATTTTTGCTTGAACGCCACCCGGTTTTTGCGCTACACTAGCGCGCATGAAGAAGGAAATCTGTCTTGCTGCTGTTTCGCTGCTGCTGGTGGCCTGTGTCGGCACCAAGGAACTGGCCATCACCACCGCACCAGAGGGAGCAGACATCACCATCAATGGTGAATATGTAGGGAAAACGCCCCTCGTGACAGAAATTGCCCAGGATAAGACCCTCGGTATCGTGGCTCGCAAGAGCGGCTACGAAATCGGCACTGAAACCCTTACCCCGGTCACCAGCGGTTTTCTCTCCTTTGTGTGGACGGAAAATGACCCCAAGGTAAAGTACATCGAGGAAGACTCCGTCGCGATACAGCTGAAGAAAATCCCCGCTCCGTCCACTTACACCCCCAGCGTCATGCCACGCTACTCAGGCGGCGGTGGCAGCACCTCTTCCGTGCTGCCCGAAGTCCCCGTTCTGCGCCCCATGCCGGAGCTGGATTAACAGGGCTGCAGCTGGGGCTTTGCTGCCACGAAGTATATAAAAGAGGGGGTAAAAATCCCAAAATTACCCAAAGTTGTAATTTTTTGCAAGATTGTGCTTGCCAAAAGTCAAAAAGCGTGTAGAATCTGCGCCGACAAATTGCCACCGCGCGGTGGCGACCATCAATCATCACTAATAAGAACACACCACTATGGCTCGTCTTTTCGGTATCGAAATTCCCAACGAGAAGCGCGTTGAGGCCTCCCTGTGCTACATCTACGGCATCGGGCCCTCCACGGCTAAGAAGGTGCTGGAACAGGCCGGTATCTCCCCGGACCTCCGTACTGGCACGCTCTCTGACGCTCAGCTGACCAAGATTGTTCAGGCTATCACCAGCAACAACATCCTCATCGAGGGTGACCTGCGCCGTGAGAAGCAGATGGCACTCAAGCGTCTGACCAGCATCAACTGTCTGCGCGGCATCCGCCACCGCAAGGGTCTCCCCGTTCGCGGTCAGCGTACCCGCACCAATGCCCGCACCCGTAAGGGCCGCAAGAAGACTGTGGGCGCCAAGAAGTAATTAACCTTTTAAGAGAATATACTGAAAATGGCTGAAGAAACCATCCAGGAAGAAGTGAAGGACGTAGTAGCCGCTGAGGCTCCCGTTCAGGCCGAGGCTCCCGCTCCCGCCGAGCAGAAGAAGCCCGAGGCTCGTCGCGACATCTTTGCCGAGCTTGGTCTCGCTGACGATGACGACAAGGTCAAGATTCTCAAGGCTAAAGGCAGCAAGAACGTTACCACCGGTATCGTGCACATCTCCTCCACCTTCAACAACACCGTGGTGAGCGTGACCGACCTCAAGGGCAACGTGATTGGCTGGTCCTCTGCCGGCAAGCTCAACTTCAAGGGCAGCCGCAAGAGCACCGCTTATGCCGGTCAGGTCGTATGCCAGGATGCCTGCCGCCAGGCCATGGGCCACGGCCTCAAGGAAGTTGAAGTCCGCGTCAAGGGGCCGGGTTCCGGTCGTGAATCCGCTGTTCGTGCCGTGCAGGCCATCGGTCTGGAAATCTCCTCCATCGCCGACGTGACGCCCATCCCGCACAACGGTTGCCGTCCTCCCAAGGCTCGTCGCGCCTAATCGTTTAACCTGAACCAAGAAAGATAACAGAACATTATGGCTCGTTACACAGGTCCTACCGCCAAGATCAGCCGCCGTTTCGGCGTTGAACTCTTCGGTGCCTCCAAGGCTTTCGCCCGTCGTCCCTTCCCTCCGGGTCAGCACGGTGCCCGCGCCGGCCGCAAGAAGAAGTCTGACTACGGCATCATGCTTGCCGAAAAGCAGAAGCTCCGCTTCATGTACGGCGTACTCGAAGGTCAGTTCCGCAAGTACTATGAGGAAGCCTCCCGCCGTCGTGGTGTGACTGGCGACATCCTCCTGCAGCTGCTGGAAACCCGCCTTGACAACATCATCTATCGCCTCAACTTCGCCACCACCCGCGCCGCTGCCCGCCAGATGGTGTCCCACGGCCACGTGACCGTGAATGGCAAGAAGGTGAACATCGCCTCCTACTGCTGCAAGCCCGGCGACGTCATCAGCGTGGCCGCCAAGGCTCGCTCCCAGGCTCTGGCCAACCGCTTCGTCGAGCTGGCCGCCAACGCCACCACCCCGGACTGGCTGGAGGTTGACACCGCCAAGCTTACTGGCAAGGTGACCCGCATCCCCTCCGTTGAGGAGATTGCTCCCATCGTGAACGTGCAGCTCATCGTTGAGCTTTACTCCCGCTAATAGAGGCGTTCCCGATAACGGAAACATTCCTGCAAGCCCTGCATGCTCCGGCATGCAGGGCTTCGTTGTCGTCGGTATCGCCTTTTTTCTTTGCAGGAGCATGCTTGAAATACTCCGAGTGGGACTCCAGGAAGTGTCAACCCTGTAAAAAGTCCTTTTCAATGATTGGCGGAGGTATTATAATTCCGGCATGAGCGAGCAGAGTCTGGCCATGGCGGTGGATTTCGGGGGAACGAGTATCAAGATTGGTGTGACCCGCGGGGCGGAGTTGGTGGATAAGGCACCACCGCTGCCCACGCCCGCGTTTGATAGCCCGGACGCTATCATGGCAGCTATGTGCGCGGAGATGAAGGCCTTGCAGCGCAAGTACCCGCAGGTGGTGGCTGTCGGTCTGGGCATGCCCGGCTGGGTGGATTTCTACAAGGGGGTTCTCTACCAGCTTACGAATGTTCCGGTGTGGAATCACCAGGTGCCGGTGCGCGCGGTGATGGAACGCGAATTGGGCTTGCCGGTTGTGCTGGATAATGATGCGAACTGTATGGGCTATGCCGAGTGGAAGTTAGGCGCGGGCAGGGGGCTGGAGAGCCTGCTGTGCCTCACGCTGGGAACCGGGATTGGTGGTTGCATTGTGCTGCATAACCGCCTGCTGCGCGGCCGCAATGTTTCCTGTGCGGAGCTGGGGCAGACGAGTGTGGATTTCAAGGGTCGCATGGGGCCTTTCGGTAACCGGGGAGCAGTAGAGGAGTATATCGGCAACAACGAGTTTGCTGCCGATGCGGTTGCGCGTTATGCGGCCGCCGGAGCGCAGAAATCGCTGGCTGAATGTACGCCGCATGCGCTGGAACAGGCGGCGCGGGCGGGTGATGCGCTTGCGCGGGAGCTGTACCGTGGGTTTGCAGAGAAGCTGGGCTGTCTCATCATGAATATGATGTATGCCCTGGTGCCGGAGGCCTTTATCATCGGCGGTGGTGTGGCCAAGGCGGGAGATTTGCTTTTTGAGCCGCTTCGTGCCTGCCTCAAGGAGCAGCTTTTCCCGGTTCATTATGAGAACCTGCGCCTGCTGCCAGCTCAGTTCGGGGCAGATGCCGGTATCATCGGAGCCGGACTCATGGCTGTGGATTACGCCGCCGGGGTGCTGGAATAAGCTCTGGCGTGTGGGAAACGGCCTGCGTTCACGGCAGGCTGCTCATGGCTGCGGCGTGAATTTCCAGCCGTGGTCGCCGTGGTAAATCATCTGGCGGGTCATGCCGCCGTCGATGCAGATGTTCTCTCCGGTGATGAACCCGGCGCGTGCCGAGCAGAGGAAGAGTACCATTTCTGCAATATCTTCCGGGCGCCCTACGCGTCCGGCGGGGTGTTGCTGTGTATCGGCACCGCTGTATGTGGCATCGCCTGTTTCTATCCAGCCCGGCGAGATGGAGTTGACTCGTACTTTGCCTGCAAGAGAAACGGCCAGGGCATGCGTGAGGGCGGCAATGCCGCCCTTGGCGGCGGTGTAAGATTCGGAGCCGGGCATGCTCATGCGGTCGCGGCTCGATGAGATGTTTACGATGGCTGCTCCCGGTGCAAAATGTTCCATGAAGAGCTGGGTGAGCCGGTAGGGGGCGGCAACGCCTACCTTCAGAGCGTAGTTGAACTCCTCCCAGCTGCAATCCGGCAGCCCTTTGAACAGCGGCGCGGCGTTGTTGATGAGGAAGTCGGCATGGCCATGTTCCTGCAGTACCTTGGTACAGAAGGCCTGCAGGTCGGCATCTTCGGCAAGGTCTCCCGTGAAGTATGGATTTTCCTGTAAGTCAAACAGGCAGACGTGGGCTCCCGCGGCGCTGAACTGCTCGGCAATACAGCGGCCGATGCCCTGCGCTCCTCCTGTGACGATGACGACTTTTCCGGCAAACTCGCTCATGTTCTCATTATAGAACGACGGGCTCTAATGTCAATGGGGAAGTCCGGGGGGGGCGTGCTAGCGGACGGCGCCAAGCCGCATCTGCCGCGCAATTTTGTCGGCGCTGGTGCTTTTGTAGTGCAGCGCAGGAATGTGGTCGATGCCCCTGAGCTTGGTGTTGAGGTTGAAGTTGAGTCGGGAGATGAGGCGGTCGTTCCAGAAATCGGCATGCAGGTCAATGTGGACCGGGGCGAGGGTGCAGGTGATCAGCTGGAGCAGGCGGGCGAGCATTTCTTCCACCAAGGTGTGGTCAGCGTAGTCGAGTGTTTCCCAGTCTGCAGGGAGCGGGAGCAGGTGCAGCAGCGGGCAGGGAGTGGTCTTCTTATAGCGGCGCATGGCTCCCTGCGGTGCATGCCCTTTCTGCAGTAACAGGGTGAGGGTATCCTCCCGGCTGCCTGCCAGTGCCTCGGCAGCGGAAAATTCCTGCACCGGGCAGTTGTGGCGTTGCTGCAGGTGCGTGAGGATGCTGCTGCTCAGTCCCGGAGGCAGGCAGATGCGTTGCAGCTTGTGGTGTCGGGCGGCTGCATCCAACCATTCATCCAGGCTTTCGGCATGCAGCTGCACGAAGCGTGCATGGCGTTCTTCCCGGGTATGCCCCTGCAGATCCAGCAGCTCGAAGTGCAGCAGCGTGCTGTGTGCTTCCGGGATGGCGGTGAAGAGGGCTACTGCTCCGTGCCTGTTATTGAAATGGTATTCCCGCACAGGTCTGCCGCCGCCGGAGGGTATCAGCTCACCGGGCAGCAGGATGCGCTCTTGTTCCAGGATGGCCACAGCGGCATTCGTGCTGACGAGGCTCAGCCTAAGCGCGGCCGCTATCTGCGGGCGTGTGGCCCTCTGCTGCTGTTGCATGAAATGGGTGATTCTGTCTCTGGAATTCATAACTTAATTAACAAGCCTAAGAAAGTATAGGAAAATTTCTGCAAAAAGCAAGCATTATTTTACAATAAAGAGATTAGGAGATAATCGCGGCGCGTGCAGGGGGTAGTAAAAAGGACAAAAACTCGACACTGGCGGGAGAATGTGTTATTCTTACCTTAACCACACAGAGAACACAAATTTATGAAATACATCTTTGTAACCGGCGGTGTTGTTTCCTCCCTGGGTAAAGGTCTTGCGGCTGCCTCCATCGGCACGCTGCTGGAGCATTGCGGTCTGGAGGTGACCATGCAGAAGTTTGACCCGTATCTGAACATCGACCCGGGCACGATGAGCCCCTACCAGCACGGTGAAGTGTATGTGCTGAACGATGGAGCCGAGACAGACCTGGACCTGGGGCACTACGAACGCTTCGTGCATTGCGAGCTTTCCCGCCTGAACAACCTGACCAGCGGCAAGGTCTTTGAACGCGTGCTGGAAAAGGAACGCCGCGGCGATTACCTGGGCAAGACGGTGCAGTACATCCCGCATGTGACGGATGAAATCAAGCAGCGTCTCTACGACCTGACAGAGAAGAATAAGAACTGCGATGTCATCATCACCGAAATCGGTGGTACAGTAGGTGACATCGAGGGCTTCCTGTTCCTGGAATCCCTGCGCCAGTTCAGCCAAGAGGTGGGGCGCAACAACTGCTGCTTCATCCATGTGACCCTGCTGCCCTACATCAAGGCTGCCGGTGAGACCAAGACCAAACCCACGCAGCAGAGTGTGGCCAAGCTGCGGGAGATTGGTATCCAGCCGGATATGATTGTGTGCCGTACGGAGATGGATAACCTCACCGATGAGGAGAAACGCAAGATTGCCATGTTCTGCAACGTTCCCTCTTCCAATGTGGTGGCTTTCTGCGACGTGAAGCACAGCATCTACGAATGCCCGATTGACCTGGGCCGTGACAAGGTGGACCGCATCGTGACAGATGTGCTGGGTATCACTGTTCCAAAACCCAAGATGGACGACTGGCAGAAGTTTGTGGGTCGCGTGATTCACCCCTCCCACAGTGTGCGTATTGCCGTGGTGGGCAAGTACATTTCCCTGCAGGATGCCTACAAGTCCATTTACGAGAGCTTCACGCACGCCGGCGCCGCCAACGACTGCCGCGTCGAGGTGGTGCGCGTGGATGCCGAAGCGCTGGGCAACGGCAGCTGCGAGGAAATGATTGGCAAGGTGGACGGCATTCTGGTACCCGGTGGCTTCGGCGACCGCGGCGTGGAAGGCAAGATCAAGGCCGTGCAGTACGCCCGCGAGAACAACATCCCCTTCCTGGGTATCTGCCTCGGCATGCAGGTGGCCGTCATCGAGTTTGCCCGCAACGTGCTGGGCCATGCCGATGCCAACTCCACCGAGTTCAACAAGGACAGCAAGGCCCCCGTGGTCTGCCTGCAGGAAGAGCAGAAGCACATCGAGAACATGGGAGCCACCATGCGCCTGGGTGCCTATCCGGCCCACATCAAGCCGGGTACGCTCTGCAGCAGGCTCTATGATGAAAAGGAGGTCATTTCCGAGCGCCACCGCCACCGCTATGAATTCAATGCCGCTTACCGCGAGGAAGTGGAGCAGGGTGGCATGGTGATTTCTGCGGTGAATGATGAACATGGCCTGGTGGAAGTAGTCGAGCTTCCCTCCCATCCCTTCTTCATCGCCTGCCAGTACCATCCCGAATTCCAGAGCCGTCCGAACAGCCCGCACCCGCTCTTCTCCGGGTTGGTGGCAGCCGCGCTGGAAGCCCAGCAGGCATAAGCAGATAGCATTTCATTCCGGCGGTGGGCACAGTAAGGCCCGCCGCCGCTTTTTCGTGATACGATGATTGATATACTGGTAGTGCTGGCGTATTTCTGCGCCATTTTCGGCATCGGCCTCTATGTGGGGCGTAAGCAGGAAAGCCTGGAGAGCTATGCCCTGGGCAACCGCAATCTGCCCTGGTGGGCGATTCTGGCCTCCATTCTGGCGGCTGAAATCAGCGCCGCCACCTTCCTGGGGGCTCCAGGCGAGGGCTTTGCCTTACGCAATTTCACCTACGCTCAGCTGGCCGTCGGCACCATTCTGGGGCGCATCATCGTGGGGCGGCTCTTCCTGAAGCCCTACTACCAGTACAATGTGGTGTCCATCTACGAATATCTGGAAAAGCGCTTCGGTCTCACCACGCGCCGCTGGGCCAGCATCACTTTCCTCATCAGCCGTGTGCTGGCAAGCGGCACCCGCCTGTTCTTTGCCGGCATCCTGCTGGTGATTGCGTACATGATGGTCACAGGGCAGGAGAGTGCGGGGCAGATGGAAACTGTGGTCATTTACATAGCAGCGCTCACGTTCATCACCATTGCTACGGCGGTGTACACCACGCTGGGCGGGCTCAAGGCCGTGGTGTGGACCGATGTGCTTCAGGCTTCGATTCTGGCCGTATCCCTCCTCACCACCATCGGAGTGCTGCTCTTCAGCATCAAGGCAGAAGGCAGCTGGTGCGCCGCGTGGGAAACCATCTGCCACCACCTGGGCAACAAGGATTACAATCCCTGTGGAATCAGGAACCTGAAGCCATGGGCTTTCTTTGACTGCGGCATCACGGGTGAAGGACTGCTGGCCGACATCAAAAATATCCTGAGCAGCGAATATACCCTGTGGAGTGCGGTGCTGGGTTCCACCTTCATCACCATGGCCACTCACGGCACCGACCAGGATATGGTGCAGCGCATGCTGGCCGCTCCCGACAGCAAGAAGGGCGCCCGCGCGGTGATTCTCTCCGGGCTCATGGATATGCCCATTGTGCTGGTGTTCATTTCCTGCGGCATGTTGCTCTTTGTCTATTTTGCCCAGAACGGCATCACTCCGCCTGAGAAGCAGATTGAAATTTTCCCCTGGTTCATCATCCATTGCCTGCCTGCCGGTGTTCGCGGCCTGCTGGTGGCTGCTCTGCTGGCCACGGCCATGGGTTCTCTTTCCACCGCTCTGAATGCGCTGGCCACGACGGCGACGCGCGACTGGTATGTGGATGTATTCCACCCCCAGGCCGGGCAGGGCGAACAGCTTCGCGCCGTCCGTTGGCTGACGGTGTTCTTTGCTGTGTTGCTCATTGTGGTGGGCGCAGGCACGGCATGGCTCACGGTGATGGATCCGACCGTCCGCATCCTTCCTATAGCGTTGGGTATCTTCGGTTATACCTATGGGTCGCTGCTGGGTGTGTTCCTGCTGGGAATGCTCACCCGCGGGCGGGGCAATGACAGAGGAAACTGCCTGGCCATGCTCTGCGGATTTGCGGTGGTGATTGCACTGGAAATCGGCGGTCGCCAGGGCTGGTTGCCCGCTATTGCCTTCCCCTGGCGCGTGACGGTGGGAACGCTGGCTACCTTTGCCACCGGCTGTCTGTTCCGTACGCCGCCGGATAAAAAAGCATAATAAACGCTTGTCTTTTTTAAGTAATTGTGTATACTGCCGCTATGCCGTCGGAGACAGGAACCAGCTTTGAGATTCAGCGCGATGCCCTTACGGCTGCTATCGTGGAACTGAACAGCATGAGCCCCTGTGATGGTGTCATCATGACTCGCAGCGGGGAGGTGAAGGTCGGCTATGAAGCTGATGCGGATTTCCTCTGCATGCTGATTCCTGCCGGGGTGCTGGCTCGCCAGCTCACGGCCGATGGCTTGTCCTCCTACACGGGTAAAGAACTGAAGAAATGGGCAGATGATTACGACCTTGCTCTGCTGCAGGACAAGGTGAACGCAGCCCTCTAACTCCCCCCCCCCCCC
>CALCHQ010000084.1 GCA_937901085.1 uncultured Verrucomicrobiales bacterium | reverse complement strand
TACAACAGCCTGGCAACCCACGCCCAGTACATCGACTGGCTCTCCACCGGCCCGGATGACGTGGGCGTCACCATCCGCTTCGCGCTCAATGGTGATTTCAACCCGGACTCCCAGGCAAACGGGGCCCTCATGCGCGTGGCTCCCATCGGTATCTATGCCGCCCTGCACCTCGATTGGGACTGGCAGGCCGCCGCCAAGGCAGACTGCACCCTCACCCACATTCATCCCCGCTGCGTAAACGCCAACATCATCTATGTGGAATCCCTCATCCTGGCCATACAGGGCAAGGCTCCGCAGGAAATCTATGCCACAGCCTGCAAACGCGCGGAAGGGCTGAACGATGCGGCCCTGCTCAGCCGTCTGCGCGCCGCTGAAACCGAGGAACCCGCGTATCACCCCCAGGCAGGCTGGGTGGAAATTGCCTTCCAGTGCACCTACTACTGGCTGCTGCATGCCAGGGATTTTGCCTCGGCCATGTGCAGCATCGTCAGCAAGCTGGGCGACCCGGACACCAACGGCGCCATTGCCGGTGCCCTGCTCGGTGCCGTATACGGACGCTGCGGCATTCCGCGCGAATGGCAGAACGAAGTTCTCTGCTGCCGCAGCGAACGCCCCACACGCTACCGCGCCGCTCAGGGCATGGAACTCCTGGAGGAACTCTTTGTGCAGGCCCAATGAGTGCCCCCCTGCTCCAAGTGCGCGACCTCACCGTCGAGTTCCACTCCCGCGCAGGAGTGAACTATGCCGTCAACGGCGTCTCTTTCGACCTTGATGCCGGGGAAACCCTTGGCATTGTGGGTGAATCCGGCTCCGGCAAATCCGTCACCTGCTCCACGCTCATGGGGCTGCTGCCCAGCCCGCCTGCCCGTATCGGCAAGGACTCCCGCGCCTGGTTCGACGGCACCGACCTGCTGCACGCCCCGGAAAAACAGCACCAGGAGCTGCGAGGCAAGCGCATCTCCATGATTTTCCAGGACCCCATGACCTGCCTGAATCCCTGCATGTGTATCGGCGACCAGGTGGCCGAGCCGTTGGTGCTGCACCAGGGACTCAGCTGGCGGGATGCCCGCCGCCTCGCGGTGGAGGAACTCGCCCGCACCGGCATCCCCGACCCGGAAAAGCGCGCCAAGGCCTATCCGCACGAATTCTCCGGTGGCATGCGCCAGCGGGTGATGATTGCCATGGCGCTCATCACCCGCCCGCAGATACTCATTGCTGATGAACCCACCACCGCGCTGGATGTCACCGTGCAGAAGCAGGTACTCGACCTCCTCCGCACCCGCCAGCAGGAACTCGGCACCGCCATCATCCTCATCACCCACGACCTGGGCGTCGTGCGGCAATACGCCCACCGCATCCAGGTCATGTACGCCGGCAGCATCGTCGAAAGCGCCCCGGCAGAGGAACTCATCCGCCAGCCGTTGCACGCCTACACCCGCGCACTCATGTCCTCCATTCCCGGCGCAGCAGACAAAGGCCGCCGCCTGCAGACCATTCCCGGCCTGCCCCCCACCCTGCGCGAACCCGTGCGCGGCTGCGCCTTCCGCCCTCGCAACATCGTCGGAAGGCAGGAACTCTGCCTCACCGACCGCATTCCCGAACTCGTGGAAATCACCCCCGGGCATTGGGTGAGAAATTGCCCCGGCTGCGTGACGTCCTGACCGCAGGTCAGGATATCGTCACGAAGTGATATCGTCTGCCCCGTTCTGGGGCAGATTTCGTCCATGCCATCGGCATGGATATCGTTTCCTGCACATCACCGGCAAATCCTTTCCCTTTCATTGGGAAAAGATACGGCTTCGCTCCTGCGGTAACGATATCCGTCTGCGCCGGACGATATCTTCGCTGCGCTCAGACGATATCGCCCTGCGGGCGACGATATCCTCGCTACGCTCGGACGTAAAAACAGCTGGAACTAACACCTTGTCTCAGGCATCCCCTGCGAGCTACCATCGGTTCTCATGAACCACAAGCTCACCACCGCCGCCGGAACACCGGTGGCCGACAACAACCGTTCCCTCACCATCGGCCCGCGCGGCCCGATGCTCATGCAGGACACCTGGCTTTTCGAAAAGCTGTCGCACCTGAATCGTGAGGTCATCCCCGAAAGACGCATGCACGCCAAAGGCTTTGGGGCGTTCGGCATCTTCCGCGTCACCAACGACATCACCCGCTACACCTGCGCCGATTTATTCTCCAGCGTAGGCAAGGAAACTGAGGTCTTTGTCCGATTTTCCACCGTGGCAGGCGAACGCGGCGCGGCCGATGCCGAGCGTGACATCCGTGGCTTCGCCGTCAAATTCTACACCCGGCAAGGCAACTGGGATCTCGTGGGCAACAACACCCCGGTATTCTTCCTGCGCGACCCCCGCAAATTTGCCGATTTGAACCACGCCATCAAGCGCCACCCCGGCACCGGCCTGCACAGCGCCGCCGCCAACTGGGACTTCTGGACCTCCCTGCCCGAAGCTTTCCACCAGATTACCATTGTCATGAGTGACCGCGGCATCCCGGACGGGTTCCGGCACATGCACGGCTTCGGCAGCCACACCTTCTCGCTCATCAACGCGCAGAACGAACGTATCTGGTGCAAGTTCCACTGGGTCTGCCAGCAAGGCATCCGCAACCTGACCGATGCGCAGGCCGCCGCCCTCATTGCCACCGACCGGGACAGCGCCGGAACCGACCTGCACCGTGCCATCGCGCAGGGCGACTTCCCGAAATGGAAGCTCTGCATCCAGGTCATGACCGATGCCGAAGCCGCAGCCTTCCCCTTCAACCCCTTTGACCTGACCAAGGTGTGGCCGCACGGTGACTTCCCCCTCATCGAGGTGGGCGAAATGACACTCAACCGCAACCCGCACAACTACTTTGCCGAGGTGGAACAGGCCGCCTTCAACCCGGCGCAGATTGTACCCGGCATCGGCTTCTCGCCCGACAAGATGCTGCAGGGCCGGCTCTTTGCCTATGGCGATGCCCAGCGGTACCGGCTGGGGGTGAATCACCACCTCATCCCGGTGAACCGCCCGCGCTGCCCCTTCCACAGTTTCCACCGCGACGGCCAGATGCGGACTGATGACAACATGGGAGACACCCTCGCCTACGAACCGAATAGCTACCACGAATGGCAGGAACAACCGCAGTTCATGGAACCGCCCCAGCATATCTGCGGCGATTCCGGCCATTGGGACTACGCCAATGATGATGCCGACTACTATGCCCAGCCCCGCGCGCTCTTCCTGCTCATGAACAAGGAGCAGCGCCAGGCGCTTTTCGACAACACCGCCCGCGCCATGTGCGGCGTTCCCGGTTTCATCAGGCAGCGCCACCTGGAGCATTGTTTCCGCTGCCACAAGGAATACGGCGAAGGTGTCGCCGCCGCCTTCCAGAAAACCTCGAATCAGGTTGCCGACATCATCTGATGCCGGCAAAAAAGGAAACGCTGCGATTCCCTGATGGAATCGCAGCGTTCCAGGAACTTGTGTACCGGGAAGATTACTTCTCCTCGATGGTCACATCGTACTCGCGGCCCATGATGTTGAGCTTCATGTTGCGGCCGGAGATAGCGGCAGCCACACCCACGGTGGAGAGGGCAGCCGGAGCGCCGAAGTTCTCCTGCTTGGGAGTGGTGGGCGGCTCAGGCTTCTTGCCGGCATAGTAGTCTTCCAGCTGCTGCGGGAACATGCAGTAAATCACGCAGTTCTCATCGGTCACGGGCAGGCCC
Organism: uncultured Verrucomicrobiales bacterium; assembly: GCA_937901085.1. Classification (GTDB taxonomy): domain Bacteria; phylum Verrucomicrobiota; class Verrucomicrobiia; order Verrucomicrobiales; family Akkermansiaceae; genus Akkermansia. The sequence goes on along the minus strand of CALCHQ010000084.1, from coordinate 63,922 downwards.
TTGGCGGCGAGCTTGTCGCGCAGGTCCTGCATGCCGGGCTTGATGAGGTCGGCCGGGCGGCAGGTGATGGGTTCCTTGCCCATCTTCTTGGCACACATGGCCTGCAGTTCGGGGTCTACGGGAGCGGGAGTGCGGCCGTAGTAGCCCAGGGCCACGTCGGCGCACTGCGGGGTGATGTTCTTCCAGCGGCCGAACTTCACGTTCATCATGGCCTGCACACCCACAATCTGGGAGGTGGGAGTTACCAGCGGAATCCAGCCCAGAGCCTCGCGCACCACGGGGATTTCAGCGAACACTTCCTCGAACTTGTCGGTCATGTTCATTTCCTTGAGCTGGCTGCGGAAGTTGGAAAGCATGCCGCCGGGCACCTGGTAGCGCAGCGTATCGCTGTTCACGATTTCGTTGGCGTGGCTGGTGAAGCGGGAGAGGCTGTCGTACACGGGCTGCAGCATGGCAGAGATTTCGGAGAGCTTCTTCTTGAAGTCTTCCTCGTCCTCCAGCTTCGGGGCGCGCTCGTAGCCGTTCATGAGGGCGAGCATGCGCATGCAGTCCGGCTGGCCGGTACCGTTGGCGAAGGGGGCGATGGAAACGTCCACGGCGTCTGCGCCGGCGTTGATACCGGCCACATAAGTGGCAGCACCCAGACCGGCCGTCTCGTGAGTGTGAATCCACACCGGCAGGTTGCAGGCCTTCTTGATGGCCTCGGTCAGGGCAGCGGTCTCAGCCGGGGGAATCAGGCCGGCCATGTCCTTGATGACGATGGCATCAGCACCCATGTCGGCAATTTCCTTGGCCAGGTTGGCAAAGTATTCCAGGTTGTGTACCGGGGAGGTAGTGTAGCAGATGGTGCCGTGAGCCTGGGCACCGGCTTCCTTGGCAGCCTTGATGGAGGTACGCATGTTCTGCGGGTCATTCAGGCAGTCAAAGATACGGAAGATGTTCATACCGTGCTTGGCGCTCAGCTTCACGAAAGCTTCCACGACGTCATCGGCATAGTGGGTGTAGCCCACGAGGTTCTGGCCGCGCAGCAGCATCATGTGCGGGGTCTTGGGAGCCAGCTTCTTGAGGGTGTCCAGACGCTCGAAGGGGTGTTCCCCCAGGAAACGGAGACCGGAGTCAATGGAAGCACCACCCCAGGTTTCCAGGGCAGAGAAGCCCATGGTGTCCAGGATGGGAGCGATTTCGAGCATCTGCTCGGTGGACATGCGGGTGGCAGCCAGGGACTGGTGGCCGTCGCGCAGTACGGTGCAGTTGAATGTAGCGGGTTTCATATCTTAAAATTGTTCTGTGAAAAGATGCGATTCTACGCCGTTATCCTACCACAAAACAGGCTTGCGCGTCAAGCAACTATTGCAGGACAGGCTTCCAAAAATCAGTTTTGGGAGGCATCAAAGAATTTTTCCGCTTCGGCACACACCCGCACCGCCACGGAATTCACATCCATATGCGACGCCTCCAGCCAGAGGTGAGCGGCATCCTTGTAGAACGCGCGACGTTCCTGGTCCAGGCGCGTCAAGACGGCGCGGCGGTCTGTATTCTGCAGCAGCGGACGGTTCGTACTTCTGGCGGTGCGCTTCAGCAGCGCACTGATGGAGACATTCAGCCACACCGTAAAACCCAGCTTACGGAGCAAGGCGCGGTTTTCCTCGCGCACCACAATGCCGCCGCCGGTCGAGATGATAGAGGGTGTAAGGGGCGGATTATCGAGCAGATAACGCAGCAGCGCCGTTTCCAGCGCGCGGAAATGAGCCTCCCCCTTCTCGGCAAAAATCTGGGGAATCGGGCAGCCTATCTGTTCTTCAATAATGGCATCGGTATCCAGCAGAGGCATACCAGTACGCTTGCTCAGCGCCTTTCCCACGGTCGTCTTGCCACAACCCATCAGCCCAATCAGGATAATGGGGCGGCCATGCGTATTCAGCGGGTGGATAGGAGCAGGAATCATATACCGGAGCGAATCAGGCCTCGCAGATAATCACCTCACCGCGGAACACGATGAGCGCCGGCCCCGGTTCCCCACCCTCCACCGTCACGCTGTCATCATCATTCACCACACCCGTCACCACACCGTCCGTAGTTTCAAAACGGATTTTGTGAGAAGCCGTCTCCAGCAGGAAATCCACAAAGGCAGCAAAACAGCGCATCCCATCGGCGCACCCTGCCCCCTCTGCCCCATCGGCATGGAAAGAACGCATGCGCACCGTCCGCCTGGACTGCCCCGGTTCTACAACAATGACCCCATCTGCCCCGATACCGAAACGGCGGTTGCAAACATCCTTGATATTCTCCGGAGTCAGCACGCTGGAAAGGGCAAGGTCACGGTTATCCACCATCACAAAGTCATGGTCAGCCCCGGTCATCTTGTAGAATTCAAGCATCATAGCCCCGCCATTCTAGCAAAAAACAACCCGCAGGAAAAGGCAAAAAACCGCCCACCAGCCATTCCCCCCCACATTTCCAAGATTTTCCATCCTCTCCGACACCCCTTCCCCCCGCCATCAATCAACATCCAACATCCAACATCCAACATTCTACATTCAACATTCTACATTCAACATTCTACTTTCTACATTCCCCCTGCCGCCTATACGCCCCGCAGCCATACAGAAGGAACAAAGCCACACCGCAGAAATTCACCACAGCAGCCGCCCAGAACGCAAACTCAAAACCATACACCTCCGCCAGCACCCCGCCCAGCAGCGTGCCGATACCCGCGCCGATATCCCAGGAAACAAAGAGAGTCGAATTCGCCGTACCGCGCTCATCCTTGCTGCACATGTTGATAAACATATTCTGCACCGCCGGGAAGAAATGTCCATTGCCCAGACCGCAGATAAGGGCAGAAACATACAACGCCCACTCCGCCTGCACCCCGGCAAAAAGCGCATACCCCACACAGCCCAGCCCCACGCCCACCACCGCATTCTGCACAATCCTGCCCTGCCGCAGCGTGCGACTCCCCACCAGACGTGATAAAATCAGCCCGATGGAAAACAACAGGAAGAACAAACCCGTTCCATGCGTAATCCCCAGCACCTCGATACTGTACAGCGCCACATAAGTCGAAATCGTGCCATAAGCAAACGCAAAGCAAACCGTCGTAAGCCCCTGGCTCCACCCGCGCCACAGAATCAGCTTCCGCCAGCTGAACGGCTTGCGCGGCAGCGGACGCGGACGCCGCGGCAGACGCGTCGAATGCGTCACCAGCACCCCGGCCACCGCCAGCACCACCGCCACCCACATCAGCAGCCGGAAATCCGCCCACGCACCGTAAAGGAACAACCCCGCGCTGGGCGCCAGCGCCGTAGCCACATTATTGCTCAGCCCGTAATACCCGATACCCTCTGCCCGGCGGCTGAACGGCAGCGAATCCACCGCCACCGTACTATTCGCCACCGTAGCCGCGCCAAAAGGAATACCGTGCAGCGTACGCACCACCGCAAAAGCCAGCAGACTCCCCGCCAGCAGATACGCCCCGGTACACAGCGCAAACAACACAAACGAACTCACCAGCACCACCATACGCGGAAAACTATCCACCAGCCACCCGCTCACAAAACGCGCCAGCACCGCTGTGATACTGTACCCCGCCAGCACCCAGCCAATCGTATCCTTATCCGCCCCGAACTCCGCGCTCAGATACACCGGAAAAAGCGGCGTCATCACCATGAACGAAAAGAACAGCAGGAAATTCGCCACCCAGGCGCGCGTGTAATTCGCCGTCCATAAACGCGACTTCGGCAGCTCTGCTCCGGGAGTATCCATATCTGGCATCAGTTATACGCTCATCCGCCGCGCGCGTCAACCCCGCAATAACGCCCCCGACTTCCTACATACAGATAACAAACCGCCCCACCGCGTTCAAACTACAGACAAAGCCCCCGAAAGCGCGCAAATTTGCAATCGCACTGCAAAATTGCACGCTCTCTCACCTTGTCACGCAGAAGCCGCCAAGGCAGCGGCGGAACTATTCCTTATTCACTAATCACTATTCATTCTACAATGCCCCTTGGTGTTTTGCAACACCTGCCCTCATGCTAGGCAGTGTGAATGGTGCGGTAGCTTATTTCAACATCCGCCAGAAGCGGGCAGCATTGCGGCGGGAGGAGGGCATCATGTAGCGGGAGCGAAGGAGATTGAGGTCGCGGTGTCCCATTTCAAGCTGCAACTCCGGCAGGTTGCGGAAATGCGCCGCATGATAACTCGCAAAAGTGTGTCGGCATACATCCGGCTGCCAATGCGTAAAGCCCGCCGCCCGGCGTAGCGATTGCCAGCGGTTCTGCCAATTGCGCGGCACCCGGCAATCCTTTTGCTGCATTCCCGGCAGCAGACGCAGCGGCACCACGCGGCCGCCACCCGTCTTGCTCTTCTGCGGGCGGATGATAACCTGACGTTCCTCCCAGCACACATCTGAGGCAGTCAACCTCTCCACCTCTGCCGGACGCACCCCGCTGTAAAGCAACAGACTCAGAGAAAAGCGCATATCGCGGAACCGACGCACCTGCACAGTCTCCCGCAAGCGTTCCACCTCATCGTTAGATAATGGTTCAATCGGCTTTTCCACCACCGGCGGTACTTCAATACGCGCCACCGGATTCACATCGCAAAACTCCTGCCGGAAACCATAGGCAAAAATACTGTGCAATATCGCCCTGCCCTTGCGGTAGCTGTGCGCGCTGTGCCCGAATGCCACATCCAGAATCCGCCGGCACTGCGCCGTCGTCATCGCCCGCAGCGGCAGCTGCGCCACTCCCTCCACCTTCAGCATTTTCCGCACATAATACCGCAAATCACGAGTCGTCGTCGGCCTCCGCGCCGCCCTCGACTCCACGCTGGCCCAAGCAACACGCTCAAAACACTCCGTCCGCTCCGCAGCCTGCACCGCAGCAATCCCCTCCCGCAGCACCCGCCGCACCAACTCCATCAACTCCACCCGCGGCAATCCTTCCGCTCTGCCGCCCAGCCCCTCCACGCACTCCATCACCAACCGTGCGGCATCCATGCCACCTAAGGGCAGAGCTATCATCATTTTGTTTATCGATTGTGTTTTCATAGTGGTAGCATTTTGAAAGCTTACACAAGCTCCAAAAAGCAAAATCTGTATGATTTTACTTGATACTGTAATATTAGCTACTCTCACCCTTACCAACAACGATATAATCACCTCCGGTACCGAATTCCACCTGACACTGACCCCCAATTACAAAATTGACCAATTAAGCGTACATCTTTCAAAATGATGTATAGTGCAGACATTACCTGATACACCCTCGGCATCAGCGTTACCTGCACTATACAAGGATGAAACACGTTGAAACACCCCACAACACCCAACTTGACCAACTACTCTACTCATTCTCTCTCGCTTCCGCTGATGCATGGCTACGCCAACTATTCGCCTCATACGATTCAAGTATGCGAGGGCCCCTGGAACTGGGAACAAATAAGAATGAAAGGGAATATTTCAAGAACGCAGAGCTTCTTGGCTTCATCAAAGAACTCCCTCTAGCACCTCGTGTTGGAACTAATTGTCCCGTTATCGTAGCCAGCGTTCACATGAAGCATGACCTCGTGGGGCGTGATTCCCGCGTGGCTCAGTTCAATTTATCCAAGCGCATCATTAAGGAGGCCGTGGCTATGCCCCGCCCCGGGATTCATGGTCTGCCCGCGCAAGGCCTCTTTTTCTTCCACGATGACCATGGGCATTTCCGCCTGAGTTTGGTCTCTGGCAACGTGGAAAATAAGCGCTTTGTTTTCAATTCAGCCAAGCGTCAGTCCTTCTTTGTGAATGAGGGCGGAAGCAATTCTACGATTCGCCGCCGATTCAATACCAAAATCAAAACCTTGGCTGACCTTAAGGAGGTATTCTCCGTGGAGGCTCTTACCAAGGCGTTCTACAAATCTCTGTTTGATTGGTATCTGTGGGCTACAGAAAAGGATAAGACCATCACTTTCCCCAATGATTTGGCTGTAGAATCAGATAATCGCGATTATCTGGAGCCTGCCGTGATTCGTCTGCTTACCCGCCTGATGTTCATCTGGTTTATCAAGCAGAAGGGGCTGGTGCCAGATGCGCTGTTTGAAGCCGACAAGCTGGGTGCGTATATCAAAGATTTCGAGGCGACCTCCAAGGAACAGGATAACTACTACCGCGTCATTCTCCAAAACCTGTTCTTTGCTACGCTGAACTGTAAACCGGAAAAGCGCAAGTTCAAACGCATCTACCGGGGCATGTCTCATGAGCGCGGCATTGCCACCTGCTATCGTTATGTGGATGAAATGCCGAATGAGGCCGCATTCAAGGAGCTCATGGCCAAGGTGCCGTTCCTGAATTGCGCCCTGTTTGATTGCCTCGATAAAAAGGAACGTGAGCAGGATGGTGGGCGCGAGTTGTATCTGGACGGCTTTAGCGACCGCAAGGAACGTCGCGCTCATATCCACAACGCCTTTTTCTTCGATGCGCACCAAGGACTCATCCCGCTGTTTAATCAGTACGAGTTCACCGTAGACGAAAACAGCGCAACAGATACGGATGTTGCGCTCGACCCGGAATTGCTCGGTAAAGTATTCGAGAACCTGCTCGGCTCATATAACCCGGAGACGAAGGAAACCGCCCGCAAGGCCACAGGAGCTTTCTACACTCCGCGAGAAATCGTCAATTACATGGTCGCGGAATCGCTGAAGAGCTATTTGCGCCGCAAATGCGCTTTTGCGGATGATGCTCGTTTGGCTGACCTGTTCGATGAGACCAAGACCGACCAAATAATGTGCTTCAGCAATACCGAAAAAAAGGAGCTGTTGGATGCCATTTATTCCTGCAAAATTCTCGACCCAGCATGCGGTTCCGGAGCATTCCCCATGGGTGTGCTCCATATTATGGTTCGCATCCTCAATCGTCTGGATAAGGATAACCTGATTCTGCGTGGCCGCTTACTGGAGCAGTACAAGGCAGATAAGGCTATTACCATTGCCGGACTGACGGAGGCGGAGCAGCAGGAGCGAGTGGAGATGCTTGATAAACAGCTTCGGGAAAACATCTCATTCCCGGATTACGCCCGCAAACTTTACCTGATTGAGAACTGTATCTACGGTATCGATATCCAGCCCATTGCCACGCAGATATCCAAGCTTCGCTTCTTCATCTCGCTTCTGTGCGACCAGCTCCGTACGGCATGGAATCCTGAGGCGGATAATCATGGACTCCTGTCTCTCCCTAATCTGGAGGCAAAGTTTGTATGCGCCGATTCCCTGTTGTCTCTCCCCAAGCTGTCCGGCGATAGCTTGGCAATGAGTACTGCGAACATTCAGGCTCTCAAGCAAAAATTGGAGAGCAATCGACATCTCGTTTTCACAGCTCGCACCATCGAGACAAAGAATAAATACAAGGCTCGTGAACTCGAAATAAGGGATGAAATCCGCGATTCCATCAGACAATCTCTTTCTACCCCGGATGATGAGCTGATTGCGACTCTAGAGGCACAGCTTCCCTCGTTGCGCAAGCAGTTGGCAGAAGTGGCAGAGCCTAAGATTGAATTGCGAGAGTTTACCGAACAGGCTGATTTATTCTCACCGCCTCAGCTCGTTATCCGAGAAATAGACGTCAACGCGGCTTCCCGCTCTCTAATCAAGGCTGATATCGCCAATGTGGAACGCGCTATTGCTACTGAAAAAGCAAAGGCTTACCAGTCCGGCTCTACTGAGTTAGACCGATTAGCGCTTGCTGTCTCCGGCTGGGATCCCTATGACCAGAATGCTTGCTCTGACTTCTTCGATGCCTCATGGATGTTCAACATCAACGATGGCTTTGATATTGTGATTGGCAACCCTCCCTATGTTCAGCTCCAGAAGAATAAAGGCGCGTATGCTAAGAAATACGAGCATTGTGGTTACGAATCCTATGACCGCAGCGGCGATATGTACGCTCTTTTCGCTGAACGCTCCGGACAGCTGGTGTGTGACGGAGGAAGTGTGTGCCTCATTATCCCCAATAAGTGGCTTCTGATAGACTCGGGATTGCTATTGCGAAAATACCTCCTGCAATATAGGGTCAATCAGCTGCTTAATTTCGGAGATGTCCAGTTCTTCGATAACGCTACCACCTATGTTTGCATTCTTCTCATGAGCAAGGAGCAACCTTGTAAGATATGCAAGGCTCTTTCTACCAACAGTAAGTTGTTTTCCGGAGATTTTGATGTAACAGTTGCGCTGGAGCTCAAAGATAAATCAACAGCTACGTTTACCGAAAAACATTGGTTGATTATGGATTCTGCACAAGCGTCTATCAATCAAAAAATGGAATCTTCAGGCATACCTCTCAAGGAATGTGATGCTGAAATTTACCGTGGTGTTCTTACTGGTTTTAATGATGCATTTTTTATTTCTGAAGACGTCTATCAGAAGATCATAGAAGATGATCAGAATGCGCAGAAGCTCATTAGACCTTTACTTCGCGGACGTGATATTTCTGCTTATCATACACCCCCTTCAGGTCAATATCTCATTGGCACATTCCCCACATTAAACTTAGCCATTGATGATTATCCTGGTATCAAAGAACATTTACTTACGTTTGACATCAGACGCCTAGAACAAAGCGGCAAAAAATACCCCCTAGCCCCGGGTAAAACCTTATCTGCTCGCAAAAAGACAAGTTTTGAATGGTTTGAGACACAGGACAGCATTGGATACTGGGAATACTTCAACACGCCTAAAATTATTTATCCAGAAATTACTACGCGTCTACCGTTCACCTATGACGACACAAGCTGTTACACTAACAATAAAACTTTCATTTTAAGTAGTCCAGACAATAATACGCTCCTATTATTGTCCTCGATATTGAATTCACGAATAGCTAAACTATGGATATGGCATCATTGCCCAGAATTGAATGGAGGCGCAAGAGAAATCAGAAAGGTCTATTTTGAAGAGTTTCCTGTACCTTCTCTGAGCGAGTCAGAAAAAGCACAAATGGTTGCTTTATCTTCTGAGATAATCTCCAAGAAGAAATCGAATGCAGATATTTCAACAGAGGTTGAAGCAATCGAATTATTGTTAGCTAAGCATTACGGCTTGACCGTAGATGAGCGGAAATCTCTAGATAATTTTGTGGCAATGTTGAATAACATGAAGGGGGGCGCTGATGAGGAACCGCAACCTGAGAAACCAGCCCCAGCCAAATCGATGCCAAAAAAGGAGATTAAGCTAGTACTCCCGGACCCCGAAGACGACTATTTAGATTGATACCATGTTTATCACGAATCAGGGCGAGGGAGAATCCCTCCAGAAGAGATTGAGTGAGCTGATGCAGTATAGCAGTCAGCTGGATATTTTAGTAGGCTTTTTCTATTTTTCCGGGGTAAAGGTCATGACGGATGCCCTGCGAAAAAATAAGGATATCCGCCTCCGTGTGCTGGTGGGGATGGAAGCAGAGCGCTACTGTGGGCAATTGGTAGAAGTGGCCAATGGTATTAAGGGAGAAAGCGCCAATGATACCAGGACGCGCTTCTATGCCTCCCTGCGTCACATATTGGGAGATGAGAAACTGGACAAGCAGAGTTTCCACGACAGACTGGGGATTTTTGTCGAAATGCTCATGGAGGGTCGCTTGGAAATCCGCAAAACACTCGACCCGAACCATGCAAAGCTCTACATCTTCACGATGGATGAAGAACACAGGTCTTTGCGAGAAAAGGTATGGCTGACAGGTAGCAGCAATTTCTCTGAGCCGGGATTATCCCTGCGTGATGAATTGAACGTAGAGGTGTGCGACTTTGGTGCAGCAGAAGCCTCTTTATACTACGAACAGCTTTGGATGAAGGCTGTTCCCTTAACAGAGGATGAGGAGCAGCGCAACACCTTGCTGGAAATCATTAATGACAGCAGCGTAGCCGCCACCATCACGCCCTTTGAAGCCTACTTCCTGATACTGAAAAATTATCTGGAGCACCAGAAGAGCAATCTGAAAACAGCCCTGCTGGAGGGTATTCTGAATAAGGCCGGATTTTCCAAACTGCAATATCAGGTGGATGCCGTGGCACAGGCCTTGAACAAGCTGGAGGCTTACCATGGTGTTATCATTGCAGATGTGGTAGGTCTTGGTAAATCCGTTATCGGTAGCCTGGTTGCAGCCATGAGCCGAAAACGAGGCCTTATTATCTGCCCGCCCGGTCTGGTTGGCGAGCGAGGCGGAGCCCATGGTGGCTGGCATGAATATGTAACCAAGTTTGGCCTGCATGATTGGGAGGTATTTTCCCGAGGCGATTTGCAGAAAATTGAGGATTTTCTTGCTCATGACCCGGATTTCGATATGGTGATAGTGGACGAGGCTCACTACTACCGCAACGAACAAACGGAGGCCTATGCACACATGAAGAACATCTGCTGCAATAAGGATGTGGTGCTGCTGACAGCTACTCCGTTTAACAATAAACCCAGCGACCTGTTGGCTCTGCTGCATCTGTTCTCCAGCGGCAAGCAATCGCCCTTTATTCCCGGCGGCAATCTGGATGGGCGTTTTGCTAAGTTCCAAACAGATTTCCAGACCGTAAACCAGATACGCAAGGCTATCACTCTGGGGAACTGGCATCTGGCCGCCTGCCTGCTGGAAAAGAGCGGTATCAATACTCAGCGATTGAACAAGGGGGCTAACCATGAAGGAATTCTGGAAGCGCTTAAAGATTTGGCCTCTGAGGTGGCACAAGGCATACGTCAGGTAATGGAAAAAATCGTTATCCGCCGCAACCGCCTCGATTTGAGACAAGACCCTGACTATAGTAAAGAATTGACTACCTTGGCAGACATACAGCCTCCGGTTCAGCAATTCTTCGAGCTTACTCCAGAGCAGGATGCTTTCTATGACCGGGTTGTAACTGATTACTTCGGTCTAGAGGGGCAATTCCATGGTGCATTCTATCGCCCGCAAGCGTACCTCAAAGATAAGGAGGGGCAAGACGACTATCAGGAAAACATCTACACGATGCTTTTGCGCATGCTGGCTCTACGTTTTGAAAGCTCGTTTGGCGCATTCCGTCAATCTGTGGTGAACGCCAAGAAGATGATGGAACAGGCTTTGAGTTTCATTCGCCGATTTGGGGTATACATCTACGACCGCAAGATTACCGATAAGGTACTGGATATTGAAGATGACGTGGATGCCTACTCCGAGCTGCTCAAACTACTTGAAGAGAGAGAGAAGTCTGTCACAAAGAAAAGAAAGAACGATACCGAATATCGAATGAGTGACAAGAACTTTGACAGTTTGCGATTCCTGCAGGATTTGGAGCAGGATATTAAGCTCATGCAGAGTGTACTGGATGAGGTGGACGCCCTGCGATTGGTTGAAACCGACCCCAAGGCTGCAGCATTGAGCAAAGCTATTACTGACATTGTAAAGGACAAGTATTCGGATATCCCCAAGGAGAAATCGAAGAGAAAGGTATTGGTGTTTACCGCCTATACAGATACATTGCTGCATATTGCGCCCTACGTGGAAGCCGCATACCCGGGGCGTGTGCTGACTGTCAATGCTGATAATTTCACTCAGGAGAGAGATAGACTGGTTAAGGCCAATTTTGATGCCTCTGCAGAGGTTCAGGAGGATGACTATGATATTCTGCTTACGACTGATAAGCTGAGCGAAGGCTTCAACCTGAATCGTGCGGGCGTTGTGGTGAACTATGATATTCCGTGGAATCCCACGCGAGTTATTCAGCGAGTCGGTCGTATTAACCGAATCGGCAAGAAGATGTTCGATAACCTGTACATTATGAACTTCTTCCCCACCGTACGAGGTTCTACAATCAACCAGAACAGAGAGATGGCTGAGAGTAAGATGTTTGCCATTCACTCCATCCTCGGTGAAGATGCTCAGATTTTTTCCGAGGAAGAGACGCCCTCACCGGCGGCATTGTTCTCCAAGCTGAATAGCGGGCTGGATGAGCAGGATACTATCAGCACTTATACCGAAGCCAAACTCAAATATCATGAGGCAGAGCAGATGCTTAAGGAGAAGCATCCGGAAACGCTAGAACGCATTAAGCGCCTGCCGAACATGGTAAAAACTGCCATGTTTGCAGAGCCTCACTCCACCCTGATGTTCCGTCGGAGAGGTCCCGGATTCTTCGTAGTACAGCACAAGGCCGGGCGAGAAATATCTGAGATACCCATGAATGAAGCGTTGAAACTGGTAGAATGCAGCTACGACACACCGAGAGCCCCGTTAAGTGCCGATTTCTGGGTATACCCGAGCGAAAACAAGGGGTCTACCTGCGGGGTATACTCTGACCTCAAGAACTACCAGCCTGCCATACAAGCTCCACAGAGAGGAGGGATATCTGATAGTACCCTAACCATCGTGAACCTAGAAAAATACAAAGGGGAACTCACCCACGAACTCAAAATATTCTCCAACGAAGTCATCGAGGATATTCAGCAGTTTGGTTCCCTACCCCGCAAAACAATCAAGAAAATGGCAGATGCATCCTCAGCACAGGAAATGGACGACATCTTACTTTCTCTTGCCCGGATCCGCGGCTTTGACTATGTCCACAAACTCCGCGACCGCGTTATCCAAGAGGAAATTGTAGTGACGGTGCAGAGAAATTGAAGTGATTCACGTCTGCCCGACCCATAAGACCATCTTGCGTTTCTCCAATCTACCTAGCGTGAACACGCCAGGCTTTGCTCTATTTTGGGATATTATGCACCAACATTCTGTGCAGAAGCAACGCATAGTGATACAAACTAAAAAAATTAAACTTGCAAAATCGCAACGCTGAGGAGTAGAATAGGGACACTAACAGTAAGACATTGCATTTATCTTCTCATTACTATCACCTTTAACAAACTATAGCCATGCTTAAAGATATCACAAAATTGACCATCTCCGGAAAATGTTTTCCACCCGGAAGCGATTTAGAACTATTTACGAAAAGAATCAATATTGTATATGGGAGAAACGGCAGTGGCAAATCTACCATATCAAACGCTATCCGAAATATTGCTTCTGGTGTAAACGATAGCGTTATTTCAGCAAAATTCGATTCAGCCCTTACCGAAGAAGAACAAAAACAGATTTTTGTTTATGATGAAGAATTTACTGATAGTAAAATTAAATTATCGCATGACGGGTTTGACACTATCGTAATGTTTGGCTATCAAAATGAAGTACAGGAAAAGATTGATGATTGTGTGAAAAAAATTGCACTTCTTACGAACGAACTTGACGCTTGCTCTACTGAGTTAAGCTCTCTTAGTTCTGACAAAAACAAGAATTCATCTCTCTATTGGAGGAAAGAACTTGAAAATGCATTAAAAAAGAAGGGAAACTACTGGAGCGAACGCGAGGGAGTAATACGCCAAAGCAAAAAAAATTGGCCGGTAAATGAAGCAACAATATCGACTTTGATTAACAAGTTTTTTCCTTCTCTACAAGCAGTATAATCACAGAAGCCATTTGTATTACAGCCGAAAATCAATCAAGGCTTAGTGACATTAGCAACAATATTCAGCAACGCATAAAGGACTACCGCGACGCCAAATCCCACGATTCCATCAAGCGAACCATCGACAATCTTATTGAAGCGCCGAATTGGGATAATATCAGTCAAAATCTCGCAAACATCGTTCAAGAGCCCTCTTTGAGTGAACGAGAGAAGTTTCTACTTGAAAAAATAAAAAACAAAGCCATACCTGATTATTTGCATGAATCGGTAAATTTCTTTCATAAAGATGGTGATATCTGTCCCTTCTGCCTGAGGTCAATGACGGAATTAGATATTGCCCGATTATCTTCAACCATATCCAACATACTCTATGAAGAAGTGGAAATATTCAAATCAGAAACAAGAAAGACAAAAGATGAACTCGATCGTATAAGGGATAGAATATATTCTCTTGCCGACTTGTCTTTCATATTTCCCCAAGAGCCCATAATCAAAGAAATAGAGTTTTACAAAAAATGCAAACAAAAGCTGGAAACATCTATAACTGACCTAATAATAAAGCTGGAAGAAAAAGATAAACATCCTTACCACGCTATTGACATTACGTGTATAGAAGAAGCAAAACAGCACTTCTCTGACTATACCAATTCGTTAATTTCCATACAAGAAGCTATCAAGATTCACAATGCTAAACGCTCTCAATTGAACGCTCTCCAAAACGAGCTCATTTGTGACAATATAGATCTTGCGGTTTACGAACACTATTCGACTATCAAAAATTATTTGATTAAGCTAGAGTCAGAAAAACTTCTAAATAAGAAACACAAAGAACTGCACGATAAAATAAACGAATTAGATAGGGTAAAATCAGAATATGAGGATCAACTAAATAACGTTAACATAGCACTTGATAGGATTAACGAATCTTTGAAATTCATTTTCTTTTCCTCCGAACGATTATCTCTCGAAAGTAAAAATAACAAGTACTGCGTAAAGTCGCGCAACCAGAATATAAAACCAGAAGATCTTTCAGTAGGTGAGCGAAATGCTATATCTTTAGCATACTTTTTCGCTTCTATGCACGAGTCTTGTCAAGTTGAGAATGTATACAAGAATGAGAGAATAGTCATTATTGACGACCCTATCACCAGTTTCGATATAGAAAACAGAGTTGGTATGCTTTCTTTTCTACACTGGCAGACCGAACAGATGCTCAAAGGAAACGAGAACAGTAAAATCTTATTCTTAAGCCACGATATTCAGACGGTGGTTGACTTAAGCAAATTCTCAGCAAACCTTAACAAAGAAAAAGATCCTGGAATTATTGGAGAAATCGATCAATCTGTCTGGCTCCTGCAAAATGCACAGCTAAGAAAAATACCAACCACAAACAATGGATTGAAGTTTAATGAATATCGTGAACTCCTACTTAGCATTTTTGATTTCGCAAACACTAGCTCCACCGCTTCAACCCTTCCAGTTGACGGCATTGGCAATAAAATGAGACGGATTGCCGAAGCTATTTCGACCTTTTTGTATAGCTGCGGCATCGAAGAATTATTAAGGAAGGAACAATTATTAAGAGGTCTTGATGTGCAGAAAAAAGAACATTACCGTAACACTCTCTTCCGTCTCGTATTCAATGGGATGAGCCATACTCAAGACAAAATTAAAGGGTTAAATTCCTCATACGAAGTCTTTGCCCCTTCAGAAGTTCAAAAAATAGCGAAATCCTTCCTTCTATTCCTCAAAGATACACATGAATTGCATCTCTTCTGTATGCTTGATAACACTAAGATGCAAATCATAAAAAATTGGGAACAAGAAATATTTCCAAGCTCTTAGAACTCTCTATATCCTCCCAGAAGCTCCATTAGTAACGTTTTACAGCTAGCAGGAATCGCGCCAGCGGTGTACCGTTTCAGCGTCTTGGGAGATTCGTTGCTGTTGCATTTCAGACTGGTACGCAATGAATGCATCAGCCAGGGAAGCAATAAATGGCGAGCAATATTGCTTTACCATCATATGAGCAAGTTCCTTGTCACAGTCTACCCAATCGCAGCGGAGTTCAGCTTCGCGGTCGATTGGGTCGGCTATCTGGTTTGATATGGCGCATTTCTCCATATATTTTTCCCAGGTCGAATGGTGATGGTTCGCATCTATGCCCGCTTTGAGGAAGCGGGCACGATCGGTCGTAAGTCCATAATAATTATTCATTGGGAAGTTCATAACGGAATAGCACCACGAAAACGCCAGCCAGCAAGTATAACTTTGGGGAAGTTTGGCATCTTATTAAAGCCTTTTGCACCCTAGAACCACGTTTTAGTGCTACTCCATTCATTTTTAATCGACAAGCAAACATTTATCACACAATCGGCAGGAATATTGGATAAAAATTGCAGATAATCGGCAGGAAAGCCCCCTTTTCCGGTTTCATGTCCTTGGTTCATTTTATGCAAATTTAAGATGGAATCTTGAATTTGCATAGTCCCAGACAGACTGATAGAGCATTAGCGAAAAGCAGCGGGCGCACTTGCACTACTTCCCAATCCATGGCACGCCAGGACTGAAGTACTGCCTCCGACAAGAAAAAGAGGCCGGGGATTGCTCCCCGGCCGTGTGATTTTCTGGTTTCTGGTACTGGGCTTTACAGCTCGCACTGGGCGAGGGTGTCGCAGCAGCAGCAGAAGTTGCGGTCGCCGTAGGTGTTGTCCACGCGGGAGCAACCGGGCCAGAACTTGTGCAGGAGCTGACCGGGGGCCGGGTAGGCAGCCTCGCGGCGGGTGTAGGGGTGCGTCCACTCATCTGCCGAGACAGCCAAGGCGGTGTGCGGGGCGTTCACCATCACGTTGTCGTCGGCAGGTACCTTGCCTTCGGCCACGGCGGTCATTTCGCCGTGGATGCCAATCATGGCTTCGATGAAGCGGTCGAGTTCGGCCTTGCTTTCGGACTCGGTGGGTTCTACCATGAGGGTATCGTGCACCGGGAAGCTCATGGTGGGGGCGTGGAAACCGTAGTCCATGAGGCGCTTGGCCATGTCGTCCACGGAGAGGTGGCTCTTGCTGAGCATGATGGTGGTGTCGAGGATGCACTCGTGGGCCACCAGACCGCCCTCGCCCGAATACAGGGTCGGGAAGTAGTTTTCCAGACGCTTGGCGATGTAGTTGGCGTTGAGGATGGCCATCTGGGCGGAGAGCTTGAGTCCCTCGTGGCCCATCATGGCCAGCCACATCCAGGTGATGGGGCAGAGAGCGGCAGAACCGTACTCGGCAGAGGAAACGGCTGCGGTCTTCTGGGCCTCACCGGCGATGCAGTGGTCCGGCAGGTAGGGGGTGAGGTGTTCGGCGCAGCAGATGGGGCCCACGCCGGGACCGCCGCCGCCGTGCGGCATGGCAAAGGACTTGTGCAGGTTGAGGTGGCACACGTCCGCACCGATGGTGCCGGGGTTGGTGAGGCCAATCTGGGCGTTCATGTTGGCGCCGTCCATGTAGACCTGGCCACCGTTCTCGTGGATGATGCGGCAGAGGTCGGCCACGCCGCTTTCGTACACGCCGTGGGTGGAGGGATAGGTGACCATGAGGGCGGCCAGGTTGTCGCGATGGGCTTCAGCCTGGGCCTTGAGGTCGGCGGCATCGATATTGCCCTTCTCGTCGCACTTGACGGGCACGACCTCAAAACCGGCCATGGCGGCGGAAGCGGGGTTGGTACCGTGGGCGGAGTTGGGGATAAGGCAGACGTTGCGGTGTCCCTGGCCCTGAGCCACCTGGTAGCGGTGGATGGTGAGCAGACCGGCGAACTCACCGGCAGCGCCGCTGTTGGGCTGCAGGGAGACGCCGTGGAAACCGGTGACGGTGGCAAGCCACTGCTTGAGCTGCTCGAGCATGGCGCGCATGCCCTGGCACTGGTCCATGGGGGCAAAGGGATGCAGGGTGGCAACCTCCGGCCAGGTGATGGGCATCATGATGGCGGCGCAGTTGGCCTTCATGGTGCAGGAGCCCAGCGGAATCATAGCTTCGTTGAGCGCGAGGTCCTTAGCCTCCAGGCGGTGGATGTAGCGCATCATCTCGGTCTCGGAGTGGAAGAGATTGAAGCATTTTTCCGTGCAGAACGCGCTGGTGCGGTTGAATGAGGCGTCCCAGACGGGACCTGCCGGCATGCACTTGCAGCAGGGCTTCTCCATGCCAAGAGCCACGCAGAGAGCCTTCACGTCGCAGCTGGTGGTGGTTTCGTCGAAGGAAACGGAGATGGTATCGGCATCCACCAGGCGGATGTTGTAACCGGCCTCCAGGGCAGCGGCCTCCATATCGGCAGCCTTGCCGGGGCAGCTCACCTGCACGGTGTCGAAGTAGTTGGCCACGGGCAGCGTATAACCAGCCTTGGCAGCAGCAGCGGCAAAGCCGGCGGCCAGCTGGTGGGCGGTGCGGGCCACCTGCTTCAGGCCCTCCGGGCCCTGGTACATGGCGTAGAAGGTGCTGAGCAGGGCGGTGAGTACCTGGGCGGTGCAGATGTTGGAGGTAGCCTTTTCGCGGCGGATGTGCTGCTCGCGGGTCTGGAGGGCCAGGCGGTAGGCCGGCTTGCCGTCCTTATCCACAGAGAGGCCGATGTAGCGGCCGGGCAGCTTGCGCTTGAGGGCGTCTGTGCAGGCCATGTAGGCGGCGGCGGGGCCACCGTAGCCCATGGGGATACCGAAGCGCTGGGTGGTGCCCACGCAGACATCAGCACCAAAAGCACCCGGTTCCTTCAGCACGGTGAGGGCCAGCAGGTCGGCCGCCACCACGCAGAGTACCTTGGCGGCGTGGCACTTGGCGAAGAACTCAGTATAATCCTCGATGCTGCCGGCATTGTCCGGGTACTGCACGAGCACACCGGCGAGGGTCGGGATGGAGGCGGGGTCAAAGCTCTTCCAGTCGCCCACCACGAGGTTCACGCCCGTGGTCTCGCAGCGGGTGCGGATAACATCGATGGTCTGCGGGAAGCAGGTATCAGCCACGAAGAAGGTGTCGCTCTTGCGCTTGGAGTCGATGCAGAGATGCACGGCCTCGGCAGCGGCGGTACCTTCATCCAGCATGGAGGCATTGGCCACGGGCAGACCGGTGAGGCCGGCAATCATGGTCTGGAAGTTCATGAGCATCTCCAGGCGGCCCTGGGCGATTTCCGGCTGGTAGGGGGTGTAGGCGGTGTACCAGCCCGGATTCTCGTACACATTGCGCTGGATGACAGCGGGCATGTAGGTGCCGTAGTAGCCCTGGCCGATGAGGCTGTGCGCGGGCTTGTTAGCAGAAAGCACCTGGCGCAGGGCATCGAGCGCCTCCTGCTCTGCCATGGGGGCGGGCAGGTCGAGCGGGGCTTTCAGGCGGATATCGGCCGGCACGATGGTATCGGTCATTTCATCCAGGCTGGAGAAACCGACGACCTGGAGCATCTCCTGCAGCTCGGCACCGGCAGAACCCAGGTGGCGGGGCGCAAAGGGAGTCTGAGCAGTAATCATATTATCAATGAATCAGAGGGGTTTTATAAAAAAGAAAAGGCCGCATCCCTGCTGTGAGGAATGCGGCCGGAAGTCGCTTTACTTGCAGAATTCCTCGTAAGCGGCGGCATCCATCAGCTCGTCCAGCTCGGAGGGGTCATCCAGCTTAATCTTGCAGATCCAGCCAGCGCCGGTAGCGTCGGTGTTCACTGTGCCGGGTTCAGCATCGAGAGCTTCGTTGACTTCCACCACCTCGCCGGAAACGGGGGTGTACACATCGGAAGCGGCCTTCACAGATTCCACCACGGCGATGCTGTCCTCCTTGGAGAAGGTGTCGCCCACGGAGGGGAGGTCAACGTACACCACGTCACCCAGTTCGGACTGGGCGTGGTCGGTGATGCCGAGGGTCACGATACCGTCAACGATGGGGCTGATCCACTCGTGTTCGGAGGAGTACTTGTATTCTACGGGATTGCTCATAGTCTTATGATTGGGGGATGGGGTTACTTTTTCAGGAAGGGTTTCTTGACGATGATGGCAGGAACGGCCTTGTTACGCACCATCACATTGACTTCGGTGCCGACCTTGCCGAGGGCGGTGGGAACGTAGGCCATGCCGATGCCCTTGCCCAGGGAGGGGGACAGCACACCGCTGCACAGCTCGCCCAGGGGCGTGCCGTCCGGCAGCTGCACTTCGTAGCCGTGGCGGGGAGGTGCGCCCTTGCCGGTGTATTCGATGGCCACCAGGGCGGTGGGACGGCCCTCTGCCTTCTGGGCGCGCAGCACATCCACACCGATGAATTCCTTGGTCAGGTCGCAGCACCAGGAGAGGCCGGCTTCCAGAGGGGTCTTCTCCGGGGAAAGGTCGCTGCCATTCAGAGAGTAGCACATTTCGAGGCGCAGGCTGTCGCGGGCACCCAGGCCGCAGGGCTTAGCACCGCACTCCATCACCTTCTCGAACCACTTGACGCCCTGCTCTGCCGGGCAGAAGAATTCATAGCCGTTTTCGCCGGTGTAACCGGTGCGGCAGACCACGAGGGCATCGCCGTCGCATTCAAACATGAGGATACCGTTGCGCACGGGCAGCTCCACGCCGGGGCAGAGCTTGGCGAACACTTCCTCACAAGCAGGGCCCTGCACAGCCAGCCCCACATAGTCGGCGCTCTTGTTCACCAGGGAAATACCCGCAGGCTTGTGGGCGGTGAGCCAGGCATAGTCTTCATCAATCATGGAGGCATTCACCACCACGAAGAAATCATCCTTGGCCACCTGGTAGATGATGAGGTCGTCAATAACGCCGCCCTTTTCGTTGAGCATCATGGAGTACTGGCCCATGCCGTCCACCAGCTTATGGAGATTGTTGGTGAACATGGAGTTAAGCCACTCCGTAGCACCCTCACCGCTGACCAGGAACTGGCCCATGTGGGAGATATCAAACACACCGCAGGCGCTGCGCACGGTGTTATGCTCATCAATAATGCCCGTATACTGCACAGGCATGTTCCACCCTGCAAAGGGTACCATCTTGGCTCCGAGAGCCACGTGCTTGTCGCACAAAGGCGTGCACTTGATAGAGTCGGCGTTCATACTGTTGGGGATTGTACTCCCGGCATCCTATAAGTCAAGCAAGGAAGACACCCCATGTCCCACTTTATGTGCATACTGACACACATACCGGGTAACATTGTGACAATTTTGACAGATAACGATTTTGTCTTGTCATAGATGCCCGTTTATGCTAGAAAATCCGTATCTCTATATGGACACCACATACTACGTTATCTACGGCATGCTCCTGCTGCTCTCCGTCTTCGGCCTGGTAGTAGGCGTGAGCAACGATGCCTGCAACTTCCTGAACTCCTCCATCGGCAGCCGGGCCGGCACGTACACAGGTGCCGTTGCTGTCGCAGCAGTAGGCGTGCTGCTGGGCGCCTCTTTCTCCAGCGGCATGATGGAAATTGCACGCAAGGGCGTCTTTGACCCGGGCATGTTCACCTTCCACGAAGTCATGCTCCTCTTCCTGGCAGTCATGGTGGCCAATGTCATCCTGCTGGATATCTTCAACACGCTGGGACTGCCGACCTCGACCACGGTGTCACTCATTTTCGCCCTGCTCGGCTCGGCCCTGGGCATGGCCTACTTCAACATCGGCAGTGGCCCCGGCTCCCTGGCCGACTACATCAACACCGACAAGGTCTTCTTCATTGTCTCCGGCATTTTCTGCTCGGTGGCCATCGCCTTTACCGTAGGCACCTTTGTCATGTGGCTGGCGCGCCTGCTCTACACTTTCCACTACCAGCGTATGTACCGCATCATCGGCCCGGTGTGGTGCGGCTTTGCCTTCACCGCCATTTCCTACTTTGCGGTGTTCAAGGGGCTCAAGACCAGCCCGGTCATGAAAGGCCCGTTCATGGACATGGTGGATGCCAACCTGGGGCTGTCCATCGTGGTAGCGTTCATCGCCTGGACACTCATCGCCGCCATTCTCCAATACGGCTTCAAGATTAACACTCTCCGCATCACCGTGCTGGCCGGCACGGGTGCGCTGGCCCTGGCCTTTGCCGGCAATGACCTGGTAAACTTCATTGGTGTCTTCATGGCATCGCAGACCTCCATGGAACTGGCCGAAGCCCACCTGGCTGCAGGCGGAGACCTGAGTACCTTCAAGATGAACGGGCTGGCCGATGCCCAGCAGCAGGTGAACATGCTCTGGCTGGTGGCGGCCGGTCTGGTCATGGTGACCACCCTCTTCTTCTCCAAGAAAGCCCGCAAGGTAACGGAAACCGAACTTAAACTTTCCTCCGCCAACACCGGCAAGGAACGCTTCGGTTCCTGCAGCGCCGCCCGCACCATGGTGCGCTACACGCTCAACACCAAGCGCTTCTTCGAGCGCGTCACCCCCAGGCGTATTCAGGACTTCATTTCCAGGCGCTTCACCCCGCTGGCTCCGGAAGAAGAAACCGGCGCCATCTATGACCTGGTACGCGGTTCGGTCAACCTCACCGTCTCTGCCCTGCTCATCTCGGTGGCCACTGAAATGAAGCTGCCGCTCTCCACCACCTATGTGACCTTCATGGTCGCCATGGGTTCCTCCCTGGCCGACCGCGCCTGGGGACGCGACAGCGCGGTGTACCGCATCACCGGCGTACTCACCGTCATCGGCGGCTGGCTCCTCACCGCCCTGGCCGCCAGCCTGGCAGCCTTTATCGTGTCCATCGTCATGGCCTACGGCGGTTTCTGGGGCATGGTCACCATGCTGGTCATCGCCGGTGCGCTGCTCATCAAATCCACTTTCTTCACCAACAGCGCCAAGGAAGAAATCCGCCTCATCAACATGCACAGCGATGCCGCCGTCAAGGACTTCGGCAAGGCTGCCAGCGGACGCCTGGGCCGCATGGTCGGCATCTACAACGCCATGGTGAAAGCCCTGCTCAGCGAAGACCGCGATGCCCTGAAGCGCCTGCGTAAGAAGAGCCGCAACCTGAAGCGGGATCTGGAAGTACTGCGAGAAAACGAAGTGCTGCCCACCCTCCGCACCCTGCCCAAGGAACTGGCAGACCGCGGCCAGCTGGTATTCCGCATCACGGAAATCTCGCTCAACACCTGCGAGCGCCTGCTCACCCTGGTGAAGGCAAGCTACAACCACATCGACAACAACCACCAGGGCCTGAGCAAGGAACAGGGTGATGACCTCCTGGCTCTTACCAACAAGATCGGGCGTTTCTATCCGGATCTGACCGACATGCTCAAGGTCGGCAACTTTGCCGGCATCGATGCCCTGCTGGAAGAGCGCGAACAGCTCAGCGAAGACTTTGCAGACTGCATCACACGCCACCTGATGCACAGCACCGCCGACGAAAGCGGCATGCGTAACGGCATCCTCTACCTGACCCTGCTCAACGAAACACGAGCCATGATCAGCCACGCCTTCGCCCTCATCGAGCGCGTCAAGGAAGTATACGAGGATTAATCCTCCGGCACATTTACCCAACGTCCCCGGTTTCATTTCTGAAACCGGGGATTTTTATAGCAAAACCCCGCCCGGCTCAAAGCATCGGGCGGGGAAAAAAAGGAGCTTCTGGCGGCTGATGGACTCACTTGGTATACAGCGCCCGCCGCGTCAGGTCAAGAAGGCGCATCTTGGCACGAGTAAAAGACATTCTGTAAAAGCGGAAGCGCAGATACTGCAACAGGGAACGCCTGGCAGACTTACTGGTGAAACGAGGAGCATCCTTGTCTATATCGCTCTCCGCGGCGTACCCGGGAGCAAGCTGAACGAGGTTGGGGTACGTTGCCAGAGTCGGGATTTCCTGCTCTGTCAGAATCCTGCCCCAGAGATAATCAGCCTCCATGCAGAACGTGCGCGACTGTGCCAGCAGCACCTCCGCAGACTTCCGCGTATGCAGATAGCCCACATTCATGCATGTATTGTTACGCGGGAACATCACCTGCACAGGCGCAGCGGCAGGGAGTTCCAGCAGAGGATAACGCTTGCAGCCGATGCTATGCAGACGGGCACATTCCCACCCGCCGATTTTGTCGATAAGGTAATGCACACCAGGTACAAACTTTTCATCCAGCAGCGCATCATCCTCCAGCACGACGCAGTATTCCGCATCACTCTCCAGGAACAACTCCAACGCCTTACGGTGGCTATGCACACATGCCTGCTCATTATTACTCAGCTGACGGGTAAAGATTTTACCGCGTTCGCGAGGCAGATACATAGCTTTCTGCTCATCTGTGAGCGTCCTGCCCGATACCGCTTCAACCACTTCAATGGTGATACCATGCCTAACCGCCTGTTCCATGATACAGCTGCGGCGTTTCTCTGAATCGGGCAGATTAATCACAAGGTATTTGACTTTCTTCATGAGCAGAACAGAAATCAGGGGTCACGATAGCAAGGGTTGCCTGCCGGACAACGGCCACTTCAACCAGTTTGAACCATTGTAAACCGGCAGGTGCATCAAGTCAAGAAAAAACAGGCATCCGGGACGCCGTGGAACGCTGCGCGCAATCACCCTCAAAAATAGGGCTCCCAACAAAAGAATAAGCTTGTCTTCACCCCTAAAAACAGATATGATACAGCAAGGGTATCCCCTGGAGTTTCTCATATGACTGTTCCTACATCATCAGCCGCCTCAGCCCAGCCGTGTGCCATTGTATTTGCCAGCAATGAAACGGGAGTGCTGCCCCTTTCTCTTGCCTTGTGGTCGCTCTTGAAAAACGCTGCCGCTACCACCACCTACGACGTGTATGTACTCAGCGACGGTATCACGGCAAGCTCACAAGACCGTCTCCAGGCACTCTCCCGCGACATACACCCCCGCCATTCGCTGAGCTTCATTGAAACCGAAACCATCCTTGCGGAAAAAATCCAGACCGGCTTTACCTCCTATCTGCCGCGGGCCACATGGTCCCGCATATTTGCGCCTGACTTGTTACCCCATCTCAAGCGGGCGCTGTATGCAGACATTGACATCCTCGTATGTGATGACTGCTCTGCCCTTTTCGAACTTGATATGCAAGGGGCTGCCATGGGCGTAGTCTATGAATCTGCTCCCTCCCCCACGGCAGAAGTATACGACAGGCTTGACATTCCCCGGGAGTACCCCGGCTACTTCAACGCGGGTGTTCTGTTAATGGATTTCGAACAATTCCGGGAACAGAACCTCTCCCGGCTGATACTCCAGGCGGCTGAGAAGTACAATGGTAAACTCTACGCGCAGGATCAGGATGCGCTCAACGCAGCCCTGTACGATAAAGTCATTCGCCTGCACCCGCGCTGGAACTGGCACGACTGGTACACCAGACTCAGCCTGAAAGCGGATCCCAAAAAGGCCTTATGGAGAGCCCACGAACCCAGGGAAGTAGTAGAGGGTTCCCTCTACCCGGCCATCATTCACTACATCGGCTCAAGAAAGCCCTGGCGCTACAATAACCGGCTGATGCAGAAACGCTATGAAGAAGCAGCCAGAGAATCAGGCCTCCCCGGATTCTTCCCCCAGCCCGGCTGGTCATTCAAGACATGGCTCAACCGGCTGCTCTACGCCCCCATGTATGCCCTGACCTGGCGTAAAATCAGAGCCCTGGCAAAGAAATGGGGCATCACCGGCGCTCCAGGCCCCGCCACATGGGGACTGTCCAAAGAACTTGCGAAAAAAGGCTGGCCGCCCCAGGCATAAAAACGCGCTGTACATACCCTGGCCAGATAAACATTTCAACACTTTTACAATAACTTACATTACCATGAACGAGGAACCCACCTGCAACGTCATCTGCCTCAAATGGGGCACACGGTATCCAGCGGCATATACCAACACGCTCTACCGCTCTGTAAAGAAGCATCTCCACCGCCCCTTCCGCTTCGTCTGCGTTACAGACGACCCAACCGGCCTGGACGAAGGCATCGACGCCCAGCCCTTCCCGCCGAATCCCGGCTACACGAATGAAAAAGCCTGGCCCGGCATTTTCTCCAAGCTCGCCATCACGCAGGATGGATTTGCCAACCTCAAAGGCCCGACCCTCTTCCTTGATGTCGATGTCGTCATCATGGATGACATTGATTGCTTCTTTGATTACAAGCCGGGTGAAAACTGCATCATCCACAACTGGATAGAATGGCACAAGACACTATTCCGCAAGCGCCCCAACATCGGCAATTCCTCCATCTACCGCTTTGAGGCCGGCAAATCCGGTTACATCTACGATACCTTCATCAAGGAATTCGACCGCGCTCACGACAAATCTCAATTCCCGACAGAGCAGGCCTTCCTGACCTACGCCATGAAGAAGGTGAACTGGTGGCCGTATGACTGGGCGCAGAGCTACAAGCGCTGCTGCCGTCCTATCTTCCCGCTCAACCTCTTTGTTGCGCCCAAACCACCCAAGACCCGCATCCTCGTCTTCCACGGCAACCCCGACCCCGACCAGGCTGTGGTAGGCTTCGATGACGGCAAGGCGCACCATAAGGTACTGCCCGCACCGTGGATTGAGGACTACTGGAAACTTCAGTAACACTACACTTCCCCCAACAAGAAAAGGAGGAGTCGCCAGGTGGCGACTCCTCCTTTTACTTAAATAGAGTTTTAACAACGGCTCAGCGGGCACGCCGCTTCATGAACCAGTAGCGCATATTATCCCACATTTCCGAAAGCACATTCAAAGGATTGAGTCTCAACCTGTGACGACCTTTCAGCACATAGCGCTTAACCGGTTTGTATTCATCTCCATATTCCGCCTGATGCCTGGCAATAAGCGAAGCCACGCGGTTAAACATGTTACATTCCTCAATCAGGCGGCGGCGGGCCTCCTTTATGGCCGGCAGGCGCTTCTCGTAGGCGTTGTCATCGATGGCCTGCCGAATAATGTTATATGCTTCCTCGTGATTCTCTAAAGGAATGCGTATAAAACTCTCAGCCGGGAAAACCTCCTCCAGACGGGGGTCCCCCACATAGAAAGTCAGGCACATGCTGAGCAAAGGGTCGGCTATCTTATCCGTCCAATGGAACGGTGCCACATAGTTTTCCACGGCAATGCTGTACCGGTAATCATTCTGAGCATCCGCCTTTTTATCCAGATGCTTAACCCCCCAGCCATACCAATCCAGCTCCGGCATGCGTGCGGCTATATATTTGATTAATTCATACCGTTTCGCATGTAGCGTATGGCTCTGCTGCTTGGCAGAACATACTGTGGCAATAGTCTTTGTCTTGGAAAAATCCTGCATTGCATGCGCCTCTTCGTATGAAATGCCGGCGCACCAGGCAAGACAGCCTTCCCCATAGATATGATTCGGATGCGGTAACTCCTCCGGCGTATGAGTGGTAAGCACATAGCCGAACTGCGATGTAAAACACCGCGGGTACAGCTTGATGGACGGAGGCTCCACCGTAATCAGAACCGTCCGTTCCCTGGGGCAGGCCAGCAACTCAGCCTCCCACTTGGAATAGTCGCCTTTGGACGGCATTTCATCATAAACCACCAGCCAGTCATACTCCCGGCATGATGCATCATAAATAAAACACACGCCGGCACGTTCGACGCAAGCCCCCCCCCTGGCCGCATACTTACTCAGCATTTTTACTCGTACCATATGCTTTTCCATTCAGATATATTGACTAATCCCATACTAACAAACGCCCTCCGCCGCGTCAAGCAATTAAACACAGAAGGCCCTGGTGCAACACCAGAGCCTTCTGTATTCAAAGGCAATAGAAAGCTATCAGATAAAGGTGCGAATCACCGCCTTATCGCGCAGGCGCTCCACCCACTGACGGTAGCGGCGCTCACTCTTCTTGCGGCGTACGGCATCATCCACCTTCTGCTTGATTTCCGGCTTCTCCAGCGAGGGAGCTGCCGCCAGCTTCTTGCTCTGCACCTTCACGATAGTGAACCCGGCCGGGTCAAGGAGCGGACCGACCAACTGGCCAGGCTGCGCGGCAAACACCACATTGGCAAACTCCACCGCCAGCTCATTGCGCTGCAGCGAAGGCCACTTGCCGCCATCCTCAGCATGAGCATCGCGCGAATACTTCCTGGCAGCATCGGCAAAGGAAATCCTGCCCTTTTCAATATCCTCGCGCAGGGTAGTGGCCAGTTTGTAGCGATCCTCAGGCGTCATCAAGGGGTCCTCCGGGTCCATGGCCGGAATGAAAATCTTGCTGTAAGAAATCCGGTCATTCATGATATCGCGGTACTCGGAACTGGTTGCCTCGTATTCCTCCCGGATTTCGTCCGGGGTGGGTGGAATACCACGCTCGTAGCGCATCCCGCGCATGGCCGACACCGTAATCTCCTTCCGGACAGAATCGCGGTACTCCGTATAATTCATACCGCTCTTGCGAAGATTCTCAAGGAACTGACTGCGGTCGCCATTATACTGCACCAGAATACGGCGGTTGATTTCATCCTCCACCTGGTCTTCCTTGATGGAAAAACCCTTCGTTGTAAAATCACTCAGCACCAGCTCGCGCTCAATCAAGTCATTGAGTACAGCTTTCTTGGCCGCCACCAGTTCGGAATTAAAGCGGGGGCCCTGGCGCGGATAAAGCAGCATCAGCTCGCGGAAATAAGGAGCCAGGCGCGCCCGGACCTCACTCGACGTGATGGGACGGCCATTCACCGTAGCAGCAACGCGGTTCACCACAGCAGTCTTCGGCCCCGCCTGGGATACCCCCATGGTCAGCAGAGCCAGCACCAGCACAGCAAAACGGCTTACAAGTTTCATATACTGCCAGTATAGAGCAAGAACCCAGCCGATGCAACATTCTTCTTTGTCACATATGGATTTTATGCTCGCCTTAGCCTGCTCCGCGTGCTAGAATGGCAGGGTTAAACAATCTCATTCCTACCAGCTATGGCCATCAAATTGTTCATTCCCGGTCCTACCGTTGTTTCTGAGGAAATTCTCAAGGAAATGTCGCTGCCGATGATTGCCCACCGCTCCAAGAAAGCGTCGGAAATCCAGAAGCGCATTTCTGACAACATGCAGAAGATTCTCTTCACCGAAAACCGCATCCTGCTCTCCACCTCCTCCGGCTCCGGCCTCATGGAAGGCGCCATCCGCTCCTGTACCGCCAAGCGAGCCGCGGTGTTCTCCATTGGCGCTTTCGGCGATAAGTGGTACAAGATGGCCAAGACCAACGGCATTCCGGCAGACAAGTTTGACAGCGTGATGGGTGAACCCACCACCGCTGAAATGGTGGATGCCGCCCTCTCCACCGGCAAGTACGACCTGCTCACCGTCACCCATAACGAAACATCCTCCGGCATCCAGAACCCGGTCGAGGAAATCGCCGAGGTCATGAAGAAGTACCCGGATGTCGTCTGGTGTGTGGATGCCGTTTCCTCTGCCGCCGGCTCCAAGATTGAGACCGACAAGCTCGGTATCGACGTACTCATCACCTCCACCCAGAAGGCTCTGGCGCTGCCCCCCGGCCTGGCCATCTGCGCCATGAGCAAGAAAGCCTACGACCGCACCGCCGAAGTGGAAAACCGCGGTCTCTACTTCGACCTGCGCACCCTTTGGGACTTCATCGACAAGAAGAACTACCAGTATACCTCCACCCCGTGCCTCTCTCTCATGTATGCGCTCGACAAGCAGCTCCAGCACATCGTGGAGGTCGAAGGCATCGAAAACCGCTTTGCCCGCCACGAGGAACTGGCCGCCTACACCCGCGCCTGGGCCGATGAGTATTTTGCCGTGTACCCCAACCGCAAGTACCTTTCCAAGACCCTCACCGTCATCGACTCCCGTCCCAAGGGCAGCGACGAGATGATTTCCATCCCCGAACTCAACGCCTTCCTTGCCCCGCGCAACCTGCAGCTGGGCAACGGCTACGGCGGTCTGAAGGACAAGACCTTCCGCATTGCCCACATGGGCGAACTCCAGATGGAGGACATGAAGGAAATCACCGCTGCGGTGGAAGACTTCCTCAAGTCCAAGTAAAGCACCCCGCCATTTTGCAACACCGGGCAGGAGGTGCGCTTGCACCCCCTGCCCATTTATATGCAGAAACTATGAAAAATCCCCAATTCATTCTCAACTATGATGTGATGTACTACGACACCGACTGCGGCGGCGTAGTACACAACCTGGCCTACCTGCGCTGGATTGAAGAATGCCGTACCAAGATGGCCCCGGAGCTGGGCATTGACTTCATCGGCCTCATCCGCGAGGACCGCCACCTCGTACTTGTGAGCCACGAGGTGCAGTACAAGCGTCCCGCCTTCATGGGTGATAAAATCCAGATATATGCCTGGATCGAGAAGGTGGAAAAATCCCGCTTCTGGTGCGTGTTTGAAATCCGCCGCGACGACGCGCAGCAGGTCTGTGTCAAAGTGCGCCAATGCCTTGCATTGGTGCAGATGCCACAGGGACGCCCGCAGCGCATCCCGGAATCCTGGTACAACAGCGCTGCCCCGGTTGAGGATTTACAGGATTAACCCCCACCTTCCCCCACAAACAAAGGGACGCTTCCAACAGGAAGCGTCCCTTTGTATTCCGGTGGTGCAAAGCTCAAATCTGCACCTCGCCGCAGAGCGGCTCGCCGGGAGCAAAGCGGTGAACCTTGGTAACCACCAGCTTGCTCACATGCTTGAGGGAAGGAACACCGAGGGCATCCAGCGAATCCACCAGCTTGTAGAGCTTACCCTCCAGCAGCACCACCGGGGCCACGCCGCCGCATTCGGGAGCCAGCTTCATGGCACCGGCCTCATCAATCTCCACCGCGTCAGAGCGCAGCAGCAGCAAATCCGAACAGGTCTTCACCGGGAAGAAGCGGGAACGCGGCACACAGACCGCACGGGCGCCGGGGAAGCATTGCAAGGCCGCCCCCATCGCCGTTTCCAGCTGGTAAACCTTCGGGGAAGCAGCATCGCGCGGGTCCACCGTCTTGCTGTTGCAGATGACCGGCAGGGGCAGCACTCCCCCGTTGGCCTCCAGCACCATCTTGAGCGCATCCAGGCGAATCCAGAGGTTATTAGTGTTGAAATAACGGTGTTTGTCGATATTCTGGAAATCCTCCACATCCGCATCCGGGCATTGGGCCACCTCGCGCAGAATCGGCTGGCCATCCGCCTTGCGGGTGGCCAGATGGCCTCCCTTCTTGTCCGCCTCGGTACGGCGGGTCACCTCCATCACAAAGGGAGCGCCACTCTCCGCAAACCAGCGCAGGAAACGCGTATCCAGCTGCGCGCCCAGATTGTCCGAATTCGAAACAAAGGCATACTTCACCCCCGCCGCCAGCAGCTTATCGAGCCATCCGCTGCCCACCAGCGCCGGGTAAATATCGCCATGGCCGGGCGGACACCATTCCAGCTCCGGGTTCGAGGGAAATTCCACCGGCTCCAGAGACTCTGTCAGAAGCTTAGGCACGCGGTTCTGCAGCATCTCCACCTGGGAAGCATCGGCAAAATCGGCATACTGAGCCAGGTGAGCCATGGTATCCCCACTTGTGGAAAAGGAATTCATGAGCAGCAGGTTCACCGGGTAGCCGGCGCGTTCACGCAGGCTCTGCACCTGTCGCACAATCGTATCCAGGAAAGTCACCCCCGGCTTGATTTCCAGCAGGCTCTTGGCCTTCTGCAAGCCCATGCCTGTACCCAGCCCGCCGTTGAGCTTCACCAGCACCGCCTGAGCCAGCAGCGCCGCATCCGCTTCGGGAGTGGTTGCCACCAGTTCGTCCCAGGCTGCCACATCGCGAGCCGGTTCAATCTCCGTCTCCGGAATCATCATGCTCTGTTCCGAGCAAAGCACCCCCACACTATGGCGGAAAGCATCAATCGCGGCGCGGGAAAGCCCCACGCCCTGCATCTTGCGTTCAATACTATCAAAATTCATACGCTGCCCCCAGTATACGCTCCGGCTCGCTGTTGTTCAATGCCAAACTGTGACAAAAGCGGGCTTGCATGCGCCCGGAAGCTCTGGTAGCATAGTAGCGTGATACGCTGCACCCTCACCTTTCTGCTGCTGCTCGGCATGACACTGCTGTCATGCCGCAGCACCGACACCCTGAACCAGGAACTGCTGACTGCCTGCAGCCGTGTCGACCAGCAGGAAATCGCACAGCTTCTCCGCAAGGGAGCCAGCGTCCAGGCCACGCGCCGGGGCAGAGAAACAGCCTTAGGGTTGCTCATTCAGCAATACAAACGCAGCCACCAGGAGAGACGCAAGCGCATCGAGGACACCGTCACCGAACTCCTCCACCGCGGAGCCGATGCCAATGCCCTGCACCACGGTTTCACCCCGCTGCAGATAGCCACCGGGCAAGGCAGCGAAGCCATTGTATCCCGGCTCATCACACATGGAGCCGACCCCGACCGCGATACCCCGGCAGGCTACGCCCCTCTCTGGCAGGCCGTATGGGATAACAACCACCGCATCGGCCTCATCCTGCTGCAGGCAGGAGCCAACCCCGATACCCGCGGACCAGGCGGGCAGACACCGCTGCAATACCTCCGCGCACGCGGCTACCAGAAAACGAGGCTCATGCTCCACCTGCGCGACTACGGCGGCCATTAAACCGGCTCACCGGCGTAGGTGATGCGGCCACCCTCGTCACCTGCCCCCGGCCCCAGCTCCACCATGTAGTCGGCGCGGGAAAGGATACCCTGGTTGTGTTCAATGCACAAAATCGTATGCCCCGCTGCCCGCAGACGGTAAATGGCGCGCAGCAACAGCTCCAGTTCGGCAAAATGCAGTCCGGTACTGGGTTCATCCAGCACAAACAGCAGCTGCTCTGCCGGGCGGCTGCCACGCCGGGGTGCAGCCTTGGCCAGATAAGAAGCCAGCTTGACACGCTGAGATTCACCGCCGGAAAGCGTGGTGACAGAGCGGTCGAGCGGCAGATACCCCAACCCCAGTTCCTGCAGCGCTTTCAGGATACCAGCCGCCTGCGGCACAGCGGCAAAGAATTCCGCCGCCTCGTCCACCGTCAGCGCCAACGCCTGAGCAATGGACTTACCCCGCCAGGTCACCTCCAGCGTCTCCCGGTTATAGCGTGCGCCGTGGCAGGCATCGCATTCGGTATACAAATCAGCCAGGAAATTCATATCCACCTGCAGGCGGCCTGTGCCGCTGCAGCGCTCGCACCGTCCCCCGCGGGTATTCAGCGAGAAACGGGCAGCCGTATACCCGCGCTGGCGGGAAAGCGGCAAAGCCGCATACAGGGGGCGCAGCACATCCAGCAACCCGGTGGCGGTGGCCGGAGTCGAGCGGGGCGATGCCCCCAGCGGACTCTGGTCTACCAGGACAGCGCGGCCGATACCCTCAGCCCCCTCCACACGCCCCTCTTTCAAGGCAGGCAGCAGGCATTCATGCACCAGCGTACTCTTGCCCGAACCACCAGGCCCGGAAAGGCAGGTGAACGCCCCCGCCGGAAAACGGAACTCCACATCCTTCAGGTTCCGGGCATGGGCATGCGGCAGCACCAGCCAGCGGCAGGCAGGCAGGTGGCGCGGCTCAACAGACGGCAGCGACTTACGCCCGGACAACCACGCTCCGGTCGGGGAAGTCTCGTGGTGCAGAAAATCCTCATAAGTACCCTCAGCCAGCACCAGACCGCCTGCGGGGCCGCTGCCGGGTCCCATCTCCACCAGCCAGTCGCAGGCCTGCAGGAGCTGGGGGTCATGCTCCACCACCAGAATCGTGTTCCCTTTGTCGCGCAGACGCAGCAGCGCCGCAATCAGCTTCTCTGTTTCTGCCGGGTGCAGACCGATGGTGGGTTCGTCCAGAATATACAGCACACCCGACAAACCGCCGCCAATCTGCCCGGCAAGGCGCGCCCTCTGCAATTCGCCTCCGGAAAGAGTGTTGGCTGCACGGGAGAGAGTCAGATACCCCAGGCCCAGTTCCAGCAGGCAATCGAGCCGCTGTTTCAGGCTCTCCAGCGCCGGAGCAAGGGCATCGCAGTATGCGGGCGGCACCGTAAGCTGCTCCAGCAAGGCGCGGTTCTGCCGCACCGGCAGCTCACAGAAGGCACCCAGCCCCCATTCCTGACCAGCAAAATCCAGCGTCACCGCCAGAGCCGTGGGATTCAGGCGCATTCCCTTGCAGGCCGGGCATAAGCCCAGGGCACCACCAGCCGCCTCCACCGTACCCAGGCCTTTGCATTCCGGGCAGGCTCCGTGAGAAGAAAAATGAGAAAAGAGACCGGGTGTCAGATCCGGCAGTGTAAAGCCGGTTTCTGCATTGCGATAGCGCGTGTGGAAGCATTGCAGCGCCTCTGCCCCGCCCTTCGGCTGCACCAGGGCGCGTAATTCATCCGGCCATAGACGCAAAGCCGCCTGCACGGAATCCGCCACGCGCGAGTCCACCCCCTCGCGCAGCACAATACGGTCCACCACCAGTTCGCAAGCCTGGCCAAGGGCGGGCGGCCGCTGCTCCAGTTCCTCCAGCTCCAGCATCTGCCCCGCCACGCGCACACGCAGATACCCCAGCTTCCGCAGCATCAGGATATCACTTTCCGGGTTCTGCCCGAACGACGGGGACAAGGGAGCCAGCAGCGTCAGACGCGTATTCTCCGGCAGAGCGCACAGGGAGGACGTTATTTCTTCCGGGCTGAGGCGCGACAACCGCACCCCCGTCACCGGGTCGTGAGGCACACCGATGGAGGCATACAGGATACGCAGATAATCCAGCGTCTCGGTGAGAGAACCAAGCACCGTACGGGACTGGCCGGAAGGCAGATGCTGCTCCAGACACAGAGCCGGCGGCAAGCCCTCGATACGCTCCACATGCGGTTTTTCCGGGCGAGCCAGCAGACGGCGCGCACCGGCAGAGAGGCAGTCGAGGAAACGGCGGCGGGATTCAGCAAAGAGAGTCTCGTAGGCCAGCGTACTCTTGCCCGAACCGCTGGGCCCCATGAGTGCAATGAGCTTCCCCCCCGGCAGATTCAGATTGATATGCCGCAGGGTGTTCTGGCTGGCACCTGTAATGCGGATATCCATACGCACAGCCCTCTCAAAAACGGTTCTGGTCATCGAAAGAGGCGCCAGGCTCCACCTGCACATCGGCGGCCTTGCACACGCCCTCATACGCTCCGCCGCGGTAAATATGCAGCAGTCCCTTGCATTGCAGGCGTCCCTTGAGTCGGCCATAAATATCGGCCTGCCCGGCAGCCGCCCCCACGGTCAGCTCCACTTCAG
Organism: uncultured Verrucomicrobiales bacterium; assembly: GCA_937901085.1. GTDB lineage: Bacteria > Verrucomicrobiota > Verrucomicrobiia > Verrucomicrobiales > Akkermansiaceae > Akkermansia. The sequence goes on along the minus strand of CALCHQ010000084.1, from coordinate 29,360 downwards.
CCCCCTTGTCCACCACCAGTCTGGCGGCACTCACCGCACCATCCAGCACCATGGAGGTATTGAGGCTCAGCGTCCCCGAACAACGGAACGCCCCGGACACCCGGCCATCCACCTCCATATTACGGCACACCACCGAAAGATGGGAAAGCACCGTGCCGGAAGGCACATGCACATCTCCCAGTGTGCGGACAGTCAGGCGGCGCGACCCGGGGCGTATCACCACATCGGCCATGTTGAGGTGGGTGTGGCAATGCAGGCAGTTGGCCGAGAGCGCCGCCGTGGGCACCTGGCAACGCTGCCCGCATTCATAGCACTCTACCTCACGCATCGGCACCTGCACACGCTCGTCCTCTGAACGAAACGAGGTGAGCGCGACACGGCGGTCACGCTCACCTGCGGGTAACAGGCCGGAAACAGCAGGAACAATGAGCGGTTCTGTCCTGAACTCCGGCATGGCAAATGACAACTACTCTTAACCCAGGAGGTTAAGGCTGGCCTCGTCTTCGCTCTTGGGAGCGCGGGCGGCAGCCTTCTTGGGAGAGGGCGTTGCCGTGGCGGGAACCACAGCGGGGTTGCCGACGCGGCACATACCCACAAACACAGCACCCTCCTGAATGGAAATCTTGGCAGCGGTCACATCGCCCACCACCTCGGCCGTTGCAGCCAGCTCCACGCGGTCGGTCACCACGATGTCGCCCACCACCTTGCCGTGGATGATGGCGCTCTGCGTACGCACCGCCACCTTGTTCTTGTCACCAGCCTGAATGCTGGCATTGGCACCCACGGTCAGCACGCCATCAGAAGTGATTTCACCTTCCACGGAACCATCCACGAGCAGGTCATCCGTAAAGCGGAGCGTACCCACCACGGAAACGTCGTAGTTCAGCACGTTGCGGGTCGTGCCGGTAGCCACAGGAGCCGGAGCCCCCATATCAAAAGGAGAAGCGCTCACCTCTTCGGCACCGAAATAACCGGTTTCGGCGGGCACGGGAGCAGCAGGCTGCTGCACAGGGGAAGCCCATTCATCGGGCACATCGTTCTCGGCATAGGGAGAAGCTCCGGCGGGAGAACCTGCGGGTTTCTGAGGATATTTAAACATAATAATCTAATTGTAAACGGGTTAAGAAAGCTTATACGCGCCTCTTCCGGCGCTGGGTATATGGTACATTTTTATACCACTTTTGTCGATATGAAAATTTGTCAGGCAGGTATTTTTTCACACTTCCGCTGTATAGATGGAAGCAATCCCCATACTCAGCGGGCGGCAGGCCGGATGACGGAAGCCGGCGCGCTGCAACAGCTCGCAGAAAGCCGCTCCGCGCGGAAAGGCTTCGATGCTTTCGCCCAGGTAATCATACGCGCCGCTGTTCCCCGTGAGCCAGCCGGCAATGCGGGGCAGCACATGGTGCAGGTAGAAGCGGTAGGGAGCGGCCAGAAGATTCTCCGGCATACTGAAATCCAGCACCAGCAAGTGCCCGCCCGGACGCAGAATACGGTGCCACTCGCGCAGCGCCTGTTCGTAATCGGCCATATTCCGCAGGCCAAAGGCCACCGTCGCAGCGTCGAAACTCGCATCCTCCAGCGGCAGCTTCATGGCATCTGCCTCCAGCACATTCTGCAAGCCGCGGCGCACCGCCACATCCAGCATCGGGCGGCAGAAATCAGTCCCCAGCACCTCCATTTCCGGAAATGCCTTCTTGAGCGCCAGCGCGAGGTCGCCCGTACCTGTGGCAATATCGAGCAGATTACCCGGCTTCCACTCCGCCACCATCTCCACCACACGCGCTCTCCACAGGATATCGGTTCCCATGGAAAGCACATGGTTGGCCGTCACATAACGCTCGGCTATGGACGAAAAAGCTGCATGAACGTAGGCTGGATCAGGCATGGCTTATTTGATATGCGCCAGCAAGGCATCGGCAAAAGCGGTCGTACTCACCGCCGTGCTGCCGGGAATCATCTCCGCCAGATCAGCCGTCACCGTCTTATCGGCAATAGCGCCCTCGATAGCCGCCACAATGCGGTCGGCAGCCTCGGTCCAGCCCATGTAGCGCAGCATCATTTCTGCCGACAGCAGGAAGGAACAGGGATTCACCTTATCCAGCCCCGCCAGCTTGGGAGCGGTGCCATGCGTGGCCTCGAACACCGCGTGGCCGGTGCGGTAGTTGATATTCGCGCCAGGTGCAATGCCGATACCGCCCACCTGGGCAGCCAGAGCGTCAGAACAGTAGTCTCCGTTCAGGTTCAGCGTAGCCACCACAGAATGCTCCTGCGGATGAATCAGAATTTCCTGCAGGAAGGCATCGCAGATGCAATCCTTGATGATAATGCCGTTGGGCAGCTTGCACCAAGGGCCGTCGCCAATAGGCACGGCACCGAACTCGCGACGGGCCAGATCGTAGCCCCAGTCGCGGAAGCCACCCTCGGTGAACTTCATGATATTGCCCTTGTGTACCAGGGTCACGTAAGGACGATTCGTCTCAATGGCATACTGAATGGCAGAACGCACCAGACGTTCCGTTCCCTCGCGGGAAACAGGTTTGATACCGAAGCCGGAAGTCTGCGGGAAACGCACCTTATTGGCACGCTGAGGGAATTCGGCAGAAAGCCATTCAAAAAACTTCTCCGCCTCCGGCGTACCGCACTCGAACTCGATGCCCGCGTAAATATCCTCCGTATTCTCACGGAAAATCACCATATCGACCTTCTCCGGCGCTTTCACCGGGGTCTCGATACCCTGGAAGTAACGCACCGGCCGCACACAGCAGTACAGGTCAAGACCCTGCCGCAACGCCACATTCAGAGAGCGGATACCCTTGCCCACCGGCGTGGTCAGCGGACCCTTGATGCCGACGAGCAAGTTACGGAACGCCTCCATCGTCTCATTGGGCAACCAGGTACCCACCGTATCAAAAGCCTTCTGCCCGGCCAGCACCTCCTGCCAGACCAGCGCCCGCTTGCCGCCATAGGATGCGCTCACGGCGGCATCAATGACGCGCTTGGCAGCACGCCAGATATCCGGGCCGGAGCCATCGCCGATGATGTGGGGAATAAGGGGGAAATCAGGCACATTCAGCCCCTGCCCCGTCATGGTAATAGGAGTTCCTTCGCTCATAATCCAGTTTGGTAAGAATAAAATTATTTGTCTGCCGGGGCTTCCGCCGCAGGCTTCTTGTCCTTCTTCTCCACGCCATCGCTATTCGCCATGGAGCAGAAAGCAAACACAGCCCCCAGCAGCAGCGGAGGAAGAATCCAGAAAAGAATACCGTCGCGCTCGCTGTCCCGACGCGTCTTGATGGGTGCGTTGTATTTAGCCATATACGTTTCTTGTGCGGATATTGTACCACATTCTTTTCTGAATGCAACCAGAAAGCGTATCAGTCTCCCTGCGGCTCTGTTTCATCGGGCAAGGCCAGGAAAACACAAGTCCCGTTCTCCCACTCCATCATCAGCCAGCATGGGCCACCCTCTTCCTCTTCAAATTCCTGAACATGGATCATTTCACCAGGAAAGCCCACTACCGGGGTCAGCTCCTGGACATAAAGAACCAGCTCGGCATCTGCCTCATCTTCCTGACCACTTTCCTGCATAACCCAGGCAGCCACGGCCAACAGCATCAGCGGCACCATCAGCAGGCTGCCAACCAATGCCAGCACCCGCCCGCGTTTCGATTCCTTTGCCGGCGGCGGCAGAGTGGCAGGCGGCGGCAGTTCCTTACCGATGGAAAACAAACCGCCGGAGCGCAACAGGTAAATATGGGAGTGAGCTGTTTCCAGCGCACCTTCCACCTGACTCTGAGAAACGAGCGTCCACAATTTACCAGGGTTATTCACCAGCACATGCCCACGCTGCAGATGCACCTCGACAATTTCCTCCCGTTGAATCCATTTCTTCAACCTGTACCCCGGATGCCAGAATGCATACAGACAGCGGAACACGTAGTAGAAGGAGAACACCGCCACCGCAATCATCCACCATTCATCAAGCATCAGGTAACACCACACCAGAACCAATCCGGCAGCCAGCATCACCGGCGCGAGCAGCAGGCAGACCCACGTTGCTTTCGGATACAACCGCCGCATCAGCACATCTGCATCCTCCTGTCTCGAAACCGGAGTCGACATCCGCGTACGCGGTGATTCGCTGCAGTATTCCTCAGGCGAGGCTATCTGCATCCCGACGGGCACATCCTTCCCGGCATGTTCCCGGCAGAACTTCTGCATCTCCACCAGCCGCTCCGGCTTCACCCCCGCCACAGGCAGAAGCAGCGGCATGCCACTCTTCAGCGCCACATGCATCATGCCACCGACCACGGATACTTTTTCAACACTATGCCAGGGGATATACGTCTTGCTTTCGCGTGCAGGAATCTCCGTCATCATGCCGCGCTCCGTCAGAGTCACAAAAATATCACCCGCCAGATGCTGCTGCCGCTTCAGAGTCCTCACCATATTGGTCGCACGAATCATCGTCGACATCAAGGTCAGGCCGAATGCAATGAGCAGCACCTCCAACACGATATCCGGGTGCATCAGATAGAGGATAACAGCCGCAATCAGGAACACTCGCAGGCCATACGCCACCGCAACAACGGCAAAAATTTTCCACCAGGAACTTGCCTGATTCGAACTCAGTTTACAGACCATACCGGCATTATAGCACCAGAAAACACACGGCAACAAGCAAAATTCAGACCCGCAGATTTTCAAACCTTTCCATACAGGTGTTTAATCACCCGCGAATAACTTTTTCACCCAGCAAACCAAAGAATTTGAATATTATATTTCTTCATAACATCAGTCTATTTTATCAATCGTATAATAATCTCTGTTTATCGGTATATAAAATAATCATTTTCCTAATCTTTGCAAATATATCATTACACCCCGTTTTCGTTGCTTATTTTATTTTCTTTTTATGTTACTTGTAGCTTTATATGGTTATTTTATCCCCTCTAAATCAAAACGTATTGAAAAGAAGTCTTTTTCTCATATATTTATTTATGCATTGAAATGAATTTCCAAGCATATTTTTCTATTTTAATACTGATTTTCTTCATTAGATTTTTCTTTCTTACTCACCTCCTTCACAGTCATTCTTCCGCATCAAGCCCGGCACAGGTGTTATAACACCAATACAAGCTATTCTCACTCAGTTAAGCCCTCCAGAACGCAAAATCCGGCGTACAAATGCCCGGCTATAGAGCTACACGCCCGCCATTTTACCTGTTTTGGGGCTGTTTTTCTTTCTTATTTACTGATTTAATAGCATTTAGAACTTTTTGCAAAAATAAGGCAAAACCATCATTTTTATTGATTTCAGCCCCTTTCCTCTATAAAATAGACCAATGAGCAACAAAACAAGCAAAATTCAGATACTACGCTTCCTGGTACAACTGCTCTTCATGTCAGGCCTCCTTTTCAGCCTGCATTACCTGCCCGGCTCAAAGGATGTCAGAAGCTGGCTGACACCGCTCATTCTGCTCGTCGGTGTCTTTTTCTGCGGCTGGGTGTGCCCGTTTGGTTCTGCACAGGAATGGCTGGGCAGACTGGGGAGACTCCTGCATCTGCCCCAGTTGCGGATACCGCAGCACCTCCAGCGCTACCTCCAGCTGAGCCGCTATGTCTTCTACCTGATACTGACCATGGGAATCACCCTCGAACTGCTGCAAGGTCCGAAGCACTTCTCCATGCTCATGCGTAACCAAATGCTCACCGTGGCAGCAGGCATCGTCCTTTTCTTTCTGCTTCTCTCACTCTTCATCGACCGTCCCTTCTGCAACTATTTCTGCACAGGCGGCGCCCGCATGGGGCTTTTCAGCGTCCTCCGAATCTTCGGCATCAGGCGCAACACCGAGCAATGCAAGCAGTGCGGCCAGTGCAGCAAGGTCTGTCCTATGAACATCGACGTGGCGCACACGGATTTTGTGCGCCACCCGAACTGCATCGGCTGCATGCGCTGCGTTTCCGCCTGCCCGAAAGGCTACCTGAAATACGGACTCATGCCAGGTGGAAAGACGAAGAAATAAGCACCTCCCTGCCCGCTTGAGGGGAAAGAAATACGCCCCGGATGGCATCGCTGCCACCCGGGGCGTTCCGTGTTAAGCATAGAGACTTATACATGCGAACGGAAAAGCTCGGCCTGGTCCTGAAGCAGCGCGAAGGAATGCCGCACCATCGCGCGCGTCTCATTCAGGAGATTCAGGTAAAGGATACCAGTTCTCATATCAATCACATCCTCCTCTGCCCGAATCAGATGCTCGCGGATACACTGGGCAAACTCGGCCTTCAAGTCGCCGGACTGAGCCATCATCTCCTCAATACCAGCTCCGCCATCCTGCTGCAGGCGGAGAGACAGACCGGGGAAACAGGCCGAGATGCGATTACTCATGGAAAGGAGGTCGCGTCCCTGTCCGGCATCCAGGCCGACATGATTATTATCAATATGTTTGTACGCCGCCTTGACCACGGTCAGCAGCGAGCCGGCCATCTTCAAGCTGTTCTCATGCAGGCGGAGTATCAGCTGGCCCTTGTCGTACAAGCGGGCTGGCAGCGTCTGCATGCAGGGTAGAATCTGGTCTTCCTGAACAGCCTCCAGCGTGCGATGCAGTTCACGCGTCTTCTTACGCAGGCGCTTCAAGGCGGTGTAATCCTCTGCCAGCAGGGCTTTCACCGTGGCGCGGTAGATGCCGTAGGCGCGTCCCAGACGGTCAACCGATGCCTCTCCCAGCTCGCGCAGAACCGCAGGAGAATCCAGATTCAGCTCCGGCAGCGGCTCGGTATTCTTGCGGCGGTGCAGATATGCAGATTTCACCAGAATACCACCCGCCACCAGAAGCATGAGCGCCACACCCCACATACCGCCGTACATCATCACCGAAGCCGTGATTCCGGCTGCCAGGAAGGCCAGCAGGCCTGTGGTGAACCAGCCGCCGATGACCACCATCACACCCGTGATGCGGTACACCGCGCTGTCGCGTCCCCAGGCTCGGTCAGCCAGAGAGCTGCCCATGGCCACCATGAAGGTCACATAAGTGGTCGAAAGCGGCAATTTGAGCGATGTCGCCAGCGAAATAAGCAGGGCGGAAACCGTCAGGTTTACTGAAGCACGCACCATATCGAACGCTGTACCATCATCCTCGCTGACATCGAGCGCCTCGAAGCGCCTGCCCACAAAGCGGGCTACCGGCACAGGCGTGATGCGGGTGATGAAGCGGGCGGCATTCAGCGCCCAGCGCACCGCCGCGCGTGCGGGCAGGCAGGAGCCGAATCGTTCCTTGCTCACACCGTTGCTGCGGGCCAGCTTCACCTCCGTCTCCGTCACCGTGCGGGCCTTCTTCGAGAAGATGAGCGCCAGCACCATCACCGCGCCGGCTGCGAGGAGATACCAGATATTGGCCTGCACCGGGTCGGCCAGCGAGCCCATCCGCAGGGACTCCAGACTGCCACCCGCCGCCACATGGGTGCTGGCAATGTGGTAGGAGGACTCTGCCGCCATGAACACACCGATGAAGTTCACCAGGTCATTACCGGCAAAGGCCAGAGCCAGCGCACAGGTACCGGCCAGCACCGTGATACGCAGCGTATTCACCTTCAGTCCATATTGCAGGACAAATGAAACCACGAACCACAGAAGCAAGGTGGCCATCACCACTACACCGATATGGCTGTTCAGCCACTCCAGCAGCTCAGGCGTCACGACCGAGCTGTGCTTCAGCCCCTTGAACACGGCAAAGTAACTGATGGCCGTCAGAGAAGCCGCGCACCACAGCGAACCGATGTACTTATACGCGCGCTGGTAGCGGAAACTGAACAGGAGGCGTGAGAACCACATCACCACGCAGCCGCAAGTAAAGGCCACCGCTACCGAACAAAAAATACCGGAAATGATGGTGAGCGCCTTGGAACTGTTGATATATTCACCCAGTTCTCCGACACCGTTCTCATACATCGTAAACAGAGCCACCGCCACCGCAGCACCCAGCAATTCGAACACCAGCGATACCGTGGTCGAGGTCGGCAGGCCGAAGGTGTTGAACAAGTCCAGCAGAATTACATCGGTGAGCATCACCGCCAGGAACAGCATCATCACCCCATGGAATGAGAACTGAGCCGGCACAAACACGCCGCTCCGGGCAATCTCCATCATCCCGCCGGAAAGCGAGGAACCCAGCACAATACCAGCTGCTGCCACCGCCAGTACCACCCCACGGCGGGCAGCGTTGCACCCGACGGCCGAGTTCAGGAAGTTAGCAGCATCGTTGGACACGCCCACCACCAGGTCAAACACCGCCAGCAGGAGCAGAATGCCCAATATCGCGATATACATTTCGTTCATACGCCCCTACTCTACCACAGAGCAGGCACGCCGCGCACGCTTTACTGTGTGAACACTCCGCCACATGAATTGTGGCGGATTTGACACAATCGCAGAAGCCAGAGACTTGCCGGCAGCGCGCGCCGCATCAGCTTCTTCTGCGGCGGGAAGAAAGAACCGCCAGAGCCAGTAGGCTGAGAGAGGCCGCCGCCGGTTCCGGGATGGAGAAATACACATAGCCGGATTGCCCGGCCGCATAGTACCCGGCCGTCTGTCCCCAATCCGTCAGCGCGGCAATACTCATCGTCTCCGGGATGTTGAAGCTTACCGTATCGCCGAAACTGATACGCACCAGTCCCTCAAGCGGGACAGCAAGCCCGCGGAGATCCAGCATCATATTGTTGCCGCTGAGGGTCAGATCACCACCCAGCATGGAGGACTCCAGCTCCAGCACACGCTGCCCTGCTGTCAGATTCAGCTGGGAATCCAGCTCACCGAAAAGATTGACAGTCAGCGCACCATCCAGCTCAGAGAAGCTGACACCCGTGTTATCACTATTGAACTCCAGGCATGTATCCTGCATATACACCTGGCTCATTCCCGCGGCAGAAATCGTGCTGGCGGCATCCAGATGAAGCCCGATGAGTTCGAGGTTGGTGCCGCTCTCCAAGCTTATGGAAGCACCGGAAAGACTTCCCTCCTTTTCTTCGGCAGAGGCCAGACGCAACAGCGTTTCGGAGCTGATGGTGGATTCCACCCCGGACATGACAGCGGCGGTAGCCGCAGCCTTCATCGATGCCACATCCTTACTGCCCCGCTGCCAAAAAAGAGAGCCCGTTCCCTCCAGCTTCACATCCCCCTTATGGCCGTAATAGGCAGCGATGTCGGCCGTCGATTCCAGCTCCTCTCCACCCTCTATATACTCCATCTCATGCTGCACCCCTTCGTGCATGATATACCGGCCGCCATTCTCCACCGTCACCGTTCCCTTGAGGCGCGCGTGGCTCTCCAGCTCGAAGGTGGCACCATTCTTCACCTTCACATTCATGGCGGCATCGGCATAATGCCAGTCATTCTCGCGGGTAGAGAACATGGCCGAATCGTACGTATGCGTCGTACCATAACCATGCACAGTATGCGTACCCGCCAGTTTCACCGTCCCGTTCTCCACCGTCAGGCCGCTGTCAGCGTGCGTCAGACTGGTGCGGATGCCGTTCAGCTCCCAGGTGCCGCCGCCGGCATACGTGATTCCCAGCGATGATTTCTCTGAATCGACAAAAGAGCCCACAAAGCGCTGCGCCCCCTCTTCCTTGAACAGCAGGGTGGCATGCTCGGCAGAACTGTTGGAAATCACCGCCTCCTCTGTGAGGGCGTTAATGGTGAAGCAGCCTTTGCGGGTTTCCCCCTTACTGGTGTACCACTCCATGCTCTTGCCGTTCATATCCAGCACACCGCCGCCATTGCCGAATGTCAGGTCACGGTAAATCTGCGAAGTATCCTTGATAAGCACGGTGGCCCCCGTATTCACCAGCACGTTGTAGGCAGCATAGCCACCACTCTGGTTGAGTACGGTTTTACCAGCGCCGCCCACATTCAGGAAAATCTCGTTGTTGCCTCCCGTACCGCAGATATTGAGCGTACCCTCGCCCACCTTGCGCCATTCACGCATATAACCAGCATCGGCATTCCGCAGGCTCACATCCACCTGAACCCCGGCATCCACCACATAACCGGCCGAATTAAGCAGGCTGTTCCCGTCCGATTCCACGCTGAACACCACACCCTTGTGCCCATTGGCCGCAAAATGCAGATAACCGGCCCCCAGATCCGTATCCTTCGTTACCTTGACCGTATAAGCGGCATCGTCTACGGCAGACTCAAACACCAGGTTCTGGGTCAGGTAAAGCTCGGCATAGGTCAACCCGCTGGCCGCCACATTCTCCTTCCCCTCCGCGGTATTCTGGACAACGACACTCGCCGTGGCGTTCAGGTAGGAATCATCATAGGTGTACCAATCCTGGGTGTTATTGAGCTTGGAAAGGGTACTCCAGGTATGCTTCCCCGTTGCAACTGCCCGGTAATACGTATTACTCCCGCTCTTATCATTCAGGTTTCCTTTATCATCCCGTAGAAAGCCTCTTGCCGATGAAACGGTGAAGTTCACCCCCTGTGAGGAAGAGGCAATACCATCGACATCCTTGTCTGCTTCCGCACCGCTGATGACAAGTTTACCGCTGACATTCCCCATATCCACGACAAAGGAATCCGACGCTATCACAGACTCCGTCCATTCTTTTGCCTCACAACCGTACGTTGTCGTGTTCTTATCACTGGCACGGTGCGCCATCAGATACTGGTACGAGCCATCCTCCCACACAAAGTAAGGGCTGCCGGAATCACCCTCTTCCCCGCAAAAAGGCATCGGTGTAGCCGCACTCACCCCTTCCCCCTGTTTCCATGATATATTCCCCTGCACCGTCCCTGTCCTGACCTCATCATCCGTCTGCGATTGAGACCACCCTGAAATCTTTGCTATACCGCCGACCAGGTAGACGTCCTGCTGGGAAACATCCTCTGTACCCTGAGGCGTCTTCAAATACTGCTCACCGCCACCGACACGGTACGCCATCTCTCCATCATAATCCGAACCGGAGCCTCCGGCCATCCGGGCAGGTGTCGCGTCCGTCACCACCTTGAGCAGGCGCGTCACTTTGTAGTCATTGGAATCATGGAATATCTGATGCACAAATGTGCCTTCGGGCACAGTCTCATTATCCTTCACATGGTAAGTATATTCCTCGGCAGCCTGATACTTCTGGGCATGCTCGATTCCAACACCGGCATCATTCCGCGTAAAGGTCGGAGCCAGGCGGGAGCTGTTATGCGCCACCGTTGCTATGTAATTGTATCCTACCAGCGTCGCATTACCCATATCGGCTACGCTGTCAAAGCTGACCACACCATGTGGCAGAATATAATCCTGCTGTTCCCCGGTGTAGGAAATCTTCACGCCTCCATCGCGCGAGCGGATATGCTCCAGCAGCTCACTTGTTGCGCCATCTACATAGCGTCCTGAATTGGTGGCGAAATCCACATAAGTATTCAGCGACACATCTGAATGCCGGATAGCAGCTTCGGCAGATTGGCAGGCAGCAGCCATCAGCAAGCCCAGAACAAGGTAACGCGGAAGTCTCAATTTCATGGCAGGCAGAACAAATACCGATTTCCTATCCTTATAACAAATTCCCATGATTCACGCAAGTTCTATTCTTCCTGTTTCTGAAAGGATTTCCCTCTCCGCGTCGGCGAAGAACTGTAACAATTTCCCATTGACTTATCAAGTTCAACTCGTTAGAATAGACAAATCAGGAATACTCTCTCTTCTACATCGTATGCGACTCAAACCCTTTCTCACCAGCCTGCTGCTGGGGCTCACCGCCCTGACCACCATGAGCAGCTGCAAAGACCAGGAAAATTCCTCCTGGGTGTCCTCTCTCTTCACCAGCTCTGAGAATGAAGCTTCGGCTTCCGAAATCCACTCTCTGGCCGACCTCGCAGGCAAGCGTGCGGGCTACCTGGCCGGCGGCATGTTCCAGAGCGTCCTGAGCCCCCTCCAACCTGCCATTGCCGAATACCGCGCCTACAACTACACCCAGCTCATGGTGCAGGAACTGCGTAAGGGCAAGATTGACGCCGTGCTGGAAGACGAACCCATTGCCCGCCTCTGGGCCGCCTACTACCCCGAAGACCTGTATCTGGCCTTCACCTATGCCGACGACAACTATTCCTTCGCCACACGCAAGGGCGACCCGCTCAATGCCCGCATCAGCGAGGTCATCCAGCAGCTGGAACAGAGCGGCGAACTGGAAAAGTTCAAGCAGAAATGGTGCCAGTCCATTGACCAGAGCCGCCGCATCACCAAGTGGAGCCACAACAAGGATTACGATGGCAGCGCCGGCACCATCCGCTATGCCACCGATCCTGCCCAGATGCCCATGGCCTACCAGGCTTACAATGAGCTGATGGGGATGGACATCGAAGTCATCAACCGCGTCGCCTATGAGCTGAACATGAAAGTGGAATACAAGTTGATGAGTTTCGCCAGCCTGCTTGATGTCCTGCAGAACGGTCAGGCAGATCTGGTAGGCGGCTGTATGTCCATCACGCCCGCACGCCAGGAAAAGGTCGATTTCGTGCATCCCTATTACAAGGGTGGCATGGGCGTACTCGCCCGCTTCAACAAAAACAAGAAAGCCCCTGCCCCCGCAGCAGAATAAAGTTTTTTCTTCCCACTTTCCCCTGCGGAATCAACACCCCGGTTCACACCAGAACCGGGGTGTTCCTCCTTACCTGAAACACATCACCCCGCCTGCCGGAAACAGCAGGCGGGGTGGTTCTTATGAGTTCTGATGAGAAGCCGGTAGGGCTTTACTCCTGCGGAGTGGCGGCGGCATCGTCTGCCACACCGTCCATTCCGGCAGTTTCGGAAGCATCCTCAACCGGCTCATCCTCCTCATCGTCATCAGGGATGACCAGCGTGATTTCCTGAATGCATTCCTTGCCGTCCAGCGTGATGAGCTTCACACCCTGGGCCGCACGCCCCGTCTCGCGGATGGTGTTCACCTTCATGCGGACAGACTGGCCGCCGGTGGTCATAATCATGAGTTCATCGGCATCGGTCACGGTGGTGGCAGACACCACGCGGCCGGTCTTATCTGTGCAATTCATGGTCTTGATACCGATACCGCCGCGGCTCTGCTGGCGGTATTCATCGAACACCGTGCGCTTGCCCAGACCGTTCTCGGAAACCACCAGGAGGTGGGCATCATTCTGCACCACCGCCAGAGCCACAACGAAGTCACCCTCGCGCAGCTTGATACCGCGCACACCGATGGTGTTACGCCCCTGGGCACGCATATCGGCTTCGTTGAAGCGAATGCTCATACCGTCGTGGGTGACAATTACCACCTCATCCTGCCCGGAAGTCAGGGCGGCATTCACCAGGGAATTACCCTCTTCCAGGTTAATGGCGATGATACCGGCCTTGCGGTAGTTCACGAAGTCATTGAGCGCGGTCTTCTTCACCGTACCGTCCTTGGTAGCGAACACCACATTGCCGGAATCCTCGGCAAAGGTGATATCCTTACCATCCTCGCTCACGCGGCGTTCCAGACGCAGAATGGCGGCAATACGCTCATCCGCCTGCATATCCAGCAGGTTCTTGATGGAGCGTCCCTGGGCGCTGCGGGCAGCCTCGTCAATCTCGTACACACGCTCCACATACACGCGGCCGGTGTTGGTGAAGAACATAATGTAGTCGTGGTTCTGGGCGGCAAACAGGTGTTCGACAAAGTCGTTGGCATCCTTCTTGCTCTTGGTCGTAGCGGCCTTGATACCCTTGCCTCCGCGAGCCTGCAGGCGGTACTCATCCGAATTGGTGCGCTTGATGTAACCGCTGTGGGAGATGGTCACAATCATGGAGTCATTGGGGATGAGGTCCTCAATGGCCATATCGCCCTCAAACGGGATGATGTGGGTCATACGCGGGGTGGCGTACTTCTCCTTGATGGCGCGCAGCTCTTCCTTCACGATACCCAGCACTCGGCTCTCATTGGCCAGGATGTCCAGATAATCCTCGATGAGTTCCAGCAGCTTCTTGTACTCGTCGGAAATCTTGTCGTTTTCCAGAGCAGTCAGCTGGTAGAGGCGGAGTTCAAGGATGGCATTCACCTGGCGCTCGGTGAAGACATACTGGTCACCCTGCACGGAGGGCTGGCTGTGGATGAGGATACCCAGGCCCTTGGCCAGCTCCGTGGGGAAACGGAAAGCCATGAGGCGGTTGCGGGCGTCCTCGCGGTTCTTCGAGTCGCGGATGATGCGGATGAACTCATCCATGTTGGCCAGGGCAATGAGGTAGGCCTCCAGCACTTCGGCGCGGTCCTCAGCCTTGCGGAGGAGGAACTTCGTGCGGCGCACCACCACCTCACGGCGGTGTTCAACGTAGAAGTTGATGGCATCCTTCATGGAAAGCACCTTGGGGCGTCCCTCGTGAATGGCCAGCATGTTCACAGAGAACGAAGTCTCCATGCTGGTGAGCTTGTAGAGCTGGTTGATGACCACCTGCGGGCGGGCATCGCGCTTGAGTTCGATTTCGATGTAGTCGGTAAGGTCGCGCATACCGGCAATATCGGTGATAATCTTATCACGCACCAGCTCGGCAATGCGTTCCTGCAGCACAGCGCGGTTCACACCGTAGGGCACATCGGAAATGTGGATGAACTCGCGGCCATTCTCGTTGGTGACGACCTCCATCTTACCGCGCATGCGGACGCTGCCGCGGCCGGTGCGGAAGTAGCTGTCGATACCCTTGTAGCCCAGTACATAGCCACCGGTCGGGAAGTCCGGGCCCTTGATGTAGGCGCGCAGCGCTTCGCTGGTGATGAGGGGATTGTCGATGTAGGCACAGATGCCGTCCACCACTTCACCCAGGTTGTGCGGGGCCATGTTCGTGGCCATACCCACAGCAATACCCGTGCCGCCGTTCACCAGCAGGTTCGGGAAGGCAGAGGGGAATACCACGGGTTCCGTGAGGCGGTTGTCGTAGTTCGGCTGGAAGTCCACGGTGTCCTTGTCCAGGTCATCCATGAGAGCCACACCCAGGTGGCTCAGCTTGGCTTCCGTGTATCGCATGGCGGCGGGGGGATCACCTTCCGGAGTACCGAAGTTACCCTGCCCCTGCACCAGGATGTCGCGCATGTTCCAGGGCTGGGCCATGGTCACCAGCGTACCGTAGGCAGACTGGTCACCGTGCGGGTGGTAGTTACCGATGGTGTCACCCACGATTTTACCGCACTTGATAGTGCCCTTGCTGGGCACAAGCCCCAGTTCGTGCATGGCATACAGCACGCGGCGCTGGGAGGGTTTGAGACCGTCTCGCACGTCCGGCAGGGCGCGGGAGATAATCACCGACATGGAGTAGTCCAGGAAGCTGCGGGAAACCTCCTCTGCCACATCGACGGGACGAATTCTTGTTTCGCTCATAATCAGGAAAAAAAGTTAGGGTTACACGTCGAGGTTACGGACATTGAGGGCGTTGTCCTCGATGAAGCGGCGGCGGGGTTCCACCAGGTCGCCCATGAGGATGGTGAACATCTTGTCGGCCTGAACGGCGTTGTCATCATCCAGACGCACGCGGAGCAGCTCGCGCTTCTCCGGATCCATGGTCGTGGCGTAGAGGTCCTTGGCGTCCATTTCACCCAGACCTTTGAATCGGGTAATGGTCACGCTGCGGCCGCCGATTTCCAGCACCTTGGCCAGAATATCACCCACAAAGAAGATGGGCGTGGCCGTGTTGCGGGCATTCTCCACCAGCTCGAACACCGGGGCATCATCGCTCAGCAGCTGGCCGGGCTGGATACCGAGTTCCTCCAGGCGTGCCAGCACGCGGGTGATGGCCTTGGCCTCGTGCAGCTCGTGCAGCAGGGCGCGGCGGCTGGGGCCTTCGCGCACCGGCAGCGGGTTGGCTGCCAGTTCTTCCTCGCTGGGTTCGCCGAAGAGGAAGAGGTCGCGGTTCTCCTCGGAGAAGGCAGACAGGCTGTCCATATCGGCAAAGTACTGCACTTCCTCATCATTACCGCAGCGGACCTTCACCAGGTACTGCGGGAAAGCGCCATTATCGGCGCGGTGGCGCAGCAGATCCTTGAAGTCGCCGCCGTGCTGAGCCACGCTGCCCTCGTACTTCTGCAGGTTGATGAGGGTTTCCAGAATAGCCATGAGGGAGTCGGCGTCAAATTCCTTGCCCTTATCCGGCGTGCGGAGGGTCACATCGCCCGCGCCCAGGGAAATGAGCTTGCGGTTGAGCGCCACCTCATCCTGCACATACTGCTCCACCTTGCGGTGAATCACACGGTACAGCGGGGGCTGGGCAATGTAGAGGTAACCGGCACGCACCAACTGCGGCATGTGGCGGCAGAAGAGCGTGAGCAGCAACGTGCAGATGTGGGAACCGTCCACGTCGGCATCAGCCATGAGGATAATCTTGTGGTAACGCACCTTATTGAGGTCGAACGAACCCTCCCCTTCACCATCGCCGATGCCGGCGCCAATGGCGGTGATGATGTTCTGGATTGTCTCGCTGCCCAGAGCCTTGTCCAGGCGGGCCTTCTCCACGTTGAGAATCTTACCGCGCAGCGGCAGAATAGCCTGTGTGCGGCGGTCGCGACCCATCTTGGCAGAGCCACCTGCGGAGTCACCCTCCACAATGAACAGCTCGCTGAGCTTCGGGTCACGGCAGGAGCAGTCTGCCAGCTTGCCGGGCAGGCCACCGCCCACGGTCATGGCGCTCTTACGCACGCTTTCGCGGGCCTTGCGGGCAGCTTCGCGGGCGCGGGAGGCAATGAGGCAACGGTCGATAATGGTTCTGGCCACCTGCGGATTCTCCTCAAAGTATTCCTTGAGTTCTTCGTAGACCACGCTGCTCACCACACCTTCGATTTCGGTGTTCACGAGCTTGTCCTTGGTCTGAGAGGAGAAACGCGGGTTGGGCATCTTCACGCTGATGACGGCCACCAGACCTTCGCGCACGTCGTCGCCGTTCAGGCTGGGGTCCTTATCCTTGAGCAGGTTGTTCGTCTTGGCGTAGTTGTTGATGGCGCGGGTCAGCGAGCTGCGGAAGCCGGAAAGGTGCGTACCGCCGTCAGCATTGAAAATGGAGTTGGCGTAGCACTGAATCTGGTAGCGGTCGCTATCATTGTACTGCATCACCACATCCACAATCACATCGTCCTCCATGGTCTTGCCGTCGTACTCCACCTCAATGTGGCGCACGCCGCTCATGGCGATGGGTTCGGCCGTAATGAGCGTCTTGTTCTCGCCCAGCTGCTTCACGAACTCGCGGATACCGTCGGCATAGTAGAAGGTTTCAGTGCGTTCCTGCCCGCTGCGCTCATCCACCAGTTCGATGACGAGACCGGGATTCAGGAAAGCCAGTTCGCGCAGGCGGCGGGCCAGCAGGTCGAACTTGAATTCCGTGGTGTCGGTGAAGATGGTCGGGTCGGGCAGGAAGGTGATGGCCGTGCCAGTCTGGCTGTCCGGGCAGGAACCCACCACATGCAGCTTCTCCGTGGTGCGGCCACGCTCGAAGGTGATGACGTGGCGCTTGCCGTCGCGGCGCACCTCAGCCTTGAAGAAATCGGAGAGAGCGTTCACGCACTTGGCACCCACGCCGTGCAGGCCGCCGGAGTACTTGTACGCACCCTGGCCGAACTTACCACCGGCATGCAGGTTGGTCAGCACCAGCTCCACGGCGGGAATACCGAACTTCGGGTGTATATCCACCGGAATACCACGGCCGTCGTCAATCACGGAAATCGTGCCACCCTCGTGAATCTGGATGATAATCTTGCTGCAGTATCCGGCCAGATGCTCGTCAATCGAGTTATCCAGCACTTCGAACACACAGTGATGCAAACCACGTTCATCCGGGTCACCAATGTACATACCCGGACGCTTACGCACGGCTTCAAGGCCCTCCAGCTTGTCAATCTGGGCGGCGCCGTACTCCTGCTGAGCCCCGGTCGAAAGCTTCTCAGCATCCTCCGGGGGCGTTACGTTATCACTCATAAGTGCCGCCCATTATACGCGCGTACGCGCGCGCCTCAATAATATAGTGCGTCATTTTTACAAATTTTGCATTTTTCGCCCACTGTAAGGCGCGACACCCCCATTCTGGAGCTACACCCCACATAAGCCACCAACGCAGTACAAGCCTATTCTAAGGCATTCTGCTCTGAAATACCCTGGTATGGCATACGGACATCATGCCCTAAAAAATACTTGCAATGCCGGGGTAGATGAGATAACCTCTACACCACTTCTACATATTGTTAAGGAACTATATGAAACACGTTCACTTTCTCGGCATTTGCGGCACCGCCATGGGAGCAGTAGCATCAGCCATGGCACGCCAAGGCTACGTCGTCACCGGCACAGATGCCAACGTGTACCCGCCCATGTCCACCTTCCTGGAGAACGAGGGCATCCAGATTTTCCAGGGCTACAATCCGGCCAACATCCCGGCAGACACCGACATGGTCGTCATCGGCAACGCCATGAGCCGCGGCAATGTGGAAGTAGAAGCCGTCCTTGACACCCGTCTGCGCTACATGAGCCTGCCTGAAACCATGAAGGAATACTTCCTCTGGGGCAAGCGCAACCTCGTTGTCACCGGCACGCACGGCAAAACCACCACCACCTCCATGCTCACCTGGATGCTGGAGGCCAACGGCCAGAACCCCAGCTTCATGATTGGCGGCATTGCCCGCAACCTGGGGCGCGGCGGCCGCTTCACCGATTCCGAATTCTGCGTACTGGAGGGCGATGAATACGACACCTCCTTCTTCGACAAGCGCTCCAAATTCCTGCACTACCTGCCGGAAGTGGTCATCGTGAACAACATCGAAATGGATCACGCCGACATCTACGCCAATGTCGAGGAAATCAAGCTCTCCTTCAAGCGCCTGCTGCGCGTTGTCCCCCGCAACGGCATCGTCTTCATCAACGCCGACTGCCCGAACTGCGCCGATGTACGCCAGTATGCCGCCAACGAACTGAAGATGGTCCGTCTGGTCAGCGTCGGCATGGGCGAAGATGCCGACATCCGCATCACCGGACTCGAACACCGCACCGACGGCAGCAGCTTCACCCTCTGCGCCCCCGCCGCCGAGGGGGAAGAAGCCCCCAGCCCGCTGCACGGCGAGCGCTTCAATGTCCCCATGATTGGAGACTTCAACATCCGCAACGCAGCCATGGCCGCCTGCGCCGCCGCCTTTGCCGGACTGAGCGCCGAGGCCATCCGCACGGCGTTGGACAGCTTTGAGGGCGTAGCCCGCCGCCAGGAAGTACGCGGCACGGTCAACGGTGTCACCGTAGTGGATGACTTTGCCCACCATCCCACCGCCATCAGCCAGGCCATTGCCGGGCTGCGCCAGCGCTTCCCCAAGAGCCGCCTGTGGGTACTCTTTGAACCCCGCAGCAACACCACCATCCGCAACCTGTTCCAGTCCGAACTGGCAGAAGCCCTTTCCAACGCGGATTTTGCCGTTATCTCCCCCATCGAGAACCACAAGAAACTACTCCCGGAACAGCGTCTGGACGAAGAACAGCTCCTCGCCGACATCCGCGCGACCGGCACAGAAGCCTATGTGGGCAAGAACGTGGATGACATCGTGGCTCATGTCGTCACACACGTACATCCGGGCGATGTCCTGCTCGTCATGAGCAACGGCGGCTTCGGCGGCATCCACAACAAGCTTCTCATTGCGCTTGCACAATAAGAATTGCGGAGTAATTCCTGCTTTCCTCTCATCTCGTGTTGTGCTATAGTGGCAACATGAAGCAAGTCCTCTACACCCTCATTGCCCTGGTGCTGTTCCTGCCTGTGCAGGCAAAAGTAGACGCAGGAGAACTACTGGGCGGGTTGTTGCAGATGGTCAGCGAACCGCAGGCCACCGCAAACGCCCCTGCCCCCGCCAAGGAACCCAGCCTGGGAGAACAGCTGATGCTCACCCTGCGCGGCGCAACCGATGCCGTCATGGAAAGCTACAAGGAAGAAGGGCGCGAATACGCAAAAGAAGTAGGCGGCATCATCACCCAGCGCATCATGGAGGACAAGAAAATCAACTCCACGCTGGACTCCATGCGCCTCTTCTGCTGGGCCGTGCTTCTCTACCTGACAGTAGTGACCCTGGTCGTCATCTATATGCTGCTGCGTCTGCGCGTGCTGTATGCCCGCATCATGGCCGAACTGAAGCAACGCTGATTTTTCCCTTTACGCGTGCCCGTCCATCAGGCGGGCACGGTTGGCTTCCTGCTCGCGGGCCACATGTTCCTCGGTTGCGCCGAGCGTGCGCAGCATGTGGCTGCTCATGGCAAGCGCCACCTCGGCCTCACCGGCAAAGACATGGGCATCTCCGGATCTGGCCACAGCCTGCGCTATGCGGATGTAGTTCGTATGCGCCACCACGCGGATATGCGGGTTCAGGCTGCGGGCAGCGGCGGCAATCTGCACAGCCGGCGCCCCCGGAGAGGAAATAATGATGGCCTTGGCCTTTTCCACCCCGGCCATACGCAGAATCGTGCGGTTCGACGCATCACCATGCAAGGCGGCATGTCCCTGCTGGTGCAGGCGGGTCACGGTATCGATATTCATTTCCAGCACCACCACCTCCATGTCGTGCTGGCGCAGCACCTGGTCCACCAGTTGTCCACAGGGTCCATAGCCCACCAGAATGATGCGGTAGCGGTCATCCGCCACCTCCGGCACGGTATTCACCGCTTCCTCCATACCTATGCCGCGTTCCTCCAGACGGTGTACCAGCAGCGGCACAAAACGATACAGAGCCGCATTCAGCGTAATGGAAACAATCGCCACCCCGGTAATCACATTCACCGCCTCCAGAGGCAGCAGGTGGTATGTACCTGCAATGAGCGTAGCCAGGATGAACGAAAACTCACCAATCTGGGACAAAGACCCACCCACCATCAGGCTCAACCGCATGGGTCTTCCCATCACCCGCACCATCAGCGCGGCCATGACGGGCTTGACCAGCATGCAGATACCCAGCGTGGCCAGCGCCAGCGGCCAGAACTCCAGCAGCCCGCCGATGTGGAAGCCCATGCCCACGGAAACAAAGAACAGCACAGCAAAAGCATCGCGCATCGGCAAGGCATCACTCGCGGCGCGGCTGGCAAACTTGCTCTGCCCCACCACCATGCCGGAAAGGAACGCACCGAATTCCATGGAAGCATTGAACACCGAAGCGGAAAGCACCGCAATACCCAGCGCACACACCAGCACCGCCAGGGTAAAGAGTTCATCCGAACAATGGCGGGAAATATAGGTCAGCACCCGCTTGATAAGCTTGCGCCCGAACAACGCCACCACCACAACCAGCAGCGTCAGTTTCAACGCCATCATGCCCAGAGCCGGCACCAGTTCCTGGCCGCCGAACAAAGCAGGCATGAGAACCAGCAGCACAATGGTGAACATATCTTCCACCACCAGCCAGCCCAGAGCCGTATGTCCCGCCGGTGTCGGCAACACGCGGTTGTCGCCCAGCACACGGGTGAGTACCACAGTACTGGACACACAGACACAGAGCCCGTACATGAGGCTGTTGACCCAGGCTACATTCCCCATGCCCAGGAAATGGAACGCCAGCATCCCCAGCAGCGAGACGGAGAACATACACACCAGCGCCCCCGGCACCGCCACGCGCTGCACAGCCAGCAAATCTTTCAGGTGAAACTGCAGCCCCACACCAAAGAGCAGCAGCACCACGCCGATATGGGAAAAATCTTCCACCACATGAGCATCTACCGGCTCGCCCCACCAGGGCTGAGCCGCCAGCATCCCCGCCACCAGATACCCCACCAGCGGAGACAAGCGCAGCCGTTGCGCCAGCATACCCAGCACCAGCGCCAGAGAAAGACCAATAACAAGCGTAAAAATCATGAAAGCCCACCTTTATCCTGATTCTACACCTGCCCACCCCTGTTTGACAAGAAGAGACTCCGGGAAAACTTAATCTTCCACCAATTCCAGAGGCGGCAGCCCGGCCAGGCGGCGGCGGGTAGTGAGGCGTTCGCGTCCCACCTGTTCCTCCGTAGCCCCAAGATTCCGCAGAATCGCGGTAAACATGGAGAGCGCCACCTCCTCCTCGCCAGAGAAAATGAGGTGCCCGCTTTTGCGAAGCTCCTGCGCCTGGCGCATATAGGTGGTGTACGCCATCACCTCAATCTTCGGGTTCAGGCTGCGTGCCGAAGCCGCAATCTCCTTGGATGGAGCAGCAGCCGCCGTCACCATGATGGCCTGCGCCTGCTCCACCCCGGCCAGTTTCAGAATATGGCGCAGGCGGGCATCGCCATGCAGGGCAGGAATACCATCGGCATTCAGGCGCGTCACGGTGTCGATATTCATCTCCAGCACCACCACATCCACATCATACTTCCGCAGCAGCTCCGTCATGATTTCACCGCTGGGGCCATAACCCACCACAATCACGCGGTGGCGGTCCTCCGAAGGAGGCGGCACATGCCGGGCCGCATCGTCCGGCACCGGGGCATTCTTCTCCAGCAGGTGAATCAGCTTCGGCACATAGCGGAACAAGGCCGCATTGAGCGTAATGGAAATGATGGCTGCCCCGGTAATCACATTGGCCGCCGACATCGGCAGCACCTTGTAGGTTGCCGCCGCCAGCGTGGCCAGAATGAAGGAAAATTCACCAATCTGCGCCAGCGCGCCACCCACCACCACACCCAGGCGGGCAGGCCGTCCCAGCAGGCGGATGACCACATACCCGGTCACCGGCTTGACAAGAAGCACGTAGGCCGTCGTACCCAGCGCGAGCGGCCAATGCTCCACCAGGCCCTCCATCTGGAAGCCCATCCCCACCGAAACGAAGAACAACACGGCAAAAGCATCACGCATCGGCAAGGCATCACTCGCGGCGCGGCTGGCAAACTTGCTCTGCCCCACCACCATGCCGGAGAGGAATGCGCCGAACTCCATGGAGGCATTGAAGACATAGGCCGACAGCACCGCAATACCCAGCGCAATGACCAGCACCCCCAGCGTGAACAGCTCATCCGAGCCTTTGCGTGCCACAAAGGTCAGCACACGCGTGATGATACGCCGCCCCAGCAGCGCCACAATCAGCACCAGCAGCGTCAGCTTCACCGCCATACCTCCCAGCGCAGGCAGCAATTCGTCATTGCCGAACATCACCGGCATCAGCACCAGCAGAATAATGGTGAACAGATCCTCCACCACCAGCCAGCCCAGCGCCGTATGCCCCGCCGGCGTCTGGAGCATCTTGTTATCCTCCAGCACGCGGGTCAGCACCACCGTGCTGGACACACACACACACATGCCGAAAATGGCAGCAGCCACCCAGCCGCCAGCCCCACCGCAAAGGTAGTAGACCGCGCCGCCGATACCTGTCCACAACAAGCTGCACGACACCGCACCGGGAACCGCCACCTTGCGAACCGCCAGCAAATCCTTGAAATGGAAATGCAGCCCCACACCAAAGAGAAGCAGCACCACGCCGATATGGGAAAACTCCTCCACCACATGCTGGTCCACCGGGTGTCCCCACCAGTCCTGCGCGGCCAGCATACCAGCCACCAGATACCCCACCAGAGGCGACAGCTTCAACTGCTGCGCCACCATCCCCAGCACAAAGGCCAGAGCCAGACCTATGACCAGAGTAAAAATCATACCAGCACGCGGGCCCAGAGAACCTTCAGATAACGGCCTTCAGGATAGGTGGACAGGAAGGGATGATCCCAGCCGGGGCCGGTCATATCCAGAATCTGGAGGCGCCGTCCCAGGCGCTGGGCAGCCTTGATGACGGTCTTTTCAAACTCCGCCGGGCTGACCAGACCGCTGCACGAGCAGGTCACAAACAAGCCACCGCGGCGCACGCATTGCAGACCGAGCATGTTCAGATCATTGTACTTCTTGAGACCCTCCTCCTTCTCCTCGTCACGCCCCAGCACAAACTTGGGCGGGTCGAGCAGCACCACATCGAACAACTTGCCGTTACGCACCATCTGGCGGGCGTACACAAAGGCATCCGCATGCACAAAATCAATACGCAGCGGGCCATTCTGGGCGTTGATGTTCGCATTGCGCTTCGCCATCAGAATCGCCTTTTCATCCAGGTCCACCGCTGTCACCTCGGCAGCGCCGCCATGCAGCTTCGAATAAATCGAGAAACCACCGGAATAGCAGCAGAGGTCCAGCATCGTCTTACCCTCCACCAGCTTGGAAAGCTTCAGGCGGTTCTCACGCTGGTCACAGAAGAAGCCGGTCTTGTGCCCCTGGGCAAAGTCCACCTCGAAATTCACCCCGTTTTCCACGATGCGCACCTTGTGCACCGGTTCGCTGGCGGGAGCTTTGCTCACATCAATGCCCTCCATGCGGGCAATGGCCTCATCCACCGTGATCACATGGCGCTTCGTGCCGCAGAGTTCGTGCAGCAGAGGCAGCCACTGCGGCAGACGCAGCCACACGCCCAGCGTAGTCACCTCCAGGCTCAGCACATCCGCATAGCGGTCCACAATCAAGCCGCCCAGACCATCGGAATCACCGTGAATCACGCGGTAGGCGTTGGTTGTCTCCTCCAGCGCGCAATCCTGCCGGCGCCAGGCCACCGCCTTGCGGATGGCCTGTTCCAGATCCTTTTCCTTCAGCACCTCCGGCCCATGCACCAGCATACGCAGCGGCGTACGGCTCTGCGGATTCCAGAATCCGCCGCCAAAGAGGTCACCATTCTTATCATACACATTGATAAGCCCGCCCTGCACCGCATCCGGGCTCACCGCCCCCAGCATACGCGGGAACACCGCCGGATTATACGTAAAATACTTCAGCTGCACCCAGGGACGCACCCAGTTTTCGCTTCCCTCCGGGGCATCGGCCGTCTTGAACGCGCGCACGCGCGGCGCGGCTACCCCCTGCGGGCGTTTCTTATCCTTGAATCGCGGCTTGAATCCCTGGTTCTTCTGCTGAAAATCACTCACGCGCGGGATTATACGCGCAGAACACAGAAAAGTCAACAACGGGCTTGAATCCACCCGAAATTGTTACTACAATAGCGGGGTGAACGTTTTTTCCACCTGCTGGAACAGCCGCCGGCACAAGGATGGCGGCGCCATGTGCGATGAAATCCGCGAGCTGGGCTTCGAATACATCGAAGCCTCGCACGGCCTCAGCCTCAGCAAACTTCCGGGGCTGCTCAAAGCGGTGGATGGCGGGCGCATCAAGGTAGCCGGCGTGCATAACTTCTGCCCGGCGCCCATCGAAGTCCCCGGCGACGCGCCCGACGCCTTCACCTTCACCTCGCACCGCCCGGAAACCCGCGAACGCGCCCTGCGGCTCAGTTTTGAAACCCTGCAGGCCGCCGCACGGCTGGGCGCGCAGTATGTCGTGCTACACATGGGCAACGTGGAACTGATGACCACCTCCCGCCCCACGCGTGAACTGGAACGCAAACTGCGCCAGGAATGGGTCGGCAGCCAGGAATACGCCCTCCGCAAAGGTGAACTGGTGCGCCGCCGCAGCAAGCAGGCCCCGCTCTACTACGAACGCGCCCGTGAAACCCTGCACACCCTGGCCGAAAAGGCCAAGGAATACAACCTGGTTCTCGGAGTCGAAGGCCGCAGCCACTTTGAACAAGTGCCGGGAGAATGGGAAATGCCCCGGCTCATGGCCGAATTTGCCGATAATCCTCATGTGATGTACTGGCACGACTTCGGCCACATCCAGCGCAAGCACAACCTCCTCCTGCTCAACCACGACCAATACCTGCGCCGCCTGCGCCCCTACCTCTACGGAGCGCATGTGAACGATGTGGAATGGCCCAGCCGCGACCACCGCGCCCCCTTCCAGGGCGGCTGCGTCGATTTCGACCACCTGCTGCCGGCCTACTTCACCCGCAGCATGCCCCTCACCTGGGAGCTTTCCTCCTCCGTCACCAAGGAGCAGATCGCCGAAGCCAAAGCCCGCTGGGATGAACTCGTGGCCACTTTGCCGGAGGCGTAACATCTCATCTCACCCGCGCACCAGCGCGGGTTTTCACTCTGGCGAAGCCAGTTTTCACTTTTCACTCGCGGCGCAGCCGCGTTTTCACCTGTGACGCAGGAGATTTCCCCACGGGCACTTTTATGTGTACCGGGCGACAGGGGAACGAAATCCGCTCCTGCGGAGCGGACTGGAGCATGAATCAGCCGCTGCACCCCAGAGGGCGCAGCGGCTTATCCCTTTCGGTTTCAGCTATCAGAAGCAGCAACGAAGCGCCGCATTCACCGACTGGTTCACCTGCTTGCTGCGGGCCTCCAGCGTATAGAACGCACCCACGCTCCAGGTGGAATCGAACATCCAGTTCGCGCCGACATTCAGCATGAGTGTGCTGCGCCCCACATTCGTTCCCTTGCCTGTGCGGTTGAAGCCATACACGCTGGTCTTCACCTCCGGATTTTCACGGGCAATATCACCCGTATACGCCAGTGTGAGTTCAGGAGCAAACACATTTGTCCCCTCCATCTGGTAGATGCCACGGAGCGTCATGCCCAGCGGCAGGCTCAGGCGGCTCATCGAACCGCTACGGTAATCGCGCTCACCGCCGGTGAATTCCTCTGTAAAGGAATCCTGCTCCACCTGCTGGTAGCTAAGCCCGGTGTAGAAGCTGGCACTCACATGCTCACCCAGCTGCTTGTTCCAAGCCACGCGCAGGCCGATGTCAAGCACCTCGTCATCCCATTCAGCCTTACCGGTCGTACCCGCCTGGCAGGTTTCGGCCTCATTCTCCACCTCGCCGTAGCTGAGATGTCCGCTCACGCTCAGGCTGCTGGTCTTGGAAAGCGGTGTCACGTACTGAGCTGTCAGCGTAGGCAGCATCGCTGTCTGGTCCACCTTCAGCTGGTCATCATCAGACTTGAAATCGCCGAACATCTGACCAAAAGCCAGACCTGCACGGAATTTCTCCGTAAAGGCATGCTGCATACCCACAGCGTAACCACCAAAGTTGCTGGTAAAGCCCTGGTCGCCGCTCACATCCATGAAGCTGCCGACACCAGCACCCCAGAACGTAGTCTGACCGGGCATGCCCACCAGGAACTGGTTCTCGGCCGCGCGGGCCATTTCCTGCACCGCATTGGCAGAAGCCCACATGGTATTGGCCACATTGGACGAGTTGCTGTCCATCAACGCGGCCAGAGCAGCCTTGCTCACCGTGGCATTCAGTACCAGTTCACCCGTTGCGGTATCGAAAGTCAGCGTCGTCCCTTCTTCCAGCAGCCCGGCATCATCTTTCAGATTCAGCGTGAAATCCGCCGCTGAGGCATTCGAATTCTGCGCTTCCAGCAGCGTCAGGCTCATTGGTTCGCTGCCAGCAGCCACCACGCCCATGGTCACATCTACATTCACAGTCACAGTTCCTGCGCCGGCATTGATGGTCAGAGTATCAGCTTGCAGGAACGAGTGGGTATTAGCCCCGTGATTGCTAGCCGTGGCCTGTGTCACGCCATCCACGCTGAACGAAAGCGTCGTTCCACGAGCCAGCGTCAGGCTGTCATGCTGCTGATAACCAGGGCTGTTGCCCACATGCAGCAAACCGGTACCGGTCAGCACTGTATCACCGAATACACCGCTGCCATACACCTTGCCGGATGACGTGAGTGAGCCTTCTATGGTACCGTTGTTGGTCAGAATCGCACTCTCTCCCAACTCCACATCGCCCTTTACCTCCCCCTGGTTCAAAAGAGTGGATTTCTCACCTATCTCCACCCCGGCAGAAATTGTTCCAAAATTGGTGGCAGAAACGGCCTCGCAGCTCAAATCCAACACATCGCCAGCGGCTCCCGTACCGATAGTTGTCCCGGAACTGATTGTTACCGTCCCTTTCTGCACCTTGACACGGGCAGCGGCATATTTATCACCCGAGAGGGTCAGATTACCGGAAGTACTGATTTCCAGACTGGCGCCATGCTGACTACCCGCGGTCCCTATTACACTGTAACCTATTTTGTCACTCCCCGTCAAAGTCATAGTCTGGTTACTATTCGTCAGCAACGAACCAGAACTACCCGTTATGACCATGTTGTTGAGCAGGGTATCATCCAGAGCGCTGGCATCGGCCACACCTCCCTGCATCTGCACCGGATTCTGAGCCGTTGGTGTACTGGATGAATCTTCACCCAACACCAACGTCTGACCGGGAGTCACCGTAATTCCTCCAGCCGGTTTATCCGGCTGAGAAGGGATAGAGGGATTGACATTACTCTTTTCATTCAGGTAGATATACACTCTGCCATCCTCCCCAGCCCGGGCGTAGAATTCCCGGTCTGTTATGGGTTTTATATACTCATATCCACCTTCTGCCCCATCATTATCCATCCAGGAATCCTCACGGTAAGCATACGGTTTCAGTAAAGACAACGAATCTTCATTGATGCCGGAACAAATAAACAAAACATCTGTTGTTGCTGGCAAACGATAATCACTCACCCACGTTGTGTCATCCTCACCGAAAATGACATTACCTTCATTAGCAAAGACAACCGCTGTACCAGACTTAATCGTTATAGTTCCCGATACACTCAATGGAACAAAAGGTTCAGGTTCTTCATTCTCGCCTCTACTACTCACCCAGAATTGCACGGCTCCATACGGCTGCATACGCTCCTCCCAATCAACTGACCCATACTCAAATCGTTCTTCTCCGGCAAAAGCAGGTAAGACACCGTTCATTACGAGATTACCCTGCAAGATAGCATATTCTTCTTTCGCCGTGTCACCCGACACCTCAACAAAAACATTCTCCTTCACCTCCAGCTCATTGATTACGAGCGTGTTTCCTGCATCTATATCATACTCCTGCCTCCCTGATAACGTAGCATGCGTAAGATCAATTTTCACTCCAGTGAGGCCATATCCATAGATTTCAAAATCATGAAGGGCTCCATTGATACGCAAATGAGAAGCTGATGCGATTTCTTCATCTGGAAACTGAAATTCCACTCCCGCAAAAGTAATACTGACATTTTCCAATGCTACACCTTCTCCTATCGTACACACACCGCTCTGACCAGCAAAAATACCAAAATGCCAGGCTTTCTCTGTTGAATAAATTTTCCCATTTCCACTTAATACAGCCTCGCCCGCATCCGGAGACCACTGAATCATGGGACCATCATAAGGCTCAGGACCAGTAACATTTTGCAGCAGGACATCGCCCTCCAGACTCAATGAATTTTCGTAGTAATTTCCGTCACTTCTTATCACCGTTTCCTGCAAAACGAAGTCCTGCGAATAGGCATAAGTGGCCACTAAGGCCATTATCAAAATTTTTGGTAAATGAAGTTTCATAGCAACGAGTAGGTTTTAAAACGTGGATTACCCACGATTTTCAGTTTACCCATTCCAAATCCGTAAAATCGTTTTTCTCATTGTATAGCTAAAGAAAGGATTAGGAAAGGAT
>CALCHQ010000083.1 GCA_937901085.1 uncultured Verrucomicrobiales bacterium | reverse complement strand
GAATCGCTCCATGTTGTCCGTGAAGTCTGCCAGGATGTCGATGAGCAGCATAATCATCGTACACATGAGGAAGTACGAGATGAAATTGCGGGTCATGTAGCGATCCATGGTGCCCATGCAGGCATAGAACACAGCACCGATGAAGGGCAGATAGCAGAGCAGCCCCAGGAAAATCGGGCGGCAGAGCTGCTCGATGGGGTAGGTTTCCGGCATGCCGGGAACTTCCCAACGCATCTGTTCCAGTTCCACCGGCACCAGATACATGGCCAGCAGGGTGCCCAGAACAAACAGGATGATGGCGGGGAGAGAGTTTCGTATATCAAACATGGTAGTTTCGCAATCCGTCTTCGTTTCTTCTTTTCTTACATGCCCTGTCCGAGGCGTTCGGCCAGATATTCCGGCAGACCAACGGATACAATGGCCTGCTGGGCACCTGTCACATCGTAATCCACCCGGCGCAGGGTCACCGTGGCGGCATCGGAGTCATAAATGGCATAACAAGCGCGGGGGTCACCATCGCGCGGCTGGCCGACCGACCCCACGTTGACAAAATATTTCTGCCCGGGCTGCAGCGAAAGCACCGTCTGACCCTCGGCCACAAGCTGCTGCCAGTATTCCGGCAATTCGATGGCATGGCGGCCATCCCAGGTGAAGACGCGGGGCTGGTGGGTGTGCCCATGGAAGCACAGGGGCAGGAACTGCCGCTGAAAATTGCAGGTGGCGTCATTCGCGTTGAGGATGTAGTTCCACGCCTGTGGCTGGTCCAGGCAGGAATGCACCATGGCAAACTTCGAACGCTCTATGCGCTGCAGCGGCAGGCGCTTCAACCAGGTAAGGGATTCCTCATTCAGGCAGGAGCAGGTCCACTCCATAGCCTGGCGCGCCACGGGGTTCATGTTGGTGTTGGCATTGAAGTTCACCACGGCTTCATCGTGATTTCCCTTCACCACCGGGCACCCCATCTCGCGGATGGCATTCACGCACTCCTGCGGGTAGGCATTGTAGCCCACAATATCTCCCAGGCACACAACATCTGTACACTGCTCACACTGAAGGTCGCCTATTACGGCGTAAAGTGCGTGCAGGTTGGCATGAATATCACTGATAACCGCGGCTCTCGGCATAGGTAACTCATACTTTATAGCATATTCCGCATTTTTCTGCAAGCCCCTAATTTCAGCTTTTCCGCTTATTTCCCTGTTATTCCCGCAGGCAGATATTCTGCGGGGGATTCACCCCCGGCGGGAGCTTGACTTGACGGGTGCGGCTGGTGTACAATGCGGCCCGCATGTTACCCATTGAGCAGATACGCGGTGAAATCCTGGCAGCTGTGCAGCAACCGGGATTCTG
>CALCHQ010000082.1 GCA_937901085.1 uncultured Verrucomicrobiales bacterium | reverse complement strand
ATTCTACCATGCTTCATGGTGCAAAGCGAGCATAAAGTGCAAGCGTGACAAAGAAGAATGTTGCATGCCTGCGATTCATGATTTATACTACGCAGCGTATGAAACCTGTAAGCCGTTTCGCTTTTCTTCTGCTCGCTCTGCTGGCTATGCCGCTGAGCGAGGCAAATGCTGCGCCGAAGGCTGGTGTGGTGAACCGCATTGCTGCCACCGTGAACGGGCGCCCGATTACCTCCAGTGAGGTGCGCGCTCGTCTGGCCCCTTATTTCAAGGAATTGATGATGCTGTATCCCCGGCAGGGCCCCCGCTTCAATTCCGAACTGGTGGCAGCCAAGAAGGCCGTGCTGAATGATTTGATTGAACGCGAACTGGTGCTGAGCGATTTCGAAACCAAAGGTTTCAGTATCAAGGAGGACCAGGTGGAGGATGAAATCAACCGCCGTATTCTGGTGATGTTCAACGGCAATCGTAGTGAATTCCTCAACAGCCTGCGCCAGAGCGGGATGAACTACACAGAGTACCGCGAATCCGTGCGTAAGGAGATTACCGTTTCCGCCATGCGCGGTATGCGTTATGAGCGTGGCATTCCCCCGACCCCGGATGAAATCAGCGAGGAATACGCTGCGACCAAGTCGGAGTACCGCGATATTCTGAAAGACCGCATCACCTACAGCAAGATTTTTATTCCGGCAATGGACCCGGAGGACCCCATGATGACCCCGGAGGAGCGCTACAAGCTTGCTCAGCGTCTGCGTGAGGATATAGAAAAGGGCAAGGTAAGTTTTGCGGATGCTGCCCGCCAGTATTCCCGCGATGCATATGCTGCCGATGGTGGCAAGTGGCCCTCTCTCCGCCGCGATGAACTGGCCGTGGAGTTTGCCAATGTGGTGTTTGCCGCCCAGCCCGGGCAGTTGGTGGGCCCGCTGCTGGACCCTGCCGGTTTCACCATTGTGAAGGTGCACGATAAGAAGCTGGCCGCAGCTCCGGCGCTGAATTCTCCGGAAATCAAGAAGCGCGTGGATGATGCCGTGCGCCGCAAGAAGAGCGAAAGCCGCTACCGCCAGTGGGTTGAGCGCCTGCGCGATAAAGCTGTCATTCGCACGTTTATCTGATTTTTTTCAGTTGCAAGTGCAAGAAAGAACCGGG
>CALCHQ010000081.1 GCA_937901085.1 uncultured Verrucomicrobiales bacterium | reverse complement strand
ATGTGCATCCCCGTCCTTAATATGGAACGCGGCAAAGTACCCCGGGGTCTGTATGAGATATCCGCCAAGGTCAAGTACGGCTTCTATCAATTCTCCATACAGTCCCGCTCGTTTGCTCTCCAGTTGCTCGTAGGCTTGCTGCGTGGCGTTCATCGGGTCAGTCTCCATAGCTTTTCTACAAATCGGGCATCGTACTTCTGGGGCTTCTCTGCGCCCGCTCCTGTTTTCAGAAAGTTCTTGCGGAACTCTACATGGGTAAATCGCCCCGTGTCCAATATCAACTTCGAGAAGTCTGCTACGCTCCGTGCATTGCCATACAGGTAGCTCACATAAAGCGTTGTCTCTTCGCCTGTCTTGGGGAATCCCATGAACAGCAGCCAAGGCGTTGCACATACTACGCCTCCGTTGGCGATGCACATGGTGAGCCAGTCGCTGGCTTCTCCCACTCCATCCACTTCTTCAAGTAAACGCAGCCCCTCGATGGTTGCGTTCATCTCATCCATTTGCTCGTTGCTTGACTTATCCATGCGTTGCTGATTCCTTCCTGATATGGGTCTCCTCCGTGCTGGCTTTCGTAGCTGCCCACCAGTCCTCGGTTGCTCTGGCTGGCGATGCCGCCGCCTATCTGTGCGCCCATCTGTGCGCCTGCGGGCCCGCCGAAGATGCCACCTACTATCGCGCCACCTACTTGCCCGATAATGGATGTCACCATGGCATGCTTGGCGTTCTTCGCCATGACATCATAGGTTCTGGCTTGATTATTCAGGTACTCGCTCTCTGCCTGACTCTGCATTTCTGCCAGCTCTCCGCTCTTGCGGCTCATGCTTGCGCTGAATCTTGCACCCACGTCTTGCACGCTGCGGGCATACGCCATATCCTGTGCGCGTTGTTCAAATTGCTCCAATACGCTGATTTCTTCTACGCTTCCGCTCCCTTGGGCGGTGAATCCACTACTGCCACGCTTGGCTACCGCTGCACCCTGTGCTTTGGTCTCGGCTTTCCTCAACCGCTCCAGATTCTCGGCGGTGTTGCCAATTCCGTTAAGCTCCTTGAACCACAGCTTTGCGTGCTCCTTCTCGTTGTCAGCGGTCTTCAGGAACAGGGCAGCGATCTGCTCGAAGCCTTCCTTCTTGGCCTTGGATGCGAAATAGGTGTACTTGTTTCTTGCCTGAGACTCACCTGCGAATGCTTCCATCAGGTTCTTCTCGGTTTTAGTACCTTTAATGTTGCACATAGATTTTATTTTGACGTGAAAGATAAAAAATGTTTATCTTCTCACGCACCCCAATACATCTTATGGTTAAATTAAACGAAGACTTCAAGCCGGCTGGAAAATACAC
The DNA here is from genome assembly GCA_937901085.1 of uncultured Verrucomicrobiales bacterium. Lineage (GTDB taxonomy): Bacteria > Verrucomicrobiota > Verrucomicrobiia > Verrucomicrobiales > Akkermansiaceae > Akkermansia. Next base: position 938 of record CALCHQ010000081.1, on the reverse strand, counting down.
CGGCTATCTTCTCTTAGCAACACTTGCCGCAATCATCCTCATCTGGGCGGCATGCTTTTCCTGGATGTTTGTCGACTCCATCTTCACCCTCTTCCTGGCAATAGGATTCGCAGCTCTTGCAGTCTGTATCATCTTCGCCTGCATCTGGGCACCGCTCTACTACAAATCCGTAGTCTACCACTTAAACGGAACTGAAATGACCTGGAGACGCGGAGTATTCTTCAGAAAGACCGGAATTGTCCCGTACAACAGAATCACCAACGTTGACATCGTACAAGGCCCGGTCATGAGAATCTTTGGAATCTACCACTTAAAAATTGAAACCGCAGGAGGAGGAGCATCCAAAAACTCTGCCGAGATTCAGATCGAAGGAATTGAAAACCCAGAACCTGTAAGACAGCTCATCATGGACTTTGTAAGAGGACAAAAACCAGCAGCTGCTGCAACCGGCACCGAATACAAACCGGAAACCTCCGCAAACTGCGACATACAGGCCTTACTCGAAGAAGTCTCTGCAATCCGCCGCCTTCTTGAAGAGAGGAAATAATGCCTGAAAAAGAAGAACCGGTCTTAGACCCTGACTTTTCTGAAAAAGAACACGAAGAATTTGAACGCCTCGAGCGCGAAAATCCCTATCGCGAAATCGAAGAAGAAAAAATTCGTGTGCCCAAACGGCCTGAACAAGTCACAGACACCAGAAACGACCGGCTCTTCCTTGCATTATTCTGCATCGTAATGGTGATATTCCTCGTGATAATCCTCTTTACGACATTCTAATCCTTTTTTTATATTAACCAAAATACCGCAACTATTAAATTCATAGAAAGCACATGTATTTAGGCAACAGCTAAAAGGGGTTGTGGCCTAGTCCGGAAGGGCGACGGGCTCCAGCGGTTTTAGCGTATGATGAACTATCGGGTCTGCTGATTTGATGATGA
>CALCHQ010000080.1 GCA_937901085.1 uncultured Verrucomicrobiales bacterium | reverse complement strand
AGTGCCAGGATACCAACTCCTGCATAAAGCATTCTAAGTTTCCCTAAAAAGCGAAATTTACGAATCATAATCGGTACAACGAAACTAATAAATAAGCCAATCAAAACAAAAATAACTAAATAAAGTATTGGTATTATTTCCATCTATTTTTCCTCCTTAGTGTATGTGTACATTTTTCTATTCTTCTTAAATTCAGCTTTCCGTTTTCGTGAGTCAGGGTAGAGGAGCCTACCTTGAACACTATTCGCTTTGCATCCACAATCGTCTTCATAACTTTATCCTGAAAAAATAATTTTTTTCCTTTATTCCACCATGTCCCGGAAACTTCGCATCTGGCTCGTTGTTGTCATTCTGTTCTACGTTGCCTACAAGGCCGTGGAGGCATATGGCAACTGGGGAGCCCGCCAGCTGGAGTGCAACCACACGCAGCTCCCGGCAGATGCGTTGCCCGGGGCTGGCCCGCTGCGTATTGCGCTTATCTCCGATTTGCACAACGCGCAGACCCATTTCGAGGCATGCGTGGAGCACACCGCCGCTGTCCGGCCTGATCTCATTGTTCTGGCAGGTGATTTCATCATGGTGGATGAGCGCTTCAGACGCACCCGCTGGGCGGTGGAGGGGCTGCGTAAGCTCCGCAGTATTGCCCCGGTATTTGCCATTCTGGGCAACCAGGATTATGAGAAGCAGGAGCAGGTGCAGCGCGTGTATTCTACGGCAGGAGTCACCCTGCTGCGTAACCAGGCGGTCGATTGGCACACTCCTTCCGGCAGCCTGATTCGCATCGTTGGCCTGGGCGATTGGAATGAGGGTGACGAAGCTCCTGCCGCCTGCATGCAGCCCGCCGGGCAGGGGAATGCCCCGGTGCTGCTTCTCTCCCACGACCCGGAAAGTCGCTGGCTTCTGCGTTCCTACGCCTGGAATCTCATGCTCTCCGGTCATACGCACGGCGGGCAGATAGCAAACCCCTTCACGGGGGATTATATATCCTTCCGCTCCTCCATGCCCGCCGGCCTCTTCGATTTCGAGGGGGCCCGCCGCCATGTCTTTGTTTCGCGTGGTGTCGGTTCCACCAAGGGCATGCGTTTCTTCTGCAACCCCGAGATGAATATCATCGATATTCTGCCTGCTGCTGCACAGGCGCAAGAAAAAGGGTTGTAACAGAAGAATGAAATTGACTTTTTAAGAATCCGGGTGCATCATACAGAGTATGAGTGGACCCGAGATTCTAGCTGCAAGAGATATCAACAGCCGTGCAGAAAAGCATGCGTCATTCACCATCCCCGTAAGCACGGGAAACCCGGTGCTGGACGCAAATCTCTATGATTTATCACG
>CALCHQ010000079.1 GCA_937901085.1 uncultured Verrucomicrobiales bacterium | reverse complement strand
CCTCAGACTTGGCCCTCCGGTGTCGGGCGTTCAGCGGGCGCGCCAGTCTTGCCGCCCTCGTGCAAGAGTTGTGCGGCGCGCCCTGGCTCTCGGCATTGCTCCCGCACTCGCAGCCCAGAAAGAGGCTTCGCCCTATTCAGGGCTGCTCGATTGGGCCTCATTTCCCTGCCAATTACTAGGAATTATTCTGAATTTACAAATGTGTTAAATTTAAATGGTTTACCAGTGGCGAGGCTGCGCCCTGGGGGGCTGGGGGCTTGCCCCCAGGTGTCTATCCTGGCGAGGAGGTGGCCTCACCTCCTCGAAACAGTCCGCACAGGGGGAGACTGTTTACAGTCCTCCCCACCCTCACGGCAGAGCGCGCAGCGCGAGCGCAGCCCGCACACAGGCAAGCCCGAAGATGTGACCAACATGGGCGAGCATTGCGGGGCGCGCGGTGTTGTATCGTCTGGCATGGGTCGGCGGTCGCCGCACCACATCCCCGGGGGCGGCTGCGCTGCGCCAGCAGCCGAGCAGCCGCGAAGGGCGGTCGGGGCATCGAGCAGCACCGGGGCGCGCCCTGGGCTGCCGTTTTGTGTGTCCGAGGGCGGGCTACCTTTAGCACAGGGGCAGGCGTCCGCGCCTGTGAGCCCCCCGGCGGGGGGCGGCGTCCCCTGTGCTGGTGCGCGGCGAGCGGGGGGGCTCACTGTTCCCCAACCACACCCACGCCGCGCACCATCACAAGGCCATGGTGTCCGTAAGGGCTTCGCATAGTGAAGCCCTAGTGGGCTATACTTCTGCACAGCGTACCGTACTTTTGCAGCCCTGAGCTTGAGACACTAGGCATATCTTTCGGCTGCTCCATTGACAGAAACGAGAAATCCCCTCTATGTTGGAGCTACCACACCACAACAACAGAGGGGATTCATTATGAGCGACGAAGCCGCCCATGTCTTTTCTTCTACCAGTCACAGCCCTGAGCTGTCAACGAGCCACCACACCATGAGCACGGATATACCCGGCGAGGCTGCCGAAAAGTGGAGCGAGTACAAATCAACCGCCCAGGTCATCGCCTCATCATTCGCCCAATCTGATAATGATCGTGTTTCCCGCTGGGGGGCGCGCATCGGTGAATGTGCTAGGTATATTGGCTATGCTTTCGAGCCTGTGGAAGGTGGCTATTCTCGGTCTTTGGTTTCCGCCCGCCTCTGCCGTGTCCGGAGCTGCCCGATTTGCCAATGGCGGCGAACCCTGAAAATTAATCACGACATCGGGCGCGCCCTTCAAAGTCTGGCTTCTGCGAAATCTGGGAATACCATCTTTCACCTTACACTCACTGTTCGAAATTGCCATGTGTCCGAGCTGCGCGAGACCATACAAGGGATGCTGCGCGCCTGGTCGAAGATGACCAGAAGAAAGCTCTTCTTAGGGCTGACTGCCTGGGTTCGGTCCGTCGAAGTCACCAGGGGGCGGGCCTGGGTAAAAGGTGATTCACACCCCCATATTCATTGCTTGCTTGTCGCCCCTGCTGGTTGGGCCACCAGGGAAAGAGAATCGAC
>CALCHQ010000078.1 GCA_937901085.1 uncultured Verrucomicrobiales bacterium | reverse complement strand
TCTCTTTATCCTCTCCGGCGCCCCGCCTGGCAGGTTGTTAAAGCCAGTGGACTGCGTTACCGCTGCCCCCGGCGCCTCGGAAAGTCATACTTGAAAAATTGCCTCGCCCGGTGGAGTGGAGCGGCGGACCGCTTACCCTTTCGAGCTGCCCTGTCACAGGGCGTGGGCGAAGTTTACCACAGCACCCGTGATGCGTCAAGCCGATTTTTACACTTTTTACGACCAAATGTCATTTTACGCTGTAACCCTTTGTCTTTTCAATCCCGCAAAAAAATCAAATATTTTCACCAAACAGACAGAATCGCGCCACACCAGGAAATTCAAGCCCAGTTTCTATCAGGAAAAGCTTAACATTTGCCTCCCCTTCCCTGCAAAAAAGCGGAGCGCAGGCAAAACCTGCGCTCCGGGAAAGAGGTAATCCGATGGGCAAATCAAGCCTTGTAGCTATCCACCAGGGCGTGGGTGCGTTCATGCACCTTGGCCACGCGGGCCTTGAGCTCGGCGGTGTAGGCCTCGCGGTCGGGAAGCGGGCGGCGGGCCACGCCGGAGAGCACGGCGGCCTCGGCAATGGCGGGGCAGAGGTACTCAATCATGCGCGGGTCAAAGGGCTTCGGAATCACATAATCGCGGCCGAATTCGAGAGCCACACCACCGTTGGCCTCCACCACCTCGGCGGGCACAGGCTGGCGGGCCAGGTCTGCCAGGGCGCGGGCGGCAGCAATCTTCATAGCTTCGCTGATGCTGGTAGCCTCCATGTCGAGGGCAGCGCGGAACATGTAGGGGAAGCAGCTTACGTTGTTCACCTGGTTCGGCCAGTCGCTTCGGCCGGAACCCATGATGCAGTCCGGGCGGGCAGCCTTGGCTTCATCGTAAGTGATTTCGGGGTCGGGGTTGGCGCAGGCGAAGATGATGGGGTTGGGAGCCATGCTCTTCACCATCTCCGGCTTGAGGAGGCCCTTCTTGGAGAGACCGAGGAAGATATCGGCACCCTGCAGGGCCACCTCCAGCGTGCAGTCCTCACTCTGGGCAAACATGGCCTTGGTGGGATGCAGGTCCAGGCGGCCCGTGTGGATGAGGCCCTTGGAGTCGAACATGAAGATGTTTTCGCGGCGGATACCGAGAGCCATGTAGAACTTGGCGCAGGCGATACCGGCAGCACCGGCACCGCACACAACGGCGCGCATATCCTGCAGCAGACGGCCGGTCAGGTGAGCGGCATTCAGCAGGGCAGCGCCGGAGATGACGGCCGTGCCGTGCTGGTCGTCGTGGAACACGGGGATGTTCATTTCTTCGCGCAGGCGCTGCTCCACCAGGAAGCATTCGGGTGCCTTGATATCCTCCAGATTGATGGCGCCGAAGGTAGGCTCCATTGTCTTGATGACCTCAATAAGCGTTTCGGGCTTCTTGATATCCAGCTCGATATCGAAGACGTCCACGTCTGCATAAATCTTGAACAGGAGGCCTTTGCCTTCCATAACCGGCTTGGAGGCGTGGGCACCGATGTTGCCCAGACCCAGAACGGCGGTACCGTTGCTGATGACACCGACGAGGTTGCTGCGATTCGTATAACGCCCCGTTACGGAGGGGTCATTTGCAATTTCCATGCAGGGGACGGCCACGCCGGGGGAGTAGGCGAGGGTCAGGTCGTCGATGGAAAAACAGGATTTGCACGGCAGCACTTCCAGTTTGCCGGGGCGCGGCTGCTCGTGGTATTGAAGAGCTCTTTCAGCTAAGTTATTACTCATACGCTCGTTTTTGAGTGAGCGGGTATTATAGTGATTCTTTTGCTTCTGGCAAGCGCTTATTTTGATTATGCCCTAATTTTTATGCTGGAACGACACGCCCCGGTCGGCAGAAAAGCCAACCGGGGCGGGGAAAAATCCAGATGTAATCTGAGGGATTAGTACTTGGCAACCACCTTCATCATCTCGTCCATCTGCGCCTCGATGGATTCCACAAGGGCCATCTGAGTGCGGGTGCGGTCGAGGTTGTGTTCGGGGCGCTTGATCTTGAAGTAGGTATCACCCTCAAGGTAGTCGGTCAGGAAGCGCATACCGCATTCCATGGTAAGGAGCTTGCCGGAGAACGGAAGCAGTTCCTTCTCAAGCGGAGTAAGGAAAGTTGCGGCTTCGCAGTAGCCCTTGGCCAGAGCTTCGAAGTACTCCATACGCATGGTGACCAGGGAGAGGTCCTTCTCATCTTCCGCTGCGGGGGAAGTGGAGGTGCGGATCATATCACCGAAGTCATACAGAGCAGAACCGGGCATGGTGGTGTCCAGGTCAATCACGCAGATACCTTCGCCAGTCACATCATCAAGCATCACGTTGTTGAGCTTGGTATCGTTGTGGGTGACGCGGAGGGGCAGCTCACCGCTGGCCAGGTAGTTCACTACCTTGTGGCAGTCGGCCTCGCGGGACAGATACCAGTCGATTTCCTTCTGTACATCCTTGGCGCGTCCCAGGGGGTCGGCAGCGATGGCCTTCTGGAAGTTCTGGAAGCGCTTGGTGGTGTTGTGGAAATCAGGAATGGTCTCAAAGAGAGGCGCACCAGGAAGATTGGCCCCCAGCTTCTGGAAGTTACCGAAAGCACGGGCTACCTCGACGCACTGGCCGGGGTTCTCAATCATATCATAGGTGCGGGCACGCTCAATGAAGGGATAGACACGCCAGACATTGCCTTCTTCATCCTGAGCATAGGGCTTGCCGTCCTTGGCGGGGATGATGGTGAGGGTGCGGCGGTAGGCTTCCTTGCAACCTTCCTCCAGCAGCACGCGCAGCGCTTCATCCGTCACGCGCTTCACGTTCTCCATCAGGCCGATGGGCTGGCGGAACACGTTGCTGTTGACGCGCTGCAGGATGAAACGCACACGGATACCGGCCTGATCCATTTCGATACGGAAGGTATCGTTGATGTGACCGGAGCCGTAGGGACCACCGAACACATAGTCAGCACGGAGATCAAAAAGACCGGCAATTTTCTGTAAATCGAACATATGCTTAACCAAGTTTGGCGGGATATACGCCGTCTTCCACAAGCTTGACGATGCTTTCCACCACGGCGGGTTTGTCGCTGGGATAGGTCACGCCGAGCCAGTTGGCGGTGGTCTTGATGACGCTGCAATCAGCCTTGCCGTCGTGAATCAGCTCGTCCACCACGGTGGGGATGTAGCATTCGCTCTTCAGCTCGGTGCCGTGAGCCGACAGGAAGCGGGTGAAGTGGTCCTGAATCTGAGCAATGAAGCTGGCGGGGAACACCCAGAAGTTCATGGAAACGAGTTCTTCAGGGTCAACGGGCTTACGCTCGCCGCTGAGGCTGTCGCCACGGCATACGCCGTCTTCTTCCATCTTAATCTTGGTATATTCCTCCACGCTGTCAAGGTAGCCTTCCTTGATGCCGCAGATACCGCGGTTCACATCACCGTGGTCACTGAGGGTGTTCTTGAGGGGGTAACCAATCATGCCGTAGTGTTCCTTGCCGTCGGCAGCGGGGGTGGCGGTCAGGAATTCAGCAGCCTTCTGGAAAGCATCTGCGCCGTAGAAGTCGTCGGCATTCACCACGCCGAAGGGTTCATTCACCACATTGCGGGCGGCCAGCAGGGCATGAGCCGTACCCCAGGGCTTCACGCGGCCTTCGGGCACGCTGAAACCTTCGGGCAGGTCATCGAGGGACTGGAAAGCGTAGTCCACCTCAATCTTGCCGGCAAAACGGGCACCCACCTGAGCCTTGAATGCTTCTTCAAAATCCTTGCGGATGATGAACACGACCTTGCCGAACCCGGCGCGGATTGCGTCGTAGACGGAATAGTCGAGGATAACTTCACCGTTGGGACCCATGGGGTCAAGCTGCTTGAGGCCACCGTAACGGCTGCCCATACCTGCTGCGAGAACAAGAAGTGTCGGTTTCATGATGATTAGAAAGATTAAAGTACAATGGTACAGGCTCATTTTACCGCTCCAGCAAGGCTTTGGCAAGCATAAAAGGTATTAACCCCGGCGGATTTCTCCGCCGGGGTACCCATGCTATCTCCCTTTTTTCCCTTGACCTGCGCTTATTCGGCGCAGAGAATCTTCACGAAACCTTCTTCCTGCAGGCGGGTAGCACCGCAGGCAAACTTGGCGCGAATCTGGAGCGTTTCATCCAGGTCATCACGCACAGAAAGCTTCACCTTGAAATCGTCCCAGATACCGAACTGGGCGCGGCTCTTCACCCAGGCCAGACAGGAACGAACACCCATGTTATCGACCGGCAGCTGTTCGGTACGGATGATGCGGAAGCCCAGGAATGTATCCAGGCGGCCCTCTGCCAGGGCGCGTACCGCATTGTAATCGAAGCTGGAAACCTCCTGCTGCTGCAGCAGGGAATTAATCTGGCTGCTGGAGCAGGCCAGGACCAGCTCGTCGCCGTATGCGCGGCGCTCATCGCTCCAGGCCTCATTCTTCTGCAGAATCGTGAGGGCATGGCGCAGCTTGCCGACGGTCAGGTTGCTTTCCACAGCGCTGCCGCTCTCCACGAAATCCTCCTCAATAATCTGAGAAGAGGGGAGGTTGACCGCCACCGTACCATTCTCACCGGTGTAGTTGGCCCCCAGGAAGGCATCAATCATCACCTTATCCATGCAGCGGCCGGCAGCGGCGCGCAGACTTTCGATGGTCTTGCTCACCGGCACGTCAATGTTGGCCAGCTTCTTGGCATCAAATTCATCAAAGCCCACAGCCTTGGTGAAAATCTTGGGATGAATCACGCGACGAGTGGTAGGAGCTTCAGCAAGAGATGTACTCTTCATGCGCTCCGTCTTCTCATCGAATGCGAGCAGACCGTACTGGTCAAAGGCCGCCATCTTGCCCGTAAGGCCGGATTCCACAGTCACATACTTGTCAAGACGCGAGACTTCCTGCTGCAGGTAGCTGCCCCATTTCTCGGAATACTTAATCTGGTAGTTGTTTTCAATATCTGCCATAATGTTGTTCAATCGGGTTAGTTGTTCTATGGCAAATCGGCTGCGTTGGATTACCCAGCGAGTGTGGGGTCGGGGCCGCGCGGCACCGGAAACTGCCGTTCCCTTGCAGGAATTGGGCAGCCGGGTACTCTTGCCGGGACACATTACAGCACAATCGCCCCGGCTTTGTCACCAAAAAGAAAACACCCGGTACATCGTTCCGCGCGGAACCATATACCGGGGGAATAATTAGTGATTAATAATCAATGAAATTTATATCTTCACCTCCAGGCCATCATACGCCGGTTCCATGAACTGCGGCAGGCGGGCGAACAGGTCGTTATATTCCACCTCATGCCCCACATGCGTCACAAAACCGCGTACAGGCTGCAACTGCAGCATCAGCGCCACCGTATCATCCACGCACAGATGCGTGCGGTGCGGGCGATACCGCAGGCCATCCATCGCCAGGGCATCCAGATGCATCAGCAACGGTGCAGAACGTTCCGGCAATTCCTGAATATCCGGCACATAGCCGAAACTCTTACCACCGCAGCGGAACACATAGCCATACGTCTCGACCGTAGCATGCAGCACCGGCACAGGAATCACCTCAATATCCCCTACAACAAACGGCTTCCCGCCGTGGTCATGAGCCGCCGGGCGGATATAGCCCTGGTAGGTGTTATTCTCATCGAAAGCCCATCCGAACATGCGTTTCAGATGCTCCAGGCAACGCGTACCGGCATACAGGGGCAGACGATCGGTACGCCGCCAGCAGAAAGCGCGCATCTCGTCAAAACCAGCCGTATGGTCCATATGCTCGTGCGTGTACAGCACCGCGTCAATGGCGGTCAGGTTATGCTGCAGCGCCTGAACGCGTAAGTCCGGGCACGAATCCACCAGCAGCGTCGTAGCGTCCGAGCGCACCAGCACCGATGAACGCAGGCGCTTGTTGCGAGCATCTGTCGAGCGGCAGACTTCGCAGCCGCAACCAATCACAGGCACCCCGGTCGAAGTACCGCTGCCAAGGAAAAGTACGTTCAGCATCTGATTTTGGTTTGGATTTCCGCGGGCATTATGGCATAATCAAGCGCAGAACGCAAAGACAAATTATGCTTTCCCTGCTCAAGATACGGAATCTGGCTCTGGTAGACGAACTCACCTGGGAACCCCATGCGGGATTCCTGGGCATCACCGGCGAAACCGGCGCGGGCAAATCCGTCATCATGGGCGGCATCTCCCTGGCTTTGGGGGAACGCGCCGATAAAAGCCTCATCCGCAGCGGGGAAAGCCAATGCAGCATCGAAGCCGTATTCCAGCTGGGAAGTGACACCACCGTAAACCGCCTGCTGGAGGAAAGTGGCGTGCCGCCCTGTGAGGACGGGCTGCTCATCATCCGGCGCGTCGTCACCACCACCGGCAACCGCCAGTTCATCAACAGCAGCCCCGTCACCCTCCAGCTGCTGCGGCAAGTGGGAGCAGGATTGGTCGACATGCACCACCCGGAGGAACACCGCTCCCTCACCTCGCAGGAACGCCAGCTCTGCCTGCTGGATGCCTTTGCCGAAGCCACCCATGCCCTGCAGCTCTACCACACCGCCTACCGCGCCTGGGGAGAAGCCCGCCATGCCTACCGCAGCCTGCTGGAAAGTGAAATGGCTAATGAGCGCGAAATCGACTTCCTGCGCCACCAGGCAGAAGAAATTGAAAGCGCCGCTTTCACCGCAGAGGAAGTCGAGCATCTGGAAGCCCGCTGGCAGCGCGCCCGCAACGCCAGTCGGCTGCGCGACACAGCGCTGCCCATGGCCCAGCTGGTCGATGGCGAGGAACAATCCCTACTCTCCACCCTGCACCAACTGGTACGCAGCGGGCGCGAGCTGGAACGGCTCGATGCCACCTGCGCCCCCTGGCTGGAAAGTCTGGAAACCCTAGTTGATACCGCCGAAGAGCTGGCAGGCAACCTCCAGGATTATGTCGAAGCCCTGGAATGCGACCCGGCCGAGCTGGCGGCGCTGGAAAACCGCATTGCCCTGCTGGATAATCTGAAACGCAAGTACGGCGCCGATTTCGAAGCCATCTGCGAGCATCTGGAACACTGCCGAGACCGACTGAACAGCATCGGCAACCGCGAACAACGACTCGAAGAACTGCTGGCAGAGGAACAGGCATGCTACGCCACCGTCCTCCAGGCCGCCAAGGAACTTTCAGCCGCCCGCGCCGCAGCCGCGCCACAGCTGGAAAAAGACTTCCTCACCCACGCCTGCCACCTCGGCTTCCGGCAATCACTCTTCAGCGTGCAGCTTACCCCCCTGCCCGAACCCGGCCCCCAGGGCATGGAAGAAGTGGAGTTCCTCTTCGGGCCGAATCCCGGTGAACCGCAGAAAGCCCTGCGCCTCATTGCCTCCAGCGGTGAACTGGCCCGCGTCATGCTCGCCCTCAAGAGCGCCCTGGCCAGACAGGATGATACCCCCCTGCTCATCTTCGATGAAATCGACGCCAACGTGGGCGGCGAAATCGCCCGCGCCGTAGGCATGAAAATGCGGGAACTGGGGCGCGAGCACCAGGTCATCGCCATCACCCACTTCCCGCAGGTCGCCGCTCTGGCAGATCACCACTACCTCATCTCCAAAGGCCAGACCGGAGAAGGCCGCACTGTTTCCCGGCTGGAGGAAGTCGATGCCGAAGCACGCATTGCCGAACTCGTACGCATGCTCGGAGCCAGCGGCTCCACCGCAGAAGCGCACGCCCGCGAACTGCTCCTTTCCTGAACATCGCGCCGCAGCGCAGCGAGCAGTCAGGGTTCAACCCAACGCCCGTGGTCTTTAATCAGCTGCACCAGGTGCTGCACAGCTTCCTCCTGCGGGATATTCATCACCACCGGGGTATGCCCCACATAGAGGTTAATCTTATTCGGCGCGCCGCCCACGTAGCCGAAGTCGGCATCGCTCATCTCGCCGGGGCCGTTCACAATGCAGCCCATAATGGCAATTTTGACACCTTTCAGGTGCCCCGTGGCTTCGCGGATGCGGGCCGCAGCCTCCTGAATGTTGTAATGCGTGCGGCCACAGGACGGGCAGGAAACATACTCTGTCTTGCTCAAACGCACACCTGCTGCCTGCAGGATATTGAATCCCAGGCGGGCGGCCTTGTCGGGGTCGGCCTCGCGGCGCACCAGAACCGCATTACCGATACCGTCGCAGAGCAGCGCACCGGCATTCACGCCACCCGCCATGGGGGCTGAAAGCGTATCCTGACCATTGAGCAGCGTATCCTTGAGCAGAATACTGTGGCGGGTCGGAATGAGCACTGCAAGCAGACGGAACGCCTGCACGCAGGGCATATCAATACCATCCTTCACCGTCACCAGCGTAGCGGGCGCCTCTGCCATCGCCGCCACTGCGGCAGCATCGCGCGGGTCGATTTCCACCGGGGCGCAATCTTCCATCGAGATTTCCGGCATGAAATCCTTCATCACCGCCGGGTCAAGCGCCTTGCAGGCGACCTCCGGCAGCACCACACGCACAGGCTCATTCCAGCCCAGCGTCACCCCGCCGCGGGTAATCACCTCGGCCTTGCGCTTGTTGAATTCAAAGGGATTAAAAGCATCCGGTGCCTGCACCTCCAGCGGTGACGCCGCGGCCACCACGCCCGGCTGGTAGGGGGCTGCCAGTTCAAAGCCGGGAGCAATCTCATACACCGGATCCTCGGTGAGTGACACACGCAGCGTATCGCCAATACCATCTGCCAGCAGGGAACCCACGCCCGTGGCGCTCTTGATGCGGGCATCCTCGCCCTCGCCAGCTTCCGTCACACCCAGATGAATCGGGTAGTTCCAATCGAGTCCCTCCTCGGCCAGGCGCTTCACCAGCAGGCGGTAGGCCTGAATCATCACCTTCACATTGGAGGACTTCATGGAGAATACCAGCTGGTGGTAATCCAGCTCGCGGGCGATGCGGGCAAACTCCAGCGCGCTTTCCACCATTCCGTCCGGCGTGTCGCCATAACGGTTCAGGATACGGTCGGAAAGAGAGCCATGATTCGCCCCCAGGCGCATGGCGCGGCCGTGTTCCTTGCAGAAAAGCACCAGCGGAGTGAAAGACTTGCGGATTTTCTCAATCTCCTCCTCGTACTCAAAATCCGTGTAATCGCGCTCCACAAACTTCTTCTTATCCACGAAATTACCGGGATTCACGCGAATCTTCTCCACCCACTTGGCGGCCTCCATGGCGGCATCGGGCTTGAAATGAATATCGGCCACCAGCGGCACATTGCAACCGGCCGCGCGCAGTTCGCGGGCAATGTTCTCCAGATTGGCGGCATACACCTTGGTCTGCGCCGTCAGGCGGATAATCTCACACCCGGCCTCAGCCAGAGCCAGCGATTCACGCACACACCCGGCCGTATCCAGCGTATCGCTGGTCAGCATGGACTGGATGCGGATAGGATTATTCCCACCGACACCCACATTTCCCACCATCACCTCGCGGGTCAGGCGGCGCGTATACTGATACAGACTCGGGCAATGAAGCGTACTCATGACCTAACTTTACTCCCTCTGCGGGCGTTTTTCAAGCCCGAACAGTCCCATGCCTCCGTCAAAGCGAATTTTATCGTGCGTCAAACGCTGTTAAAGGTGTTTTGAAGTTGACATTCCGGGCAATTAGATTTAACTTATCTTAAAGAAAACCTCAGCCATTTCCCTCATGAAAGACACCGTCCGCCATCTTTTATATTTGTCGCTGACCGGATGCATGCTCAGCTCGTGCGTGTACGTCACCCAGTCTGTGCCTGACATGCCCTACGAGGGAAGCGCCGGGCGCACCGCCTACCCCGATACCTGGCGTACCTACCAACCCGCCGGCATCAACCACACCCCGGCGGCCACCCCGGCGCCCACCATCCCTGAACCGGCAGTCAACACCAACCCGGCGGCTCCGCTGGATCTGACAAAGCCCATTCTCCCGGCTGCGCCCAAGTCCGCTGCCCCGGCTGCCGCCAAACCGGCCGCTCCCGCCACGCCGAAGCCAGCCCCCGCAGCCACCACAATCAAGCCAGCACCGGCACTACAGCCGATTGTCACCAAAGCCGCCGCACCGCAGCCTGCCGCCGCAGCCCAGACACCGGCGGATATGAGCCAGATTACCAACACCGGCCCCATTCCCGTGGCCACCCGCGTGCCCGGCGACCCCACCCGCGTGTACAACCCGCTCAACCCCAGCAAGACCATCCGCGTGGTCGACAAGAACGGCAACCCCTACCCCAGCGGCAAGGAACTGAAGGTGCGCGGCACGAATTTCCACTTCTACGTGCCGTAACACATGAGCCAGCCTCCTTTCCAGACCGTCTGTATTCTGGGGCCCGGCCTCCTGGGCGGTTCCATCGCCATGGCGGTGAGCCAGCACATGCCCGGCTGTGAACTGCGTATCTGGGCGCGCCGCCAACAACCGCTCGATTTCGTACGCGAGCAAGGCATTACCGAACACACGTATACCGATGCCCGCGCCGCTGCCCGCGGTGCCGACCTCATCATTCTGGCCACCCCCATCGGCGCGTTTGAGGAACTCTCCCGCTACATCCTGTCGGCCGTTTCCAAGGAAGCCGTCATCACCGACATCGGTTCGGTGAAAGCCTATGTCCACCGCACCACGGGAGCCATGCTCACCAGCCGCGGACGCTGCTTCATCGGCTCACATCCCATGGCAGGTGCCGAAACCCAGGGCATCGAAAACGCCCGCGCCGACCTCATCAAGGGAGCCACCATTGCCCTCACCAACCCGCATGGTGCGCCCGAAGCCAAAGTCCGCCAACTGGCAGCCTTCTGGGAAGCGTTGGGCACCAGCACCTATGTGATGGACCCGGTGAACCACGACCGCACGGTGGCACGCATTTCCCATTGCCCGCACATTCTGGCCGCCCTCTGCGCGCGCGGTGCCACGCTGGGGCAGGAACCCATGGAAGATTTACAGCGTCTGGCCGCCAGCGGCTTCCGGGACACCACGCGAGTCTGCTCCGGCGGCGCCAACATGTGGGCAGATATCCTATGGGAAAACGATGTGGCCGTGCGCGCTGCCCTGCACGACTGCGTAAGCGACCTGCACCACCTCATCGACCTGCTCGAATCCCAGGACAAAGAGGGCGTCCGCCAATGGCTCATCGCCGCCAAAGATGCCCGCGAAACCGTGCGCCAGCAGTCTAACTAAATCTTAATCACTAATCATTCATCCCTAATCAATCCGAATAGTATTGTCTTCGGTGGGGATTCATATTGCGGCGGTGGTCTTCGCGGTCTTCGCGGTTACGCAGCACATGCCGTTTCTCGCGGCGGCTCACGCGCTCCAGGGTCATCTGGCGCTTTTCATTGCGGCGTTCCAGCTCGGCAATTTCGGCATCCAGATTGAGGAAATGCTCATAGCGTTCCTGCGTAAGCGTCCCATTCTCCAGAGCCGCGCGGATGGCGCAGCCGGCATCCTTGCGGTGGGAGCAGTCCGCAAAGCGGCAATGGCTCTCCAGCTCGGTCAAATCGGCAAACTGGGCGCGGAGCGTGGCTGCATCGGTCCACATGTGAATCTCGCGCATACCGGGGTTGTCAATCAGCACCCCGCCACCGGCCAGAATCACCAGCTCGCGGGCCACGGTCGTGTGGCGGCCCTTGCCCGTCACCTCATTCACATGGCCGGTTTCCAGCCATTCATCGCCCAGCAGGCTGTTCACAAAAGTACTCTTACCCACGCCGGATGACCCCACAACGGTGATGGTACGTCCCTTGGGGACGCGGCGCAGGTATTGCGGGTAGCCCTTGCGCCAGCGCGCCACGATGGGGTATACCTCGCTGCAGCCCAGGGAGCGGATTTCCTCCACCGCCCGCTGCATATCGGCCTCCGGCGCGGTATCGGCCTTGTTCACCAGCACCACCGGCTCTGCCCCGCACTTACGGATGAGAGTGAGGTAGCGTTCAATGCGGCGAGGGTTGTAGTCGCTCTCAGCATCAGTAATCACCACCACCATGTCCACATTGGCACCGATGACCTGCTCGGCACAGCTGCGTCCCGGCGCCTTGCGCGAAAAACGGTTGCGGCGCGGCAGCATGGCGCGGATAACCGGCAGGTCCTTGCCCTGCCCCGGGTCTACGGCCACCCAGTCACCCACCGTCGGCAAATCCGCATCGGAAACAGCCTCGTGCCACACTTTGCCGCAGAGTACCACCTCGTGGTCACCCTTGCCTTTGGCTATAACGGTGAAATTAATCTTCGTCTCGCGGATGATGCGGGCAGGATACCACTCAGGATGCCCCAGCGCTGCCAGAGCCTCCGCGTAATCCGGGCCCCAGCCCAGCATCTCCATAGTCACTTTCATGGACGGCGGATGATGGTGGCGTGTTCAATAATCTGCATGGCAATGCGTTCCTTCGTATCCTTCTCCAGATACTCCACATGGTCAGGGAACACCAGTGCCACTTCATTCTCGCGGGAATCAAAACCGATATCGCGACGGCTCACATCATTCGCCACAATCATATCGCACTTCTTGCGGCGCAGCTTATCCAGGGCATATTCCTCCACGTTCTGAGTCTCGGCCGCAAAGCCCACCAGCGTGCCGGTAAAGCCGAACACATCGCGCATGCTGCCCAGAATATCCGGCGTTTTCTCCAGCTCAATCACCAGGCGCTCGCCGCTCTTCTTCATCTTCTGTTCCTGCACCACCACGGGGCGGTAATCGGCCACCGCAGCGCACAGAATGGCCGCATCGGCATATTTCACCATATCGCGCACCGCCTCATACATCTGCTGCGCGCTCTCCACGGGTATGAAATCCACGCCCGCCGGCACATCCAGCGTTGTGGGCCCGGAAATGAGAATCACCTCGTGGCCATCATGCCGGGCAGCCCCTGCCAGCGCATAGCCCATGCGCCCGGAGGAACGGTTGGTGAGATAACGGACAGGATCCAGCGCTTCGCGCGTAGGCCCGGCTGTAATGAGGAACTTCATGTCGCCCGGAGTCTAGCACAAATCCCCCCGATTGGCAATCCTCATCCTGCATAAATCATTGAATCCCCATTCAGCATGTGTTACACTCCCTCCGTGAGCAAGCTACGCCGCCTGTACAGCATCTGCTATTTCCTGTTCATCCTCACACTGGGTGCCGTTCTCTATTATATGCCGTTCGGCACGCAGTCTCCTGCGGAGCGGTGGCAGGCCTTCCAGCCCTGGTTCGGGCCAGCTCCGCAGGAGTTACAAGCCGAGGTATGGGACAGCGACGCTGACACGCAGCAAAGCGGCATCATTTTCGTATTCCGGGCCAGCCAGGAATGGCAGGAACAACTCATCCGCGATTTCAATCTGGAAGCAAAGGACAGAAACACTGCCCCGCTGCCGGAGCATTGGGAAACACAGCTGCACCCCTTCCAGCCGGAGCTTACCACCTGGCCCAAGCTCATGATAACGAGCGATTTCTTTAGTGGATACGATGTGAGGGATATAACACTGGCACAACTGCAGGACGGCCGTATCCTGCTGGCCTTCCACTACCGCTGGGACAATGATTTCGGCGGCAGGAATCTGGTGATGCAGCGCTATGCAGACGCGCCCGCAGCACCATCCCGGGACGGGAGTCTCACGCTCTTTTTCCTGACGGGCTATGCCTTCTGCCTGTTTACACCACTGGGCTTCCTGCTGCTGTTCCCGCGGTATGACCTGAGCCGGGGGCGGCATCTCGTCCTCTGGTTTCTGGCCGCAGCCTTGTTCCCGGTGCTCCTGTTGATACCGTCATTTCTCGCCATGCATCCGCTGGTGGCAACCCTGCTCGGCAGCATGTTCTGGCTCATCTTCATCGTCCCCATGCAACTGGTGGGAGCACTTATCCTGCTGCCGCTGGTCATGATGATAGGCTTCCGCAACAAGAACACCCCACCCGCAGCATGAGCCCAGCCGCCTCTTTCCTCTCCCTCCCACGCATGAGCAGGGCGCGCAAGCGCTTTGCCCTCGGCTACCTGCTGTTCGTTCTTATTCTGGTGATTATCTACCATATTCCCTGGGAGCGGCTCAACCAGAGCGCAGGCGGCGAATGGGACACGTATTCCCCGTGGCTCGGCCCCGCCCCCGCCGGGCTGGAAATGCAGATGACGCGAGATGAAGACAACCCTTCCATTTTCTACATCTTCACCTACGATCCGGCACCGGAAACAGACCGCATCATCACCGAAACATTCGAACTCCGCCCCTCCGGCCAGCCGCTCCCGGCGGCATGGGGGATGGAAGCAGCTCCCGGTGCCACCCTCTACCGCCCACAGCACAGGAGCATCTGCATGCTGGCATCCAACAACGACTGGGGCTATGTCGTTCAGGACATGACACTCACCCGCCTGAGCAATGGGCGCAGCCTGTTCACCTTCCGCTACACGAATATCCCCGACCACCTGGCCGATGCTTATTACTACCCGACCTTCGACCCCAGCCCGGAGAGCCAGGCCAGCATCGCCTGCACCCTGCTGCTGGGACTGGTCTATTTCCTGTTCTGGTTCCTGCCCGTCCCCCTGGGTTTCCTGCTGCTCTTCCCCAGCTTCACCCTGCAGACCAAGCTGCACCATGTGCTCTGGTACGCGTCCATCATCGTGCCGCAGATTCTCCTCCTCATCTGGGCACACCTCATCATCCACGACCCCGCCATCGGCGGGGCCTGGGCCATCTTCATGTTCGGCACCCCGCTCCTGCTCCTCGGCGCCCGCCTACTCCTTCCCCTCGGCAAACGCATCGCCCAATCCCACGTATGACCTATGGGGCGGCCAGACGTCAGGCCGGTAGTCCGGTAAAAAAAATCACGCCTCGTCCTTCTCACCCATTTTCCGCTGCGTGATACTGCACGAGCGGGGCTGTCCGCCCCGTTTGCGGGCGCGCCTCAGCTCCAGCTGGCGGGGAGAGGGAGCGCCATGAAGGCGGTGGTCCAGCTCCTCGCAAAGCGTGCGCCGCGCCAGATAGCGGTTGATTTCGCGCTCCCGCTCGCAATGGCAGCGCACCACAATCCCGCTGGGCACATGGGTCAGATACACGCAGTTATTCGTCTTATTGATTTTCTGGCCGCCCTTGCCGCTGCCGCGGACGAACTTTTCCTCCAGGTCATTCTTATGCACGCCGAGGCGCTGCATCATTTCCTGGAGCTTCTGCAATTTTTCCGGCGACACGGGCATGCGGAGCATCGTATAGCAGAATGCTCCGCAACGCAAGTTCTTTTCCTGTTATACTGTCCCGCATTTCCCTTGCGCAGAGCGGGTAATATATGCTACAGTAGCCAACTGATGGCTACTATCTGCATACTGGACGGCATGGCGCTCATTTACCGCGCGTTCTACGCCTTTATCAACAACCCGATGCGTAATTCCACGGGGCTGAATACCTCTGCCATGTTCGGGTTCATCAACACGGTGGTACACCTCATCGAAAAGGAAAAGCCCACGCACATTGTAGCCTGCCTGGATCCCAGCGGTCCCACCTTCCGCCACGAGCGATTCCCGGAATACAAGGCCAACCGCCAGGCCATGCCCCAGGAACTGCGCGATTCGATTCCGTGGATTATCGACATTCTCGCCGCCATGCGTATCAAGACCCTGCGGATGCCGGGGTACGAGGCCGATGACCTCATCGGCACCATCACGCGCATGAGCGATGAAGCCGGGGATATGCAGTCCTTCATGGTATCCAAGGACAAGGACCTGGGGCAGCTTCTCTCACCTACCTGCTCGTTCTGGCGCCCAGGCAAGAAGGGCAGCGAGTTTGAAACCGTGGGGGTGGCCGAATTCCTTGAAGAATGGGGGATTACCGACCCGAAGCAGATTATCGACATTCTGGCGCTGATGGGCGATGCTTCCGACAACATTCCCGGTGTACCGGGTGTGGGCGCGGTATCTGCCAAAAAGCTGATTACCCAGTTCGGCAGCATTGAGAACATGCTCGCCCACAGCGCGGAAATCAAGGGCAAGATGCGCGAGAAGATTGAGCAGAACGCCGAAGCCGCCCGCCTTTCCTATGAACTGGTGACTATCCGACGGGATGTCCCCCTCGAACTGGAACTCGATGATTGCCGCCTTCAGGCCTTCGACACCAGGGCACTTGCCGAAATCCTCAAAAAGCTGGAGTTCAAGGAACTGGCAAAGAAGCTCTGCGGCACCCCGCCGACAGATGCCGACATGGGCGAACTCTTTGCCGCTGCAGTACCCCCTGCCGGGGAGGTGGAGGGAGAAATGCAGCTCGACCTTTTTGCCCTGCCCCAACTGGCCGATATCAACTCCACACCGCACCAGTACCACCTGGTCAACACGCCGGAGAGCCGCGCCGCGCTGGCCGCCCGCATGGAGCAGGCAGAGCGCTGGGCTTTCGACACCGAAACCACCGGCCTCGACCCACTCACGGATAAGATGCTGGGCTTCTCCGTGGCCATCCAAGCACACGAAGCCTACTACGTTCCCACCGCCGAGGAAGGCTGGCTGGATTGCTTCCGCGCCGCCTTTGCCGGCAAGGCCGAAAAAATCGGGCTGAATGCCAAGTTCGATATCCAGGTGCTGCACCAGGCCGGAATGGTAGTGAACGGGCCGTTCTTTGACTGCATGCTGGCGCACAGCGCGCTGTACCCCGAACTGCGCCACGGCATGGATGAAATGGCCGAAGCGCTGTTGCAGTACAAAACTATTCATCTGGAAGATATTGCAGGCAAGGGAAAGGACATGGACACCTCTGCCGTTCCCGTGGAAACGATGGCCGAATACGCCGCCGAGGATGCAGACGTGACCCTGCGCCTGTATCAGGTGCTGCAACCGCAGCTGGCAGAAGCCGGGCAGGAGGAACTGATGCGCAGCATCGAGTTCCCGCTCGTGCCGGTGCTGGCCGGTATCGAGGAGGAAGGTATGCGGGTGGAACCCGACCTGCTGCAACGGAGTTCGGAAGAACTGGGCGGGCAGATTGATGCCCTCTGTGCCCGCATCGATGAACAGGTGGGGCGTCCCATCAACCTGAACTCCCCCCGCCAGCTCGGCGAGCTTCTCTTTGACGACATGAAGCTGCTCGCCAAGCCCAAGAAAACCAAAACGGGGCAGTATGTGACCGATGAGGAAACGCTCCGCAAGCTCGTTCCTCTTTCCCCGCTGGTGGCGGATATCCTGGAATACCGCGAAATGAGCAAGCTCAAGGGCACTTATCTGGATGCCCTGCCCCGCTATATCTCGCCCAGGGATGGCCGCATTCACTCCACCCTGCTCCAGATGGTCACCGCCACCGGGCGACTGGCCTCCCAGAACCCGAACCTGCAGAACATCCCCGTTCGTTCGGAGGCGGGCAAGCTCATCCGCCGCGCCTTTGTAGCACGCGATGCACAGCACAGCATTCTTTCCGCCGACTATTCACAAGTCGAACTGCGCCTCATGGCAGCCCTCTCCGGTGACCCGGCCATGATTGCTGCCTTCACCTCCGGGCGTGACATCCACGCCGAAACCGCTGCCCGCATCTACGGCATCCCGCATGAGGAAGTGACGGCCGACATGCGCCGCAAGGCCAAGACGGTGAACTTCGGCATCATCTACGGCATCTCGGCCTTCGGGCTCTCGCAGCGGCTGGATTGCCCCCGCGGCGAAGCGGCGGGACTCATTGAAAGCTACTTCGAGCAATTCCCCGGAGTGAAGGAATGCATGGATAAACTGGTGAGCGATGCCCGCGAACGCGGCTATGCCGAAACCCTCTGCGGCCGCCGCCGCAAGCTGCCCGATTTGAACAGCGCCAATTTCAACCTGCGAGCCGCTGCCGAACGCACCGCCATCAACACCCCGATTCAGGGCACAGCGGCCGATATGATTAAAATCGCCATGGTGCGAGTAGCCGCGCTCCTGCAAGGCCGCCGCAGCCGCCTCATCATGCAGATTCACGACGAACTGCTCATCGACCTGCACGAGGACGAACACGACCTCATTCCGCAGATTACCGATGCCATGCGCGATGCCCTGCCCTTGCCGCACGGTGTGCCGCTGGAGGTAGAAGCCAACACCGCCCCCAACTGGCTGGAAGCCCATTAACTCAACAACTGATTATATGATTACCTTAGTAGGACTTGGATACGATATTCACCGCTTTTCGGAAACGGAGCGCCCGCTCTGGCTGGGCGGTGTACAGGTACACCCCACCAAGGGACTGGCCGGCCACAGCGATGCCGATGTACTCTGCCATGCGCTGGCAGATGCCATTCTGGGCGCCATCGGCGAACCGGACATCGGCTACTGGTTCCCCCCCGGTGATGAGGGATGCAAGAACATTTGCTCGCTCCGCATCGTGGAGAAAGCCGTTGAGCGGCTCCAGTCACAGGGTGGCCGCGTGGTGAACGTAGACTGTGCCCTCATTGCCGAAGCCCCGAAAATCATGCCCTATGTGCAGCAGATGAAGGAGACCCTGGCCCCGATTCTTGGCGTAGCCCCCCGACGCGTGGGGGTGAAGGCCACCACCAACGAAAAGCTGGGGGCTCTGGGCCGCCGCGAGGGCATGGCAGCCTTTGCCACCGTTGCTGTCCAAGTACCCGGAGAAGCCTGATTGCCATGAATCCGGAACTTGATTTACTTGCCTTTGCTGCGGTGGAGAACCTGAAAGCCGCCGGACTCACCGTAAGCACGGCTGAAAGCTGCACCGGCGGCATGATTGCCACCGCCCTCACCGAAGTTCCAGGCGCTTCCGCCGTGTTCCGCTACGGCTGGGTCACCTACTGCAACGAAGCCAAGGAACGCCTCCTGAATGTACCCGCCGGACTTATCGAGGAACACACCGTCGTGAGCGAACCCGTGGTAGCTGCCATGGCCACCGCCGCCATGCGCCAGAGCGGGGCCGATATCGCCGTGGCAGTCTCCGGCAACGCCGGCCCCACCGCACCCGACGGAGAGCCTGCGGCAGGCACGGTCTGCATTGCCCTGGCCCGCCGCGGGGCTGCCCGCCCCGTGCACACCGAGACCCTGTATCTCCCCGGCATGACCCGCCGGCAGTTCCGCCAGCGGGTCACGGCCAAAGCCCTGCAGCTCATCGCAGGTGCTGCCAGCTGAAACAAAAAAAGCCTGAGTCTGAACTCAGGCTTTTTTGTTGCAGGTTAATCAATACCCTGACGGTCGTAAAGCTCTTTGTATAGCGGGCAGGAGGCGTAGAGTTCCTCGTGCGGGCCGTCACCCACAATGCGGCCATAGTCAAAGACCAGAATGCGGTGGGCATGGCGGATGGTGCTGAAACGGTGAGCCACAATGAGTGTGGTGCGCCCTTGCGCCAGCTTGTCGAGTTCTTCCTGAATCTCGCGCTCACTCTCCGCGTCAAGCGAAGCCGTGGCTTCATCCAGAATCAGAATGGGGGCATTCTTCACGAAAGCACGGGCAATGGCCACGCGCTGGCGTTGCCCGCCGGAAAGCCCGGCACCGCCCTGCCCCAGTTCGGTATCAATTCCCTGCGGCTGGGCATCCAGGAACTTGCTGACAGCGGCAGAATCCGCCGCGGCCAGGATGTCTGCCTCGCTGGCATCCATGCGCCCCAGGCGTATGTTGTCACGAATCGACCCGGCAAAAAGCAGCGCCTGCTGACCAACCAGCGCCAGATGCTCGCGCAGTTCGTGCGTACGCAGTTCCCTCACATCAATACCATCCACTTCCACCGCGCCCTGGGTTGCCTCATAGAAACGGGGAATCAGCGAGGCAAAGGTGGTCTTGCCGGAGCCGCTCGGGCCCACCAGCCCCACAATCTGCCCCGCCGGAATCGTCAGGTCCACATCCCGCAGCACCAGCTTATCCGGCTCATAGCCGAAGCTCACATTGCGGAAGCTGATTTCACCCCTGACCGGTTTTTCAAAGGTCTTCGGGTTTTCGGGTTCCGGGATGGTATTGGGTTCCAGCATCACCTCCGTCAGGCGCTTGAGCGCCCCCTGCGCCTCGTTGAATCGATTCCAGGCCGTACCAGCGCGCTTCATCGAGTCGAAGGTAAAGAACAGGGCGGCGGCAATGGCCATGAAATCGGTAAGGGAAAGCCCGCACATGCGTCCCCGCACCAGCAGGAACGACAAGGCCAGCGCCGTCACTATCTCGATAATCGGGACAAGGGACTTCTGGTACTTCACCAGCTTGATAAGATTGGTACGCAGTCTCCAGGAAACCTCGCGGAATTCCGCAATCTCGCGTTCTTCCATGGCATAGGCGCGGACCTCACGCTGCGTTTCCAGATTCTGCTGCACCGCCGTATTAAGCTCACCCAATCCCTTCTGGGCGCGCTGCGCTTTCAGGGAAATGCGCTTACCAAACTCGTACACAGGCCAGGCGGCCAGTGCAATGAACGCGACGTTGACAAGAAACAGAACGCCATGCCCGGCAGATACCAGCAGCCAGACAAAGGCCGTAATGGCACAGACCGCCGTAATGGGCTGCTTGATGAGGTCGTTGGAAACGGTGGTCAAAATGTTCTGCACGCCGGCGGTATCAGCCAGGATGCGGCTCATGATATCGCCTTTACGGCGGCTTTCCATGAAGGCGAGGGGGAGTTCCTGCACGCGGCAGAACACCTGCATCCGCAGGGTTTCCAGAATTCTGATACCGAGAATGTTGACCAGCACCGCATTGCCCCACATGGCCAGACCGCGCACCAGGAAGATGGCGGGCATGGAGGCACAAGCCAGCAGCAGCAGCGTCTCTGCCGGAAGAGTCTGCAGCGACGGCATCAGCTCCAACAGCTCAGGGGTGGGTGCGCCCTCGCTGCGGAACACCACGGGAAACACATACTTCACCATGAACGGCACACCTGCGCCGCTGGCGGCAGCTGCCACCATGCCGGTGCAGAGTACCAGCAGGAACAAGCCGATGTGCGGCAGCATAAAGCGCTTCCAGAAATAAATCAGTTGTTTCATACTTCCTCCTTCGTTTCCGTTTCATCCTCTGCCTGCCGCACCTGTTCATCGTACAGGTTACGGTAGAGAACACAGTTTTCATACAGCTCGGCATGCGTACCATCGGCGATGATGCGTCCCTCCTCGAACACAAGGATGCGCTGCGCCATGCGGATGGTGCTGAAGCGGTGGGCAATCACAAAGGTGGTATGCCCCTTGGCCAGTTCTTCCAGTTCGCTCTGAATGGCGGCTTCGCTCTTCATATCAAGCGCCGAAGTAGCCTCGTCCAGAATCAGCACCGGGGCATTCTTCAGGAAAGCGCGGGCAATGGAGATACGCTGCCGCTGCCCGCCGGACAAACCGCTGCCGCCCTCGCCCAGCACGAAGTCATACCCATCGGGCGTTTGTTCCGCAAACTCATCCACCCGTGCCTGCCGGGCGGCTTTCAGCACGGCTTCCTTATCGGCCTCCGGCTTCCCGACGCGGATATTCTCATAAACAGAGGCGCGGAACAAGGCCGCAAACTGCGAAACAAGCCCGATGCTGCGGGTTCTGGTTTCGCGCGAAATCTGGCGGAGGTCGACACCATCCAGCTTCACGCAGCCGCTGCCGGGGTCGTAGAAGCGGCATATCAGGTTGATGAAGGTGGTCTTGCCGGAGCCGCTGGGGCCCACCAGCGCCACCGTCTGCCCCGCCGGCACATGCACGGTGATGTCCTTGAGTACGGTCTTTTCCTCCGTGTAGCCGAAGCTGACCTGTTCAAAATCGACCTCACCGGCCACCGGCAGCTCCATATGGGCAGGTTCGGCAGGTTCCGGGGTTTCATCCCTGGCATGCAGCACCTCGTTGATGCCCTTGATGCCCACGGCCATCACCTGAATCTGGTTGGCGATGTTGCCGAGGTGCTTGATGGGGTCGTAGCAGAAGTAGAAAGCAAAGGCAATGGCCGAGAACTGCTCCAGCGTCAGGCCATCGCTGCACCCGCGGTACAGGGAGTAGGACAGCGCCAGCGTCGAGACAATCTCAACCGAGGGCCCCACACTCTGCTTCCAGGCATTCATGCGGATGATGAGTCCATTGTACTTCCGGATGATGTCGTGCAGCAGGCGGGCGCGGTACTGTTCCAGGTTAAAGGCACGGACCTCCCGCTGAGCCGAGAATGTTTCCTCCACCACGGTGGTGATGATGCCCATGTCCTTGAGCGCCTTGTTCATCTGCTTGGCCATGCGTTTGCCAACGCAGCGGACAAGGGGTACCAGCGTGCAGGAAATGAGAAGATTCCCCAGCAGGATGGCACTTTCATTGCTGGAACAGGCGGCATAGACCAGATAACCACCGGCAGCCACCAGCGTGAGCGGCTGAATCACCAGTTCATTGAGAATGGTAACCATGCCCTGCTGGGCCATCTGCGTGTACTGGATGACGACTGTCATCAGGTCGCCACGGGTACGCCGGTCATGGTACGAGAAGGAAAGCCACTGGAGGCGGGCAAACACATCCACACGCAGGTCGAGCAAGGCTTCGGTGCCGGCGCGGGTGAGCAGATAGGTATTGGCGTAGGTGGAAAGGCCGCGGATGGCCATCACCAGCGGGATAAAGGCCGCTGCAATCCACATAATTGCCTGGGACATATCCTCCGGGGCCACCCAGGTAGCAATCCAGTCCTGCAGGAGGGCCGGCATCTCGGCAGTACCAAAAACGAGGGGGAAAATGTACTGGGTCATGAACGGCAAGCCGAAGCCCGCAGAAGCCGCCGCCACCACGCCCGCCAGAATACCGCCGGCAATCAGATACCACCTGGGCAGGACATACTGCCGGAGCAATGGTTTGAATATCGGCCACAATTTTTCGTTATCGGGTGTACTCATGAACTTCGTTCAGTCTACCAGATTAGCCGGTTGCTGGCAATCATTTTCGATACACATAGCGCCGTCGCCGGCATTTTTATGCTGCATATCCCGGCATAACGCGCCGACTGCTTGACATCGCCCTGCAAATAGTGCAGAATATGGGACGTTCTAGCCCTTACAGGGTAACATATACGCGTCACGCCATGAAGAAATCCCTTTTTCACACCATCGTTCTGACCGCATCTGCCTCCATGCTTACCTCCTGTTTCGATGAAATCAAACAGGTGTTCAATGAAGAGGAGGCTGCCTCCCCGGCGCCCGCAGAACAAGCTCCAGCAGAGCCGCCGGCACCGGTGATTCCG
Source organism: uncultured Verrucomicrobiales bacterium (assembly GCA_937901085.1). GTDB lineage: Bacteria > Verrucomicrobiota > Verrucomicrobiia > Verrucomicrobiales > Akkermansiaceae > Akkermansia. The sequence continues at coordinate 22,214 of CALCHQ010000078.1, read as the reverse complement.
ACAGAACCGACCAACGAGGAAATCACCCGCATGCTCATGGAGCAGCTCAGCGGCTGCGATGCTGCCGATGCCGGCACGCTGGTCTGCAGCGAACCGACCCGCAACCCGGACTCCAGCGTCAGCATGGGAGCCACCCTTAAAATGACGGTGAAGGAGGACATGTTCGCCAAGGAAACCGCCCCGGCCGCTTTCAACAAGGAGCGCGAAGCCGTGAACGAAGCCGCCAACGCCTCCATGAAGCCGGAATCCGTCTACCTGTTCCAGGTGGGGGCCACAACAGACCTCATCACCGATGCCGACCGCCAGGCCAAGCCGCTGCCCGAACATCTCCAGGCACCGCTCAACGAACTGAAGGAACTGGCCGATTCCCCGGTCTACCGCAAGGTCGTGAACGCCGGTGACCCGGTGGAAGCCTCTGCCACTTTCACCGCTATCTACACCGATGGCTCCTGGCAGTTCAGCAACATCGTGGTAGACAACGCCGCCCTACTCTCCCTCAACGACTACACCGCCCAGAGCGGGCTGGCTCAGGATGCCCCCATCCTCACCCCCGAATTTGAAGAGAGCCGCAAGGCCGTCATCCGCGAGAAAGTAGCCGCTTTCAACCAGCTGGCCGACCCCTACATCAAGAGCCGCGAGGAACAGGCACGCGCCACCCTCACCCAGCACCAGGCACGCGCCGAGGAGGAAGCCCGCCGCATGACCGAACAGGCGGCCGCCCAGGAAGCCGCCCGCCAAGAAAGCATCCAGGGTTTTGTGCAGGCTCTCGCCAACGACAAGCTCTTTGCCGGTGAATGGACGCGAGACAAGAAGTTCGGCGAACTTTCCCTTCACATCGAGGAAGCCAAGCAGTTCGACAACTCGGTGCAGTTTGTCGGCACCATCTACGACACCAAGCTGCCCGAAGCCAGCCTGGATATCGCCGGACGCTGCGACCTCACCCCCCGCGAAGATGGCACCACCCAGGTCGACATCACCATCTACGACGGCCAGTATGACCCCGACCAGCCCACCGCTGAAGTTTACGACGCTAAGGACGGCATGCTCTCCCTCACCCTGAGCAAGGACGGCAAGCTGACCGGCATCATGAGCTGCGCCTCCTGGTCCAATTCCCCGGAAAAAGCCTTCCAGATCAACATGGTTCCCAAAGCCAAGGAAGAGCGCAAGCGCCGCCGTCGCCGCTAAGCCCGGCATGGACTCCTCCCCCCCCTTCAACAGGCAGAACCCGGCAGGGTTCTGCCTGTCCTCTTATCAATTCACCCTGTATTGACAAGCCTGCATGACTCATATTTCTGCACCACTATGTCAGCAAGCAGAATTATTGGGTTGCTTTTCAAGTTAGAATCCGATAAAATCGCGCCCACACATTATGGCCAGGCAAGCATTAGGAAAAGGGCTGGGCGCCCTCATCATGAGAAAGCAGGAAGCGAGCGCTCCTGTTGACATTGCGGCAGATGACGATCGCGTCATCCTTGCCAAGGTGACTGACATCAAGGCATCTCCCTTCCAGCCTCGCCGCCACTTTGACGAACAGCAGATTGAGGAACTGGCCGCCTCCATCCGCGAACGCGGGCTCATCCAGCCCCTCGTTGTCCGCAAAGTCAACGGCAGCTTCGAGCTGATTGCCGGTGAACGCCGTCTGCGCGCCATCACCAGCCTGGGGCAAAGCACCGTCAAGGTTGTGGTTCATGAAGCCTCCGACCAGGAAGTAGCAGAACTCGCCCTCATTGAAAACCTGCAACGCGCCGATCTTTCTCCGCTGGAAGAAGCCGAGCAGTACCGCCTGCTGCAGGAAAAGTTCAACATGAAGCAGGAAACCATCGCTCAGCATGTGGGTAAATCCCGCGCGGTCATTGCCAACATGGTACGCCTGCTCGACCTGGCCGCTGAAGTACGCGACCTGCTGGAGCACCAGCAGATTACCGTCGGTCATGCCAAGGTGCTGCTTCAACTCAAGGACGAGGATAAGCAGACCCTTGCCGCCCACCGCGTCGCCCGCGGCACCCTCACCGTGCGCCAGACCGAACAGCTGGTACGCAACATGCTCAACCCCGCCCCGGTCGCAGTCAAAGAAGCCCCCGAACTCCCCCCGGCCTATGCACGCGTCTGCAGCCAGCTTTCCCAGGACTTCGGCACCAAGGTCAACATCGCCATGAAAGGCAAGAACAACGGGGTCATCGAAATTCCCTACGCCGGGCGCGAAGACCTGGTGCGCATCCTCCAGATTTTCGGAATCACAGAATCCCTGTAATGCGCCGCCTCCTGCCGCTGTTCCTGCTGCTCTGCAGCTGCGACGACCCGGAAGCCAGCCAACCGGCTGCCGCCCCTGCCCCTGCGCCAGCGGCAGAGCTGGTCTCCAGCCCGGATTTCAGCGGCCACAACGCCCACCTTCATTGCGCCGCGCTCTGCCAGTTCGGGCCGCGTTACAGCGGCTCTGCAGCCTACGAACAACAACTGCAGTACCTTGAAAAGCACCTGCATGCCGCCGGCTGGCAGACAGCACGCGACACTTTCTCTGCCCCCAACGGCGTGAGCATGTGCAATCTGCGCGCCTTCCGCGGCACAGCGCCCGCGCCGCTGCTGCTCAGTTGTCACATCGACACTAAAATCAACATCTCCCCCACCTTTCTGGGGGCTGATGACGGCGCCAGCGGAGCGGCGGTACTGCTGGAACTTGCCCGCACCCTCCCGCAGGAGCTGGCGGTGGAAATCATCTTTCTGGACGGCGAGGAAGCCTTCGGCCGCCACATGAGCGAAAGCGACGGCCTCTACGGCTCGAAATTTGATGTTGCGCGACGCGGCAGCAAGCTCCCCCGCTGGCAAATCAACCTCGACATGGTGGGCGGGCGCAACAAGACCATCGCCATTCCCCTGATTGACACGTCGGACTTCATGTACCGGCACTACATGAGCGCCGTCTCACAGCTCGGCTACTCCGAAGAAAAATGGACGGTGTGGCCCGGCGGCTATTTCGATGACCACCAGCCCTACCTGGAAGCCGGGGTCGACAGCCTCAACCTCATAGCCGTCTTCAGCGGCAGCAACTGGTGGCACACCCCCCGCGACAACATGGAACGCATCTGCCCGCGTTCGCTACACGAAAGCGGCATGCTTACCCGGCAACTCATCGGCCAGCTGCTCAACGCAGCCGCCGCAAACGCTCAATAACGCCCTCCGGCACAGCCTGGCGCTCCGCCTCTGTGTTCAACGGCAGGGTATGCGTCTGCATTCCCGCAGCATCATAGACTGTCAGCGTCAGCAATTTGTTTGCCCCGTGCAGCACCAGCACACCGTGGGCATCCTTGAATTGAAGCGTCACTTCCCCTGCTTCTCCCAGCATCCAGCCGCGCCCCTGCGGATTGGCATCGCGCGCCAGGTGGCGCAGCGCCTGCAAGTGCGTGATGACTTCGTCCGGCTGCAGCCCGTCGGGCAAAGCACCGAGCTGCTGCAGCACCTTCATCCGATGCTCGCGCATGGCCGTACGGATGGCCGGATTCACCACCAGAGGGCGCAGCATGCGGTCACCGCCCACGGCGGCATCCGGGCTGGCAGCGGCCGATACCGGGCGCACCGGGCGTTCGGCCAGCTTCACCTGCAACACCCTGCGGCTTTCCCCTTGCAGGAGTTCCACTTCCAGTTGATGACCGGGCTGCAGGGATTGCAGCACCGCACGCATCTCCTCCCGTGAGCCTACCTTCGTACCATCCAGCGAGAGAATCACATCGCCCGCCTGCACGCCGGCCACACCCGCCGGGCTGGCAGGATGCACGGCTCGCACCAGCACGCCGCCCTGCTGCTCTTCGGCATCGGGCATCACACCGAACATCGCGCGCGGCTTACCGGCTGCCATGACCGGCAGCAGCAACAGCGCCCCACACAGAACTTTCCAGGCTGACCGCATCACAGATAATCCTCCTCTACCAGCACTTCCGTCTTATTCGGCACACGAATGACCGTCGTCGTATCATCTGTATCCAGCACAAAGGCATCCTCATAAATCACCTCATAATGGCGGACCGGGGCTTCCCCACGCCGCCATTCGACACGGCCCGTACCGCGTGAATCAATGATATTGCGGCTCACCAACCCGCGCGTATCATCCGTGGCCACCGCCCGCCCCGGCAACAGCAGCGTAAGCCCGGTGCCGCAGAGTACCAGGGCAGCCGCAGCAGCAGCCCCGCCGCGCCACCAGTAGGAACGCCGCCGCCCGCGGCCTCGGTTCTGCTGGGCTTCCACATACATCTGCACGCCCAGGCTGCCCACCAGATGCGCCGGCATGGGCGCAGGCTGCATCCGGTGCAGCAACTGCTCCACCTCGCGGCACTCACGTTCCTCATCAGAGGCCTGCTGCATCGCCGCCAGCAAACGCTCCTGCAGGGCCGCAGGAAGCGCAGCAGGCCGGGTGGCGTTCGTATCTATCTCTGTTGAAGCATTCATGATTCAGCGTTCTATCGGGTTATTTTCTAATTCCTTGCGAAGCGACTGCAAGGCGTAGCGGTAGCGTGAAGTCACCGTTGCCAGCTTGGTCTGGGTCATATCCGCAATCTGCTGAAAGGTGTGTTCGCCCCAGATATGAAGCACCACCACCTCGGCAAATTCCGCCGGCAGTTTGCGAAGCAGGGATTCCAGGTACGCGCGCAGGTATTCATCATCTGCCGCACTGCTCAGCCACGGAGTCTCCTCCACCCCTTCGCGCAGGGTTTCCTGCTGGGCTGCGGCGTAGTTGCGGCGCACCTGTTCGCGGCGGCCTCGGTCCATGGCCAGGTGGCGTATGGCGGTATAGGCATAAGCGCGCCACTGGTCCCGGCTCCCGGTAAACGAACCTCCCTCCACCGCATGAACCAGCTGCACCAGCGCTTCCTGCAGCACATCCTCGGCATCGGCCTCGCTGCGGCATTGCTGGCGCGCATACAGCAGCAACTGCGAACCGTACTCTGCCAGCCAGGCAGACCAATCAATACGCTCCGTTGCAGACTCTGTGGGGGAATGGGGATTCATCTCCTTCATACAGTTAGCGTCTATCTGCCCTAGTTTTATCTTATGCAGCGCTATTTTGCCAGAAAAAAGCACAAAGGACAATATGAAATTGCCCTTTGTGCTTTTATCATATGCACTTCCTTATCAGGCCTGCTGTTCCGCAGCAGCCTTTTCGGCCTCCAGCTTCTGGCGCAGCTTCTCAGGCAGCTTCACCTGAATATGCACATCGCGCAGCTGGTTGGGCTCAGCCGGAGCGGGAGACTCGCTCATCAGGTCAGCACCGCGGTTGTTCTTCGGGAAGGCAATCACCTCGCGGATAGACTCGCACTTGCCGATGAGCATGACCACGCGGTCCAGGCCCAGGGCCAGGCCACCGTGGGGCGGCGCGCCGAAGGAGAAGGCAGCCAGCAGGTGGCCGAACTGCTCCTGAATAGTCGCGTCGTCCAGACCGAGGGCGCGGAAGGTGGCATCCTGGAGTTCCTTCTCGTGAATACGGATGGAACCGCCGCCCAGCTCGTTGCCGTTGAAGATGACGTCGTAGGCCTCGGCACAGATGTCAGTGGAAATCTCGCCCTTGAGCACCTTCTCCACATCCTCCGGCACGGGGCGGGTGAAGGGGTGGTGAATGGCGCAGAAGCGCTGTTCTTCCTCATCCCAGCCGAAGAGCGGGAAGCGGTTCACCCAGAAGAGGTCCACCTCGTCGTTATCCTTGAGCAGCTCCATGAAGTCGGCGCAGGCCAGGCGCACGCGACCCAGAATGGTGCAGCTCTGCTCCCAGGCACCGGCAGCAAAGAATACGCAGTCGCCGCTCTCGATGTTGAGGCGCTCCTTCAGAGCCTCAATCTCAGCATCAGTCAGGCGCTTGGTAATCGGGCTCTTCCAGCCGTCGCGGTCATTCACGTCGCGCACCTTGATGTAGGCAAGGCCCTTGGCACCGGCCTCAATGGCGGTCTGCGTCAGAGAATCAATCTGACCCACCGAGGGGTTGAAGCCCTTGGCATTGATGGCCTTCACCACGCCGCCGCTGGCCACGGCGCTGGAGAATACGCGGAAATCACTAGTAGCGAAAATATCCGAGCATTCCGTAATCTTCATCTCGAAACGGCGCTCCGGCTTGTCGGAACCGTACTCGTTCATGGCATCGTGCCAGGTCATGCGCGGGAACGGCGTCACGATATCGCGCCCCACGCTCTCCTTGAACACACGCTTGAGCATCGCCTCAATCCAGCCGTAGATATCCTCCGGCGTGATGAAGGAAGCCTCAATATCAATCTGCGTGAACTCCGGCTGGCGGTCTGCGCGCAGGTCTTCGTCGCGGAAGCAGCGTGCCACCTGGAAGTAGCGTTCCATACCGGCTACCATGAGCAGCTGCTTGTACTGCTGCGGTGCCTGCGGCAGCGCGTAGAACGCACCGGGAGTCAGGCGGCTGGGCACCAGGAAGTCGCGGGCACCCTCCGGGGTACTCTTGGAAAGAATCGGCGTTTCAATCTCCAGGAATCCCTGCTCGTCGAGGTAGTCGCGCATGGTCTTGGTGATGCGGTGGCGCAGAATCATGTTGCGCTGCATCGCCGGGCGGCGCAGGTCGAGGAAACGGTACTTGAGGCGGATATCCTCATTGGCAATGTTGCGATCCAGCTGGAACGGCAGCACAGCAGCCGGATTCAGCACGGTGAGCGCCGTGGCCTCCACTTCAATCTCACCTGTGGCCAGGTCGGGGTTGGTGGCATCAATCTCATCGGTCTTGAGGCGGCGCACCACCTTGCCGGTCACCTGAATCACGGTCTCCACGCGCAGGGCCTCGGCCTGCTGCGCCAGATTCGCGTCAATCTCCGGGTGAAAGACTACCTGGGTCTTGCCGGCACGGTCGCGGAGGTCGATGAAAATCACGCCGCCGTGGTCGCGCACGGTATCCACCCAGCCGACCAGCGTCACAACCTGGTCTACATGAGCGGGGCGGAGCTCATCGCACGTATGGGTACGGTAACTATTCATAATGAAAACTTTAGAAAAATAGATAAAGACAACGCTCCCGGATAAGAACGCAGCGGCGTTCATTCTACTCTTTCTATCTTAATTGTCAAGCCGTTTTTACCCCCACTTGCGGCATGCTGGGGGTGGAGTGAATTTCGTACCATCCGCGGGAGGTTTCCCGATGGACACCTTTATCTCTGACTATGCTCCAAGGGGAACGAAATCCGCTTCGCAGACGAAATCCAGCCCGTTGGGCTGGACGATATCGACACCTTGTGCCGACGATATCCGCTCCTACTGAGCGGACAGAGGGGCGGGAGCAGCAATTCCCGTGCAGCGCGGGCAGGCCTCAACCCGGTGGCCAGGCGCAATTTCCACCATGCGCGGGCGCTCGGTCAACTGCTCGGCCGGAATGCCCATGCGCTGGCAGAAGCGGCAGCCCGGCACCTGGTGGCGGATGGAGGCCACATGGCCGGGAATGGAGGGCAGCAGCGTCTTGCGGACGTAGTCTCGGCGGGGAATGGCCGCCAGCAAGGCCTTGGTGTAGGCATGCACAGGGTTGGCAAACAGTTCTTCGACCGGGGCGCTCTCCACAATGCGCCCGGCATACATGACCAGCACGCGGTCGCAATGCTGGGCAATGACCCCCAGGTCATGCGTGATGAGGAGCGAAGAAGCTCCCAGGTCTTCGTGCAGCTCCCGGAGCAAGGCCAGAATCTGCTGCTGCACCGTCACATCCAGCGCCGTGGTGGGTTCATCGGCAATGATGAGTTCGGGGCGGCAGGCCAGAGCCATGGCAATCACCACGCGCTGCCGCATGCCGCCCGACAAGGAACCAGGATACTGGTTGGCACACAGGGCCGCGCTGGGAATCTTGACACGGTTCAGCAGGTTAATGGCCTCCACCCAGGCGGCTTCTGCCGTCATTTCGCGGTGCAGCATAAGCGTTTCGGCAATCTGGTCGCCAATGGTATGCACCGGGTTGAGCGCACTCATCGGTTCCTGGAAGATAAAGCCTACATGGCCCCCGCGCAAATCGCGCAGGCGGCGCTGCGACATCGTCACCACATCTTCTCCGTTATAGAGAATCTGCCCGGACACAATCCGGCCGTTGGGCTGGGGAAGCAGGCGCACCAGGCTCATGGCCGTCACACTCTTGCCGCAGCCGCTTTCACCCACAATACCCACGCACTTGCCACGCGGAATCGTAAAGCTGATGTCATCCACCGCGCGCGACAAGCCGCGTTCTGTTTCAAACGCGACACTCAGATTCTTTACTTCCAGCAGATAATCAGCACTCATGAGGCAACAGGTGTTTCGGTGGCAGGCAGAGGAATTTCAATATCCATCTCCGGGTAGGTCTTACCAGAGTGGCGGCTGCGGAGGGTCTCCTCCTTCATTTCCTCATCAATCCAGTACAAATGGCTGTCCAGCGGGTCATAATACCGGGGCGGGCAGAAGCGGCAGCCCGGCTCATCCGGCCAGCGGAGCCAGCGCCACTGGGCAAAGCGCCAGTACGAAGTCGTCCAGCCCGGCACCCATGCCAGCGTAGAGGCAATCAGCTGCTGGGCATGGTGGTGGGCCGCCACCGCCTCTGCCTCCGTAGTCGCCGCGCGGCAGGCCAGGATTGCCCGGTCAAGCGAAGGCGAATTCGTGGCCGTCACATTGGAAGTTCCGGGCAGCGGCGCGCCATCGGGCTTGAAGGCATAGGCCGAATGGAAGAAAGGCGAGGGGTCGGGCAAGGGCGGAGAGAAGCCCCAGGAGAAAATAGCCGCCTGGTACTGCTTGTTCTTCACGCGGGAATAATGCACCGTATCATCCGCCTGGTCGAGCCGCAAATCCAGCCCGCAGTTAGCCGCCTCCTCACGCAGAATATTCATGCAGTTGGTATAGAGCGGATCGATGCGGCTGCTCAGCACCACCTGCAGGCGCGTACCATCCGGCTTGCAGAGGATGCCGTCCGGGCCTTCCTCTGTATACCCGGCGCGGGCAAAGCACTCACGCGCTTTCTCCGGGGAATAGGGCAGAGCTTTGATGCTTTCATCCGTGTACTGGCCGAAGCCGGAAAAATACGACCCCAGGCGCGTATAATCCCCCCGGAACACCGTATCAAGCACCTGCTGCACATTCAACGCGTGGTGGAAGCCGCGGCGCATCATCTTTTCATTGAAAGGAGGCTGCGAGCAGTTCAGGTGGAAACCGAAGCAATTGCGCGGCCAGATATTGCTGAAATGCACACGCTGCACCAGCCCGCGATGCACCGGCTCCATTTCCAGCCCCTCGTACCAGGCATCTGCCTCACGGGCATTGAACACATCCAGCTGCCCCAGGCGGAAAAGTTCCCTCACCTTGGTATTCTCCGACACGAATTGGTAGACAATGTGGTCCACATTGCACGAATACCGGGTGTAGCGGCGGTCGGCCGCCCACCAGTTCGGCACGCGGATGAGACTCACCTGCCGCCCCATCACCACATTGTACGGGTTCACCGTATAACCGCCGGTCGTAGGTGCCACACGCCAGAGATAGCGCGTGGGGTAATCCGGGCCGAACTCTGCATAGAAAGCTGTGCAGCTGGGCGGCAGCGAGGCATAGAACGGCGCATAAGGCCGCGCCGCCGCCAGCGTCACCGCCAGGTACTGGTTGCCATAGACCTCGATGCGCGAGAAATTACCCATGTAGTAGTCATTATAGAACGGCTCAATACTGTACGGAGACGTACGCACATACAGGGAGGTGATGAAATCGCGCGTCGTCAAACGCGACCCATCCGAAAAGCGCGCGGCCTCATCAATGTGGAAATACACCGTGCGGCCATCTGCTGAAACCGCCCAGCGGTCGGCAGTGCCGGGAATCAACCGCCCTGTGCCGGGGTGCAGGCGAATCAGCGGCAAATCCACATCATCGTACAGATAACGCCGGAAAGCATTATTGCTGTTGGGGCCGAACACGCGGAACGTGCTGGGGAAAGAGCGCTGAAGCGCCAGCCGCAGCGTGCCGCCCTTTCTGGCCTTGGGGCTGCCCAGCTCCGGCTGGTCCATGCCATCCTGCCACTCCAGATTCTCTGGTAGCTGGTTTTCGCGCAGAAACACCAGGTAATCCCCCTGCCCCTTGCGGCGGCTCAGCCCCACCAGGTTCTGCCATGTATTCAGAAAACGCAATTTGGCGCGCTGCTGCCGCGCGCTGCCGGGCGCAGAAGTCAGGTACTGCAACATGGCAGACTCGCAGGTACTACGGGTCTCCTCCAGATTCGCCTCCACATACTCCCGCACCCGCGCATTCCAGCGCTCCGGGAATCCGGCAAACCCAGGCGGCATCTGCCAGCGTTTCGTGTACATCGGCACATCATCCGACTCGGCAAAGCCGGGGGGAAGCGTCAAATCCGACGGGTGCTGCCACTCCAGACCCAGAGCCGCGCCATCGTCATCACAGGCGCTGAACAATACACAACCCAGCAGCGCGGCCAGGCCGGGCAGCAGATGGCGGGTCAGAGAACGGAAGAAAGTCAGCATCATCACTTATTCATAGTAGGTATGGCGGCGCGGGTCAGTTGCCTCACGCACCGATTCACCGATAAAGGTCACCATCAGCAGCGTCCCCACCAGCGCCACGAACGCGCTGGAAACCACCCAGGGCGAGGACAACTTCGACAAACCATCATTCAGCAGGCGGCCCCAGCTGGCATAGGTATCCGGCAGGCCGAAGCCCAGATAATCGAGCGAAGCGAGCGACAGAATCACCGCCGCCACGCTGAACGGCATCAGCGTCACCACAATACCCCGCAGATTCGGGAGGATGTGGCGCAGCAGGATATGCGTTGTCCCGGCGCCCATCACCTTGGCGGCAGCCACATAATCACGCGTTTTCTCCTTCATGGCAGCCGTACGCACCAGGTAGGTCATGTGAATCCAGCCGAACATGGCCAGCAGGCTCAGAATCAGGAACAGGCCGCGCAGCTCCAGCGGCACGAAATCGGAAACAATCATCACCACGAACAAGAAGGGCATCTGCGACAGAATCTCAATCAAGCGCTGCGTCACCAGGTCGAAACGCCCGCCGAAATACCCCATCAGCATCCCCATCGTCAGGCCGATGAAGTAAATCACCGGCAGATACAGCAAGGCCGCCTTGATATTCACCTGCAGACCACCGTACAGATAGGCCAGAATATCTGCGCCCTGGCTGTTGGTTCCCAACAGATGATTTCCCGTCAGGGGCGGGGCCGGGTGGTAATACACCTTGCGCTCGCTGCCCGCCGGGGTCAGCTGCATGAACTTATCCAGCTCCAGCGCGCCGCGGTAATGCTCATCCACCAGCCTACCCTCCCGGTAAGTAGCCGAATACACCTCGGTGCGGTTCCGCAGCCAGCCCTGGGCATGGCCATCGGGCAGGCCACGGCGGAAACGCTGCCGCACATGCGGCTGACCATCTGCATACAGGCGGCAGGCCAGGCCGTTGTACGGGGAATCACCATCATACAGCAGGCCATCTCTCCACTCCAGCGGCTCCGAAGGAAACGGGGCGGCATCCATCACCGGGTCGTACGGCACCGGTGGCATGATGACAAATCCTGCCACCCCCGGCCGGCCCAGGCGCTCGCGCAGCGCGCGGTAATCCGTCTCGGCCTTGGCCGCAGCGCCCTTGAGCCCGAAGGTCGAACCGGGCAGCACCGCGCGCGTGAGCGCCGGGCTGTACACCTGACCATCATACACCACCAGCAAGGCGCGCTTACCCACCAGGCACTGGTCCATGGCCGCCAGCAGCATTACCCCGGCAAACACCAGGAGCGACCAGTAGCCACGGCGAATCTTCTTAAAGCGCTGCACCTGCTTCACATACTCAGGCGGCAGCCGCAGGCTCGAACTGCGGCGCAGCAGCAGGTACAGCCCCGCCAGCAGCAGCACCAGCACACAAAGCCAGCCGAACCAGTGCAGCGTGTCATCCACCGCCAACCAAGGCAGCAACTCGCCGCTGCAACGGAGGCAGGGCACATCCCGGCTCACCGTGAACGGCCAGGAAAGCGTCGGCAGCAGCCAGCCATGCAGCTCGCCCAGCGCGCTGAGCAAAGCCGCCAGAATCATCAGAAGCGCTGTCAGGTTCTTCGTCATCATCAATCAAAACGCACACGGGGATCCACCAGCGCCACCAGCAGGTCCGACAGCAGATTCCCTATGATAATCAGCACCGAGATGAGCAACAATGTACCCATAATCAACGAATAATCCTTATCTATGAGCGCCTGGAAGCTCAACATGCCGAAGCCCTGGATATCAAACACACGCTCAATGAGGATGGAACCGCCCACCACCGTGCAGATAACGCTGCCCAGGGTCGATACGATCGGAATCACCGAATTGCGGAACGCATGCCGCCACACAGCCTGGCGGAACGACACCCCCTTGGACACCGCAGTCCGCACATAATCCGCTGCCAGATGCTCCATGAGGTTATTCTTCATCATCATTGTCGTCACCGCAAAGGTCGACACCACATAGCAGGAAAGCGGCAGCACCGTATGCATTGCCAGGTCATACAACTGCTCCTTGAACGGCATCCACTCAAAACCGGGGCTCACCAGCCCATACAGCGGGAACCACTCCAGGCGCGCCCCCAGATACACCAGCAGCACAGCGCCCAGCGCAAAGCCCGGCACCGCGTAGCCCACAAAAATCAGCACGCTGCTCACGCTGTCAAACACACTCCGGTGCCACAGCGCCTTGAACACCCCCAGCGGCACACTCACCACATAGGTGATGAACGCCCCCAGCAAGCCGAAATACAGCGACACCGGCAGGCGGTCCAGCATCATACGCGACACCGGCTCATTATACTTGTACGATAGCCCCAGATTCCCCTGCAGCACCCCCTGGAACGCGCGGCGGCTCGCTACCGCCCGCCAGCGGCGGCACGCCGGGCTCTTCTCCAGCGCCGCCACCTCTGCCGCATCGGAAATACCACGGCAGGCAGCCAGACGCTCGGCTCGGTCTGCCGGAGACTCCAGCCTCACCTGCCAGTCCTCCTCCTGCATCCACTCCGGGGCAATATACTGCGGCACAATCCCCTCGCGCGTCACCTCCAACGCCGTTGCATGACCGCTGGCCGAAACAATCGTCACCACCGCCACGCCCTCATCATTGAACTCGGCCTTGGCAATCTCCACCTCACGGGGCAGCAGCCCCAGCCATTGCAGATACGCCTTCCAGACCGGCTCCTGCAGATTAAAAAGCTCCTCCAGGCGCTCCAGGTCATCATTTCCGAGGCGCGCACCGGCCGTGCCGACCGCTTTCTCACCCGCCAGTGCGCCGATTGCCTGCTCCTGCAGCATGCGCTCCACCGGGCCACCCGGCACCATGCGCGTCAGAAAAAACACCAGAAACGTGATACCTATCAACGTAATAGGCATCATCAACAAACGTCTGATGATATACTGGCGCATACAACTCATGCCATTCTACCCTTTTCCGCTGGGCCTTGCAAGTTCTGATTCTGCCCTGATAACAGAATTCCGGCAAGAAGAAAGGGCCATCTGCTGAACAGATAGCCCTTTACCTCTCATACTTAGGTTAACCGAGTACCCCCTCGCGGACTCGAACCGCGGACAAATTGATTAAGAGTCAACTGCTCTACCAACTGAGCTAAGGAGGCATTATGTCTGTGAACACCCTGCATCTGTTGTTTCCCAGGAGTGAGAAGCCGCTGGTCAGATTTGAACTGACGACCCACGCATTACGAATGCGTTGCTCTACCCCTGAGCTACAGCGGCAGATGCTGTGTGCGGCGGCAGCATACCACACGCTACCCGGCATTGCAAGCCTTTTTTAGAAAAAAATCACCTCAGCGCCGCAGAATTTTCCCGTCCCTACATTTTAGGGTTGAATTTACAGCCATTCGGCTATAAAATATGCCCGCTATGACATACGAAGTTTTCGAAACCAAGGAAGCCGCAGCCAAAAAGCTTGCCGCTGAAGTTGCAGAACTCATCCGCAGCCGCGCCGCCGAGGGTAAGACCGCCGTTCTCGGCCTTGCCACAGGTGCCACCCCGCTGCCCTTCTACGCCGAACTCATCCGCCTGCACAAGGAAGAAGGTCTTTCCTTCAAGAATGTCATCACCTTCAACCTGGATGAATACACCGGTCTGCCCCACGACCACGTGGAATCCTACTGGTACTTCATGCACACCAACCTCTTCAACCACATCGACATTCCCGCCGAAAACATCAACCTGCCCTGCGGCACGCTGGCCCCTGAGGAAATCCCCGCCCACTGCGCCGCCTACGAGCAGAAGATCCAGGACTGCGGTGGCCTCGACCTGCAGATTCTCGGCATCGGCCGCACCGGCCACATCGGCTTCAACGAACCCGGCTCCGATGACACCACCATCACCCGCCAGGTCCACCTCGATGACCTCACCAAGACCGACGCCGCCCCCGCTTTCGGTGGTTTCGAAAACGTGCCCTGCACCGCCATCACCATGGGTGTAGCCACCATCATGGGCGCCAAGAAGGTGCGTCTCATGGCCTGGGGTGAAAAGAAGGCCTCCATCGTGAACAAGGCCATCAACGGCCCGGTCACCATCGAAGTCGCCGCTTCCTACCTGCAGAACCACGCCGACGCCAAGTACTTCCTTGACACCCCGGCCGCTGCTGAACTGTAAAGCAGCGCTGCAAGCAACTTTGCCGAGGGGCCGGGCAACACCGGCCCCTCCTTTTTTCCTGAACGCGCGCATGCACCTCTACATCCACGTCCCCTTCTGCCACCGCATCTGCCCCTACTGCGCCTTCTTCAAGCACACCCCAGGGCGAAGCGACATACGAGGCTATGCCCTGGCCATCGGGCAGGAAGCACGGCTGCGCCTGCCGCAGGGAAGCGCGCCACGCACCATCTACTTCGGCGGCGGCACCCCCAGCATGCTCTCGCCCACCCATCTGGAACTCCTCGTCAGCGGCCTGAGCAGCTGGCTCGACCTCACAGAAGTGCAGGAATGGAGCTTTGAAAGCAACCCCGCCACCTTCACCTCCGCCAAAGTACAGCAATGGCGGCAGCTGGGCATCAACCGCGTCTCCCTGGGCGCGCAGAGCCTCGACGCACAACTCCTGCGCCTGCTGGGGCGCGAACACAGCCCGGAAAACGTAGCCGAAAGCGTGCAGATGCTACGCGAAGCTGGAATACCCCAGATTAACCTCGACCTCATGTTCTCCCTGCCCGGCCAGAGCCTGGAGCAATGGGAACACACCCTGCGTGCCGCCATCAACCTGCACCCCGACCACATCTCCACCTACAACCTCAGCTACGAGGAAGACACCGCCTTCTTCCAGCAATACGGTGCCGGCGCTGGCAACGAAGAAACCGATATCGCCATGTTCACCATGGCAGATGAACTCCTCACCGCCGCCGGATACCGCCACTACGAAATCTCCAACTACGCCCTGCCCGGCTGCGAATCCCGGCACAACCTGGCCTGCTGGCACGGCGAAGACTACTGCGGACTGGGACCGGGAGCCACCGGCACCATGAACGGCATCCGCTACACCAACGCCGGCGACACCGCCGCCTACACCGCAGCGCTGCAAACCGGGCAGCTTCCTCCCGGCCATGCCGAACCCCTCGACCCCACCACCCGCCGCACCGAACTGCTGGGGCTGCTCCTCCGCACAGACGAAGGGCTGCCGCCCCAGTACCTGCGCCCGCAGGACCGCGAATTCACCGCCATGCTCTGCCGTGAACAACTCGCCACCCTGGGAACAGACGGGCGGCTCATCCTCACCACCAGCGGGCGGCTCGTAGCCGATGAAATCGCCGTTTCCCTGATGTAACGTTCGCGCCTTGGCGCGAATATCGTTGCGCGCAGCGCAATATCGTTCAGCCCGTACGGGCTGAATATCGTTACGGCGAAGCCGTAATATCGTTTCCTATATAACCTGAGGAAATGAGGTGTGCAAATTGGGAAAAATGTTGCTATACCACGTAAAAAATATTAAATTAAAAAAGCATGAAAACTCATCTTCTTGCAGAACGCAGCCTTGATTTATCGGTTGATATTGTAAATCTTTGCGACGGAATTGAACGACATGGAGTTTAAAAAATCAGCTTTTAAGATCCGCAACAAGCATTGGTGCCAATATCCACGAAGGAGTGTATGCGTCTAGTGGCGGTGATTTTGTGAATAAGTACCAGATTTCACTCAAAGAATGCTATGAAACAGAATATTGGCTGAAAATTATGGTGCGTACTGGAATTATTACAGAAGAAATGTTCGCGAATTTGCAACAACAGTGCGGTAGTATCAGGCGTATGTTGATTTCGTCTATACGCACAGCAAAGGGGAGCTGAAATATTTCCCAAGGCTTGATTATTCGCTCAAGTACACTTTATAGGAAACGATATTACGGCTCCGCCGTAACGATATTGCGCTGCGCGCAACGATATTGTAGCTTTGCCACAACGATATTCGCGCCTTGGCGCGAACGGGGACACAAAACACACTTGCACAAGCACACCTCCCTATAGTATCATACCACCATGCCGCGCCTCCTCCCCCTGCTCTGTCTTGCCACGCTGCCAGCCACCGCCCAGCAAAGCGCCGAAAACCTGGCCTTTGCCGAAGCCATCCGCCAGTTCCTCCCGGCAGCAGCCACCGCCATGCCCGCTGCCCCCGCCGCAGAACTCAGCTACACGCCCGATGCCCCGCGCGCGGCAGACTCCAGCCCCGAAGCCCACCCCGAAGCCTACGCCCGCTTCACCGGGGAACTCGACACCATCTTCCAGAACAACGTCTACGACTTCTGCCCAGCCCTGCGCGTCATTCTCGAAACAACCAATGACGAATTCGCCGTCATGAGCTGGATGGAAAAAGCCGCCGCCGAAGGCAAACCCGCCGCCTGCCAGTTCGTAGGCGACCGCAAGCTCACCCGCATTGCGCGCGACCAGATTCAATCCCCTGAAATCAAAGCAGCCTACGCCCTTGTACGCAAGGCAGCCGATGCCGGGTTCGACGCAGCCAAAATCAACGTCAGCATGTGCATGCAGAACGGCATCGGCACCGCCAAAGATGAAGAGGCCGCCAGAAAATACATGATAGAAGCCTGCCGGAGCGGCAACCCCATTCCCCGCTTCAAATGGCTGCAGATGACAGGCCGCCTCACCGACTGGACAGACCGCGAACGACCCGAAGTGGCCGCCGAAATCGAACGCGGCAACCACCACGTCCTCTACTACCTCTCGGCCAAAGCCCCCACCACCGTCGAACAAATCAGCATGCTGCGTCAGGCCGCAGAAAAAGGCAACCCCGAAGCCCTTTACACCCTCTCGGCCCTCAGCTCCAAAAACGCTCCCAAGGAAAGCTTTACCCTGCTCAAGGAAGCCGTCCGACTGCACAGCGCCGATGCCCTTTTTGCGCTCGGCTCCGCCATGGTCGACGGTGACCCCGCCAACCCCATCCTGCGCGAAGCCGGCATCGAACACAACGATGCCGCCGGGCGCAGCCTCATCAAACTCTCCGCCATGGCAGGCAACATCACCGCCAGTTTCTGGCTGGGCACCATGACCTACTATGGCCGCAGCGGCATGGCGCAGGACAAAGCCCGCGCCTACCAGCACTTCAACCACGGTGCCAGCACCGGCAACGCCACCTGCGGCACCGCTGCGGGCATCATGCTGCTGCGCGGGCTGGGCATCCCTCAAGACACCCATAAAGCCCTCATCTACCTCAACACCGCCGCCAACATGGGCGTCCCGCACGCCGTCATCATGCTCGCCTACGCCCAGCACACCGGCACCGGCGTACCGGCAGACTCCAAAGCCGCCTGCAAACTCCTGCAGGAAGCCGCCGCCATGGGGCAGAAGCGCGCCTACATCTACCTGGCCTACATCACCGCCCAGGGCGGCAGCAACCTCAACCCCGACCCCAGACTGGCAGACCGCTACGTCCGCATGGCCGGGCTCGACCTGGGCGATGAAGCCCGCACCACCTACGACAAACTCACCGCCGAAGGATGGAATCCCGAACCCTGATACCGCGGCACATGCAAACAACTTGACTTGGCAGACCGCAACCAGTAAAATGACACCATGAACCAGAACACCTACCCCGCCACCACCGCCCCGACCAGCCAGGACGCCGCCCTGGCCAGAACCTTCCTCAACAAAGTCTACCTGTGGATGGCTGCCTGCATGCTGCTCACCGCAGGCATCGCCGCCTACACCGCCCAGGATGCAGCCGCCCTCACCTGGACCATCCGGAACGCCTGGCTCGTCTGCATCGGCACCATCGGCATCGTCGTAGTCATGAGCTTCGGTGCCAACCGCCTCAGCAGCGGCGCGCTCAGCATCCTGCTGCTCGCCTTTGCCGCCATCCAGGGGCTCTTATTCGGACCGCTGCTGGTACAATACGGCATCGACTCCGTCGGCAAAGCCTTTGGCTGCACCGCCGTCATGTTCGGCGCCATGTCCATCTACGGCGCTGTCACCCGCCGCAACCTCAGCACCATGGGGCGCACCCTCTTCATGCTGCTCATCGGGCTCATCATCGCCAGCATCGTCAACATCTTCTGGGGCAGCAGCTCGCTCGACATCCTCATCTGCTGCGGCGGTGTCATCCTCTTTGCCCTCTTCACCGCGCACGACACCCAGCGCCTGCTTGAAATCGGCCTCAACCCCGATGAAACCATCCGCAGCAAAGGAGCCGTCCTCGGAGCCCTCTCCCTCTATCTCGACTTCATCAACCTCTTCCTCTACCTGCTGCGCCTCCTCGGCCGCGACGAATAACCCCGCCCCCCCATCGCGCAGCCAGCAATCGCCTTTCAAACTTCGCAATTCGCAATTCGTCATTCCCCATGTCTTCATCCGTAGAAAAACTCGCCACCCTGGCTAGTGAAGCCGCCAGCTCGCTGCTCACTCCGCTGGGCTTCAGCTTCACCCTGCAGACCGAACCCTACGAAGACGGGCTCTCCCTGCTCATCACCAGCCCGGATGCCCGCTACCTCATTGGAGATGAAGGTGACCGGCTCGACGACCTCCAGTACATGGTCAACCGCCTCGTGCAGGCCAAGTGGGAAGAAGCCCCCCGTGTCCGCGTGGACTGCGATGACTACCGCGCCCGCGCCGAAGCCAAACTCATGCGCCGCGCCCGTTCCCGTGCCGAACGAGTCCTCAAGACCGGCAAGCCCCTGCTCATGGAAAAGCTCAACGCCTACCAGCGCCGCCTCGTCCACAACGAACTGGCCGGCATCCCCGGCATCGCCACCAGTTCCGAAGAAACAGACTCCCGCTTCAAGCGCATCACCATCAGCAAAGCGGCCGATGGCAACTGACGCCTGAGAACACGCCCCTCCCTCCCAGCCATGAAACACACCCTGCTCCACCTGCTGTTCTGGGTTACAGCCATCCACGCCGGGGGCGAGGAATACACCGTCTACTTCCGCCAAGGCACCAACACCGCCGCCCTCGCGCACCAGCTCGCCCCGCTGCGAGCCGCCCAGCCGCAGAGCGAATGCCGCTACGTCGTCCTGCAAGACCAGGCCGAAACCCTCCAGGCGGCCATCAACGCGGCCAATGCACTCAAAGCCGGAGTCACCGAACTCCCCAGCCTCGTACTGGCAGACTCCAGCGGCCCATACGCCGTACTCCCCCTGCCGCAGCTCACAGCCGAAAAACTGCAGGCCGCCCAGGCCAGCGCCAGCGCCCCCGACCGCGCCGCCCAGGCCGAACGCCGCAACTACACCGCTCAGCAATACCTGCTCTTCGCCCGCATGGCCCTCACCAGCCCGCTGGAGGGCGCCCCCCTCACCCAATGCCTCAACACCTGCCGCGCCCTCATGGCCCACCCCCTGGCCACCCCGGCAGACAAACAACGGCTGGGCTACGAATGCCTCTACCCCCTCCTGCTCTGCGAATACAACACCCTGTACCAGGGCGCGCACACCCCGGCCTCCGAAGCCAAACTGCTCGAAGCCATCGCCGCGCTCGAAGCCGCCCGCGATGCCGACCGCAACAGCCCCATAGGCAAAAAAGCACATGCCGAACGCGAACGCCTGCGCGCCGCCCGCCGCCAGGCCCGCAGCATGGAGTAAAGGCATAGTGAATAGTGCATAGTGAATAATTTTTGGGGAATGATGCACTTCTTTACAGCCAACAACCAGCTGACCCTGCGGCAGACCGACGCAGGCAAACTCCAATTCTGCTACCTCGGCCCGCGCCTCGCCAACCCGGACGATGCGCTGCTCAGCCCCTCTGCCGAATGGCCGCTCTACGCCACCGATTTTGACTCCCGCGGCCAGTGGGGCAACCACAGCGGAGAATACGCCCTGAACCTGCGCTATGCAGACGGCACCCTGGGCTGCGACCTGCACCTGCTCCGGCACATCCCCACCCCGGCAGGAGCCATCTTCACCCTGGCAGACCCGCGCCACCCGGAACTGGAAATTCAACTCCGCATCGACCTCCACCCGGAAGAAGACACCATCATCCTCACCCCCGCAGTCAGCAACACAGGCAGCGGCAGTATCACCCTCCTGCAGGCAGATTCCGCCGCCCTCCCCCTGCGCGCAGAAGCATACCACCTCACCACTTTCCGCGGCGGCTGGAGCGGCGAAAACTTCCTGCACCAGCAAGCCCTCGAACGCGGCAACACCCTCAGCGTAGCCTCCACTACCGGCATCAAGACCGCCCAGGAAGGCACCCCCGGCATCATCCTCTCGCTGGGAGGCCCGGCGCAGGAAACAGGGTGCCCCTGCCTGCTGGCCGCCCTGGCCTGGAGCGGCAACTACGAAATCAGCGCCAGACACAGCAGCTACGGCCACCTCTACCTGCGTCTCGGCCACCACTTTGCCCACAGCCCCTACACCCTGGTCTCCGGTCAGCGCATCACCCTGCCCTCCGCCATCCTCATCTACAGCCACAGCGGTACCGGGCAAGCCAGCCGGAACCTGCACCAGCACCTGCGCCGCCACGTCATCCCCCGCGGACAGGAAACCCGCCGCACCCTGCTCAACAGCTGGGAAGGAGTCCACTTCGATGTACACACCTCCACCCTGCGCGCCATGATGCAGCGCACCGCCGCCCTGGGAATCGAACTCTTTGTCCTCGACGACGGCTGGTTCGGCCAGCGGGACGACGACACCTCTTCCCTGGGCGACTGGGAAGCCGACCCCGCCAAACTCCCCGGCGGCCTCCAGGAACTCACCCACATTGCCGCCAGCCACGGCATCGACTTCGGCCTCTGGATGGAACCCGAAATGGTCAGCCCGCGCAGCAATCTCTACGCCGCCCACCCGGATCGCGCCATCCAGCTGCCCGGCATCCCCCCGCGCGAAGAACGCCACCAGCTCGTACTCGACCTGGCCAACCCCGCCACAGACATCACCGCCCCCGTGCAACGCATCCTGGCCGCGCACCCCGGCATCAGCTACATCAAGTGGGACTGCAACCGCAAGATATCAGACCCCGGCTCCACCCATCTTCCCGCAGACCGCCAGGGCAATCTCTACTTCGACTACATCACCAACTACTACGCCCACATGCAGCAACTCCGGCAGAACTTCCCCGGAGTCACTATCCAATGCTGCTCCGCCGGCGGCGGCAGACTCGACTGCGGCAGCGCCGCCTTCCACGAGGAATTCTGGCTCTCCGACAACACCGACGCCTGCGACCGCCTCCGCATGCAATGGGCCGCCTCCTACTTCTTCCCCGCCAACGCCATCGGCTGCCACGTCACCGCAAGCCCCAACTGCTACACCGGGCGCGAAACCACCCTCAAATTCCGATTCGACGTTGCCCTGGCCGGGCGGCTCGGACTCGAACTCGACCCCCGCGCCCTCACCGACAGCGAAATGGAAGAAATCCGCACCCGCGTCGAACTCGCCAAAGAACTCCGCCCCATCACCCAGCTGGGCGAGCTGTACCGCCTCATCTCCCCCTACGAAGGGCCCGACTGCGCCCTGCTCTACACCCACGGCAAGCGAGCCCTCCTGCTCGCCTACACCACCCAGCGTCCCTACACCGAACAACACACCCGTATTCCCCTGCGCGGACTCGACCCCGCCACCCGCTACACTCTCACCGAACTCGCCCCGGACTCCACCGGGTACCATTGCCCCCTGCACACCCACACCCTTGGCGGCGACACCCTCATGGCCACCGGCCTCCCCATCCGCTGGACCCGCCCCCAGCAATCCTGCATCATCCTGCTCACCGCAGAATAAGCGTCCCCTCCTTTTTCAAAAGCGCATGCCCAGGGAGAGCTGGAGTACCGGGTAAAAGTTCAGATGCTC
>CALCHQ010000077.1 GCA_937901085.1 uncultured Verrucomicrobiales bacterium | reverse complement strand
GGCATACCTTTGCGAGCTACCACCTGAGCCATTTCCGCAGCTATGCCGAGCTGCAGTTGGAAATAGGCCACCGGGATGCCTCGTTGCTACGAACGCGCTATGTCGATATGCGAGGAATCAGCAACGCGCAGCATTTCTGGATGGCTGCGTAAACGTCTCATCCGCCCACAAGGCACGGAACGAATTTCGCCTTGCGGCGAGAGAATTTCTGCTTCGCGGAGATAATTTCCTCTGCCGAGGAGAGAAGTTCGCAGACTGCGTCTGCGCAGATTGAAAAAACACACCGGAGAGCAGACTCTCCGGTGTGCGGTTGATGAGCTGAGGCAAAAAGACTTTATGCACCGCCGGCGTTGGCCATGGTTTCAAGTTCCTTGGGCAGGAAGTTCTTGAAGCGTGCTTTGTCGATGGCTTTCATGTAGGCCTCTTCCGGAGTGACGATGCCCTGTTGCAATTTCTGCCAAATGGCATCGTCCATGAACTGCATGCCCATGCCCTTACCGCCGATGATGACGTCGGCCAGTTTCTGGGTGGCGCCTTCGCGGATAATGGCGCTCACAGCCGGGGTGGCAAAGAGGATTTCGTTCACCGCCACACGGCCGGGTTTGTCGCAGCGCTTCATGAGCAGCTGGGCCACCACGCCTCGGAGTGAACCGGCCAGCATAGTGCGGGCCTGTGCCTGTTGTTCGGCCGGGAACACGTCGATGATACGGTCCACGGTCTTGCGGGCGTTGTTGGTGTGCAGCGTACCGAAGACGAGGAGGCCGGTTTCAGCAGCGGTGAGTGCCAGCGAGATGGTTTCCAAATCACGCATTTCGCCCACCAGCACGATGTCGGCATCTTCGCGCAGAGAAGCGCGCAGACCATCGGCGAAGGTGGGGCAGTTGTTGGGAACTTCACGCTGGGTGATGATGCTCTTCTTGCTGGGATGCACGAATTCGATGGGTTCTTCCACGGTAATGATGTGGCGGGCAAAATTCGTGTTGATGTAGTCGATGAGGGCGGCCAGCGTGGTGGACTTACCGGAACCGGTGGGCCCTGTTACCAACACCAGGCCGGAGCGCATTTCACCGAAGCGCTTGATCTGCTCCGGCACGTTGAGCTGCTCCAGGGTGAGAATCTTGGTGGGAATGAGTCGGAACACGCAGCAGTAGCCGCGCTGCTGTTTCATGTAGTTGCAGCGGAAACGGGATTTAGCATCCATTTCGTAGGCAAAGTCAGCATCGCCGATGTCGCAGAATTCCTTCCACAGCTTGGGCGGGCAGATGGGTTCCATGAGTTCCACCATTTCCTCGTGCGTGAGGGGAGCTTCGCGGATAGCGGTCACATCGCCATGCACGCGCACCTTGGGGGGCTCGCCCTCCGAGAGGTGAAGGTCGGAACCGCCCTGGTCTACCAGGGCCTGGAAAAACTCGTCAATTTTGTTCTTCATGTGCTGAAATGAGGGGAAAGTGTGTGTGTCTGGGTGAATCAGGCCTTTTCGGGATGTTCCTTAAGGAATTTTTCCATCATCACATGGTCGGTAGCGCGGCCCTGGCATTCTTCGGCCGAAATAGTGCCTGCCAGGTAGAGTTGCTGCAGGGAATCATCCATGAGGCGCATACCCTGTGCCTTGCCGGTCTGGATGAGGCCGGGAATCATGAATGTCTTGCCTTCGCGGATGCAGTTGGCCACAGCGGCGTTGTTCACCAGCAGTTCCAGCGCCATGACGCGGCCGGTGCCGTCTTTCCTGGGCACAAGCTGCTGCGAGAAGATGCCACGCAGAGATTCGGACACCATCACGCGGATATGGTCTTGTTCTTCCACGGGGAAGGCATCCAGAATACGGTCAATGGTGCGGGCGGCAGAGCCGGTATGCAGCGTGCCCAGCACAAGGTGACCTGTTTCTGCGGCTGAAAGAGCCAGCGAGATGGTCTCCAGGTTACGCATTTCACCGACCATGATGATGTCCGGGTCTTCACGCAGGGCGGCGCGCAGGGCGCGGGCAAAGGACTCGGTGTGGGAGTGCACCTCGCGCTGGTTCACATGGCAGCCCTTGCATTCAAACACCGTTTCGATGGGGTCTTCCATGGTGATGATGTGGTCGTGGCGGTCCTGGTTGATGAAATCAATGATGGAGGCCAGCGTGGTGGATTTGCCGGAACCCACGGAGCCGGTCACCAGGATGATACCGTTTGTGAAGCGGGTGAGCGGCTCGACATATTCGGTGGGCAGGTTGATTTCCTGCATCGTGTACACGCGGCTGTTGATGATACGGTAGCAGATATCATAACCCAGACGCTGGGAGACGACGGAGGTACGGTAGCGGCCAATCTTGTTCGCGTAGGCAAAGTCCACGTCGCCCACCTCCAGGAGGCGCTTGCGCTGTTCTTCGGTAAGGAAGCTGTCGACCAGCGCCTGGGTGTCTTCCTTGGTGAGGGTCGGTGCGCCTTCCCACATGGGCTGCAGTGTGCCGAAACGGCGCCACGAGGGGGGATTGCAGGAAGGCAGGTGGACATCGGAACAGCGGGCATCGACACCCTGCTTGAGGAAATCGTCCACATGCAGCGAGAGGAGAATCAGCAGAGGGCCGGCCTCTTGCGCGTATATGTAGGCATGATACTTGCCGCAAGGGCCTTCAGCAATGAAATCGACAGTACCCTTTTCGGCAAGTTCTGCCCGCTGCTCCCCGGTCGTGCAGCTTTCCACCAGCTTGTTGGTATCGTCGGAAGTCAGAACTCCGGCCGTATCTGCCACGGGGGCATATGCTCCGGACTGCATCCAGTACGGCTGAAGCCCCGGCCCCAGATACATGGTCGGGCTGTTGATGGTCTTACCCAGCTTCAGGTACTCTGCAACATTATCATAGATGTAAGTAGAATCACTCATGGCGGTTTGCCCTTTACTCTACCACGTTCGCGGCGGTATGGCGAGCAAAAAGGTGGCATCTGCAACATTTTGGACTTCCGCGGCATGGCTGCATTAGCATTGACAAGCGCGTCGAAACCCGATACACTGCCTTCATGTTCTCCGGCATCCAGAATCAGCTGCTGCTGGGCGGGGTGCTTTCCCTGCTCGCCGGCTTAAGTACAGGCATTGGTGCGGCCCTGGCCCTTTTTGTCCGGCGCACCGACACGCGCCTGCTGACCTTTGCGCTGGGGGCAAGTGCCGGGGTGATGGTCTACATCTCGTTCATGGAGCTGATGCCGACTGCCGCCGGCATGCTGGAAACAAGCGCCGGGTGGGTGACGACGCTGGCCTTTTTCGGAGGCATGGCACTGGCCTGCGGTATTGACCGCCTGATTCCAGAGGATGAAAACCCGCACGAAGTTCCCGACCCCGGCCAGCTGGACGGCGTGCAGGCCACAGGCGAGTTTGCCGGCAATGCGCGGCTGCGCCGCTCAGCCCTGCTCTTCACCCTGGCTATTGCCATTCACAATTTCCCGGAAGGCATTGCCACCGTGGCCTCGGCTTTCGATAACTCCGGCATTGCCACTTCGGTGGCACTGGCCGTGGCCATCCATAACATCCCCGAAGGCATTGCCGTGGCGCTGCCGCTACTCTACGGCACAGGTAACCGCCGCAAGGCTTTCGGCTGGGCGCTGCTTTCCGGACTGGCTGAGCCGCTGGGTGCGCTGGTCGGCATGCTCATCCTGATTCCATTCCTGAGTTCGGCGCTGCTGGCCATACTCTTTGCCGTGGTGGCCGGTATCATGGTCTACATTTCCTTTGACGAACTGCTCCCCATGGCCGAACGCTGGGGGCACCACCACCTGAGCATTTACGGCGTTGCCACCGGCATGCTGGTGATGGCGATGGTTCTGTGAGAACCGTTTTCAAATAATGGCGCGCAGAGCAGCCAGCGTCTCCGATGTCGTCCAGCCGCTTTCTATATCCACCCCATGCGGGCGGCAGAGGTGCAGCATACGCCCCAGCAAGGCAGGATTCATACGCCCGGAAAGCAGCCACGGATGCGGGAAGCGCACGCGCCGGAGCAACGCCGCATTCCCGCATTCCACCACAAAGGCACAGCAAGCCGGTGCCCAGGCATCGACCTCGGCCTGCACGGCAGCCGCCGTTTCGCCCGGATGCACGCGCAGCGTCCGGATAACGCGCGACGCGCCGATGCGTTTTCCCTCTGCCGGTGTGTGGTGGCCCTGCAGCTGCGCCAGATGCAGACGCGCCTGCTGCATGATGCAGCACACCTCCTCTGACCCCTGGGCATCGAACACGCCCACGCGTTTGACCAGGCAGCTGTTCATCTGAGCCGCGTGCAGCGGCGTGACGCGCCGGTTGCTTCCCTTGCAGAAGTTGAAGCCGATATACTCAGCACCATACGCGGCGGCGCAGTCTACGGAGCCGGTATAGGTCTGGCCGCACACTTTAATGAAAGGGCGGCGCTTGTTTCTGGTGCTGGTATGGAGGCGGTTCATTGTTCTTGCGGATGGTATATGGTGTGGGGATAAAATAAAAACGTCCGGGCTTCAGGGAAGCCTGGACGTCGTCTTTCTGTACTGGCATGTGCCGCGCTGCGGCACTGGTGATGAGCTTCCCGGTGTCTTCTTACAGCGTGCTATAATAATACATAGCGGCAGGGCTATGCATCACGGCGTTGCTGGAAACGGGGGAAACCATCTGCGGGCAGAATAGCACACCCACACCAGCCTGGCAAGTTCATTCTGCGGCATGGGCAGAAAAAGCAGGAAGCCCGAGGCCTTGCCTCCGGGCTTCCTGAACATCCCCACGCGGATTCGAACCGCGGTTCTATGACTGAGAATCATATGTCCTAACCCCTAGACGATGGGGACATGTAGTACGCGAATCGGGACTCGAACCCGAGACCAATAGATTAAAAGTCTACTGCTCTACCAACTGAGCTATTCGCGCACTGGTGCCGCCGAAACGGCGTGCAGGATGTTACATGCAGCACCCGCCAAAGTCAAGCATAAATCTGCACACATATGGAAAAACATGGACAAACGCCCGCCTGCATGCTATACATCAGCTCATGACATTCCGCCCTACCCTGCCTCTTCTGCTGCTCTTCCTGACCCTGGGCAGGGTTGCGACCGCCACGCCAGAGGCTGTCACCCGTGCCGAAGTGGACAGCATGTATGAACAGGCGCGCGCCATGCTGGAGGACCGCTCCATTCAGAATGTCGAAAGCGTTCCCCTGCTGCTGGAAACCTGTGTTCGAGAACTGCACCCTGAAGCCACCCTGCTTCTCATGGATGTGTTCGAGGGTAAGTTCAAAGGCCTGGTGGCCAACCCTGAACAGGCCACCCGCCTGGCGCGGGGAATGGCCAACGCGGCAGCGCTGGATAACAGCAGCCCGGAGGCCTTTGACCTGCGGACGGAAGCCATGTTCCGCCTGGCGCTGTACCTGGAAAAGGGCAGCGGCTGCAAGGCCGATGCAGACGAAGCCTGCCAATGGATGCAGAAAGCCGCCCGCCGCGGCTTGCCGCAGGCCGGAGTGGAACACGCCCGCTATCTGATGCTTGGCATCGGTACCCCGGCTGACCCGCAGCGCGCCTGGGACATCCTGCACGAACAGGCTCTCCGCCACCCGGCCACTCCCAACCTGTTCTTCTACATGGGGCACATGTGCGCCCAGGGTATCGGCATGAAGGCCAATGCCCGCAAAGCCTTCGAACTGTTCCGCCTGGGTGCCAGGCTGCACGATGCGCGCTGCCTCAACAACCTGGGGTCCATGTTCGAAAAGGGTTATCCCCCGCCCCGTAATCCTGAAAACGCTTATAAATTGTACCGCATGGCGGCCAACCTGGGCAACAGGGAAGCTTCGGCCAACATGCAGAGGCTTGCCTTCAAGGAGGGCATACGCGCCAGCCACCGCAGCGCCACACCCATCCGCAAGCGCATCGACAACGCCACCCAGCACCTCATCCTCGCGCTCCCGGTGAGCGATGATACGCGGGAACGCCTCCGCTACTGGCTGCTGGAATCCGACCTCCAGCCTTAACCTCCCTCTCTTCCCCGATGACACCTCCACGCCAGGCGCTGGAATACGCTGCTGCCCTGTTGGGATTCTCCGGACTGGGGGTGGCTGATGCCCACGCGGCGCAGGGAGACCAGCTGGCCCGTTTTGTGGCCGAGGGCAAGCACGCCAGCATGGAGTGGATGGCGCGGCACCTGTCCGCGCGGCAGAACCCGGAGTTGGTGCTGCCTGGGGTGAAGCGGGTGATTATGCTGAGTTACGAATACCCGCGCTACGACGCGCGTCTTACCAGCGGAAGCATTGCCCGCTATGCCCAGGGGGAGGATTACCACAAGCTGCTCGCCTCCAAGCTGGCCGACCTGGATGAAACCTTGCAGTTCTACGGTGGAACCCAGCGTTACTTTACAGACAGCGGCCCGGTCAGCGAGCGTTTCTTTGCCGCACAGGCCGGGCTGGGCTGGATTGGGCGCAATGGGCTGCTCATCCGGCCGGATCGCGGGTCGTATTGTTTTCTGGCCAGCATCCTCACCACGCTGGAACTCCCCATGGATGAACCCGTCCCCCAGCGCTGCGGCAACTGCCACCGCTGCGAAGAAGCCTGCCCCACCGGCGCGCTGCAGGGCGGCTGCTGTGATGCTCGCCGTTGTCTTTCCTACTGGACGATTGAGTCGCCGGATGCCATGCCTGAGGATATCGCCGCCAGGCAGGGTGCGCGCCTGTACGGCTGCGACGCCTGCCAGGAAGCCTGCCCCTGGAACCGGCCCCGGCCGGGGCATGAGTTCCGCATTGACCCGCACCTGCTCATGCCGTCTGGTTTGCAGACCTGCACCCCGGCCCAGCTGGCCGCTCTGGACGATGCCGGATTCAGACAATTCTTCCAGGGAAGCCCCATTGCCCGCATCGGGGCAGAACACTTGCGCCGCAACACCGAATCCGGCTGTTTTTGAACAGAACCCACGGCAGCGGCATCCATATAGCAGAATTGGATATGATAATGAATCTCCCGGATATACTGGCACAAGCCTCTTATTACTACGGCAATGATTTCTACGCCGCTTCACCCGGCATGTACAGCAGCATGACTCTGCTGGGCGCAGGCATTCTGCTGCTCGTCATGCTCCTGGGCGGCGCTGTTCAGATGGGTCTGAAGAACGCATTTAACCGCTACGCCCGCGAACAAGCCCCCCTCACTGGGGCCGAGGTGGCGCGCCTCATGCTGAACCAGAACGGACTGGGCGATGTGCAGGTCATCAGCACACCGGGCCGCCTGACGGACCACTACAACCCGATGGACCGCACCGTCAACCTCAGCGAGAGTGTCTACAATGAGGCCAGTGTGGCTGCTATGGCTGTTGCAGCGCACGAATGCGGGCATGCCATCCAGCACGCCCGCGCCTATCCCTGGCTCGGTCTGCGTTCCACGCTCGTACCTGTGGTGAATCTGGGTTCGCGCCTGGGGCAGATTATCCTGATGCTGGGTCTGTTCCTGCTGGCAGGCAGTAATAACACCACCGTGGCATGGATTGGCCTGGCGCTGTATGCCCTGACCACAGTCTTTGCGCTGGTCACGCTGCCGGTGGAGTTCGATGCCTCGCGCCGCGCGCTGGCCTGGCTGGAGCAATGCGGGCTGGCAGACAGAGCCATGCACCACCAGGCTGGCACAGCCTTGCGCTGGGCTGCCATGACCTATGTGGCCGCAGCACTTTCTTCCCTGGCCATGCTGCTGTACTACGCCCTCATCATCCTGGGCCGCGCCAGCCACAACCGCCAATGAACCTGAACCGCCAAGATCTGGAGGAACTGGTACGCCAGCAACTGGGTGGCACCGCCACCCACATGGCCGCCCAGCTGGCGGTCGATGCTGTGCTGCGCGGCATCAGCGAGGGACTGGTGCAGGACGGTTGCGTGAAACTGGCGCGTTTCGGCACCTTCAAGGTGGAACAGCGCGCTCCGAGACGCCTTTTGTTACCAGGAAGTTCCAGAGAACACCAGCTTCCTCTGCGCCAGGTCATTACCTTCAAAGCCCCCTGATTTCCCGGTCGCCGGGCAGCGAATCTTCACTTCTTGCTTGCCATGGCGGCGGCATTCTGATAGTATGGCAGGAGTGTATGAACACGCCCCTGCAGGACAACCCCACGCCCCGCATCGCTGAACTGGAAGCCCGCGCACTCGACTTGCAACGCGAGCTGGCCCAGGTTCAGGCGGAACTGGCTGAATTGAAACTGGGGCAGAGTCCGGCCACCGGGCGGGAAGTTCCGCTCGCTCCTGCATGGGATGCCCCCATTCCAGTTTCCTCCCCCCCTGGTTCCCTGCCGGCCGATGTGGAATCTGCGCCTGAAACCAGGATTTACCTGCAATCCCTGCAACCCTACCACGCACTCCGCAACAAATGGCAGCTGGGAAGCGGGCTGGAAAACGCCCTGACCCCGGCCATTCACATGCCCGAATCGCCCACCGACAGTTCCATTGCTTCCGATTTACGGCTGTTCGGATTGCTGAGCGATGGGCGGGCATGGGAGAAAACCATTCCTTTTGCCCTCATTGCCCGCGAAACCGGGGTGATTCTGGGCCGTGCCCCGGAGCAGCCCGAATACACCATTGATGATGACAGCGTCTCCCGCAACCATCTGGAACTGCGTCTGGATGAATACGGCCTTGTCGTCAGTGATCTCCAATCCACCAACGGAACTGCGGTCAATGGCGCGCGGCTCACTCCCTACGACAATAACCGGCAGCTCGCCGACGGCGACACTCTTTCCCTGGGCAGCGTCCAGCTGCAAGTTGAATTTCTTTGATTTCCTTCTATGAAGACCTACATCCACATCACCGCCGCATTGCTTTGCGCCTTTCCGCATCTGACTCTTGCCGATGATACCCGCCCCACGCAGGATTACCTGTGGTACAAGCAGCCGGCCGGCGTAGAGCCCGCCACGCTGCCCTGGAGCGAGGCCGATTCCGAATCGGGCAACCTGCCCGGCAAACAACGGCACGATACATGGGAAGCCCAGTCCCTGCCCGTGGGCAACGGCCGCATCGGCGGCACCATCTACGGTGGCGACCGCCGCGAACTCGTCACCCTCAATGAAGTGAGCCTGTGGAGTGGCGGCCCCAACCTGCCCGGCAACGGCAGCGGCTACGCCTACGGCCCCCTGGCCAACAAGGACCAGTTCGGTTCCTACCAGCCTTTCGGCAACCTCTACATCGATTTTGAACAGGAGGGCAGCAGCTCGAATTACAGCCGCTCGCTCGATCTGCGCGATGGTATCGCCCGCATTTCCCTGCAGGCCGATGGCGCAGAACACCAGCGCGAATGCTATGTGAGTGAGCCGGATAACGTACTGGTCTATTGCGCCAGCACCGATAACCCCAAAGGTATGACCGCCCGGATTGCCCTTACCCCCTACCACACCGTCACCTATTCCAAGCAGAAGAAAGGGCTTGTCATGAGCGGCACGCTGGCCAATGGCGAGCAGTTCGAAGGCCGTCTGCTCGTCAGGCACAAGGGCGGCGAAGCCAAGGTCAAGGGCAAGGCCGGCCAGGTAGAGGTAGGGTACAAGAAGCAGGGCGACAATGAAAGAAGCATGATGCCCCAGTACGCTGCAGACAACATGCCCTACATCGAAATCAAGGGAGCAGAGTCCTTCGAGGTCTATGTCTCGCTCGCCACGGATTACAAGATGGATTTCAGCAGCAACTGGAAAGGCAAGGACCCTGCCGCCACCAACAAGAAGGTTCTTGCTGACATCGAAAAGAAAAAGCAAAGCGCCATCCGCAGCAGCCATACAGCCCACTACAAGAAGCTCTTCAACAGGCTCCAGCTCAGCCTGGGTAAGACGGCCAAGGAACGAGCCGCTCTCCCCACGGACGAACGCATCAAGAATTACGACGGCGACGACCCTGAACTGGAGGCCACCATTTACCAGTATGGCCGCTACGTCCTCATCAGCGGCTCCCGCCCCGGCAACCTGCCGGTCAACCTGCAAGGCATCTGGAACAACAAGGTACACGCGGCCTGGGCCTGCGACTACCACAACAACATCAATCTGCAGATGTGTTACTGGGGTGCGGAAGTAGGCAACCTCTCCGAATGCCATTTGCCCTTCATCAAGTTCATGCAGGCCATGGAAACACCCCTCACCAACATGACCTCCAAGCACTTCGGCGCCACGGTGAAGGGATGGACAACCCGCATTTCCCAGAACCCCTGGGGCGGTGGCGGCTGGGTGAAGTGGAACCCGCCCGTGAATGCGTGGTATGCGCTGCATGTGTGGGATCACTACACCTTCACTCAGGACAAGGCCTACCTCAAGAATGTAGGCTACCCGATTCTCAAGAACATCTGCGCGTTCTGGGAAACCTACCTCAAGGAAGTGGGAGAGGGGGGCGAAGGGCTCATGTCCGGCGGCAAGAAGCTCGATGTCAGCCAGCACCCCGAACTCAAGCGCATCAAGAAAGGCTCGCTGGTTTCCCCGAACAGCTGGTCACACGAATGGGGGCCGGATGAAGATGGTGTCATGCACGACCAGCAGCTCATCTGGGAATTGTTTGACAACACAGCCAAGGCTGCCAAGGTGCTGGGCGTAGATGCTTCCTGGGCCAAGAACCTGCTGAACCTGCGTGACCGCCTTGTCCCCAACCGTGTGGCCGACGGCGGCTACCTGCAGGAATGGATTATCGACCGCCCCAACATGGTGACCGGCCACCGCCACACCTCCCACCTCATCGGCGTGTTCCCCGGCACCTCCATTTCCATGACCAAGACCCCGGAACTGGCCAAGGCCGCCATGAAGAGTCTGGAACTCCGTGGTTGCGGCGGCGACAACCGCCGCAGCTGGACATGGCCGTGGCGCACTGCGCTCTGGGCCCGCTTCGGCAACACCCGCCAGGCCTACGAAATGGTGCAGAGCTACATCCGCTACAATGTCCTGGACAACTTGTTCGGCAACCATCCGCCCATGCAGATGGACGGGACCTACGGCATGACCGGCGGCATGAGCGAAATGCTGGTACAGAGCCATGCCGGGCAGATTGAACTGCTGCCCACCCTGCCCGAAGAGTGGAAGGACGGCTATGTCAAGGGCATCCGAGCCCGTGGTGACATCACCATCGATATGGAATGGAAGAACGGTAAAGTCACCAAGTACAGTCTCAAATCCGGAAGCAGGAACGATAAGGTCAAGGTGCTTGTCAATGGCAAGCTGAGCCAGGTCATCCCCGATGCCCTCGGTGAGAGCGACAAGGGCGATGTCAAGGGGAAGGGCAAAAAGAAAGGCAAGAAGAAGAAAAAGAAAGCCTGAACACCGTTTTCCTGCAACCCCCCCGCCGCGCGGGGGTGTTCTTTTTTAGCCGGAATCATGCACCGGGTTGAGCTTTAAGCTTGCCAGACCCGCAGGGAATTGGTAGGATGGGCGCATGCTTTTTGAGAGGGAGACAGTAACACCACACGGCCGCCTGGCAGCCATGGAGGAACTGTTTGCCAGCGTAGCCAGACGCAAGGACTCCATTTGCGAACCAGGTAAAGTCCCGGTGGAGGCGCTGGAGGCTTTCGGCAATCTGGAAACTCCCCTGCGCTACATGCTGGAAGCGGCCTCGGCCGGTTGCAAGGATCGCAGCAGACTAGCCCAGCTCCGCAAAATTGAGAAATGCCTCAATGCCCTGCCTGATGCCCTCATGACCAGCCTCTCTGCCGGACCGGACGAGAACTGGCTGTGCATGTTCCGCCACCTGCTGCAACTGCACACGCTGCTCACCGATGCGGGCATCGGAACAGACGCGGCCGAATATGCCACGCTGCTGCAGAAGATGGTGCAGCTGGCCGAGTGCGTCTCGCTGGCGGCCGCGGTCGAAATCAGCCCGGCTTCCATGTTCACGCTGCTGCTCATGCAGGTCGAGATGCAGCGCATCAACGCCCCCAGAAAGCGTCGCAAGCCTGCGCGCAAACGCCGCAAAACGCGTAAAGCAGCCCCCGCCCCCCGGAAAAAGGAAGCTTAATTCCCCATTGTTTCGGCATCTTCCAGCTCAGGCTGGCTGAAATCGCAATGTTCCAGATAATAAGCCGCGGCCTTGTTTCCCTGAGCAGCGGCTTTCTCCCACCAGGCACGCGCCGCGGAACGATTCATCTGCACCCCTGCGCTGCCGGAATACAGCAGCAGCCCCAGCCTTAATTGCGCGCGTTCATCCCCGGCAAAAGCCTGTTTCTCCAGCCCGGCTCGCATCTCGGCCAGCCGCTGCCGCACCACCTCGTCCGGCGGCTCAGCCTTTTCCGGCTTAACCGCATGTGCCGGCGGCCTGAGGCTGACCGGCTGCAGCACCAGAGGAAGCAAAGCACTCAGCCAGAACAAAATAATGAGAGCAGTCATCCATTTCGGCATCTTCCGGCGCATGGGCAGCACCGTGAAACGCCGCCGGGGCGCTGCGGAGCTTCTCTCTCCGCGTTCCTTGCGGGAACGAACCGAAAAGCGCACCCGCCGCTGCATGGAGGCCAGTTCCGGGGCGCCGGCATAGCGCAAATCGCGCTCACGAGCCTCATCGTACAGGCGGCGTTCCTGCTCATCGCCCAGAATACGGTAGGCCTCTGCCACCAGCTTGAAGCGTTCCTCGGCCGCAGCATTGCCCACATTGAGATCCGGGTGATGCTTCTTGGCCTGGCGGTAATAGGCCTGCTTCAACTCAGCCGGCGATGCGGTCGGGTCTACATCCAGCAGCTCATAATAATCCGGGCGGGGCATAGGGCAGCATCAGGCAATCCATTCGTGAGCAAAAGCCAGCATACGCTGCTGGGGATTCCAGCCCAGTTGGCGGAGGCGCGAGCAATCCACATACATATCCGACACGCCCCGCGCAGAGGCTGCAGCAGCCTCCGGCTCATTCTCAATGTTGAAAGCCGCCTCCAGCAAGCCGTATATGGCACTTCTGGTAAAGCTCTCACCGCTCACATTGTACAAACCGTGCGGCAACCATGGCTGCGTACCCAGTAGCAACAGAGCAGCGACGGCATCCTCCCGGTGCAGGTAATTCAGGCGGCGGCCAGCACCCCCCGGCAAACCGGGCAGCGCCTTGAAAAAGCGGCGCAGCAACTCACAGCGGCCAGGGCCGTAAAGTGGCGCGAGGCGGGCCACCACGCCACCTCCCTGCAACACCACCTCCTCGGCCTGCAACAGAATACCTGCCCGCTCGGAATCCGCACGCGGCGGCGTAGTCTCGGTCACCGTCTCTCCCCCCTGCCCGGCATAGACCGAGGTGGAGGAACAAAAGACGATGCGCGTGCCGCTGAGCAGCCGCACCAGATTCTCCACCGGCTCCAGATAGGCGCGGCGATAATCATCTGCCGTGCCGCCGTGTGTCGCAGCGCAGCAGAACACAATATCGGGCTGCAGCCGTTGCAGGGCATGGCGCAGCAGGGACTCATCCCCCGCGCTGCCCCGCAGGTGAGCCACGGCAGCGGGATCAATCGTCAGCACGCGGGCGCCGGACTCGCGGCAGACCTCAGCCAGCCGGGCTCCCAGAAAGCCGGCGCCGATCACCCAGACACTATGGTGAGCCAGGCTCATGCCCGATGCTTCCAGATGAGTTCTGCCAGCTCCAGGTCTCCCGGCAGCGTGATTTTCAGATTCACCGGCCCGGCTACCAGACGGGTGGGCACGCCCAGCGCCTCAACGGCCGATACTTCATCCGTCACCACCAGGGCATGCTCCTTCACATATTCGTAGGACTGCCGGAGCAGCTCCAGACGGAAAATCTGCGGTGTCTCCATGCCCCAGAGTCCTTCCCGGCTCACTTTCTCCGGCAGCGAACAGCCGGAAGCATCTGCACGCTTCAGCGTATCCACCACAGGGTGGGCGCAGGCAGCCGCTCCGCATTCCTCTGCCGCCGCAAGGCAAGTCCGGATACCCTCCGGTGTTATCAGCGGGCGGGCTCCGTCATGCACCGCCACCATGCAGGTTGTCGCCGGCAGAGCGGCCAGCCCGGCCGCTACGGAATCCTGCCGTTCCACCCCACCCTCAACACGGCTGACAGGCACAGGGAAGGCCGCCGTATCCAGCCCGGTTTCCACCCAGCGGCTTTCCGGACAGACCACGACCACTGCCGCAGCGCCAGCCGCCACAAAGGCATCGACACTACGGCGCAGGACCGGCACTCCGTCCAGAAGGGCGGAGAGCTTGTCAAACCCGGCGCGGCGAGAGCTTCCCGCGGCTACAATAACGGCACAGAACATACGCACAGAGACTTGTCAGTTCAGGCGGGAACCCACCAGCTGGGAAAGCAGCTTACCCGGAGCGCGCCCCTCGGTACGAGCCTGCATTTCCTTCATCACGCGCCCCATATCCTTCTTGCTGGAGGCTCCCAGTTCGGTAATCACCGCTTCCAGCAGGGGGATGATTTCCGCTTCGGTCATTTCGCTGGGCAGAAGAGCCGTCAGCACACCGATTTCAGCCTGTTCCTTCTCCACCTGTTCTGTGCGACCAGCCTGGGCATAAAGGGCAATGGCATCCTCGCGCTGCTTAATCTGCTTCCGCACGACATTCTGCTCCTCTGCCGCCGTCAGCTCAGCGTTCACGCTGCCCTTGGTCAGGCGCGCATTCTGCAGCGCCGCCTTCAGACCGCGCAGCGCCCCCAGGGCCACGGTATCCTTGGCGAGCATAGCGGTCTTCATTCCTGCCGTAATCTGATCATTCATCGAACTCATAACGCCTCCATTAAAACACGCTCACGCGCGCCTGCACAAGACAGAAATGCGCACCATGACAAGTATTGTTGCCACGCTGCACGCTTGACTCACCGACGCAGGGCTGCTATAAAGTCCCTCTGAACGCCCTGCACCTGCTCGGTGTCTGTACCAGATAACGACTCTCACACCTGCATGAAATACCGTTCCCTTCTTCCGATTATCGCCCTGGCATGGAGCTGGCCTGTTCTTTCTGCCGAAGCGCCTGCCGCCGATATACAAGCCACCCAGGCTGAGGTCGGCATCCCCGCCCTGCAGCAAGACCCGGAAATAACCGAAGGCATGCTGGAAAACGGGTTGCGCTATATCATCCGCCCCACAGCCGAACCGCAGGGGCGCGCCAGCCTGCGCCTGTTTGTCCATACAGGCTCGCTGGATGAACAAGAACACGAAAAAGGCATTTCCCACCTCATTGAACACCTGGTATTCAATGGCTCGCGTCATTTCAAGCGCGGCGAACTCATCCCGGCCATGCAGCAACTGGGGCTGGGCTTCGGGGGCGATGCCAATGCCTACACCAGCCTGCGGGAAACCGTGTACATGCTCGACCTGCCCAATCTGAAGGACGAGACCGTCAGCTTCGCCTTCACCATCATGCGTGACTTTGCCGATGGTGCCACCCTGGAGGACAGCGCCATTGACCACGAACGCGGCATTGTGAAAAGCGAACTCTACGCCCGCGATTCTGCGAGCTACCGCGCCAGCGTGGCCGCGTTGCGCCATACCGCACCGGGTACGCGTCTGGCAGATTACCTGCCCATCGGCACAGAGGAAGTCATCATGGGCGCGCCCTATGAAGTGTTCCGCAACTACTACAAGACCCACTATGTAGCCCGCAACATGACGCTTATCGTCACAGGTGACTTCACCCCCGACACCGCCAGAAAGTGGGTGGAACAGCACTTTGCCGACATGGCCGGCACAACCCCGGCCGAGCGCATCCATCCCGGCACACCCGATAACCTCGGCCCTGCCGAAGCCGTTGTGGAAAATGCTGAAACAGCACAGAGCCAAATTTCCATCGCCATTTCCGACCCCTGGGTACGGAAGGAGGACACCGCCGAACAGCGCATCGAAGATTTACCCCTGGAACTGGCATGCGCCATGCTCAACCGCAGACTGGAGCGCATTGCCCGTGAGGCCGATTCCGCGTTCCAGAAAGCCGTTGTCTCCCAGAGCGGGCTCTACACCAGCGCAGAGATTTTCGGCATGAACATCGTTGCCGAACCGGAGAAGTGGCAGGCCGCCATGGAAAGTGCCCTGCTCGAACTGCGCCGCGCCTGCCAGTACGGTTTCACCCCGGCTGAACTAGCAGAAATGGCGGCCATCATCCGCACTTCCTATACACGCGCCGTGGATTCGTGGGATACCGTCAATGCCGCCGGCATGGCCGAGCGCCTGATTGATGCCCTGTCGGAAGAAACAGCCCTGGTAGCCCCCGATGAGGAACGGCGTGTCTTTGAGGCCGGTCTGGCCCGCATCACCGGGAATCCTGATTTATGCCGCCAGGCGCTGCAGAGGGCGTATGATGCCACCCGCGCCAAACTCATGCTCACCGGCTCGCTGCCGCAGGGCATCAACGCCGGAAGTCTGCGTACGGCATACGACCAGATTATGCAGCAGGAGGTCACCCCGCCAGCGGTGGAAGAGACTGCACCCTTTGCCTACGACTCCATCGGCGAACCCGGCAGCATTGAGCAACAGGCCGTCATCGAAGACCAGGGCATCACGGTTCTCACCCTTTCCAACGGCATCCGGGTCAACCTGAAACCAGTTGATTTCAGCAAGGGCAGCATCAGCGTGAAAGCCTATATTGACGGCGGCTCGCTCCGCCTCACCCACACACCGGGACTTCCCCTGATGGCCACCCAGGTCATGAACCGCAGCGGACTGGAAGCACACGACATCACCGACCTCGAAAAACTGCTGGCCGGTCACAGCGTCCGCATGCACTTCGGGATAGGGGAAGACCGCTTCTGCGTGAGCGGCAACACGACGGCTGCAGATCTGGAATTACAGTGCAAGCTGCTGGCTGCCATGATTCTGCACCCCGGTTACAGGAGCAACAGCGAAACCCTGCTGCGCCGCCAGCTGCCGGCCATTTACAAAAGCTACGAAACAACCCCCAACGGTGCCTATTCCGTGCAGGCCCCCAGACTCATGTATGGTCAGGACCCCCGCTTCACCACCCCGGAGCAGGCCGCCATCGAAGCCTGCAACACCGAACAGGTGAAAGAAGCCCTTTCACCCTGGCTGCAGCAAGGAGCTATGGAAGTCAGCATCGTGGGTGATTTCAAGCCGGAAGATGTGTTGCCCATCATCGAGCGCACCTTCGGGGCCATGCCTGCCCGCCAGCGCGAATTCACCAGTCTGACCGATGCCGAAACCAGCGTTCCCGGCACCCGGTGGGGGATGCGTGAATTCCTGCCCTATACCACAGACCTCGACAAAACGATTGTGACGCAGGTACGCCCCTGCGGCGATGGCATGGACCAGCGCCGCAACCGCCGCCTCTCCGTACTCGCTACCATTGCCCGCGAAAAACTTTTCGACGGCATCCGCGCCCAACTGGGCGAAACCTACTCCCCCAGCGTGCGCGTATCCACCCATCCGGCGCTGAGTAACGCCGCCACTATCACAACGGTGAGCGCAGGCGTCATCGGCAACAGGGTCAGGGTCAACAGCGCCATGGAACTCATTCTCAACGACCTGGGCAAAGGCAACATCACTCAGGAAGACCTGGACTGCGCCCTGAAACCCTTTATTGCCCGCACCCACAAGGGGCTGCGGACAACAGAATACTGGGAAAGCGCCCTGGCGCGCCTGCAGAGCGACCCGCGCCAGCTCCCCCTCATCCGCGACCTTGTCGAGGACGTGCAAAGCATCACGCTGGAAGAAATCCAACAGCTGGCCCGCGAGGTGTTCGGCCCGCAGGATAAAACCAACTACTTCTTCACCATGCCGGAAAAAGCGGTGCAGAAAGAACGCGCTGCGGCAGAGGAAAACTACACTATCATCACCTCCCGATCCACACAGTCAGATACGGACTGGGAAGCGGTCATCACGGCCTTAAAAAAAAAGTACCCCCAAGCCCGGATTTGTGTGCTTGATGACTTGAACGAACAAACGCTCGCCCACGCACTCCGCCGCACCGGCGCGCGCTATGCTGCCTGCGTTCTGCGCCCGGAGGAAGTGGGGCGGGAACTAGTGAACGACCTGCATCGGGCAGCGCGGCAGGTGGATGATGACCCCTGGGGTGACTGCATCTGGGGCATCATCACCGGGTACACCGCAGCCGATGCCCTCCGCATTGCCGAAGACGGAAACAAACTCGTCATCAAGCGTCTGCTGGGTACGACCAATGTAGACCACCGCCGCTTTGAACACAGCTGCTGCATCACCGACTGGACGGATGCCCCGGTGCGCGAGCAAAGCGGTTATAGCGAACCCACCACCACCACCTACACGGACGACAGCCAGAGCCCGCTGCTGCATCTCTTTGCCCGGCAGCTCTCCACCGCCCGCCCGCAGTTCATCGTCAGCTCCAGCCATGCCACACCGTATAATCTGGAAATGCCCTTTGGGCGGGGGCTGCTGTTCTCCCACGCCAACCGCTTCCACCTGCTGCCTGCTGCCCAGTTCCACGAATTCACCGGCACCCCCCTGAATCAGGCATTGAAGGGGGATTCCAGCCTGCTGGCCGGACTGGCGGCTACCCGCGAAACCATTGCCCCGGATGGCGAGCCCCGCGTCTGGCTGGCCGCAGGCAACTGCCTGTTCGGCAACGCCGCCAAAAGCCCGCACAGCATGTGCGTGACCGCCCTTTCGGCCTACAGCTGCAACCAGGTAGTAGGCTACACCGTCCCTTCGTGGTACGGCGAAGGCGGCTGGGGCACGCTGGGTACATTTACAGGGAATACGGCCGGCACCAGCCTGGCCGAAGCATGGTTCCTGAATAACCAGTTCCTGCTGCACCGAAGCCAGGAAATTTTCCCCCGCCTGCTTCAGGTGCAGTTCAACGAGGAGCGATTCCGCTACGGCAGTCTCTTCCCGCAGATGTACCAGCACAGGATTCCCCTGACACAGGAGAATGCCAAGGATGTCTTCGGCCTCGTGCATGACCGCGATGTCGTCGCCTTTTTCGGAGACCCGGCCTGGAGGGCCGAGCTGGATGAATCGCACACCCGTTCGCCTTACAGCATCTGCTGGCACAACGCCAGACGCTTCACCATCACCGCCCACGAAGACACCACCGGGCGCTGTGCGGTCTGGTTCCCCACGGCCGAAACCGGGCGGAACGCCACCACTTGCTCTGCCCCGGATGCCGTCTTCACCAATGACTTCATCCTCTTCCCCAGACTGGCACTCAAGCGCGGGGAAACGCTCACGGTCGAAGTGAAATAAAGGCTGTTTCCCCTGCAGGCAACGGAGCGCGAGGAGTTTCAGGTGAACTGGCTTCCAGCAAGGGAGCATTCATCCCCGGAGGCTTGCCAAAGAATCCGCCGAAAGCTCGCACGCCCAGGTAGTCCGTGTACTTGCTGCTGCATCCGTACAGGCGCGCCGCGCGCAGGTACACCAGGTCGGCCTCCCGGCGGGAAACAGGCGCATTCCCCTGCCGGGCAAAATACAAGGCATCGTGCAGCAGGCTGGGTACCAGCTCGTGTGGCAGGGTGTTGCCGAAGCTCACTCCGTCCCATACAAAGCCCCGGTGAATGTACAGGGTATCGCCCCTGGCTTCCATGATGAGCCGGTGCGGAGGTTCCGGGTGGCGCAGAAGCCAGTAGCCAAGCTGCATCTCCTGGTCATGCCAGGAAAGGGAATACTGCGTGCGGAGGCAGAAATACGGAGCATACTGCGGCATGTACGCATACCACGAACCGGGTTGCTGCCCGGCGGCCACGACGTCAGGAGCAAGCTGCTTCATATTGACGACATCCACGACCTGACGGCAGGAGGCGAGGAGCATCAGGAAAAGGCTGAACAGGCAGAGACGCATGAGACGGTTTCATCTTACCTGCTCTGCCCCGTGCTGTCAATTTTTTACTGGACGCTCACCAGCACAGCAGGTAAACTATGGCCGTATGCAGGACATGATGGGCGGATTTTTCGGATTGGAACTGCCGGATTACGGAAACTTCCCGTATGCGGAAAGTCCTTGCTGCGCCTATGTGAGCAGCGGGCGGGCCGCCTTTGAATGCCTGCTGCAGCACCTGCCCCGCCCTGACAGGCTCTGGATTCCCCGGTTCATCTGCGACACCGTGCTGCAGGCGCCGCTGCGTCTCGGCATCCCCGTCGGGCGCTATGACTGCACCGCTCAGCTCGAACCGCTCCTGCCCGACATCCCCGCCGGTGACCTCATCCTGCTCGTCAATTACTTCGGGCTCACCAGCAGCAGGCTCAAAGCCACCCTTTCCCGCTATCCGGGGCAATGCATCATCGATGCGACCACCTCCCTCTACACCCCACCCCCTGCCGGAGCGCCCGCCTTTTACAGCCCGCGCAAATTCAGCGGTGTGGCCGACGGCGGCATAGCCCTTGCCCCTTTTGCGCTACACAACCTGCCGCAAGATACGGACAGCAGCAGCGCCTCCAGCCTGCACCTGCTGGAACGGCTCGAAGCAGGAGCCGCCAGGGCGCTGCCCGCCTGCGAGGAAGCCGAGGCCAGGCTGAACGCTCCCCCCCGCCTCATGAGTCCGCTGACCCGCCGCCTGCTCCGCAGCATCGACTTCAACCACGCGGCCGCCTGCCGATGCCGGAACTACGGCATCCTGCACCGGGCTTTGGGCGGCATCAACCGCCTCGATCTGCCCGGAGTCCCGGAACATGCCCCCATGTGCTACCCGCTCCTCTGCAGTATTCCGATGCTGCGGGACTCCCTCATTGACGCAGGCGTGGCGCTGCCCCTCTACTGGCCGGAGGTCATTGAGAATACCGGAGCCTGTGACACCGCCAACTATCTGGCCCGGCAGCTGATACCCCTGCCACTCGACCAGCGGTACCAGGAGGCCGATATGCAGCGGCTCATCGACCTGATTCTGGGCTGAATGTTCATTTTTCCGGCTGTGAGGCCGTTATCATCTCCCTTTTTGCTTGATACTACAAAGAAATTGGGCTAGAATGATGTTGATAAAAGAAGTTTTCTCTTCATGAAATCATCATCCAGCATTTCCCGGCTTCTGATTGCGGCGGGTATTCCCCTGTTCCCGCTGTCCGTGCTTGCTGTCCCCGATGCCGCGCCCGCGCCGGCGGCTCCCGCCAGCGCGCAGCCCGTGTCATCGCCGGAACTCATCCGCGCCGCCGCACGGGGCAACCTGCAGAAAGCCACCGCCGTCCTGCAGGAAACACCGTCGCTGCTGAACGTAAGCGACACCAACGGAGTCAATCCGCTCATGGCTGCGGCCACCAACGGGCATCTGGCCGTTGTGGAAATGCTCATTGCCGCCAAGGCAGACCTGGAGAAGACCAGCCCGCAGGGCGAAACAGCCCTCATGTTTGCAGCCTTCAACGGGCATAATGACATCGTGAAAGCGCTGATTGCCGCCGGCGCCAAGGTCAACGCCACGCTGCCCACCGGAGAAACCGCCCTGTTCCTTTCCACCAAGACCGGCCATCTGGATGTGGCCTCCACGCTGATTCAGGCGAAGTCCCACCTCAACCCCAAGGACCATACCGGCTGGACGCCCCTGCTGCACTCGGCCGGAAGCGGCCAGACCGACATGGTCAGACTCCTGCTGGCCGCAGGAGCCGACAAGGATGTGCGAATGAAGGAAGGCGGCACGCCCCTGCTCATGGCAGCAGCCCGCAGCTATACCGACACCGTGCGAGTGCTGCTGGAAGCAGGCGCTTCCCCCAACACCCGCAGTTATGCCGGTGAAAGCGCCCTGCACTTCGCAGCAGCCCACGGAGATTTGGAAATCACCCAGCTGCTGCTCCAGGCCGATGCCGACAAGGAAGTCCGCCTGCGGACAGGTGAAACGCCCCTGCTCGTAGCCGCAGCCAAAGGACATGAGGATGTCGTCGAAGCGCTGATTGCCGCCGGTGCCGACAAGGAAGCCACCATGCCCACCGGTGACACCGCTCTGATGACGGCCGCCTTCAACGGACACGAGGAAGTCGTCCGGGTCCTGCTGGAAGCCAAGGTCAATACCGCCGCCAAGGACAAGAAAGGCAACACCGCCCTTGACTACGCCCGCGCTCAGGGCAATGCAGACATCATGGCCCTCCTGCCGGGCGGCAGAATCGTCATAGACCAGGGCGAGGAGCAGGCGCGCGATATCCTGGATGCCGCCGCCCATGGAGACACTGCCCATGTGCTGGCTTTCCTGAAGGACAACCCGAAGAGCATCAACGAAACCGATGGCGACGGCGCCACCCCGCTCATCTACGCGGCAGCCAATGGCCACTTGGAAACCCTGCAGCTCCTCCTGCACAATAAGGCAGACATCGAAGCCAAGGACAAGGCCGGGCTGACCGCCCTTGCCCACGCAGCCAAGGAGGGCGAAGTCGAAACACTCAAGGCACTCATTGCCGCCGGGGCCAGAATTGAGACCCGTGGCCGCCGCTGGCGCACCCCGCTTTCCCATGCGGCAGAAGCAGGCAAGGCCGAAACCGTCAAGGTGCTGCTGGATGCCGGCGCCCGCAAGGAAACCCCCAGCAAGGACAAGGAAACAGCGCTCACCTA
Organism: uncultured Verrucomicrobiales bacterium; assembly: GCA_937901085.1. Classification (GTDB taxonomy): domain Bacteria; phylum Verrucomicrobiota; class Verrucomicrobiia; order Verrucomicrobiales; family Akkermansiaceae; genus Akkermansia. Next base: position 21,971 of record CALCHQ010000077.1, on the reverse strand, counting down.
CGCCGTTATGAGCGAGGATACAAAGACCGTCGACACCCTGCTGGCCGCTGGCGCACAGCGCGACCCGAAAACCAACATCGGCTGGACACCGCTGATTGTCGCTGCCATCAACGGCCATACTGCCATCGTCAAATCCCTGCTGGCCGCAGGGGCCGATGTGAACGCCCGCGACGAAGATGACTGGACTCCGCTCATGCAGGCAGCCCACAACGGCCATACCGAAACCGTCAAGGCTCTGCTGCAGGCTGGTGCCACCGGGACAGACGAAGCCGCCAAGCTGACAACAGACCCCGCCATCCTCAAGCTGCTCCAGACGCCTCCGGTCCCCTGATTCCCACCCCCGCGCATGAAGAAGAAATGCACAGCCGCCCTGCTTTCCCTCCTGCTCTGCAGTTCCTGCATCACGCAGCCCGCAATCAGCAATGTGGCAGAACTGGGTGAAGGTGCCAACACCCCCATCCCCACCCTGGTCGGCAAATCCTCCTCCACCCGCTGGTTCTGGCTCTGCGAATCGGGGGATGACTCGGTGGAACTCGCCCGGAAGAACGGAGGCATCACCCACATCAGCTCCATCACAAGGACGACAGACAGCTATCTCGGACTCATTGTCCGGCGCACCACCACCGTGCGGGGAGAATAAAAATCCCCCGTTTTTCACCTTTCCTCCCATTCCGCCGGAACGCGGAATGGGAGTTTTTTATGCACATCACAAAAAAATCGGAAAAATTCGCTGTCAGGGATTGACCTTGACCAAAGATATGGTATCATGTCACTCACGTATGCATGCCGACCTTGAAAAATTAGTATCCGCTGGCAAAATTCCGACCGACTTTGCGGCTCGTCTTGACCAGTTCTCACCCGGTAAATATGTAATGCACCAGGATCTGGGCGTGGGCAAGGTTGCCGCCTGGTCTCTGGCTAAAGGCAAAATCAAGATTGATTTCGAAAAAGGCAACGAGGGCAAAATCCTGGGTCTCAAGCTCGCTTTCAATCAGCTGACCCCGATTCCTGCCGGTCACTTCCTCATCACCTGCTTTGATGACATGGAAGGCTGCAAGAAGCAGGCCACCGGCAAGGACACCATGCTCGACTTCATCCGCATGGTTCTGACCTCCAACATCTCCCTGCGCGAAGGTATTGATGACGTGCTGCCCATGCAGCCCGAAGACCTGGAAAAGTTCCTCAGCGACCGCATCATCGATGCCGCAGACTGGAAGAACTGGTGGGAAAAGGCCCGCGCCGCCATGCGCGACAACCCCAGCTTCCGTCTGCCGACCAAGCGCGGTGAGGCCATCGTCCTGCGCTCCGCCACCTCCCCTGCAGAAGCCCTGCTGGCCGACTATTCCGACGCCACCTCCCTGGAATCCTGTGTACGCATTCTGGATCAGTCCCGCCTGGAAGTCCTCAAGGGCGAATACGAGCTGGTAGCCAAACTGGTGAAGGCCATGGAAGAAGACATCGCCCGCGGTTTCACCGAACCGCAGCATGTGCTTGAGCTGGTCATCATCCGCGACGACATTCTTGAAACGGTGGCTACCACCGATGAAGAAAAGGCCGCCATGGATGCCGCCCTGACAGCCGCAGGCGTGGAATCCATCACCACCATGGCAGACAAGCTCAAGAGCATCACCTCTGAAGAACTCGTCGGCTACATCGGCGAACTGTCCGCGCTCCGCCAGCGTGAAGTGTACGAAGCCCTGCCCGAAGCCATGGGTGACAGCTGGCTGCCCTATGCCACCAACATCTTCCTGTTCGGTGGTGCCAAGGTGACCGCTCCGGCTGCAGACTTCATCATCACCAAGGGAGCCAGGGAACAGCTGTTCAACGACATTGCCAACGGCATCTCCCGCCAGAGCCTCAGCCCCGACGTCCTTATCTGGATCTGCAAGGAACGCAAGGGGCTGGCTGAAGAAGTCGTGAACAAGAACCTCATGCCCCTGGGTGCTGCCATCATGAGCGCCATTGAGCGAGACAGCTCCGAAGGCGGTCCCAACCGCGCCCTGCGTCTCCGCAACCTGCTGCTGGATGACAAGGACCTGGCTCCCGACCTCGTGAGCGGCCTTTCCGAACTGGAAGCCCGCCCCTTTGCCAAATCCCTGTACGATTCCTCCGTACTGCCTGACCTGGACCGCAACCTCCTGCTGGCCAACATGATGAAGGTGCATCCCTCTCTGCAGGAAATTGCCCTGACCCGCCGCGGCGGCAAGGAAAAGCAGACCATGTTTGTTTCCCTGCGCTCCTACGCTGCCCGCAAGGCTGAGCTGGAGGACATCATCAACGTGCGCCTGCCCAAGAACAAGCACGACCTGGAAATCACCCGCGCTGAAGGCGACCTCCGCGAAAACGGTGGTTACCAGGATGCCAAGGCTACCCAGCGCGTGCTGCTGCGCCGCAGCGAGGAACTTTCCCGCCTGCTCGCCCAGGCCGACCCGACCGACTTCAGCAACGTGGATTGCAGCGTCACCGGCATGGGTACTCAGGTCACCTTCAGCGCCCCGAAGGGTCGCACCGTGGTGTACACCATTCTGGGAGCCTGGGACTCCGTCCCCGAAGAAAACATCGTGGCATACAGCTCCAAGCTGGGCGCCAAGCTGCTGGGTCACTCCGTCGGCGACAAGCTGCGCCTGCCGCTTGAAATGGGCGGTACTCCCGTCATGATGACCATCAAGTCCATCGCCCCTGCCCCGAAGGAACTCATCTTCCCGGACGCAGAAGAGGCCTGATAAAAAGCAAACAATCATTTCTGAGACAGACCCGCAGCACCATTCAGGAGCTGCGGGTCTTCTGCTGCCGCGCTGCCGGAGCGAGCGGGTCTGCTTTGGCAAAGCCGAACAGAGGCCCCAGCAGGCGGGCCGAGGGGGTCACCAACGCCGCATTATATTCATACGCGGCATGGTCAAAGAGAGCCTCCACCTGCTCCTGCTGGTACAGAGAAACCGACATCGAACTGCAAAGCTGCAGCAACTGCTCATGCTGGCGCATCTGCGGCGAATCCTCCACCAGCTGCACCGACTGAGCCACCGCCCGCCGCAGAATCGACTCCGCACCTGCCAGCATGCCGGCATTACCGTTCCATCGGGGTTCAAGCGCCAGCGCGAGGGAACGCTCCGAATCCTCCACCATGCGGCGCAACTCACGCGGCAAGGGGTCTCCCCTCGGCAGCAGCACCGCAAACACACTCACAAAATCCGCCAGACACACATTACGGCGGTGAGTAGCCAGCCGCCATTGTCCCCAGCAACTGCACACCACCCCGCGGAGGTGTTCCAGATTATTGTACACACCGACCATCCAGGCCAGCACCGCCACCAGCAACGCAAATGAAACCAGATACGCCATAGTGCGTATTCTGGCTGCTCCAATGCTTGAAATCAAGCCGTTAGAGCCAATTATTAGAAAGAGACACCGAATCTGACAGCACTAGCGAGCGACTCAGTTCCGCCACATCATGCACGCGGTGCAGATCCGCGCCGTACCGGGCTGCCATAAGGCTCATCACCACCGTCGGCAGCGCAGACTGCCGCCCGAAGGCTGCATCACCCCACAACTCGCCCAGGAAACGCTTGCGCGACAAGGCCATCAACAACGGCCGATTCTGCACCCGCAGCGATTCCAGGTGGCGAATCAAAGCCAGATTGTGCGCCGTCGTCTTACCAAAGCCAATACCCGGATCCAGGCATATACACTCCGGGGCAATACCCGCGTCGAGCGCCAGCGTCATGCGTTCCTCAAAAAAGGCGCGCACCTCGGCCACCACATTCTCATAATGCGGTGCCTGCTGCATCGTCTGCGGCGTTCCCTGCATGTGCATCAGCACCACACCGCAGGCAAACTCCGCACAAAGCTCTCTCATGGCCGGGTCTGCCAGACCGCTGATGTCATTCACCACATCTGCCCCGGCCTGCAAAGCCGCGCGAGCTACAGCAACGTGGCGCGTATCAACGGAAATCCGCACATCGGGCATCGCTGCGCGCAGCGCCCCAACCACCGGCAGTACGCGCTGGATTTCCACCGTTTCCTCCACCTCCGCAGCCCCTGGCCGCGTTGATTCGCCCCCGATATCCACTATATCCGCTCCGGCCTGCACCATGTGCAACGCATGCTCCACCGCCGCCTCCGGTCCGGCATGCCGCCCACCATCGGAAAATGAATCGGGGGTTACATTCAGAATCCCCATCACCGCGCCCCGGCGCGGAAGCTGCCAGCGCTCACGCGCCAGCTGCCAGCTGCGGCCAGCGGAGAGCATCGTCACTCAAGCGTATCGTGGTGAGAAACCGCATTCTGCGGGCGAGCCGCCAGATCAAGCGCGCGGTCGGCCACGCGGGAGGGATCTGCATCAAAGCGGTAGGCCAGGCAATCCGGGCAAGTAGGAGATTCCTTATCCACAATAGCACCGCAGACCTCGCACAACTTGTAATTGGTGGGGTCGTTCACCACAGTAGTGGCAATCTCCTTATAATCCTGGCGCATAATCAGGGAAGCGGGGAAGAAAGACAGGCGGAGCACCGGATCTGCACCGATACTCCGCCTTGCTCAAAAACGGAAAACCTGAAAAGGAACTCAGGCGATAGTGGCCAGGGCCTTCGCAGCCTTGCTCTTGTAGTTAGCGGCGCGGTTGGCCGGCACGGTGCCCTTCTTGGCGGCCTTGTCGATGGCGGAAGCGAAGTTATTGTAAGCAACAGCAGCAGCGGCGGCATCCTTCGTCTCCACAGCCTCGGCCACCTTCTTGCGGAGGGTGCGGACGCGGGACATGATGGAACGGTTGATAGCGGTGCGCTTGATGGTCTGGCGGATACGCTTCTTAGCGGACTGAGTGTGAGCCATAATGATGATGAAAAGTAAATTGGTTTTTCGTTTTGGTGGGGAGAGTTTACTCACTTCCGACAAAAAGTCAAGAGAATTGCGGCGAAATGGCATATTTTTTCTTCACGGGCGGGCGGACACCCCCGCCAGCGACAGGAATAGTGCTTGCCACAGGGGGTGGCAACATGTTAGTATAGGCGCGCATGAAACGCTCTGGCTCCATACCCTGCATCTGCTCTGTTCTCCTGCTGAGCGCCTGTTCGGTAACACCCCTGCCCACCCTCAGCCCGGAAGACGCCGTTGCCCAGGCCGCAGCAGCGCAGGAACTCGAAGATGCCCTGCACATCGAATACAGGACAGCTGCGGTGGAGGCGCGCGAAGCCGCCGCCCAGGCCGCCCGCGAACTGCACGCCCGCATCGAGGCTGAACGCGCTCGCGAAGAAGAGGAAGCTGCCGCCGAAGCAGCAGAGAAAGCCAGACGCGAAGCCGAGAAACGAGCCGCAGAAGAAGCACGCGCCGCAGAGGAAGCTGCGGAAGAAGCCGCCCGCGCCAAGGCAGAAGCCGAGGAACGCGCTGCCGAGGAAGCCCGCGAAGCTGAGGAACGAGCCGAAGAAGCCCGCCGCGAAGCCGAGGAACGCGCTGCCGAGGAAGCCCGCGAAGCTGAAGAACGAGCCGAAGAAGCCCGCCGCGAAGCTGAGGAACGAGCTGAAGAAGAGGCCCGCGCCAAGGCAGAAGCCGAAGAGGAAGCCCGGAAGAAAAACGGACCCCGCGCCAGGAACTCACGCGGTCCCCGTCTGCTTTCCAGCCGGGCCCGCCGCGAAGCCTCGCAGGATGAGGCCGACGCACGCCCTACCGCCGAACAGCAGGAAGCCGCCCGCAAACTGCTGGCCCGGCAGGCCAAGCCTGCAAAGAAGGCCCCCAAAGCCCGGGAAGCCGCCGCTCCCCGCACCGAATCTGCAACAACCGCCGCGCCGCAGGATATGCGGAGCGTACTGCGCGTGCGCCGCTTTGCCCCGCCCGAAGAAGGCAGCAGCCAGCATGACGACAGCGAACCCATGCCCAACTCCGTGGAACTCCGCGGGCTGCGCTCCCCCGTCATGAAAGGCCGCCTCCCCATGAATATTGACGGCAAAATCAACAAGGAAGACTAATCATGGATACACCGCCCCGCAAATTTGTAGCAGACCCCTTTGCCTACCATCAGGAACTGGAACTGACCATCGACAACCTCTCGAACCAGGGTCATGGCGTCGGCCGAGTCGACAACTGGGTCGTATTTGTTCCCTATACCCTGCCTGGTGAGCGGGTACGCGCACGCATCTACCGCAACGAAAAGAACTGCTCGCACGCCGATCTGGTCGAAGTGCTGGAACCCTCCCCCATGCGCGTACAGCCGCTCTGCCCGGTATACGGCTACTGCGGCGGCTGCCAGTACCAGCATCTGGAATACAGCGCCCAGCTGGAATGGAAGACCGCCCAGGTGGCCGACCTGCTGCGCCTGCAGGCCGGACTGCAACTGCCGGTGCAACCCGCCATTGCCTCCCCGCAGATATATGGCTACCGCAGCAAAATCACCCCGCACTTCCACAAGCCCAAGGATGCCAAAATGGGCAACATCGGTTTCCTGCGCGTGGGTTCACGCAGCGAAGTGTGCGATGTGAAGCAATGCCCCATTGCCATGGCCGAGCTGAATGAAGCCCTGCCGGTAGTCCGCAAGGCCGTCCACCAGGCCGCCGCCCAGTACAAGCGCGGCGCGACCCTGCTCATGCGCGTGAGCGAAGGCAGCGTCATCACCAACAACAACGCCGTCTGCACCGAAAAAGTGGGAGACCTCACCTTCAATTTCCTGGCCGGAGACTTCTTCCAGAACAACCCGTACATCCTCCCCGCCTTCACCGGGTATGTCGCCCGCCAGGCCTGCGCCGACGGCGCCCGCTACCTCGTGGATGCCTACTGCGGCAGCGGGCTGTTTGCCCTCACCCTGGCACCGCACTTTGAAAAAGTGCTGGGCGTGGAAGTGAGCGAAACCAGCGCCGACTGGGCACGCGCCAACGCCCGCAGCAACGGCATCTCCCACGCCAGCTTCCTGGCCGCCAGCGCCGAAGCCATCTTCGGGCAGGTGGATTTCCCGGCAGAAGAAAGCGCCGTTGTCATTGACCCTCCCCGCAAGGGCTGCGACATGGCCTTCCTCAACCAGCTCTTTGCCTTCGGTCCTGCCCGCGTCGTCTACGTATCCTGCAACCCGGCCACCCAGATTCGCGACCTGGCCGAATTCGACAAAGCCGGATACGAAGTCGTGGAAGTACAGCCCTTCGACCTCTTCCCGCAGACCAAACACCTGGAGTGCGTGGCCACCCTCCGCAAGAAAAAAGCATGAGCGCCCCCCGATTCACCAGACTCAGCCGCAGCGCCGAAGATTATCTCGAAGCCATCGGTCACCTGTGCCGTGAAAACGGCAAAGCGCAGGTGAGCGATGTGGCCGCCATGCTCGACGTCAAGAAACCCAGCGTGACCGCCGCCGTCCACCAGCTGGCAGAAGAAGGGCTCATCACCTACCGCCGCTACGCCCCCATCGAACTGACAGACAAAGGAAGGCAATACGCCGAACGAGTCATTCTCGCCCACGGTATCCTGCAGCGTTTTCTGGAAGAAGCCGCCGGACTTCCCCCTGCCCGTGCCGACGAAGTAGCCTGCCACATGGAGCACCTGCTGAGCATGGAGGAGATCGAGCAGATTCAGCAGAAACTGCATTGAACAAATTCCTCAGAACCGCATCTAACCTGACAGTATGAACGAACGCCGTCTCAGTGTCACCCATGCGCTGATCATCATCAACGCCGTGGTCTTCTTCGCGGGGCTCATGGTACAGCGCGAATCGCTGCTGGGCATCCCGTATCCGCAGGCCCCGAAAAGCTCCATCTTTGAAGTTCTCTGTGCCTACTCCTGGTTCACCTGTTTTCTGGAAGGAGAACTCTGGCGCATCATCACCTACCAGTTCGTGCATGCCAATTTCGGCCACATTCTGTTCAACATGTGGGCCTTGTACTTTTTTGGCCCGGCGGTGGAATACGCCATGGAGCCGCGCCGGTTCCTGGCTTTCTACCTGGCCTGCGGTGTTGCCGGGGCTCTCTTCTCCTCCCTGCTGGCAGGGCTGAATCTCTATTCCGCCCTGCCCGATTTGCCACAGAATGAAATCATCTGCAACCAGCTGGCGCAATATGCCGGATACACAGGCCACGTCCGCTGCTGGGAAATGATTCCGCTCATCGGCGCCTCTGCCTCCATCTACGGTGTCATGGTAGCCTGTGCCTTCATGTACCCGGATGTCCGCATCTCACTCCTCTTCCCGCCCGTCACCCTGCGCCTGCGTACCTTTGCCGTCATCATCATCGGCATCGCCACAATCACCATCCTCTTCAACCTGGGCAACGCCGGTGGTGAAGCCGGGCATCTGGGCGGCATCATCATGGGTGCCCTCATCATGCTGGCCTGGAAATACCGCCTGCTCAACCGCCTGCCCCGCCCCTGACCCATGACAGCGCTCTTCGACATGGACGGCACGCTTTTTCCGGGCGATTCCCAGCTGCGCTTTGCCCGCTGGATTCTCAAAAAGCACGGCTGGCGCCGCCTGTACCTGCTCTGGCTCATCCCCATGGGCGTGCTGCGCGGACTTCACCTTATCAACACCCAGAGCATGAAGCGCGCCTTCCTGGCCTATGCCTGGGGCATGAGCAGGGAAGCGCTGCAACAAGAATGCGAAGCCTTTGTCCGGGAGGAACTCCTGCACATCCTCTATCCCCCGGTACTGGAACGCCTCCGGGCCCACCAAGCCGCAGGCGACACCACTGTTCTCTGCTCCGCCTCTCCCGATTGGTGGACCCAGCTGGTGGGTAAAGCGCTGAACTTCACCCACACCATCGGCACACCCACAGCCCTTGCCGGGCGAGTGGAACTCATGCCCGGTATCCCCGCCCCCGGCAACAACAAAGGAGCCAACAAACTCATCCGCCTCGCCGGCATCGGCATCGAGCATGCCGACATCGGCTACACCGACAGCGCCGCCGACCTCCCCATGCTCTCCATCTGCGACAAGGCCGTACTGGTCAATCCCAAAGCCAGCTTTGCCGCCCGCCTGCCGGAAGCAGAAATCCTGCGCCCGGAAAAGGGCATCCACCCGCTACGCTTCACCCTCGGCTGCCTGGCCGGGTTCTGAAAGAGCCCTCATTTCTCCAGGCGCAGCTTCCAATCGCGCATCAACACCGCAAAAGGCTCGGTCTCCGAATCTGAATCCGCGTAGGGATTCCTGCGGAACGCCGCATCATACTCCCCGCGCAGCATGTGCGACAAACAAGCAATCTCAGCCGGCTGAACTCCCGTCTCTTGCCATCCGGCGGCCGCCTGCTCCAGCTGCTCAGGGGAAGCATCATCCGGCAGCGCTGCGCCGCCGCGTGAGCGCAAGGCCTCGCGCACCAGCTGCATCATGGCAGAAGCCTCCATCTTGATGCGGATTTCCTCCTTCTCCAGACGGCTCAGCTTCTCCTTCAACAAGGCGGCGGCCAGCGCATCGGCCTGCTCCAATGCTCCAGCCTGATACAACTGCCGGAGCTGCCCCAGCGCCACACGCGCGGCACGGCGCGGCGCCGCCATGCGGTATTCATCCAGCAGCTCGCGCAAGGGCTCAGCCTGGCAGGAATCCAGCTTATCCATGGTCTGCTGAATCATTCCGGCAGCCAGAACATGTTGCCCACTCTGCACATAATGGTCGGCCACCAGAATCATGGCCGCCACCTTCACCAGAGAATCTTCCAGCTGCTCCAGCTCACCGGCCGCCGCAGCAGCATCCTGGCGAATCAGGGAAGCCAGGCGGCACAGAGCCTCATAACGGCTGCGCCCCGCCGGGCTTACCTGCCCGCCGGCCTGCGCCACCAGCTCATCAAAACGGCGGTAGCCATTCTCCGTCGTCTTGTCATCCAGCACACTGTATGCGGTGCGGACAAAAGCCGCAGCAGCCGCGACCGCCGGGTCAGCAGGCGCTTCACTCAACAGCGCCAGAGAGCGGGCAAACTCCGGCAATTTTCCCGCCTGCAGCGCCAGCATCGCCTGCGAATACAAATCACATTCCTCCCAGCTCAGGCGGTCGGCATCCAGCACCTCCTGCACCTTTTCCGACGGCGTGGCCAAAGCCACCAGATAGCCGCCCAGCAGTCCCAGAACCATGCTGCCCAGCAGCGCCGCAGCGGCATACAACTTACGGCGGTACCGGCGCTCTCGCACCTCCGGGTTCAAGGCTGCCGCCATCGCCTCCTGCGTTGCAATAATCTCCTGCAGGAGAGACTCATACCCATCGGGGCGCTCAGCCACATCAAAAGCAGTCATGTGCGCGACCAGCCCGTACAACTCCTTCTCGGCACGCGGAAGCAGCGTCTGGAGAGGCGCCAGATTCCTCTTGGCCTCCAGCATCTCATCAAGCGTCTGCGGAGAACCGGGCAGCGTTGCCTCCCCAGTCAGCAGATTCCGCAGTGTCATGCCCAGCGCATAAATATCCGTCTGCACACTCTCCTGCTGGCGCAGCAGGGTTTCCGGCGGCACATAATACGGCGTGGCCCAGATAATCTCCCCCGTGTCAACACCGGGCTTATCCTCCAGCGACAAGCCGAAGTCCAGCACCCGCGCCATGCCCTCATTGCTGATGATGACATTCCCCGGCTTCACGTCGCGGTGCAGAAGTCCGGCCGAATGAGCCGCCTGCAGTCCCAGAGCCATCTGGCGCACAATCTCCAGCGCATCTGCCGGCAGCAGATAACCGCGCTCCGCCACAATCAGCTCCAGGTTGCGCCCCTCCACCAGCTCCATGGCAATATAGAACTGCCCGCGCGAGCGTCCGGCCGAATATACCGAGACCACATTCTCATGGCGCACCTTGGCCATGAGGGAACATTCATTCTCAAAACTTGCCACACGTTCCGGCTCATCTCGGTATGTCTCATTCAGCACCTTGATGGCCAGCGGGCGTCCCAGCACCATATCGGTGGCATGGAACACCACACTCATCCCCCCGATTCCCAGCACCGAATCCAGCCTGAAATTGGCCAGCAGGTGGTGTACCACGTTCCGCGTGCCACATTGGGGGCAAAGCACCTCGGCAAAGAAGCCGGCCTTGGAAACATCCTGCCGGGCACCACAGGCAGGGCAAATCCAGATGTCGGCATGATTACTCATAAGCAGGCGGGAAGCAGCGGGAAGAGTGGAGAAACAAAAAAGGGGGACAGAGGAAGATAGCGTCCTCCTCTGTCCCCGGAAATCACGGATTATCAGCCCAGCTTGGGCAGAGAAGCAGCGGCTACGGCCTGGCCGTGGCGCTTGGTCTTCTCGTCCGGCACGCAGAGCGTGATGTTAAGCTGCGGGAACTCGGCCTTGAGTACCTCGTTAGCCTTGTCGATGATGAGCTGACCGCCGTCGCCCGTGGCCACACGGCCCAGGAACAGGAGGTTGCGTACATCGTAGAAATCAGCGAAGTAGGCGATGGTGTAACCGAATTCAACACCGATGGTCTCGTAAATCTTGCGGGCACGGTCATCGCCTTCGGCCATGGCGGCCTGCACCTTCTTGAGCTGCTCCGGGTAGGGCATGGCACCGAACTCGAAACCAGCGCGGGGAGCAAGGCGGGCTACAGCCTGCTGGGAGAAGTACATGGCACCCACACCCTTGTCCTTGGACCATTCGTCCACGCCACCGTCCTCCTGGTAGTCCACCGGCACGAAAGCCAGCTCATTGAGCCAGGGCATGATGTGACCTTCGGGGTCCACATAACCGGCAGCCAGGGAAGTACCCATGGCGATACCCAGCACGGCATCGTCGTTCATGCCCATGGCACCGGCCAGAGCGGTTACTTCACCGTCGTTCACCACCTCAAAGGGAACTTCCTTGCCCATGCGCTCGGACCAGCGGTCCTTGAGCGTACCGAACATGCCGCGGATAACATTCTGGAAATCCTCCGGGGAGATACCGCGGAAGAGGGAACCCACGCGGGGCTCGCTGTTCACGTACACACCAGCGGCAGAACCACCGATGGCATCCACCTGGGGCAGGTGCTTGGCAGCGCGCAGCAGGGAATCATCCACACCTTCGAGCTGGTACATGGGGTCGGTCTGGTGGTAGGGATCCCACACCACTTCTTCGGAGAACACCACCTCGCCATTCACCACAGCAGCGCACTTGCGGTCGGAACCGCCCAGGTCGAAACCGATGCGGTAGCCGTCCAGATTGCGGCCCAGGGAGACGGAAGTGCTGTTTTCAGCGGGCAGGTCAGCAGCGGAAGCCACCTTCACCACCTGAATGGGCTGGTCATAAATCTTCTTACCGATGAAATCCCAGTCGAACTCGCGGGCACCGCCAGCGCAGTAAGTAGCAGCCAGCATGTCGGCAATCTGGTCATCGCCAGCCACCATAATCGTGCAGCCGCCCTTCATCCAGAGCAGGAACTTCACGATACGTTCGATGTACAGGTTGTTCAGCGCAATGTTCTCGCCTTCCTGGGGCAGAATCCTGCCGCTCCAGCGGAAGCAGGTACCATCCAGACGAGTCAGTGCCAAATCCACGGTATGAGAACCGGGAGTAGCAGCAACCTTATCAGCAAAAGCCTTGTTCCAAAGCACCGGAGCCACGAAGGCCGGGTCGAGCACGGGGGTGAATTTCGGTTGAATATTCATAACGTTACGGCGGGATTATACATCACCAGCCGCCCCGCTGACAAGCTCAAAAATCTGTTTCTGCGGGATTTACACCCCCTCAATCATCAAATTCCGGCTCCTCTGCCCCCTCCGCAAAAAGTTCGTACGCGATGGAATCCACAATTTCCACCTCGGCAAACTCACCCACCGGCAGCGAAGGATCCACATGGATGGAGCCGTCCACATCCGGCGCATCCCAGGAGCCGCGCGCAATACCCGGAGCATCCACCAGCACCCGCATACGGGTACCGATGCTGTCCTGGCCGATTTCATCCGCTATACCCGCCAGCAGCATGGAAAGCTCATTGCTGCGGCGTTTTTTTGTAGCATGATGCACCTGATTCTTCATTCTGGCTGCCAGCGAACCTTCCTCCTTGGAATAAGGGAACACACCCGCGCGCTCAAAGCGGAATTCCTTGATGAATTCGCGCAATTCAGCGTGGTCCTCCTCCGTCTCACCAGGAAGCCCGGAAATAAAAGTGGTACGCAGACCAATTCCCGGCACCGCTGCGCGGATATCGCGGATAAGGTTGCGGATGTAGTCACCGTCCGTCTTGCGGCGCATGCTGTCCAGGATTCCATCGGCAATATGCTGCAAGGGAATATCCACATACTTCACCACCTTCCCGCACTGGGCAAAGGTCTCAATCAACTCCCGGCTCCAATGAGCCGGGTGGGTATACAGCACGCGCACCCAGAAATCACCGGGTATGGCATTGATTTCGCGCAGCAGGGATGCCAGCGAATCACCCTGGCTGGAATCCACCCCGGCCGTCTTGCTGCCGCGCTTCTCCCACTTATCCATGCCGTAATATGTCGTATCCTGGGCAATAAGGTTAATCTCCTTAGCCCCCTGCTCCACCCAATGGCGCACCTCCTTGAGGATGTTGGCCTGCGGGCGGCTGCGGTGGCCGCCGCGGATTCGCGGAATCACACAATACGCACAGGCGTGGTTGCAGCCCTCCGCTATCTTCACATAGGCATAATGCGGTGGCGAAATGAGCTTGCGCGGCACGCCCCAGTCCGGCAGGTAGGTGGAAACCTTGCTGGTGTAGGTCTTTTCTGCCGTGCCATTCAGGCAGGCCGTGGCAATTTCCGCCACCTTCGTGATTTCATCCACGCCCATGAAGCAGGCCACCTCCGGCATCTCCCTGGCCAGTTCCTTCGCATAGCGCTGGGATAGGCAGCCGGCCACAATAATCTGCTGCTCAGCCGGGGCTTCGCCAGCCTCGCGGGCGCGCACGGCATCAAAAATGGTATTGATAGCTTCCTCCTTGGCGGGGTCAATGAATCCGCAGGTGTTGATGATGAGTACCTCTGCCTCCCCCGGTTCCACCTGCCGGAACCCGGCAGCCAGCATGCAGCCGGTCATGTGTTCGGAATCCACCTGATTCTTGGCACAGCCCAGGGAAATGAGAGCAAAGGAAGCATCCATGCGCGCATTATAGCCCGATGCCACCATGCAGGCAAGGCTTTTTTCCCAGAGCCATCAGGCATCTATCCTCCTCGTCTCAGCCGGAGCATAACGCAAGACGCCCACACAGCAAAGGGGCCGACCTCCCTTGCTGTCCGAATACAAAAAATGCCTGCGCGCCCCTGCCAAAAGGCAGAATCACACAGGCATACAGATGGATTTCAGGAATTTTCCTTGAGAGCCGGGGAGGTGGCGGTATCGGCATAGCGCACAGCGGGCAACGTGATGCTGCCACCGCTGGCTTTCAACTGTAGCCCCTGCCCCGTTTTTTCCGAGGCGGGCAGCGCCTGACCAACGAGCATGCCGTCCATCCACACATAGTACCCCTGCGGGCGGTTACCCTCTTTTCCCGGATGCCAGACTACACGCACTTTGCCGGGCTTGCCCTTTTTCTTGCTGCCTGCTGTATCGAAGCAGTACAGAGGCCGCTCGCCCCAGCAGAGGCGCTCACGGGTCAGTATCAGCGAGCCGCTGCCTTCTTCATCGCCCAGGCTGAGTTCCAGTTTTCCCTTGCCCGACAAGGCATTCAGTTCCACCGCATAACCGGCTTCGCGCGTAAAGGGCTTTTTGCGGAGAACGCGTGTTTCGCCGCTCTTGACAGCCACTTTCTTGCCAGCGGATTCCCAATCGGCCGTGGAGGCGCGGTCCAGGCCTGCGGTGCGGCCGGGAAGCCCCATGGCGGTGGCCAGGTTGTTGGCAATAATCATCGAGCCCTGCTCATTGGGATGCAGACCATCGCGACCGGGTTTGTTAGACATGGAATCGGGCCAGCTGAAGGGGACGCTGTGCGTGGCATCCACCATCCCTTTGTTCACATCCACGAACACCATTTTCTTGTTGTGGGCCTTGGCATAGCGGGCAACCCAGTCCTTGAGCAGTTTGTTGTACTGCTGCACGGTCAGGTGGCGTTCGGGTTCGTTGTTGTTGGCATGATTTCCCCAGCAGGGGACGGCCATGATGTAGAGGACATCGCTTTCTTCCTTCAGCAGATCAGCTGCGATGCGCCCCATGTTGCCCCAGTCGCTGCCTGGTTTCCAGCTGTATTTGCCGCCTTTGCAGCTCACGTTGCCACCCAGCAGGTGCTGCATCTTGGTGGCAAATTCGTCGGGGCTGTATCCCTTGTCAGACAAGAGGTCGTTAGTTCCCATGAGGCAGCACCAGGTGTCGCAGTTGAAGGAGGCTGCGGCCGATTTGGTGGAATGGCCTCCGTAGTTCACGCCGCTCATGCCGGTGTTGGAGCCGGAGATGATGTTGTGCGTACGCCCGGAGGACTGCGCCAGGTGCATGTTGGGGAAGTTCACACCGGCGTAGGATTCGCCGGCATCGCTGGTACTCAGGTTGGTGTAGCCTGCGGTGTATCCGCTGCGAGGGCCGACGATTTCGGCTTCCACGCCGTTGTCGACCAGAATCTTGAACAACTGCCAGCGCCAAGTCTGGTCGTTCACCCCGTGGGTAATGGAATCACCACAGAACATGACACGCCCCAGGGAGTTCTCTCTGGTTTTCCCGAAGGGGACGGTATAGTCGGCCGGGGTCTTGTAGCTGCTGGTATCCAGCGTGGAGGAGGTCTGGATATTCACCGCGGCCACATAGTTGGTGTTCACGATATAGGCGTGTGTCGTGTCAAAGGGCAGCTGGGTTTTCAGATTGGAAGCTTTCAGGAGTTCCTCGCCGCCGCAGCTCACAACCAGGCCGGTGGCCGGGTTCACGCTTACCTGCAGGGTGACCTTGCCGTCGCTGGCCAGCGATTTCAGTTTGTCGTAGGTGATGACACCATCCCTGGCCCAGGGCTGGCCATTCCAGTAGCAGGTGAGGTGGCTGGCCGTATCGGCCATGCCGTATACCAGTTTACTGCCACCCGGCCGGGTAATTTCCCATTCCACCATAGGGCCCTGCTTGTAGTCGTTAGAGCCGAGGTAGCTTTCCAGAGCCGCCAGGTTGAGCGTGATTTCCAGCTGAGTGGCGGCAGGGGCTTTCAGAGAAAAACGGCCGGCTCCATCGTAGATAACCCGGTTCTGCTCGTCGCAGAAACTGTCTTTCAGGTTGGCATAACCGGCAGCACCTGCCTGCAGTGCCAGCGCCATCATCAAGGAGGCAAGGTATCTTTTCTTCATCATGAGGAGGGTATTTTCTATGGTTCGGGGTTAAAATAGTATCCTACACCGCGTTCGGTTCCGATGCAGGCGGCGTAATCCCCCAGCTTCTGGCGCAGTCGTTTCACGTGCGTATCCAGCGCGCGGCTCTGGGTGGTGTCGGCATAGCCGAAAAGAATATTCTGCAATTCGTAGCGGTCCTGCACCTTGCCGGGGCGTTCCATCAGATAGGCCAGCAGCTTGAATTCGGCCGTTGTCAGTTCCAGCGGAGCGCCGTCCAGAGTGGCCGCCAGGGTGTTCTTATCCAGCAGCACCCGGCCACCCCGCACCACCAGCTGCGCTGCACCGGCGTTTACCCGGCTCAGGACATTCCGCACACGGAGTACCAGTTCCTTGGGGCTGAAAGGCTTGGTCACGTAATCATCGGCACCGAGGGATAGGCCCTCAAGGCGGTCATCCAGCTCGCCGCGGGCTGTCAGGAAAACTACAGGAATGCCGCGCGTCATTTCATGCTCTTTCATGGCGCGGAAAATCTGTATGCCATCCATGCCCGGCAGCATGACATCCAGAATCACCAGATCCGGGCGCAGGCGCTGAATCTGCTCCCAGCCTTCCCCGCCGTGATGCACCAGCACGCATTCCCAGCCCTGGCGTTCGAGATTATACGCCACCAGCTCGGCAATATCCACATCGTCTTCTACAACCAGAACCTGCATGCTTTCAGCATTCTACCATATCCCCTGTGGTACTTTGAAGCATTTTATTCACTCCGGGTCATTTTTTCTGAAACGGCGGAGGCGAGGAGAGAAAAGTCCTGAACGCAGGCTTGGCATCGCGGTTCTTTTCTGCTAGGATAGGCAACGACATGGTAAGCTGGGACATAGTACTGGGGCTGATGGTGATGGTCTTTGCCCTGCCTTTCATCTTTCTGCACAGCAAGATGAAAAGTACTCGCGAGCGCGCCCGCACAGAGCATAACGCCGTCAGGCAGATGCGCGGGCTGCTGGTCGAGCTGGAGGAGCATGTGCGGCGCGACCAGTCCCTCTTTCTCGAAGCGCTGGGTGTTCCTTTCCTGCTGATGCGCCCCAGCGGCCGCGTGGTCATGGCCAACCAGAAAGCCTGCGATTTGTTCGGAATGCCCACGCTGACCAACACGAATCTGCTGCGCGTGCTTCCCGACAGCGAGCTGCGGCAGGTGTTGCAACAGGCGGCTGGCTCGACCGGTAAGGTACGCGCCATGGTGCATGTACCCCGCCCCGATGGTGAGCGTATCTACCGCGCGACGGCCACCCACCTGGCCACGCGCGAGCGGCACATCGGCATTGTGTTCCTGGACATGACGGAGGAACAGCGCACCCAGATTATCCGCCGCGATTTCGTGGCCAATGCCTCCCACGAACTCCGCACCCCGCTCACGCTCATCCTGGGGTATCTGGAAACGCTGCTGGACGACCCGGAATCTGCCGCAGACAGCGAACTCCGCCAGCGTTCCCTGGGCATCATGAAACGCAACGCCGACCGCATGGCCCGCCTGGTGTCCGACATGCTCATGCTGTCCCGCGTGGAAACGCCGGATTCAAGCTATCTGAAGCAGGAGGATTTTGACCTTGCACTGCTGGCAGAAGAAGTACAGCAGCGGCTCGACGCCACCGCCGTTGCGCAGAAAGCCAGTCTGAAGCTGAACATCACCCCACGGCCATTCCCCATGCATGGAGACGGTTTCTACTGGTCGCAGGTATTGTTCAACCTCGTTGAAAACGCCCTCAAGAACAATCCCTCTCCGGGGCTGGTGGTAAAGGTGGATGCCAGCACCGAGTCTGACGGCACTCGCTGCATCAGCGTAGAGGACAACGGCTGCGGCATCCCTGCAGATGCCCTGCCCTATATCTTCAACCGCTTCTACCGCGCTGACAAAACCGGCACCATCAAGGGAACCGGGCTCGGGCTCGCCATTGTGAAGCACGCCGTCGAAGCTCACGGCGGCAGTATCCGTGTCGAAAGCACGCCCGGGGTCCGCACCATCTTCACCATTACCCTCCCCCGGCAGAAAAGTGATTTTTTTGCTTAACATCCCGGTAAAACATGTGTATTATTCTCCCAATCCGCATTTTTCCCTAGTCGTTATGAAACACTCCTACCTGACACCTGCGCTGCTTCTGGCCTGTGGTCTGTATGCCCACGCCCAGCAGCCCGCCCCCATTGCTCCTGCTCCCAGGATGCCGGAACAGACCAGCAGCCTGCCCCAGCTCACCACCAGCAAGGACTGGCAGAACCCCGCCGCCCTGCGCGACAAGCTCGGCAAGCAGATTCTCTCCCGCCTGAAAGAGGCGGATGAAGCTTCGATCAAAGCATTCCTGGCTTCTTCGCACAACCGCCTGCTACTGGCCAACTGGCAGCTGGCCCAGGCAGAAATCAGCTCGGCCACCGCTTATGACAACTACCGCAAGACAGTTGAAAAGAACATCAGCGACCGCCGCAAGCAAATCGAAAAACTTCAGCAGGAACTGCCGGAACTGACTGGTACGGCCGTGGAAAGCAACCAGTACTTCATCAACAAGCTGCTGGGCGAGATTGCCACCTTTGAAGCTGAGCTGGCACAGCCCATGCGCATGGCCGATGTCGTGAAGCGCCCGCGTGCCTCGCGTCTCATCGGCCTCATGGCCAATGACCTGGGCTGGATTGGCGAAGTGGTCTATTCGGGCGAATGCAGCATGCCCGGCCGCATGCTCAACATGCTGGCCAATATGATGGAACGCTACACGCGCATGCTGCCGGATGACCGGATTCCCCGCGATATTGCCACCGCCACAGCGCTGGAATATGCCCGCTTCGGCTGGACGGTTGACAATGCCTGCAAGCGCGCCGAATATTTTGTACGGAACTGGCGCCAGGGCCGTCTGCACCCGCAGTTCGACACCATGCCGCTCTGGCTGCGCCGCGTGACCTGCGGCTGGAAGGGCGACCACAGCTCCGGCACCCCGGAAAGTTTCACCTGGGTCCTGAACAATGTGAACCTCCCCGATGACCAGTACACAGGCTGCTGCTGGCGTTGCGGCTATATCCTCCACAATGTGTACGGCGACATCATCCACGGCAGCGCCTATGCTGCGGCCTTTGAAGGGCTCTACATCGGCCAGCACCACAAGTACACCAAGGAAGTAGGCGGCGTGTGCGGTGGCTTGTCGCACTTCGGTGCTTCCACCGCCTGCGCCCACGGTGTGCCCGGCCTCACCATGGGTGAACCGGCGCACTGTGCCTATGTGGTCTGGGTCGATGGCAAGTGGACGCCCAGCTACTCTGTTTCCTGGGAACGCGGGCTGCATTGGCGTCCATGGCTGGATAACTGGCGCTATTCCTCCCTGCACATGCTCACCGAGCTGCAATCGTCCGGGCAGAAGAATGCCACCCGCCTTTCGAATGCCTACCGTTCGCTGGCACAGATTCGCGCCAGCCAGGGCAAGGATTCCCAGGCTATTGAGCTGTACCTGAAGGCACAGGCTGCCCAGCCGCGCAACTACCAGGTCTTCCGCGAACATGCCGAGCTGCTCACCAGCACCAAGGCCGGGGCAGCCGCCTGGGAACAACTCAACCAGAGCGTCTGCTCGAACATGGTGCCGGTCTATGCTGAATGCGCTTCTGAATTCCTGCGCAACCATGTGTATGACAACCTGCAGAAGAACGGCGCTTCTGCCGAACAGCTCCAGAAGGCCTTTGTGCTGTTCTGGGACAACATCCGCGAGCGCGGGCCGGAACGCTGGAAGGTGCAGGAACTGCTGGAACGCCAGGTGGCGCTCCTGAATAAAACAGCCAAGGACCGCGACCTGGATCACAAGTGCAGCATCTTCGAAGCCATGCTGGCCGGTTCTGCCGCCCGCCCGGACTACCTCACCTACGCCATGGAATGCGGCAATAACCTCATGCAGAAGATGGATGAGACCGGTAAATCCCGCATGCTGGGTATCATGACCAACGCTATCAGCAGCGGTGCCGACATTGATGCTGAATCCCGCATCAAGGCGATTTCCCGCATCATTCTGGCCACGGAGGATGCCCGCGATGCAGCAGCCTTCCAGTCGGTGAGCAAACTGGTAGCCCCGGAACGCTCCCACTTCAACCGCCCCATCGGGGAGTTTGAGGCATTCCCCGGCAAGCTGGTCTCCGAAGGCGGTGTCATCTATGGCTCCTCCACCAGCCGGTGGGACCACCCCTACACCCATGCCAATGTTCTCACTCACCAGGGCGGTCAGATTCACACCGCCCGCGACAAGGACCCTTGGGTAGCGGTAAAACTGCCGAAACACGCTTCCGTCAGCGGTGTTGTACTCGTAGTTCACACCAGCCCTGAGAACTGGCATCGTCTCAACAATGTCCAGATTCAGGTTTCGGAAACCGGCAGGGACGATGACTGGCATAATGCTGGCCAGCTCACCGGCAAATGCACCCAGCGTGTGGTACGTATCGACCTCACGGCCGAACAGCCCAAGGCGCTCTATGTGCGCGTCATCCGACCGGGCGTACAGGAAGTGTTCAACCTCGATGGTTTCTTCGTCTACGGTACGCCCGCTGCCTGATAACTCCACCTACTCATTTTCACAACATGAAACTTGCATTTTCTCTACTGATGTGCCTGGCGGCCGCCTCTCTGCTGCCTGCCCAGGCTGCCTGTAAAGTTGCCAGCTACGACGAAGCACAGGCCCGGCTCAATGATGAAGGCTACATCGTCTTCCTCTACGGCCAGGGCTGGGACAAGCAGGCCGGAAAACAAATCGTCCAGCTCTACAATGCCCCGGAAATCATCAAGGCTGCCGGCAACGCCGTCATGATGCTTGTGCCGCTGGGCGAAAGTCTGGATGAAGCAGGCCGCGAATCCCTCAAGAAAGCCATGGGCAAACTGAGGCTTCCCCCGGAGGATATGAACCCATCCTACCCCGCTGTTGTTTTCTACGACAAGGCCGGGCGCCTGGCCTCCATCGTCTGCGGTCCGGCCATGGTCTACCCGGATACGAAGCGAATTGCCGCCCTCATCACCGACCGCCGGGAAGCCCTTGCCCACCAGCGCGATTTACTTGCCCAGGCAGACAAGGCCCAGGGGCAGGAACGTGCCCGCCTGCTGTTGCAAGCCTGCCAGATTCCCGGACTGCAGCGCCCCGACCGCGCAGAACAGCGCATCAAGGAAGCCGACCCGGAGGATGCCTCCGGCTGCCTGGCAGCCCTGCGTTTCCACAACAATCCCGTGGGCGACAAAATCAACGAAATGACTCTCACTGATGCTTTAGTTGAAATCGACAAGGCCATTGCCAATCCCCTCCACACGGTGCAGCAGAAGCAGAACGCCTGTGCCTTTGCCATCGGCACCATCCGCCGCCGCGTGGGCATGGGCGGCTCGGCCCTCATCCGCCAGTATGCCGAGCAGATGAAACAGCTTGCCCCGGATTCTGTTCTGGGACGCTCAGCCGATGTGGTGATACGCGACTGGACCTCCGGGCTGCAGTTGGTACGCGGCTGGGCTCCCGACACGCTTCCCATGCAGGGCGTTCCCACCGAACTGCAAGGCAAGCTGCCCATTGCCGCGGCGGCCACTTACAACGTGCGGTTCACACCCACCGGCGGCCGCAACAACGCCAGGGTTACACGCGTCGAACTGCTGGACGGAGACACCTCCCTCAGCGTAGATGACCGCGACTTCACCCTCACGTCCCCTGCCAGCTACTACGTGACGGCAAGCCAGGAAGTGAAGAACCCGCGCATCCTTGTCACCTTTGACAACAACGAGAAGGAGCGGGACACGCGCGGCAAAATTACCATTACCGTGAAATAACCCTGATTCACCCCATCAGGACTAGAAAACCGCGCGCAGGATTTTTCCTGCGC
>CALCHQ010000076.1 GCA_937901085.1 uncultured Verrucomicrobiales bacterium | reverse complement strand
GCCGGCAGTGCCGGGTCGCTCAGCGCCCCCATGGCCTCCACCACGGCATCGTTCCACTCATTCCAGTCATTGCACAGCGGCGGGAAATCATGCGTGGCATAAGTGGCAAAGGAGCACGGGTTATAGGTGGCACCGCGCACAATCTGCTGGTGGTCATCAATCTCCCAGTGGGGAATCTTGAAACCGGCTATACGCAGGTACGATAAATCCGGGCGCACATAATCCGGCACACAGCCCAGGTCCTCGCCCACCACCCGCACACCGGGGGCGGCTTTGAGCAACTGGCGCAGCAGGTAATCCCCCTGCTCCAGATTCGCCCGGCGGTCGCTTTCATTCCAATCCCCACGGGGGCGGAACCCTGGCCTGCGCCCGCCGCAGCGCGCTGCTGCCTCCTCGGGAGTCAGCGGCAGGAACTCCGGGTTGCGGTCCGGCATCCACGGGAAGGCGTATATTCGGTAAAAACCCAGCACGTGGTCGATGCGGTACATGGAAAACACCTCGGCCAGCTTGCGGATGCGGCGGTGCCACCAGGCAAAGCCATCGCGCTCCATCACATCCCAGCGGTAAAGAGGAATCCCCCAGTTCTGCCCCCACTTGGCAGTAAAGGGGTCCTCCGCAAAGTTACCCTCCGCAGGAGCGCCACCGCTCCATTCCATATCGAAGAGATACATCGGCACTGGCCACGGATACGCCGATGGGAACATCCCCCATGAGCAGCACACCGCGGGAATCTGCATAGGCGCGCACGCGTGCCCACTCACGGGCGCACAGCCACTGGAGCCACTGCTGGTACCGCTTCTGCGCGCGCGAATCCGCACCATCGTTCACAATGCGGCGAATCACATCCGTATTCTGCTCCGGCCAGAGCCACCAGGCAATGGTGCCGAACCCGAAATCTTCCAGCCAGAGCCCCTGCCCCTGCACCCAGGCAGCAAATTCCTCCCGCAGCGGCGCAAACTCCTCCTCCTGCTCAAAGCGTTTCCATGCCTGCCGGAACCAATGGCGTTTATACTGCCGCACACGCGCGTAATCCACCAAATCACGGCCGCCGGGTTGCTGCAAGGGCGGCAGGTCCTCTCGGTACGGCGGCAGACCGTCCGGCATGCCCGGAATCCGCTCC
>CALCHQ010000075.1 GCA_937901085.1 uncultured Verrucomicrobiales bacterium | reverse complement strand
AATCTCTAAACTATTTAGATTAAAAAGTAAAGAAGATACAACAAGAGCTGCTTTATTACATGATTTCTATGTAGATGAAGATTTAACTGGTAATAGTATAAGTGATATAACAGCTATTAAAAATTTAAATTTACCTGGTATTGATTTTATTAAGAGTACAAAGAGATATTATCCAAATGGGGATTTTGCTTCTTATACTTTAGGATATGCTAAAACTGTGGTTGCTACTGATGAAGATGGTAATAGTGAAGAAACCATTATTGGTACAGCACCAGATATTACAAAACACTTTATTGAACTTCGTGGTATTGGTATTGTGGATGTTAAAACCTTATACGGTGTTTCCAGTGTAATGGATACCACCAATATTAATCTTGTAATACGACTGGAAGATTGGGATAAGGAAAAGAAATATGACAGACTTGGTCTTGAAGAAAGTTATACCGAATATCTTGGTAATAAGGTAGTATGTCATAATATTCCAATTAGACCGGGACGTAACCTTGCGGTTATCTGTGAATCGGCAGCAGTTAACCATAGACAGAAGAAAATGGGCTATAATGCTGCGCAAGAGCTGTATCAGCGTGTGCAGAATTCATTAAGCAAAAAAAGAGATGAGGATGAGGAGTAAAAAATTGAAAAACGCATATGCAAGACGTTTTTCAATGAAAAAGTTGTGCAAAGCATAACTTGAGGCTATGAGAAAGGAAGTACTAAGTGATGAGCAAGTATTGTTTTGGTGTTGACCTTGGTGGTACAACAGTGAAAATCGGTCTTTTTGACCCAGAAGGAACTGTTTTGGAAAAGTGGGAGATTCCAACCAGAAAGGAAAATAATGGAAGTAACATTTTACCAGATATTGCAGCAGCAGTTCTTGGTAAAATGGAAGAGAAAAATATTCAGAAAGAGGAAGTTATCGGCGTAGGTATTGGTGTACCGGGACCTGTAAATGACGAAGGTGTCATTTTTAAAGCGGTAAACCTCGGTTGGGATGTTATGAACATCAGCGAGGTGTTAGGAGGTTTATTACAGCTTCCTGTTAAGGCTGGAAATGATGCAAATGTTGCTGCATTAGGTGAAATGTGGTGCGGTGGCGGTAAGGGCTATGATAGGAGCTATGCCTATCTCCTCTATTATGTTGCGTATGCGTCTGTATTCCGGACGGAAGTCATGCCCCCATTCCGAGATACAATGCGCTTCATCTACGGCATAGAAGGAGATTTTCACATTCTTCAAGAATTCCACATTATCTTCCTTTGTCAACGATTCAGGTGCCACATAGAGCAGCTTGGTCTTTCCGCTCAAGATATCGGACTTCACCTGATCAATGGCCGACTTGTTCAATGAGGAATTCAAGAAATGGGCTACCCCATCTTCTTCACCATAATGGCGCATGGCATCCACCTGATTCTTCATCAGGGCAATCAAAGGAGAAATGACAATGGCCACCCCCTCCATCAGAAGAGAAGGCAATTGGTAACACAAGGATTTACCGCCACCGGTAGGCATGATACCCATAGCATCACGCCCTGCCAGAATAGCCTGCACCACCTCATCCTGCCCGGGGCGCAGTTCCTCAAAACCAAAGTAGGTTCTGAGTACCTCCTGCATATCTGCTATCTCGCGAAACTCGGCCATGTGTTCCTATTCTAACGGATAGCAGACGGGCAGGCAAGCACGAATCATGCTTTGCACATCAGCATCGCTGCCAGCACCGGCAGCAGACAGCTCCACAGGGTGTGGCTGCGGCGCACAGGCTTCTGCGGCAGCAGTTCATTCAGCCGCGCGTTGCGCTTGAAACTCCAGGTGCGACGGCGCGTAGCCAGGTGCAGGTTGCGGCGAAACACGGAAAACACACTGCTCTCATTCTCGAATTCGGGTATCATAGGGGTTATATGGGTTGGTTGTTGGTAATATGCTGACCCAGACCCCGACAATACACCACGGCACAAGCAGACAATGCAGCTGCTTTCGTTGGCTCGGTATAGGGTAGTCAGGGAGCGTCAACTTCGTTATACTAACAAATCCACTGCCCCGGCGCAAGCCTGTTTTTCAAGTTTTCTTAAATAAAATCGCCGCCGGAACCTGGGCTCCGGCGGCGGAAAAAGGATTTTCCGGGGGAAATCAATAATCGCGCTTCAGCAGGTAATCACTGATAGCGAGCAGATTCTCGCGGCGGCGGTCAGAGAACACATCCAGCGCAGCACGGGCGGCAGCAATGGCCTTCTGTGTAAACAGCGCCCGGTATTCCTCCACGCTTACCTTGCCCGCGCACGGCGCACAGCA
>CALCHQ010000074.1 GCA_937901085.1 uncultured Verrucomicrobiales bacterium | reverse complement strand
GTGATATCCTCTGTCTCAGGCACGGTGGAATATGCCAAGCACTCATCCACAATAGCCTGGCGTTTCATCAACTCATCGTAGATAACACGGCGAGCCTGCTCACCATGCACCCAGAGCATAGTCACGTTGGCAACACCACCGAACTCATCGCCCTTGCGGTCAAATTCCGCAATAAGCTCCTCGGCCACGGCTTTCTTCGGCATCACATCCACCATCAGGCCATATTGTTTGAGCGCAGCGGCAGTACCCGGGCCCACAGCAGCAATGCGGGCACCGCCAATCTCGCGGATATCCTCGTACACTGCAAAGAAGGCCTTGAAGAAGCGATTCACCCCGTTGGGGCTGGAGAAAATCAACCAGTCATAGTGCGGTGCATCCACCACAGCCTCGGCAAAATCGCGGCGGTCGGTCGGGTCAGCAATACGGATGGTGGGCAGCTCCATCACATCTGCGCCCAGCTGCTCCAGCTGAGAACTCAGGTCGCTGGCCTGTTCGCGCGTGCGGGTCACCACAATGCGGCGGCCGCAAAGCGGGAGGCGGGAGCGCCAGTCCAGCTGCGGCGCCAGGGTCACTACATCACCAATCACCACCACGGCAGGAGCGCCCAACCCGGCCTTCTCAACAGCATCCGCCAGGGTGGCAACCGTGGCCGTCACACTTTTCTGCCGGCCGGTAGCAGCCCACTGAATCGCAGCGGCGGGAACATCAGCCCCCTGCCCGGCCTGCACCAGCGCAGCCATGGTTTCGCGCAGACGGCTCATTCCCATCAGCATCACCTTGGTGCCACTGGCAGCGGCTATTCCTTCAATATCCAGCGTGGATTCCGCCTTGTGGGCGCCTTCGTGCCCGGTAAAGACAGTAAACTGAGTGCAGCAATCCCGGTGAGTCACAGGAATACCGGCGCTGGCAGGGCCAGCAATGGCAGAGCTCACACCAGGCACCACCTCAAAGGGCACACCGGCAGCATACAGAGCCTGAGCTTCTTCACCGCCCCGCCCGAATACATAGGGGTCACCTCCTTTAAGGCGCACCGTGCAGGCATACCGGGAAGCGCATTCCACCAGCAGCTGGTTGATATCCCCCTGCGGCATGGCATGATTACCGGCGCGTTTTCCCACAAAAACCTTTTCGCAGCCGGGCTTGAGCCAACCGAGCATGGCGGGTGCTGCCAGAGCATCATACACCAGACAATCTGCCTGGCCGATGAGCTCGCGACCTTTCAGCGTCATCAATCCGGGGTCGCCGGGGCCTGCGCCGATGAGGTATACTTTTCCTTTGGATTCCTTTTTAGCCATGGATTAGTAAATGATGAAGTTTTCGGGAGTCAATGCAGGCTGTTCTGCAGGAGCCGGCTCGGGCTGTACCACGGGCTGAGGCTGGGAAACAGGCTCCGGAGACTGGGGGATTTCCATGGTCTGCACACCTGTTGCCTCAACAGGCTCCACCACCGGCAGCGGCATAGGCTCAACCGATTCGGCAGGAGCGGGTTCCTGCACAGAGTCCGTGGTCACTGCGGGAGCAGCGGCGGCGGCAGCTGCTGCAGCGGCGGCCTCTGCCTCCTCGCGATTGCGAATCTGCATCAGCTCAGAA
>CALCHQ010000073.1 GCA_937901085.1 uncultured Verrucomicrobiales bacterium | reverse complement strand
TCCAGCAGGGTGGCGATTATCTTGCCGTCTGCCACGGCGGTGGCCTTGTGCGGGTCCAGGCTCAGCGGTTCCTGGTTGTTGCCGACGATGAGAATGCCCTGCGCGGCCGCCTTTTGAGAAGAGCTGCGGGAATCCCCGCACCCCACCAGAAGCAGGGCGGCAAAACTCAGGCTCAGAAACGACAGCAACTTCACGCCGTTCATTCTACCACCCCAACGCGCGCGCGCAAGTGTGCATTGCGTCAATTTCGCCCGGCAGCAGCAAGTCGCAAGCCCCGGGCGGGCTCCCGGAGCGATTTATGCTTGCAAGTGCATGAGTATCTTGTTATAGTGTGTGGCATGGGTAAATTTTTCACATTACTGCTACTGGCTACCAGTGCATGGGTGCTGAACAGCTGTGTCTTTGTGAACACGCACCGGGCCGTGGCAGACCGCGGCCAGCAATGCCAGGCGGTCATCATCCCCGACCAGGAAAATCTCACCATTTCCCGCCACCACGGCAAGCTGTATCTGGAAGGCGTGCTCACCACCGTGCGCCGCACCGGGCGCGATAAAATCAGCAATTACATCGTGAACGATTTCAGCAGCGGGCAGTATTACCCCATCAAGGGGGCTCCGCAGCGGCCGGTTTACCGCGAACTGGGCCCGGCAGATATCATCGAGGATGATTCCTTCGGGCTCATACCCGGCAAACAGATTCCCAAGGGCGCAACCGCGCTGCGCCAGCACCGCCAGATTACGGGCTACACCATTGATTCCCTGAACTGCAACCCCGTGACCACGCATCTGCAATACGGCTGGCAAAGCGAGCTGCCGAAATATGCCCGGCCGCTCCGCCGCAATATGGTTACCAGCGAACACCAGCAGGTGGGCAGCCACCTGTGCAACACGCGCAACGGCTTCATCATACCCGTCACCCCGGCGCGTGCCAACAAACACGCCTGGTATGCCTACCCGCTGGCCGGGGCTTCGTTTGTGCTGGTCGATGTTCCCGGCACCCTGCTTGCCAACACGGTTGTGCCGGTCATTTACGGCGTGGCGGCCATCCCTTGCAGCATTTACGAAAAGGGTAAGCGCATCCTGGTAACACCGCGCAAATAATGGGTTATACCTTGCGAGTCAGGCAATACCAGATAAAGCGGGTATTGTGCACCAGATAGCGCTTGAACAGGCGGCGCGGTTCCTTGCAGAGACGGTAGAGCCACTCCAGCCCGTGCGAACGCACCCAGGCCGGTGCCTGCTGCACCAGGCCCGCATGGAAGTTGAATGCTGCGCCCACACCGAAATACAAGGCCGGGGGTAATTGCTCCTTGTGCTCGAAAAGCCAGCGTTCCTGGCGTGGGCAGCCCAGCCCGACCCACACGCAATGCGCCCCGCTCTCACGGATGGCGGCCAGCATGCGTTCATCCTCGCCCTCGGGCCACGGCGGCATGGGCGGGCAGTAATGCCCGGCCACCTCGGCACCGGGATAGCGCTTGCCCAGGTTCTCCTTCAGGCGGGCAATGGCTTCCTCGCTGCCGCCCAGCAGAAAATGTTTCAGACCGGCAGCGCGCCCCATATCCCACATGGTCTCCATCACATCCGGGCCATACAGGCGGTTGGCAGCCGCTCCCTTGCGGCGCATGAGCCACACGATGGGCATGCCGTCCGGGCAGATAAAATCAAAGGTGCGAAGCCCTGCCCCATAATCTGCGGCCTCATGCAGCGCACGGGTGAGCACGTGCACATCCGAATGCGCCAGCAGCACCGGCTGCAGAGTCTCCTGCGCCAGCTGCACCCACG
>CALCHQ010000072.1 GCA_937901085.1 uncultured Verrucomicrobiales bacterium | reverse complement strand
ATAGCAGGAGTGTTCAAAAATATTATGCGAAGTTGTAAGTTTTTTCTTCTGCCTGCGGTCGGGCAGGGGGGGAGGAATAAAAAAAGCCCCCAGGCATTGCTGCCTGGGGGCTTCGTTTACTTACAGCAGAGAAGCGAGAGCTTCTTCAGCGAGCAACTTGCAGTTGCGAAGATCGAGCTTGCCGGTGGGCAGAATCGGAATAGCTTCCACAGGCACGATATACTTCGGAGCCCAGAGCGTGGGCATCTGGCGTTCGGACAGAGCCGTACGGATATTCTGCAGAATTTCCTTTTCTTCGGAATTGCGCTGGTGTTCCTCCAGAGCGGAGAGAAGCACAATGGCCTCACCCTTCTGCGGGTCGGTCACACCGGTGATGGCAATCTGCACGCCACCTTCAGCGGCGGGGTCGATGTTGAGAATATCGGACAGAGCCTGTTCCACACCTTCGTGGGGTACCATTTCGCCACCAATCTTGGAGAAGCGGGAAAGGCGGCCACCCAGGGTGATGAAGCCGTTGAGGTCCATCTTTCCGATATCGCCGGTCTTGAACCAGCCATCCTTGAACAGAGTGGGATTCAGCTCAGACTTGCCCACATAGCCGGTAAAGACATTAGCACCCTTAATCCAGATCATACCCTGCTCGGTAAGCGGGAGTTCCTTGGTGTCGTCATCCACATCGGTGATGCGCACGGCAATACCGGGCAGCGGGGTACCGATGGTGCGGGGGAGGTGACCCGGCACATAGAAAGCGGAGCCGGGAATCATCTCTGCGTTCGGCATATTCACTGCGCACACAGGTGCAGCCTCCGTGAGACCGTAGCCTTCCAGCAGGGTCACGCCGGTGCGTTCCTTGAACTCGCGTTCCAGGTCGGGCTGCAGCTTCTCGGCACCCACGATGAAGTAGTTCACGGCGGCAAAGGTGTCCTTGTCGGCGCGGCGCATCATGGCGCGGGCAAAGGTGGGTGTAGCGCAGACCACGGTAAGACCGTAGCGCTTGCACAGGTCGCACAGGCTGCGGGCATCCGTGGGGTTCGGGTAGGCGCAGAAGCTGTAGCCGGTAAGAAGCGGCAGCATCATGGTCACGGTAAGACCGAAACTGTGGAAAATGGGCAGACTGGCCAGGAACTTCTCTTCCGTGAGCGGAATGCGGTTGGCGCACTGGGCTACATTTGCCAGCA
>CALCHQ010000071.1 GCA_937901085.1 uncultured Verrucomicrobiales bacterium | reverse complement strand
ATTCCCGCCATAGCTGCCCAACGGCTGCGCGCGCTGCAAGGCAGAGGCAATCCGGCTATTGCGGTGGTGGTTTACGGCAACCGCGCCTATGAAGATGCCCTGCGCGAGCTGGCCGACTGCCTCACCGCCAGCGGCTGCAAGGTCATCGCAGCGGCTGCATTCATTGCCGAACACAGCATTTCGCGCAGCGTAGCCTCCGGCAGGCCGGATACGGCCGACCTCGCCCTCTGCGTTCAGTTCGGAGCCGGCATCGCGCAGAAGCTGGCGGAAGCCAACCCGGCCTGCATCAGTCTCCCCGGTCAGGGCGACTACAAGCCCCTGCCCCAGATGCCCGTCACCCCCATGGTGACAGACGCCTGCGGCGGTTGCGGCATGTGCGCCCGCAAATGCCCCACCGGCGCCATTCCGCTGCAAGACCCGCGCAGCACCGATGCCTCCAGATGTATTCTCTGCATGCGTTGCGTGGCCATCTGCCCGCGCAGAGCCCGCATTCTTCCCCCTCCCGCCCAGGCTGCCTTCGATGCACGCCTTGCCCCCCTTGCCTCTGACGCCAACCAACCTGAACTCTACCTCTGACCATGAGCCAAATTCCTGCCACCATCGGTTTCCTCATCGGCGTACTCGTCAACCTGGGGATTATCTACGCAGCCTACGCCATTTTCGCGCGCAAACAATGCACCAAGGCAGCCATGCTGCAATCGGCCTCCATTGCAGCGGGCGGATCAGCCCTCATCACCGCGCTGACCATGCTCCTGCCGGCCTACATTCCCGCCGGCTGCGATCTGATAGCGGCCATCATGCTCACCTACCATTGCGGGCGTTCCCGACTCAAGATTGAGCGAAAGCCAGCCCTGCTGGCCGCTCTCACCTACTTCGGCCTCATCTTGGTTCTGTGCTTTACCGTTGCCCTGTTGCTCGTAGCCGCCATGAACGCATACAAGTAAACAAGCCACGCTCTTTCCCAAGAAAAACCCCTGCCCGGTTCCGAACCAGGCAGGGGATTTTTGATTGAGAGCGCCGCTCTGGAAAGTTAATCCTCTTCAGGATGCAGCTTCGCATAGCGTTTCTTCAGCACGCACAGCACCAGCCAGAGGCCCACCAGCACAACAGGGAACACGATGAACCAGTTTTGGATGAAACCCGCCAGCAGGAAGCCCACAAAGGAGACAGACGACACCGTAATCACATACGGCAGCTGGGTAGAAACATGGCTCAGGTGGTCGCACTGGGCACCGGCGCTGGACATGATGGTGGTATCAGAAATCGGAGAACAATGGTCACCAGCCACAGCACCAGCCAGACAGGCAGACATGCCGATGTACATGAGCGGGCTGGTGGGGTCGAAGGTCGCCACCACAATGGGGATGAGGATACCGAAAGTAGCCCAGGATGTACCTGTGGAGAACGCCAGCAGACCCGCCACCACAAAGATAACCGCCGGGAGGAAGTTCAGCAGGCCGGAAGCGGAGTTCTGCACCAGCATGGCGATGAATTCGCGGGCTTCCAGAGCCGTGGTCACATTTTTCAGCGAAGTAGCCAGAGTCAGGATGAGAATGGCGGGCACCATGGCCACAAAGCCCTCTGGGATGCAGCGCATGGCGGCGCGGAAGCTGATGCAGCCACGCAGCATGTAAAACACAACCACCACCGCCATGGCAATGAGCGCACCCCAGGGCAGAGCCACGGTGGCATCAGTAGCGCTGATGGCATCCACAAAGGACTTACCCTCCAGAATACCGCCCACATACACGAGAGCAAAAGTTTCAATACCAATCAGCAGCAGAACCGGCACAATCAGGTCTGCCAGTTTGCCGCGGCGCGGGGTCTTGTCCTGGGGTTCGCGGGATTCCATTTCGGCACAGACAGTGTGCAGGTCGCCATGTTTGATGGCATTGCGCTCGTAACGCACCATGGGCCCGAAATCGAAGCGGGAGAAAATAATCATCACCACAAAGCAGAGCGCCAGCAGCGAATAGAAGTTGTAGGGGATAGCCTGGATGAACAGCTCCAGACCATTGTACCCCGTGCCCTCGGAATACTGGGAAACAGCCGCCGCCCAGCTGGAAATGGGGGCAATCATGCACACGGGTGCCGCCGTGGAGTCAATAATGTACGCCAGCTTGGCTCGGGAAACGCGCTTTGCGTCCGTCACCGGTCGCATGACGCTGCCCACAGCCAGGCAGTTGAAGTAGTCGTCGATGAAAATGATGATACCCAGCACAAAGGTAGCCAGCTGACTTCCAATGCGGGATTTGATATTCTTCTGAGCCCATTCACCAAAGGCGAGGGCCGCTCCGGTCTTGTTAATCATGCAGACGAATGCACCCAGCACCACCAGGAAGATGAACACACCGCTGGTATCCTTCAGCGCACTGATAAGCCCCTGGTTCACCACGAAGTCCACCGTGTCCAAGGCAGAGAAATCGCACACAAAGCACGCACCCAGAACCACACCCGCAAAGAGAGAGGAATACACCTCCTTGGAAATAAGGGCCAGCACAATGGCAAACAAGGCCGGAGCCAGCGCCCAGAACGTACCGCAGAAGACCGATTTCTTTTCGACAGCGGGTGCATCGGCAGCAGCTTCAGTAGCGGGAGTTTCGCTCACGGCAGACACCTCTGCTGCAGGTGTTGCAGCTGTTTCGGCGGCCACGCATTCCACGGTCTGGACGGTAGCAGTAGGTTCATCAGCAAGCCCCGGCTGAACAAGCAAAGCAGCTGCAGCAGTAAGCAGGATAAGGAGTTTTTTCATATAGAGTTCCTGTTTCTGTTTCAAAAAGTTGACACCCCAAGATAACATAAAGATGTTATCCTGTCAATCCGATAGCAATCCCACCAAACAGGCAAAGCAACATTAAATGCTTGATTTTCAAATTTTTTCTGGTATAGTCACCGCGGCTTATTAACTCTCTTATGGAATATCTTACACAATTTGTTGACTGGGCAAACGGCATTCTGTGGACCTATGTGCTGGTGGCCATGCTGATTGGCTGCGCCATCTGGTTCACGCTGCGCTGCAAATTTGTGCAGCTGACCATGCTGCGCGATCTTCCGGTCATGTTCCGCAACTGCACGCACGAAGAACGGGAGGAGGGAGTCGAGCGCATCTCCTCTTTCCAGGCCTTTGCCATTTCCATTGCCAGCCGCGTGGGCACGGGCAACCTGGCCGGCGTGGCCGTGGCCATTGCCCTGGGCGGCCCCGGTGCTGTGTTCTGGATGTGGCTCATCGCCTTCCTGGGTGCCAGCAGCGCCTTTGTGGAATCCACCCTGGCCCAGCTGTACAAAATCAAGGGCGAATCCTCCTTCATCGGCGGCCCGGCCTACTACATGAGCAAGGGTCTTAAGAAGCCCTGGATGGGCACCATCTTCTCTATCCTGCTTATCCTCACCTTTGGATTTGCCTTCAACTCCCTGCAGAGCAACACCATCTGCCAGGCTTTCGAGGAAGCCTTTGCCATTCAGCCTTCCTACATGGGTACTGTCCTCACCCTCCTCACTGTGGTCATCATCTTCGGCGGCATCCAGAGTATTGCCAAGGTGAGCAGCATCATCGTTCCCTTCATGGCCCTGGGCTACATTGCCCTGGCGCTGGGGGTCATCCTTCTCAACATCACCGAAATCCCCCATGTACTCAACCTCATCATCTCCCACGCCTTCGGCTGGGAACAGGGGCTTGCCGGTGGTCTGGGTGCGGCTATCCAGCAAGGCATCCGCCGCGGCCTGTACAGCAACGAGGCTGGCATGGGTTCCGCCCCCAACGTGGCAGCAACGGCCGATGTATCCCACCCGGTGAAACAGGGCAAGGTACAGGCCATCAGCGTGTTCAGCGACACCCTCATCATCTGCTCCTGCACCGCCTTCATCATCCTGGTTGGCGGTATTCCCGCCGGAAGCGATGTAAGCGGCATCAAGCTGACCCAGGCGGCCCTCAGCCAGCAGATCGGACCCTGGGGCAACATTGCCGTAGCCATCGCCATCTTCTTCTTTGCCTACAGCAGCGTGCTGGGCAACTACTATTACGGCGAGGCCAACGTGCAGTACCTCAGCAAAAAGTCCTGGGTACTCACCACCTACCGCCTCATCGTGGCGGGCATGGTACTGTTCGGTTCCGTGGCCAGCCTGAGCACGGTGTGGAATCTGGCAGACCTTTTCATGGGCCTCATGACCATCTGCAACCTGATTGCCATTGTGCTGCTGGGTAAGTATGCTTTCCGACTGCTGGAAGACTACCGCGCCCAGAAGCGCGCCGGCATTACTGACCCGGTGTTCACCAAGGACAAGATGCCGGATATTGCCGATGACCTGGAATGCTGGTAAAGGCTCATTCCATTCACAAGAAAAGCCTGAGAGAACACTCTCAGGCTTTTTCGTAGGTAAATCGTGCAGATTTTACTGGTTCATCGCATCCGGATTATCCAGCAGGCCGGATTTCTCCAGGTAGTAATCATAGCCACCGGCATAGGGCGTGACCGTACCATGGGCAATATGCAGCGTCTTTTCAGCCAGAGAGCGGATGAAATGCACATCGTGCGAAATGAAGACGAGTGTTCCCTCGTAGCGTTTCAGCGCCTGGGAAAGAGCTTCCACGCTCATCAAATCCAGGTGGGTGGTGGGTTCATCCATCAGCAGCAGGTTGGGAGGGTTCACCAGGAACTTCACCAGGCTGAGGCGTGATTTCTCACCACCGGAAAGCACTTCCACACGTTTCTCGCAATCCAGCTTGCGGAACATGAAAGACCCCAGCACCGCGCGGGCTTCTTCCTCGCGAAGTTCGGGGTCTGCCTTCATGATTTCTTCCAGCACGGTGAAATTAGGCGTGAGGTTTTCTGAACGCATCTGGGAGAAATACCCGATGCGGGTGGTCGTTCCCAGCACTCGCTGCCCCTCGTCAATCGGGATGACACCGGCAAGAATCTTGAGCAGGGTGGATTTACCCGCACCATTCGGCCCGACCAGCACGATGCGGTCGCCGCGCTCAATGAGCAGATCCAGGTTCTTGTAGATGCGCTTGCTGCCGTAGCTCTGCCCCACTTTCTCCAGTTCCAGCACTTTCTGCATGCTGCGCGGCGGCTGAGGGAAGATGAACTTGAACACGCGGCGGCTCTGCCGGGGTTTTTCAATGCGGCGCATTTTTTCCAACTGCTTGATGCGGCTCTGCACCTGCGAGGCTTTGGAGGCTACCGAACGGAAGCGCTCAATGAATGATTCGATATGGGCAATCTCGCGCTGCTGGTTGCGCCAGGCGGCCAGCACCTGTTCATAGCGCTGCTCCTTGAGTTCCAGAAACTGGCTGTAATTACCCGTGTAGCGTACCAGTTCACCATTTTCAATATCGTAAACGGTTTCGACCAGCGAATCCATGAAATCGCGATCGTGCGAAATCATGAAGATAGCCCCCGGATAATTCATAAGATAACGCTGGAACCACAGCAGACTCATCAAATCCAGGTGGTTTGTCGGTTCGTCCAGCATGAGCAGATCCGGCTCTGCCACCAACAACTGCGCCATATGGGCACGCATGACCCAGCCGCCGCTCATCTCGCGCGCCGGGCGGTGAAAATCCTCGTCCTTGAATGCCAGCCCCTTCAGAATTTTCTTGGCCTTGGGTTCAATCTGATAACCATCGTGAGAAATGAAGGTATCCATAGCGGCGGCGTACTCATCGCTGGAGTTGTCGCCTTTCGCTTCGCACTCGCGCAGAATGCGGATGGCCTCACCCATTTCCGGGGTGGTACTCATGGCGATTTCCAGCACAGTACGGTCGGTGGGGTCACCGGCTTCCTGCTGCAGGTAGCCTACAACGGCGTAATCATCCATCACAATCTGCCCTTCATCCGGAGTATCGTCTCCGCGAATCATGCGGAAAAGGGTGGATTTACCCGCACCATTCGGGCCTACCAGCGCAATGCGCTCGCCCCAGTTGACAACAAGCTCAGTCTCGAAGAAGAGCGTGCGGCCGGCGTGTGCTTTGGTGAGTTTCTTGATGGTCAGCATGGCGCGGCAAGTATACACGATTTCTACAAAAAGGCAACTGATTTCATCCATTTTCGCCATGTTGCCCGAAACGGTGGGATTTTTTGCTTGCCGCCCATGGATTCCCGCGTTAGAATGGCAGGCAGTACAACGGCATGCACCGCAGAATTTTCAGCAGAATCCCCCTCACCAGACGCGCCTTGCAGGCAGGGCTGCAGGTGATGCTGCTCGTGTTGCTTGTGCCGCTGGGCATTGTCGGCGGCTGGCATGCGCTGAGTCCCAGCCCGGCCGCCCTGGCCAGACAGGCTGCGGGCGGGGCTGATTCTGCCGCCTTGCTGGAGCTGGTGGAGCGCGCCCCCCGGCAGCAGCTGGCGGCCGATACGCTTTTGCAACTGCTGATCCAGGATGCAGGCGCGCTGAATGCGCTGGCCAGGCTGGCAACCGGAAATGAGGCGGTTCTCCGGCATCTCATTCATGTTGCCAGGGTACAGCCGGACTCCATCGGCAAGCTGGCCGATGTTCCCATGAACTACGCCTTTGCGCTGGCACTGCTGCAGCACATGAAGCCCCAGGGAACGGAACAGTTGCGCCGCATGGCCGATACACGAGCCAACGCCTGCTTTCTGCTGGGGGTAGCCTGCGAAAATGGTCTGCACATGCCGCAGGACTGGGCGCAGGCGGCCTGCTGGTACGGCAAGGCTCGTGTCCAGAACCCTGCCCTGGCTGATTTTTATTACGCGCGCGCCGCATACCAGGCCGGGCTGGCCTGCCACCAGAATGACCAACAGGCCTCACAGGCGGCGCATTGGTTCAGGGAAGCAGCCCTTTGCAACCATGCCGCCGCGCAATGCGCGCTGGGGGTGTGCTATGCCACGGGGGAAGGTGTGGAAATGAACTTGCAGGAAGCGGTGGCGTGGTACCACCGGGCGGCAGAGCAGAATTTTGTGGATGCCTTGTTCAACCTGGGCTGGTGCTATCTGCAAGGCGAAGGCGTGACGGCCGATGCCGGGCAGTCTGCCGCCTGGTTCCGCAAGGCGGCCGAAAGCGGCGATGACCTGGCGCAGTATTACCTGGGCCGTGCCTGCGAACTGGGGCATGGCGTGCCAGTGGATATGGCTCAGGCGCTTTACTGGTACAGAAGAGCGGCCACCGAGCAGCAGAATGATGCCGCGCAGTGTGCGCTGGGGCATTGCTATGCCCAGGGACTTGGCGTGCCGCAGAACTGGCAGCAGGCGGTCTACTGGTATCTGCAGGCAGCTGAACAGGGGCGGACCGAAGCCCTGCTGGCTCTGTCCAGATGTTTTGAATACGGACTGGGAGTTGCCAGGAATGCGGAAACGGCCCGGTACTGGCGCGAACGCGCCGCTGACGAATCACCCTCTACTATACCCGAATCATGAAAACACTCTATTTAATTCTGCCTCTCCTGCTGGCTTCCTGCTCGCTGCTGCGCCCGGTTTCAAAGCCTTATTTCAATGATGATTGCGGCGAGGGCCGCATCGGCTACTGCATCAATGGGCGCGATGACCGCCGCTGGCACGCCGCCGTGGCCGCCGCCCACGATATGCAGTTGCAAGCATCTGACAAGGCCCAGGTGGAACGTGATTTCGGAGCCATGCACCTGACGCTTCATGGGGAGGGCAGCGAAGAGTCCTTTGTCTACTTCTACTTTGACCACCCGAAAAATACGCTGGAATATACCCACGCCCTGCGTTTCGATTTCACGGCAGCCGGGCGGGTTTCCCGCGCCGAGGTGGTGCTGATGTCTGACCCCAGCCTGGTGGAGCCGCACTAAGGGAGCATCGTAAATCATTTTATCCCCACCTGTGCTGAGGCACAGGTGGGGATGCTGGTTTTGATTCAAAGCAGACCTGCGGCAGCGCAGGCACCGATGATGGCGCCGGCGATGAGCTTGGCCCAGGACTCCTTGATACCCCAACCGGTCAGCAGACCAGTCAGCCAGTGGTGTTGTTCATTGTTTGTATTCATAGGGAATTGTCATATCACATGCGGGCACGACGGGCGCTGTGCCTCCATTGGACCGGGTACACCATGCCATGTGCCAGGGCTTCAGCAAACATGCGGGCGGCATCGGCCGAGTGAGAGCTGGCATCATGCACCGGGGTTTCCCGGTAGGCACCGCCGGCAGAAACAGGTGCTGTGCGGTACATTTCCAGGCAGTTCAGCCCCGATGGCTCTTTCTCACCACGCAGATTGACCCGCTGCTGCAGCGTGTCACGGTGGAACCAGCTGTGAGCCAGAATACCGCGCAGGGAATTGATTCCCCGCCAGATATCCGGCGTGCGGGGTACGACCCGCACCGCGTGGATACCTTCATCGGCCAGGCTTTCCACATAGGAACGCCCGTGCGGGTCGCGGTGGGCGGCATCGTGCGGCAGAAAATGTGCGGCAATGTGTCCGTAGCGGCTTTCCCACTCGCGGATTTTTCCGGCAAAGTGTTCCAGAGGCAACTGGTTGGCCGCATAGTGGTTCAGCCAGTAGACATTGCCTCCGTAATTCTGCACCAGCCAGATGGCTGTGTGGTCGCTCAGTCCCAAATCCCATGCTGTGTAGAGCGGCTCCTGCGGATTGCAGGCGAATTCGCTGCCGATGCGGCCTTTTTCCCTCAGGCGGGCAATCTGCGCGCCATAAATGGCGCCGTCGTCACCTGTGGCAAAGGCTTCATCGGGGGAGGAGGGATATTCCTGCCGCATAGCCGCCCCCATGGTTCGTTCCATGCGGGCATACCAGAGTTTCTGGGCATGGCTGAGCTGCACCCCGCACTGTTGTTCCAGCTTCTCGAAATAAGCAGCCTGGGCATCTGACCACCCTGCCCGGCCGGGCAGAGCGTAGTCGGGGTTGTCAAACCAGCTCATGAAGAAGAAGCGGAAATCCAGCGGCGAGAGTTCTTCCTTGGCGGCATTTTCCATGGCCTGCGAGGTCAATTCGTAATTCACGCCATAGCGGCCACCTTCATGGGTACTTTCGAGGATAATGGTACCCTCTGCCGGAACGGTGTTGATGGCACCGGTGCGGATTTCCCGCGCCCGCCAGGGCGCATGAACCGAAACATGAGCCAACTCACTCACATGCAGCAGCTGCAGCGTACCGCCGCGCAGGGTAGTACCCAGGCGGATATCGCTTCCGTTGGCAAAAGCCAGGCGGCCGCGGGCATCGGCCGCCGGGTGCCATCCTCCTTTCTTGGCAACACCGCTCTGCTGTTTGAGCAGGCAGCCCACGCAGGCCAGGGCACGCGCCCGTGCATCGGCATGCGGCGGCAGGTAATCCAGATGTTCCCATGCAAAGCGGATTTTTTCCAGCTTCTGCTCGGCATCCGGCAAGGTCTTATCGATGATGCCGGCATGAAAATTAGGCGTAAACAGGCAATGGTCAAGCATCAGCATCGCCACATAGGTGGATATACCCAGCTGACGGGCCTTCAGAACGGCATTGCGGTGCCAGAGGTTGTGATGCAGACGCAGCTGGGCGGCATTGGGTGTGAACCGCTGCATGCGACCAGCCTTGTTCTCGATCCAGTACAGGTTCGAAAGCCTCCAGAGCGGGTCCGCCAGCCGGCTCCGGATACTTTCATCCAATGTATTGAGCATATTCATGTATCGTCTTATTCTTCGATTCCTTCAGGATGGGTCAGTTCTTCCTCCCGATAGTGGTTGGGGTCGGGCGAGACAACGCGGTCCAGCACGTATTTGATGAGTTTGACATCGTCCGGATTTTGCCGCAGCTCCCGGCAGAAGCTGATGAGTTTATCCTCGTGTTCCTGACGCTTGACACCCAGTTCAGCCATGAGCGTGAGGCGGGCCAGCTCGCAGGTCAGAGCTTCACCGCGGGTAAGCGTCTCCGGGTGACGCCCTGCCAGGAAATACGGCAGGCGACTATCCTGGAACAACTGCATAAACAGCTCCAGATTATTGATACGGTCCACCGCGCCTTCTTCCCACACCTCTCTGTTCTTCGTGCGCTGATGCACCAGTTCATACAGGCATGAATCCACCTGTTTGTGGCGTTTCTTTCTGTTGGTATCGTAGTCGTACGAACACATCCGGCTGCCGTTGAAGGAGCGTAGCGGCGCTAGCGCCAGCAGATACTCATCCTGGTGGAGAGCCATACGCGTGGGCAGCAACGGTACGCCGTCGGCGCTGTGCAGCACGTAGGGAGCGCGCTGCAACGGGTTGTCGGCATCGGCCTCGCCCGGCATCAGACGCACCATGTGTTCCGGGAATTCAAAGCAACGGTACACCGTGATATGCTTCAGTTTCCGAGTGTCAATCTCACCTGGCTGGATACCACCCAGCGAGACCCCGCAGACATTCAGTTCGCCCTTTTCTCCATTCGCCTGGCCTGCCTCGGCCAGGCGGTGGTAGACATCCAGCATGGTCTGCATGCCCGTTTCCGGCTTCCAGGTGGCATCCAGGCCACGGGGGCGCAGCCCCTCCGCACCACCAATGCGGTGCTTTTTCCACCAGACGCCCTGGTCATCGGCAAAGGGAATATCCGTCACCTGGCGGCGCAGTTCGGTCAGCAGGCGTATGGCAGGCAGAATGCGGGTATCGCGGCTCCATTCCTCCGGCAGGGTGGCGACTTTCTCCACGGTGAAGCCCTTGCTGGTCAGCAAAGGAGTCGCGTAGCGCGCGTCCTTGCTCTTGACAAAGACCGGCTCCGTCGGGTTCTCCAGCTTAATCGGGTCAAGCACCATGCGGCAGACATCGGAGCCGCCGCGCGATTCCACCCCATAGCCATGCAGGGACGGATACTGCCTGAGTACCTCCGAGAGTTCCTGCATAGCCTGCTCCACCGGGCGCTCACCGCAGACATCCTGAAGCTCGGATTCCAGCTTCTGGCGCTGCTCCTCCGGCAGGAGCTTCCACCCGCGTACCGGGTCTTCCAGCATATTCCAGAACGACTGCCCGGCAGCACGAAATGCCCCCGCCCCGCCCATCGAAAAGCACCAGCCCTGCTCATAGCGGCGGGAGTCATCCGGTTCATAGGCAAGGCGCAGGCGCGACTCCAGAGCAGGCCTCTGGCCTTTCTTGAGCGCCTCGCGAAGCTTCGCCACACGCCCAATCAGATTCTTCACCTCATTGGCTGCCGCGCGATTCGAATGCATAGCCATTTCATGACGCAGCTGGGTACGGCTATGGGGTTCTTCAAACTCGCTGAAAGGCGTGGTCAGGAACCATTGCTTCACCGTATTAGGCAAGGGGGCTTCCTGCAGATTGGCCAGCATGTACACGAGATTGAGCTCAGACATACGCTGAGCCAGCTTACGGGACATTCCCGCGCGGTCACCGGGAAGGATGCTTCCCTTGTGCTTCTTGAGGAACTTGCGGCGCTCCGGTCCGGGAAGACGCGACAGGTCAGCCTTGCGGTCACGGCCTTCGCTGATAATGCTTTCCACCGTGGAAGAAGAAGCCATATTGCTTTCCACCAGCGCCTGCCCCACATCCTCCGGCGATACCCAGCCGGAAAGCAGCAGGCGGTTCCAATAGGTCGAGAAACGGATTTTGATTAAATCCATCGGCGTAATCACCCGGCCATGCCGCACCAGGAACATGCCGGATTCCGGCTCGATTTCCTTTGTGATGAGGTTGACACGCTTCCCCTTGTAGCGTTTCCAATGCTCATCATGCAGGGAAAACTCCAGCCCCACACCATACTGAGTGGAATCCCCCAGCCAGAGGGCGCACAGGTCTCGCGCGGCCGTGTTGCCCAGGTGGTCAAAGCCAATGAAACGCTTCATCGACAAGGGGAACATGTGCCGCCGTTCAAAGACTCGCTTATTATTAAAATCATTTCTGTACGAATCATTCATGTAGGTCATGAGCATATCCCGTCCCATGGGCAGGAATGAAGTCTGCACATTACCCACAAGGGTGTTGACCACATAGCCGGAGCCCTTCATCCAGGGAGAATAGCGGCCATCCGGACATTTGATACGGCACAGCTTACCGCCCTTGCCATCGGGGGTGGATTCCATCGAGTAACCGCTGAGCGCCAGGTAATCATCGTAATACTTCCGGCTGGAGGCAAGGCGCTGCATGTTGTCGGACAAATTCGCCTTCGTCCGGGTCAGCTGGGCCGGATTCCAGATATCGGAATCCACATGGTCCTTGAATTCCCGATGCAGCAGATGGACATAGGCATCCTCCGGCTTGAATCCCATGGAAAGCAAGGTCTGGAAGTCCTCACTATGGGGCAGCAGTTCCAGCAGAGATTCACCACAGGCGCGGGCCGAGACCATGCTGCGGTAAATTTCCTTCAGGTGCGGGTCATCCTGCTGATTCGGACGGCTTGTCTTGATGTAGGCCAGATTCTTTGCTGCCAGGAAGGTATCCTCCGGTGTTCGTTTCATCCAGAGGGGAGCATGGCGCGCACCCCGCCTGCGGCTCAGGTAGAACTGCGTCATTCCCTCCGCAAACTTATCGAAGGATTCCTCTGCCGACATACCGTTCACGCAGCGCATCATCGCCCTGCAGAATTCCGTCACATACAGGCGGCGCGTCTTTTCCGTATGCCGCCTGGCATCATCAATACTTGCATAGGAATGCACCAGACTATCGAGTGTTTCCGTATTCATCAACAGGCGGTAACTGTTATTGACCACCTCGCGGGTGCGGTCCGCCGCCAGCACACGCACCGATTCCCCACGGTAGGGATGGTAATACCCGTTCAAGCGCAGATAATAAGGAACGCCCTTCCTCTTGTCCTTCAGGATTTCGATGTACTGCTTACTGCGGCTCTTGATTTCCTGATGGTTCATGGGAACCACGCTGTGGCTGTGCTGTGCCCATTCATCCCAGAGCTGCAGAAAGGGCGCGCTCTTCCCGGCATTGAGCGGCACCTTACTCTTGCCGGACACATTCTTGTACATCTCCTGGAGAATCTCAGGATTATTCAGATCGCGGGAAATAACCGTCGGTTTCATGAACGAGGTCACATCGGCCTCCATATTCAGGAAGTCGCGGGCAATCTTCGCGTCCTGGAAATCCAGATTACCACCCGTATTGAGCAATTTCAGCGAACGGATGAAATCCATCAGAGCATTAGGGCCACTCCAGCGCTTACTGCTGCGTAGTGCATCCCGCAGCATATCAGACTGAACATGAATATCCGGCTCGCCGGCAATGCGAGCGCGAGTCGCGTCATCCACCCCCCATTCCTCCAGCAGGCGTGTATTTTCCAGCACCGCAGAAGGTGAGCGGAAATGATGCAGCGCAGCACGCCCCGCCGCAATCAGCACAAAGGGCAGATTCATGGCAGCTTCGCGCATGTTGGTTTCAATATCCACCAAGTTATCACCAAAGGATTCCCAGTCGATATTGGAAGCCACCTTATCCACACGAGCCGCCAGCTCCTGAATGCCCAGTTCGCTGGCATGGGCGGCCTTGCCTGCCAGCAGAAGCTTGGCATTCTCGGCGGTCAGCGTTCCCAGCGCCCCCAGCGCAGCGAGCGAATACCCCTTGATGCCCGCCTGGCGTGCCTTGGCAAAATTGCTGATGGTGCGGCTGAGCATATTCGCCCCGATGCGGCTCATGCCCACATAGATACCCGCCTGCAACGCGCCGCCCAGAATGCCTGCGGCCGTCTGCAGTTCCTGCCGCCCCTGTGGAGCCCGCTGGCGTGCTTCAGCTACGGCTGCACCGGCACCGCTCGTGGCCAGAACACCGAAACCAGCCCCACCCATGAAAGCAAGAGCCGCACCAGGTGCCGCCCCTGCGGCATCCACCGCCATCTGCTCCAGCAGCGAACTCTCCTCACCCAGGTCAATCGGGAAAATCTCACCCTGGGCAACACGGCGCACTTCATCCAGCACCTGCAGCCGCTTATCAAGAGCCGCCGCTCCGCGGTGCAGCGTATCGTTATCCAGCGTCTCGGCCGCAGCCTTCGTCAGCGCCGCACCGGCATGCCCCACCCCCTGTACCAGCGAGTAACGCAAATCGGCCACGCCCCTGCGGACGCTGTGCAGCATGGCAGCCCCCAGGCCCGAAGGTTTGTCCTCCAGCGAACGGGTAGAATCCAGCGAACGGGCCACCGCATAGACACGGGCGCGCTCATCGGCATCCAGCTCTGCCAGAGAATCCACCGTCTCCAGCAAATCCGGGGCATACTGCATCATCTCCGGCAGAGGCATTAATTGCGTTTCCTCGGCTTTCAGCATCGTCCAGGCTCTGGAAATACTTTCTGCCAGCGGCATGTAATGCACACGCTGGGCAGCGCCCTGGCGCACAGCCTCATTCCCCGGCTCCGGTACAGACTCTTCCTCCGCAGGCACATCCGGCAAGGCTCCCTCCAGTCCCTTCACGAAATTGGCTTCATACAGCTGGCGCACTTCGCGGCGTTTAGGGGCATCCTGATGCTGAATCGAAAGCGCCGCATACACTTCCGGCTCGGAATCACGCACGCCCAGCTCACGCGCCAGATTCAGGCGGATATCCGGCCAGGCAGAGCGCACCTGTTCCTTCTGCATCTTCTTATAATCCACCACCCAGGAACGGTTGATACTGCTCATCAGGCGGTAATCGCGTTCCTCCTCCGGCGCATCTGCTGC
This sequence comes from uncultured Verrucomicrobiales bacterium, assembly GCA_937901085.1. Taxonomy (GTDB): domain Bacteria; phylum Verrucomicrobiota; class Verrucomicrobiia; order Verrucomicrobiales; family Akkermansiaceae; genus Akkermansia. The sequence continues at coordinate 12,185 of CALCHQ010000071.1, read as the reverse complement.
GCCAGCTCCGGCTTTCCGGCGCAGCTCATCTGGCACCGTGGCGGGGTCACCCGTCAGCAGATTATTCCAGTAACGGTTCTTTTCCCACTCCTTCCCCGAATCCACCTCCTGCACCGGTGCAAGAGATTCCAAAGGCAGAGGAACCGGGGATTCCAAAGTATCGTTTTCTTTCATCGTATTCATCGTCATTCAGCTTCGTAGCAAACCCAGTTTTCCGTTTCGCCGCGCAGTTGGGTCAGCCAGCGCGAGCAATCCTGTTCCTTTCCTGTACGCTGGCGTTCCAGCGCTTCGGCCTGCAACCGGGACAAGGCGTGCAGCGCCTCGGCATCGCCGGGGCAGCCGAACCCGCCCTGCCGGTACATATTCCACAAACCACGGCTGACAGCAGCACGCTGCTGCGGTGGCAATGCGGCAGTAGTCTGCAAACGCTCCAGTAAGGAACGCCGCTCCTCCAGCGGCAGCGGAGCCAGAGCTATTTCCACCGTCAACGCTTCATCGTCCTGCTCCTGGCGCTCATCAATGCGGCGCTGCCAGTCACATGCCTCGGCCGCATCCAGCGGGCGCCGGGGCAACTGCCACCCGGTCACATACTCCGGCAGCAGCACGCGAGCCTGCACCGCCTGCTCCAGCGAAGCGGCAGACGGTTCCAGCCCATGGCTTACCCCGGCAGCCAGTTCGGCCGCTAAAGAGCGCAACACCCCGCGGCGGGTCTGCTCCACCTCACTTTCCAGAGCCCTCAATTCCTCCGCATTGGAGGGTTTCTCATCATGTTCATCATGCCAGGCAGCCAGAGCTGCCTGAGGTTCGCTCAGCAAGCGCTGCTTCCAGCGGGCATGCAGGCTGCGGTTCTCGGCCATGTCGAGCTGAGCCGGCAACTGTTCTTCGGGCACAAAGACCCCGCTCCCCTGCTCCAGCCAGTCGCGGGCCGTCTGCGAATCGCCCTGCTGCACCGCCGCGTCCACCTGTTGCTGCCAGCGCTGGCGGGACTGACGGATTTGTTCCACCTCCATACGGCGACGGCCGTCCAGCGAATAACGCTGACCATAAACCTTGCTCAACTGCCGGGCTCGCTCACGGGTATCGCCGCTGTACTGGTCCAGCAGCTCCTGCACGCGCGGCGCATAAGCCTGCTGCCAGCTGTAATCCCAGTCACGCACCGGCAAGTCCATCAGCTCGGCCGTTGTTTCCCGGCCAATCTTATCGAGCGCGCCGGCAATATCAGCTTCATGACCAGCCTGCTGCACCTTGCACATGGCAGAAGCCAGGTCAACAGCCCCCGCACCGGCATCGGCCACACCCTTCCCCAGCACGCGGCCGGTATTTCCCCAGTCATTCAACGCATTCAGCGGTAAATGCACGCTCTGCCGGGGATAGGAGAGCATGCCCCATTCTTTCATTCGGATTGCCATGTTGCAGAGCATGGCATGCAGAACGCTGCGGGTCAATCAACTCTGAACACCCGGTACATCGTTCCGCCCGGAATCATGAACCGGCTAGGGCAGCAGATTCATATCATCATCAAAGACCAGTCGCTGTGGATGGGCGGTGGGTATTTCCAACTGTTCCACCCCGGCAGGACTGAGCTTCCGCAAGTGCATTAGCAAGGCTCTCAGACTGTTACCATGAGCCACCACCAGAAGCGCGCCGGTTGCATACAATTGAGGCCGCAACACCTCCTCCCAACAGGCGCGCACCCGCCGGTGCGTATCCTTGAGCGATTCGGTGGCTGGCAGAATCTGCGGCGAAATACCGGCATACCTGCTCTCCCAGGCCGGCAGATGTTCATCCCCCGCAGGCAGGGGAGGCGGCGGGCAGTCATAAGCACGCCGCCAGCGCTGCACCAGTTCCTCGCCCATCTCCTGCGCCACCTCCTGCTTTCTGCGCCCCTGCAAGGCACCGTAATGCTTCTCATTCAAGCGCCAGTCCTTGCACACAGGAACCCAGGAACACCCCATCACCCCCAGCACAATATTCAGCGTGTGAATGGCACGCTGCAACACCGACACACACGCCGCTCCGCACACAAAGCCGCCCTCCAGCAACCGTCGGCCAGCCAGTTCCGATTCCCGCCTGCCGCGCACCGAGAGCGGCACATCGGCCCAGCCGGTAAAACGCCCCTCGGCATTCCATTGCGATTCCCCATGTCTGAGCAACACCAGTTCCTTCATGCAAAAAAGACGGCGGCAGGAACTCCATCATTGCAAAACAAGCAGAACATGCTAGAATATCAGCTGTTATGACACGCGTCCGACTCATTCTGCTTCTCATTCTCTGCTCCCTGGCAGGCAGCATAGCCCTGCTGCTTCCCGGCTGCTTCATCAATCCCCGCGAACTGGTAAAGGGTGAATGGCAGGAAATCAACAAACTCGGTCATGTGGAAGTGACCGATTCCTCCATACGCTGGAGGGCCGGCCGCTATAAAGCCAGCTTCCAGTACAACTGGGTACAGGATGAGGATGAGCCCTACACCATCGGCATCACCCGCAACGGCGAAAACTGGCTGGCCGACATCCGCTTTGAAGACGATGACCATGCCGATGTCAACCTCCGCATCTTCGACAAGCTTCCCCGCGAAGCCCAGGACTTCATCCGGCAGAAAAACAAGGCCAGAAACCGCCCCGAAAACGAGCTACGGCTGCGATTCCGACGGGTTCTACCCGAAAAGTAACCCTAAAATCCCCGCCGCATGCAGTTTATTCTTGAAAAAGTACACACTTTACGTTAAAAGTAGCACAGGACAATTTTTTGTTGTTCCGTCCGTTCTCACACAAAAACAAACACAATCTATGGAAACCTCATTCAAAATCCACGGCCTCTGTGCTGCCACGCACACTCCCATGAACGCAGATGGCTCCTGCAACCCCAATGCCGTTGACGCACAGGCCAAGTTCCTGGCCAGCCAGGGCATCAAGTCCGTCTTCATCACCGGCTCCACGGGTGAATCTGCTCACATGCAGCTGACGGAACGCAAGGAAAACATGGCTGCCTGGGGCGAAGCTGGCAAGAAGTACGGCATCGATGTCATTGTCCACACCGGCGGCAACTGCGTATACGACGGCCGCGAACTGGCTGCCTACGCTGCTGAATGCGGCGCAGTCGGCACCGCCAGCAACTCTCCCTGCTACTTCAAGCCCGGCAGCGTCGACCTGCTGGTGGACAGCCTTGCCATCGCCGCTTCCGGCGCTCCTGAGCTTCCCTTCTACTTCTACGACATCCCCGTACTGACCCACGTGGGCTTCAACCCCTGCAAGATGATTGAAGCCTGCGCCAAGAAGATTCCGAACTTCGTGGGCGTGAAGTTCACCAACCCCGACCTGGCCCTCTACATGGATGCCCTCAACTACGAAGGCGGCAAGTACGATATTCCCTGGGGTGTGGACGAATGGTTCCTCGGTGCATACGCCACCGGTGCCAAGGGCGGTGTAGGTTCCTCCTTCAACTATGCTCCCAAGCTGTATGATGACATCATGAAGGCCGTAGACGCTGGCGACCTGGCCGAAGCCCGCCGCCTCCAGCAGCTTTCCGTCACCATGATTAACATCATCGCCGGTAAGGGCTACATGGGCTGCTGCAAGTACCTCATGAGCGAATGGACCGGTGTTGACTTCGGGCCGGCCCGCCTTCCCATGGGCAAGCAGGACAAGGCCACGCTTGAAGCCCTCAAGAGCGAACTGAAAGCCATCGGTTTCTACGACTGGGCCATCTACAAGTAAAATATCAACCTCTGCCTCATCATGGATACCAAAGCACTTGGTCAATTCTACAAAGACAAGCTGCTCAATGAGGTAGAACCGTTCTGGTTCCCCCGTTCACTGGACACAGTGAACGGGGGGCTCTACCACTGCTGTGCCGCAGACGGCACTCTGGTAGACACCGACAAGAACGTGTGGGCACAGGGCCGCATGGCCTGGATGCTCCTTACCTGCTACAACAGCATTGAGCAACGCCCGGAATGGATGCAGTACGCCGAAAGCGCACTCAAATTCCTGGAAGAAAAATGCGTTGACCCCACCGATGGCCGCATGTACTTCCACATGACGGCAGACGGCACCCCCATCCGCAAGCGCCGCTACGCTTACAGCGAATGCTTTGCCGCCATCGCCTGGGCTGCCCACTATGGTGCCACCGGTGATACCCACAGCGCCGAGCGCGCCCGCCACTGGTTCGACATCTACGCCGATATCAACTTCACCCCCGGCAAAATGGCCCCCAAGAGTACGGGCAAGCGCCCCGGCGAAAACCTGGGCTGCCGCATGATTATGATTGTCACGGCGCAGGAACTCCGCCGCTACCTGGGTGATACCGACGGCTTCTACACCGCATGGATTGACCGCTGCATCGACGACCTGCAGCGCCTCTTCCTGCACGAAGACATCAAGGCTGTCATGGAGAACGTTGCCCCCGACGGCTCCGTCATCGACCACTTCGACGAACGCGTCCTCAACCCCGGTCACGACATCGAAGGCGGCTGGTTTGTGCTGGAAGAAGCCCGCTACCGCGGCGGCGACAAGAAGCTCATCGAAATCGGCTGCAAGATGATTGACTGGGCGCTGGAACGCGGCTGGGACAAGAAATACGGCGGCCTGCTCTACTACACCGATGTATACAACAAGCCCGTGCAGGAATACTGGCACAACATGAAGTTCTGGTGGCCGCACGATGAGGCACTCATCGGCACCTGCCTGGCCTATGTCATGACGGGCGATGAGAAGTACGCCGAATGGCACCAGCGCATCCACGACTGGTCTTTCGAACACCTCCAGGACAAAGAACACGGCGAATGGTTCGGTTACTGCAACCAGGACGGCACCACCACCAACGGGCTGAAAGGCTCGATGTGGAAGTCTTTCTTCCACCATCCTCGTGCCCTGTGGTGCTGCGCCCACTACTTCGGCGCCATTGCCGCACCCACGACCAAGAAATAAACGATATTCCACTCACACATTCAACCCATGATTATTGGTATTCTCAACTCCGGCGGTGACTGCCCCGGCATCAACGCGGTGATTGAAGGCTACGTTTCAGCAGCCTATCGCCGCGGCTGGCGCGTCATCGGCTTCCACGACGGCTTCGAAGGGCTGCTGCCCGTAGCCGGCGGCCGCCGCTATGAAACGCTGACCCCTAATAAAACCCACAAAATCCGCGCCTACGGCGGCACCATTCTGGGTACCACCAGCACGGGCAACTTCAAGGTAGTCACCAACAAGGTAGGCCGCCGCCAGGTTGACCGCGACGTCATGGCCAAAGCCAAAAAGACCATCAATGCTCTTGGGCTTCAGGCTCTGGCTGTCATCGGCGGCAGCGGCTCTGCCCGTACAGCCAAGCTCCTCTCTGAAGAAGGGCTGCCTGTCATCTCCATCCCCAAAACCATCAACAACGACCTCTGTAGTGACTCCGACTACACCTTCGGTTTCCACAGCGCCGTGAGCGTCGTGACCGAATCTATCGACCGCATCCGCACCACGGCCAATGCCCACCAGCGCATGATGGTCATCGAAGTCATGGGCGACATGTCCGGCTGGATTGGTCTGTATGGTGGCATCGCCGCTGCGGCTGACGTTGTTCTCATTCCCGAAATCGAATACGACCTCGACAAGGTGATTGAGTGCATCAAGGCCCGCAAAGCCACGGGCCAGCGTGAAATCATTGTCGTGGTAGCAGAAGGCTCCCGCCTCAATGGTCACCTGGTCACCGTGCACAACAAGGAAAACGGCGACGAACGCCTCGGCGGCATCGGCAACAAGCTCTCCCACATCCTGCAGGAACGCACGGGCATTGAAACCCGCTACTGCGTTCTGGGTCACACCCAGCGTGGCGGCAGCCCCTGTGCCTTCGACCGCATTCTCGGAGTACGCTTCGGTGTCGAAGCCGTCAAACTCATCGAGAAGAAAGACTTCGGCAAGACCGTCGTTCTCAACGGCCTCAACATCGACAACGTACCGATTGAGGAAGCCGTGGCGCACCACCGCTTTGTCAACCCCGAAAGCCAGATTATCAGCACCGCGCGTGACCTGGGCATCATCTTCGGCGACCGCACGCCGGAGGAAATGCACCGCGACCGCACACCGGCCACTAGTGCCAAGAGCGCAAAACCCGCCCGCAAGTGCTGCAAATCCAAGTCGGCTGCCTCTAAATGAACAAAGTCCTCACATATCTTTGTGCCTTAGGGGGCGTGGTCAGCAGTCTGCTCACCTCGTGCAGCTTCCAGAACATCGTCACCCCGGATAAAACCACCCCCAGCTACGTAGCGCTGGAGGTGAACTCCGGGCGCGTACTCTACGCATCCAACTCCAATATCAAACGACCCATCGGCATGCTGACCAACCTGGCCACAGCCGTCGTCGTCATGGACTGGATCAAAGCCTACCAGGTGGACATGAACCGCCTCATCACCGTGCCGGAAGGAGCAACCGTGTGGCAACGTACCAACCTGCTCCACCTGCGCGCTGGTGACACCATCTCCGTGCGTGACGCGCTGTACTCTGCCCTCATGTGGGATGACAGCGCCTGCGCCACCACTCTGGCCTACGCCTGCGGCAGCAACCTGAGCAGCGGCAACCCGGAAGGGGCTTTCATCGCGCAGATGAACAACCTGGCCCGCCGGCTGGGCATGACCTCCACCGTCTTCAAAGGCAGCAACGGAGCCGTCATCACCCAGTCCTCCGCGCGAGACATGGCGCTGCTGGGCATGTACGCCATCAACGACACAGACCTGATGGCCATCACCGCCCAGACCGGCTGCATTGTGACCATCCACTCGCCCTCCGGCATCCGCAAGCAGACCATCCGCAACAACAACAAACTACTCAGCGGCTCCGGCCATGTTGACGGACTCAAGGCAGGCCAGTCGCGCAGCGCAGGCAGCTGCCTCATGGTCACCGCCCGCCGGGCCTCGGTCAAACGCGCCAACCCCGTCACAGGCAAGGAATCCACCTATGCCCAGCGCCTGCTGGTGGTCATGCTCGGCATGCCCTCCTCCAACACGCGCTACAAGGAAGCCGCCCGCTTCCTTCGGGACGGCTGGAACGCCTGGGATGCCTGGTTGCCCACCAATGATTACAAGGACAGAACAAAATTCATCATACTTCCCAATTAAAATCTCATGAATATCGGTATTCTTAACGCCGGCGGCGACTGCCCCGGACTCAACGCTGTGATAGAAGGTGCTGTCGGAGCCGCCTCCGCGCGCGGCTGGACCGTCTATGGCTTCTACGATGGCTTTGAAGGCCTGCTTTCCACGCCCGAAAACGAGCGCTGGCGCATCCTCACCCCCGAAAACTGCCTCAACATCCGCTCCACCGGCGGCACCATCCTCGGCACCGTCAACAAAGGCAACTTCACCGTCAAGAGCGGTGTGGGCGGCCGCATGCAGATTGCGGATGACGTGCTCGCCCGCAGCAAGGCCACCGTGGAACGCCTCGGTCTCTCCGCCCTCATCGTCGTGGGTGGCGACGGGTCCCAGACCATCGGCCAGGAACTGCGCCAGATTGGGCTGCCCATCGTGGGCGTTCCCAAGACCATCGACAACGACCTGGGCGCCACCGACTACACCTTCGGATTCTGGACGGCCGTTTCCGTGGTGAGCAAGCAGCTCGACCGCCTGCGTACCACCGCCTTCTCCCACCAGCGCATCATGGTGGTGGAAGCCATGGGGCGCCACGCCGGCTGGATTGCCCTGTACGGCGGTATCTCCGGCGGTGCAGATGTGATTCTCATCCCCGAAATCCCCTTCACCCTGGAAGATGTCGTCCGCAAGGTCGAACTCACCAAGGCACTCGGCCAGCGTGAAATCATCATCGTCGTGAGCGAAGGCGCCACCATCGGCGGCAAACTCCTCACCCTGGATGAAGAGACCAAGGGCGAAGTCCGCCTGGGTGGCATTGCCGCCTTCCTCTCCACCAAGCTGGAAACCCTCACCGGCATCGAAACCCGCTACTGCGTACTGGGTCACACCCAGCGCGGCGGCTCCCCCATCCCCTTCGACCGCGTCCTGGGTGTGCGCTGCGGCGCCAAGGCCATCGACCTCATTGAGGAAGGCAAGTTCGGCGAAACCGTGGCCCTGCACCGCACCGACATGGTCTCCATGCCCATTGAGGAAGCCGTGCGCACCCTGCACCTGGTAGACAGCAAGAGCCAGCTCATCGAAGCCGCCCGTGAAATCGGCATCTCCTTCGGTGATGCAGCCGATGCCTCCGGCGTCTGAACCGCACAAGCTCCCCCTTTCCCCGCCCGCTGCAGACCGGCTGCAGCGGGCGTTTTTTTCAATTGTTAGGTCTTGCAAATTCAATCTCAAAAGCCTATAATCACCCTCCCACCGCATATGAAGAATCATACCGACATCAACACCGGCCTCACCAGCGCCCAGGTAAAAGAAAGCCGCCAGCAGCACGGCAGCAATGAAATGACCCCGCCCAGTCGTGACCCGTGGTGGGTGGAACTTGCCCGCAAATTTGCCGACCCCCTCATCGTCATCCTCATTGCCGCCGCCGTCATCTCCTTCATACCGGTGCTGCTTTCACCGGGAGAACACAGCCCCATTGAAAGCATCGGCATCATGTGTGCCGTTCTGCTGGCCACCACCGTAGGCTTTGTCAACGAATACCGCGCCAACAAGGAATTCGACATCCTCAACAAAGTGAACGATGTCACCCCCGTGCGCGTGCTGCGCGACGGCAAGCACACCATGGTTCCCAAGAACGAACTCGTCGTGGGCGACATCGTCACTCTGGAAACAGGCGTAGAAGTCCCGGCAGACGGCCTCGTGCTGGAATCCTCCTCCCTCCGCATCAACCAATCCTCCCTCACCGGCGAATCCGAACCCGTACTCAAGGAACCCGGAGAAGGCGAAGAAACACTCCCCGGAGCCTACCCCCGCAACGTCGTCCTCCGCAGCACCCTCGTGACCGACGGACACGGCATCATCTGCATCACCAAGGTGGGCGACCACACCGAAATCGGCAAGGTAGCAGAAGCCGCCACCAAGGAAACCGGAGTCAAATCCCCCCTCAACCTGCAGCTGGAGGGGCTCTCCCAGGCCATCAACGTGCTGGGCACCTCCATTGCCATGCTGCTCTTCATCTCCCTCGTGGCACACGATGCCCTGCTGGGTAAATTCGTCCTCACCAGCAGCCAGTGGTATTTCTTTGCCGCCCTCGTCGCCGGCATTGCCGCCGCCACCCTCAAAATCTGGTATCCCGTGCTGCGCGACCTGCTCGGCTACGCAAAAGTGAGCATCCCCTCCCCCGCCTGGGTACGGGAAGACGGCTTCCGCTCCTGGCTCAAGAGTCTCCTCACCGGTGCCATCCTCTTCGGTCTAGCTCTGGGCGCGCTGCTCGGCAGCGGCATCCTGCCCGCCGACCCCGCCAGCTGGATGCCCCAGGCCGCTGCGGATAAAATCCTCACCTACTTCATGATTGCCATCACGCTCATCGTGGTCTCCGTCCCGGAAGGCCTGCCCATGAGCGTCACCCTCAGCCTGGCCTACAGCATGCGTAAGATGGCTAAGCAGAACAACCTCGTGCGCGAAATGGACGCCTGTGAAACCATCGGCGCGGCCACCGTCGTCTGCTCCGATAAGACCGGTACCCTCACCATGAACCTCATGACCGTGCGCGAAGCCAACTTCCCCGGCGTGAACGAACAAGGCACACAGGCCCCCATCTTCCCCCTGCTCACCGAAGCCGTGGCCGCCAACTCCACCGCCGACCTCGACGAACAGGGCAAGGTGCTCGGCAACGTGACCGAAGGCGCCATGCTCATGTACCTCAACGGCAAGGGAGTCTCCTATGCTGCCGCCCGCAGCCAGTTCCAGGTCATTTCCCAGCTGCCCTTCCACACCCAGAACAAGTTTATGGCCACCTGCGGCAAATCTGCAGTCCTGGGCAAGGAAGTCATCTACCTCAAGGGCGCGCCCGAAGTCGTCCTCTCCAAATGCAGCACCAGCTATGCCGGCGAACTCACCGATGAAGCCCGTGAAGAAGTACTCACCCTCATCCGCACCGCCCAGCGCAAAGCCATGCGCGTGCTCGGCCTGGCCTACAAAGAAGGCAGCGCCGATTCTGCAGAAGCCGTCAAGGAAGCCTGCACCGGTCTCACCTGGCTGGGCTGCTTCGTGATTCAGGACCCCGTGCGCCCGGATGTGCCCGCCGCTGTGGCCTCCTGCCACAAAGCCGGCGTCGGCATCAAGATTGTCACCGGCGACAACTTCGAGACAGCCTGCCAGATTGGCCGCGAAATCGGCCTGCTGCCGGAGGGCGAGCTGCCCCAGGGTGCCGTCCTCACCGGCGACCAGTTCGGCCAGCTCACCGACCAACAGCTGCTCGACGGCGTGAACGACCTCCGCGTGCTCTCCCGCGCCAAGCCCATGGATAAGCTGCGCCTCGTCAACGCCCTGCAGGAAAAGGGCCACGTGGTCGCCGTAACCGGCGACGGCACGAACGATGCCCCCGCCCTCAACCATGCCGATGTAGGCCTCTCCATGGGCATCACCGGCACCTCCGTGGCCAAGGAAGCCTCCGATATCATCCTGCTGGATGACTCCTTCGCCTCCATCATCCGCGCCATCAAGTGGGGACGCTCCCTCTACCGCAACATCCAGAAATTCATCGTCTTCCAACTCACGGTGAACGTGGCGGCCTGCGGCATTGCCGCCCTGGGGCCCTTCATCGGCTGTGAGCTTCCCCTCACCGTCACGCAGATGCTCTGGGTCAACCTCATCATGGACACCTTCGCTGCCCTGGCCCTGGCCTCCGAGCCGCCCAGCGACGACGTAATGGAGCAGAAGCCGCGCAACAAGTTCGCCTTCATCATCACCCCCACCATGTGGCGCTGGATTCTCTGCCTCGGCATCGGCTTCATCATCGCCCTTGTCAGCTACGTGAAGTGCATGCCCTCGCAGGACACAGAGCCGGAAGCCTTCCGTCACTCCGTCACCCTGCTCTTCACCGGCTTCGTGATGCTGCAGTTCTGGAACCTGTTCAACGCCCGCGTCTACGGCACCAACAACAGCTTCGTGAACGGAATCTTCGCCAACCGCAGCTTCCTCTTCATCCTGGCTATCATCCTCTTCGGCCAGGTGCTGGCCACCCAGTTCGGCGGCGATATCTTCCGCACCGTCCCGCTGAGCCTCTGCGAATGGCTCACCATCGCTGCGGTCACCAGCCCGGTACTCATCATCGGCGAAATCGTCCGCCTCATCGGCCGCTGCCGCGCCAGATAATGAGCCCAGCCGCCTCCTCCTTCCAACCGCCGCTTCCCCGGAAGCGGCGGTTTTTCACTTCACCAGCCTCTCTTTAAGCTTGTAGAATGACCAAGCTTCCAGTAAACTGACAGGCACACACCCCAGAACATTCATGCTGAAACACATCCTCACCCTCTCCACCGCTTTCATGGTACTGTGCAACCTCCCCCTCTGCGCGCAGGAAGCAAATGACCCCGCAGCCGAAAGTGCCGCACAGGAAGAAGAAAGCATCTCCCTTGACGCCCTGCTCAAGGAAGCCAGCTACGTCACCAAAGTCAAGCCCAAGAAGAAAGCCAGCGTCTACTTCATCCTGCGTTCCCACTCCCGCTGCGGTTTCTGCCGCAAAATAACCCCGGAAATGAACGCCCTGTACAAGGACATGAAAGGCAAGGGGGCAGAAATCATCATGCTTAACGGTGACCCGGACACCGAAAAAGCCAGCAAATGGGCAGAAGAGACCGACATCACCATCCCCATGATTACACCGGAAACAGCCGCCGTCGTCGGCGCTAAAGTTCCGGCCGGTGGCAGCGGCGGCACGCCCAACATCATGGCTGTCATGGAAGACGGCACCCAGATTGAAGGCGTCTCAGGCGCCAGCAAATGCCCGGAACTGGTCTCCGGCTGGAAAGACATGGTCAAGGAAGCCAAAAAAGCTGAAAAAGAAAAAGCCCGCGAAAAAAGCAAGGCCAAGGGCAAGAAAGATTCTGCCCGCAAGCAGAAGAAATCCAAGAAAAAGAAATCCAAAAAGGATTCTCCCGACGAAGACATCTGAGCCTGCCCTTTACCCCATACCTTACCGACACCGCCTCAACCGGGCGGTGTCCTTTTTTACCCTGCCCCCCTCTGCAGGAACACAAAAAAACCGATTCGCATGCGAATCGGTTTTTGGAGTTGCGGGAGCAGGATTTGAACCTGCGGCCTTCAGGTTATGAGCCTGACGAGC
>CALCHQ010000070.1 GCA_937901085.1 uncultured Verrucomicrobiales bacterium | reverse complement strand
ACATATACCTCAATCTGCGGAATCACAGCTTCCCTCCTCTCTTTCCCTGCGTTTGCGTTCCTTGGCAGCAGCTCGCGCCGCCCGGAAAAACGATTGAAACTGCTCCAGGCAGGCATCGCCCAGCACACCGCCCTGCACCGCACATTTATGATTCAGCGGCGGGTTGGAATCCAGCAGGTTAATCCACCCACCACAGGCACCCCCCTTCGGAGGACCGAACCGCAGCAGCCGGTTTTTTCCTCCCGCGCGGCGTAGCGCACCGCGTCGATGCGGGAATTGATGATTCCTCCGGCACACATGGGGCATGGTTCCTTGGTCACATACACCGTACAGCCCTCCAGCCGCCAGTCACCCACAGCAGCCTCTGCCGCAGTAAGCGCCAGCATCTCAGCATGAGCCGTGGCATCCTTCAGTGTTTCCACCTGGTTCCACCCGCGGGCAATCACCCGGCCATCCTTGACCACCACGCAACCACAAGGCACTTCATTGGCTTCGCGGGCCTTTTCGGCCTCACGCATCGCCAGCAGCATGAATTGTTCATCCTCGGTCATGGGGTCGCGCAAAAAAAGAAAGCGGCCGGCAGTAGTTTCCCAACCATTGCCGGCCGCTTCAAAGAAGTAAATTTACTTGATGGTAACGCGCTCGTCGTTATCCAGAATAGCCTGCAGCTCCGGCCAGCCGGTTTCGGTCTGGTTCTGGAACATGTGCAGGTAAACAGATACTGCACCAGCGGGATAAGTCTCGAACAGAGAATCCACAGCTTCCTTGAGCTTGTCAGCATCCAGAGACTCAGGCAGCACATCCACCACGCCGTGGCCGTTGTGCTCAATGCCAAGCTTCTCGATGAAGCTCACCAGCATGCCCTCGTGCTTACGAATCAGCCACACCTGCAGCAGGTGGTCAGCAATCGTCTCGGCGGGCTTCCAGGAAAGCATCTTCTTAATCCACTCAAACTGCTCTGCAACAGGCTTCTGCTGCATGTACTGCGGGCGCAGCTTCTTGAGGGCACCCAGCTCGCGAAGAGCAGCGCGGTACACGTTACGCTCCTGGTTACGCATCCATTCAAGGAACTCGTTCACCGTAGCGTCATCAGACTTCTGGAAAATCGTGTAAGACTTCATATGCGTGAGAAAATGATAAACGTGGCAATACTAAATCACATTGCCACCCGTTTGTCGAGTACAAGCTTAGACATAATGTTGCTTTTTGACGCGGATTTTTCTTTGCACGCACAGAATATGTGTTATCATCTGGGAAAATA
>CALCHQ010000069.1 GCA_937901085.1 uncultured Verrucomicrobiales bacterium | reverse complement strand
ACGCTGCAGGGAGACACCGGGTTTCATGATGACACCACCGATGAGGAATCCCTGGTCTTCCGCAGGCAGGAAGCCGCCCGGCACCTGCTTCGATACAGGAATGATGCAGGCTGTCACGCCAGCCAGCAGAGCCATGGAGATGGTGAGATGGCGGCAGAGCCAGCCGCAGATTGCGGAGAACTTGTCAGCCACGGCATCGTAGCAGCGGTTGAATATGTTGTAGAGCGGCGTAAGCAGGGAACGGTGTTCCTTCTTGGGCTGCAGCATGAGGGCAGACAATGCCGGCGACAGGGTCAATGCATTGAATGCCGATATCAGCATGGAAACGGCAATGGTAACTGCAAACTGCTGGAAAAGCGTGCCGGTAATGCCGGGGAGCAGGGCGGTGGGCAGGAACACGGCTGCAAGCACCAGTGCAATGGCCACCACCGGGCCGCTCACTTCTTTCATGGCTGCAAAGGTAGCCTGGCGCGGGGTCATGCCATTTTCCATGTGTGCTTCCACAGCTTCCACCACCACAATGGCATCGTCCACCACAAGACCAATGGCCAGCACCATGCCGAGCAGACAGATGGTGTTGAGCGAGAAGCCCAGCATGGGGAAGAAGATGAAGGTGGTCACCAGCGAAACCGGCACGGCAATGAGCGGAATGAGAGTCGCGCGGAAATTCTGCAGGAACATGAATACCACCAGCGCCACCAGCACAATAGCCTCGATAAAGGTCTGCTTAATCTCTTCTATTGAATAGCGTACGGAGGTAGTCGTATCCAACGATACACTACCCTCAATGCCAGGCGGCAGAGCTTTGCTTGCCAGGAGTGCACTCACTCGGTCCACGGTATCGATAGCATTCGACCCGGGGGACTGGAATATCACAACACTGGCTGCCGGTTTGCGGTTCAGACGCCCGGTAACGGAATAATCCGCCGAGCCAAGTTCAATCGTGGCAATATCTTTGAGGTATACCACCTCGTTGCCGCGCTGGCGTACAATGATATTCTCGAACTGCTCAGGTTCAGATAATCGGCCCT
>CALCHQ010000068.1 GCA_937901085.1 uncultured Verrucomicrobiales bacterium | reverse complement strand
GTTCACCGCGTGAAGGTGGACAACTTCAACCTGGCTGCCACCATTATCTTCCTGCTGGCCATTCTGCACACCTTCATGGCTCCCATGTTCCAGAAATGGGCACACCACATGGAAAAAGCCCACAAGCAGAAACTGAGGGATGAAAAATTCCGCATTCTGCACCCGGAGCAACGCATGCCCGTCTCCTTCGGCAGCACCCTCTGCCACTTCCTGGGCGAAGTCGAAGTTGTCTTTGGTCTGTGGATTATTCCTTTTGCGCTGGTTTGCCAGCACTATTACAGCATGGATGACTTCCTGCGCTACATCGACCACGACACCAGCTTCACCGAACCCCTCTTCGTGGCCGTCATCATGGTCATCGCCTCCTCCCGCCCCATCTACCGCCTGGCAGAAAACACCCTCAAGTTCGGCGCCAGCATGGGCGGTGGTACACCGGCGGCCTGGTGGCTCTCCGTGCTGTGCATTGCGCCGCTGCTGGGTTCCTTCATCACCGAGCCTGCCGCCATGACCCTGGCAGCTATTCTGCTGGCCAAGAAATTCTACCATCTCAAACCCTCGCCCTCCCTGTGCTACGCAACGCTGGCGCTCCTGTTCGTCAATGTTTCCGTGGGCGGCACCCTCACCCACTTCGCCGCGCCGCCCATCGTCATGGTAGCAGGCAAATGGGACTGGGACATGAGTCACATGTTCATCCATTTCGGCTGGAAAGCTATTGTCGGCATCATCATTGCCAACATTATCTACTTCTTCATCTTCACCAAGGAATTCAAGCGTCTGGCCGAAGTGCAGCGCCTCAACAGCGCCTTCGACAGCGCCGTACCCACCTCCTGGGAAGACCGCCAGGATGTCATCCCCGCCTGGGTATACGGCGTCTCCATCTTCTTCCTGGTGTGGACCGTCTACTTTGCCCACCACCCCGCCATCTTCATCGGTGGTTTCCTCTTCTTCCTGGGCTTTACCATGGCCACCCCGCAGTACCAGAATGCCTTCTCTATCAAAGTACCGCTGCTGGTAGCCTTCTTCCTTGCCGGCCTGCTGATTCTGGGCGGCGTGCAAGGCTGGTGGATGCAGCCTGTGCTGCAGGCCCTGGCAGACCTGGGGGCCACCGCCACCATGGGGCTGGCCAGCATTCTCACCGCTTTCAATGACAATGCCTCAGTCACCTTCCTTTCCAGCACCGTGCCCAACCTGCCCGAACACATCCGCTACGCCATCGTAGCCGGTGCCGTGACTGGTGGCGGTCTCACCGTTATTGCCAACGCCCCGAACCCGGCCGGTCAGGCCATTCTGGGCAAGTATTTCAAGAACGGCATCAGCGCCCTGCAACTCTTCCTCTGGGCAGCGCTGCCCACCTTCATCATCTTCTGCCTGTACAATTTCATCTACTTCGGCGATTAAAGACTTATGTTCACAGGACTCGTGGAATGCACCGGCAAGGTGCTGGAGCGCACGCCCGTTGATTCCGGCGCGCGCTATGCGGTGGAAATCCCCTTTGCGGCCGAGCTGGCGCTGGGGGACTCTGTGGCGGTGAATGGCTGCTGCCTCACCGTCGATAAGATTGACGGAAACCGGGTGGAGTTCGACCTCCTCACCCAGACCCTGCGCGTCACCAGCCTCGGGCAGCTGCAGGAAGGTTCCCTCTGCAATCTGGAGCGCGCCATGGGCGGCAACGGCCGCTTCGGTGGCCACTTCGTCATGGGGCATGTCGATACCACCGGCAGCGTCACCAGCATCACCCCCGTGGGGCAGGACCACATGGTCCGCATCCGCATCCCCCAGGAATACATGCGCTACGTCATCGACAAAGGCAGTATCGCCATCGATGGTGTCTCCCTCACCGTGGCCAACATCACCGGCCCCGATGAGCTCGAATTCTGGATTACCCCCCACACCTGGGAGCGCACCATCATGCACTGCTACGCCCCCGGCAGCATCGTGGACATCGAGGTCGACATGATAGCCAAGTATGTGGAGAAACTCAAGCTCCACAACTGATCAGCGGAATAAATTTTTCAGCATAAAAGACCGCCGCCCGGAATACCCCGGGCGGCGGTCTTATATACGATCGACGCGATATGCACTCTGAGGTGAAAGTCTGAATGAAGCCACGCTGAGGCGGAATCCCAGCCTTTAAGTGGCAGTGTGTCTGATTAGCCAGATACGAAATGTTTGCTCTGAAAGGTTAAGCGCCCGTGAAGTAGGCACAAAGCAGCCGTGGGTAGGTGTTATTTGCAGAAGCTACAGTATTCCGAGGAAGCGTTTTGCGTTATCAGATATAATATTCTGCAAAGGAAAATTCCGACATTCCCGCCTCACATATGCAGAGAGTCCAATTTTTTCGTACCTTTGTGCAGCTGGCAAATCACTACCGAACATGATTCGTCGCTCATCTGCACCGGAATCTATCCAATACTGCACCGTATTCCGGGCGACAAATGCCGTATCAACATACACATTGGGTAATTCTGACAATGCAACAGGCACATCTTGATGTGGTTTACCATGCGCCAGATCTATGGATAATTCAGGGAAACAGCGGCAATAAGGCATATATTCGCCGATGGTATTGCTGATACCATTATCGTTCATTCCCGTATGAATTTGTACCGGGAAAGCCCACTCTCGTGCTATACTCAAAACTCTCATCAACTGCTTGGGGTTACGCAGCCAGGGCGATTCTCCTCCATGCAGTTTGAAGCCTTCGTACAGACCTTCCGGTAAGCGAGATAAATCCGGATCATGTTCCAGATAACGCATCCCTACCCAGAAGAAAATATGCGCTTTCTGCCCGGCTAATCGCTTCATTTCTCGAGCTTCTGTGTGCATGCTCACCCCCTCATGGTCCCATATAGCATTGGTCGAGGAAACAATGAATTCATCCACACCTGCACGTGTTAACGCACCGAATATTTTCCTCGGAGAGTAGTAGTATGGCTCATCTTTCCCCCGTCGGGGGAAATAACCCATGTGGACGTGAGCATCAAACACTATGTTTTGGGGGACTGCTTAAGGATTATCTCGTGTTTCATATCCACTACAATGTGGTTTTGCTCAGCAACCTTGCAGAAATGCTCGGCTGGCTTAAACATATCCCCGGTTTCATTGTAGTTCCGGCACAAGCAAATCGAGCAGTAATCTCGGTCTTTGCAAACAGCGCATTTCGGAAATTTTGCCTTTGTTGCATGGCGTACAATGTTCAGTTTTTCAGAATTTTGCCATACTTCTCTGAGCGATTGTTGATGTACATTGCCCACCACATAGTCTCCGAATGCCGGGCAAGGGTGGAAATTTCCATTGGCTGCTAAGCATATGGAATCAACTCCGGCGCCGCAGGCTTTCTGAGCCATCCATGCTTCCGGCGAGGGCATTTCTACTTTCTTGCCCACCGCAAAATACTCACTTTCCGTTGGCACTGCGCGCAAAATTACATCCTCTAAAATCTCACGGGTTTGCGGTATTGTCAGGCGGTTACACAGGTTGGAGCAATCGCCGTCGCATTTCGCCATGATGATAAAATCCGTCTGAGCCGACATCTTGAGACTTTCGGCAAACTTGATGACATCTGGGTAGCCCTGATAGTTGATTTGCAGGCAAGGACAGGAAATACGCACCGGCACATCCGCCGCACGCAGGCGAATAATTGCATCTACGGTACGTCTCCACGAACCTTTCAGACAAGTTACGGCATCGTGAATCTCCGGATTCATGCTGTAGAGAGACACCTGAACCGTGGCATCTGCTTCGCGTAGAACACGGATTTTTTCATCCGTACATATTGTTAGGTTTGAAAGCACGCCCACCGTACAATCTCGCTCACGGATGGCTTGAACAATGCGGGTGAAATCCGGATGCATCATACATTCACCCCCGGAAAGAGTAACATTCAGACCACCCATAGCTCTGAAATCATCCAGAATAGTGCATATTTTTTCATAAGAAAGGTACAATGGATTATACTCCGGAATATAGCAATGGCGGCATCGTTCCGTGCAATTCTGTGTAATATCTATATGCAACGAGAAGAGCGTAGGGTGCTCGCGGAAATAGTCACCAAGCACGTCCTGAGAGATTTTGGAAAATCCTCCATCAGCCGTCAGCGGAAGTTTACGCTGCTCTATCGTCTTAGGCTTCTCCACATTGTAGGTGAAACGTTGCTCCTGAGCATCCAGTGCATCCGGTGTCTCGCCGGCCAGCAGGTATCCATCACGTGTGAGCAGTGCTATAAAATCATCGAAATCACGGCGAATTTCATTGGCATCTCCATCCGTATAAACGGAAAGTATATAATCCACAATTTCAGATTTTTCCGTGGGTACACGGGTCAGTTTTTCACAAAATACCTCGGCATCACGAAACACGCGGTCGCTGGCATTGAGACGATGCAAGAAATAGGTGAACGAACCGAACTGTCGTTTGAATGTTCGATTAGAAAGACGAATAAGCATAAGAGTAAAAATTAGAGGTTGCTGAATATTTTCCGTTTTAGCTGAGCGGCCTGGCAGCGAGCAGGTGCATGGGTGAACATATCTGCTGTTTCATTAAAGTTACGTGTGGGGCAAACCTTGCACCAGGGGCGATTTTCGCAATGTGCGCACTCACCAAAATCTCTATTTCTCAGCTCACGCAATATCTGCATTTTCTCGCCATTCCACACTTCAGCAAAGCTTTCCTCATTGGCATTACCCAGCACAATGCCGTGGCAACCATCGCAGGGGTAGTAAAGTCCCACCGCGTTAATATTCATGCTGTGCTTACCGATATCACACACCTTGGCTTCCGGGGTACAGCGTTCTGGGGCTGCCGGGGCTTTGTAAAATAAATCAGGGTGTTCGCACCATACGCATTCTGTTTCCGCAAGGGAAAGCGCACAGGATTGATTCGAGCAATCGTGGTCTACCTGCCCGAAAATATCGCAGTCTGGTATCAGATGCATGCGGTGCGACTTGGCAAACTCCCGCAGCGCCGGAAGCGCATGTCTATTTGCCTGCATGATAGGTGAAGCCAGTCGCACCGGTACACCGGCTTTTTCCAGAGCCAATATGGCATCCATTGTCTTGTTCCAGGAACCAGGTATGGTAGTGATGGTATCATGCTCAGCCGCCGTCATGCTGTAGAGCGATACATTCACAAACTGCGGCTGTACTTCTGCTAAAAATGACACCATATCCGCATCACAGCGCGTCAGGTTGGACATCACAATAAAGTTTAGATTTAATCCTTTGGCAAAGCGGATAAAATCCCGGAACTGAGGGTGCAGCATGCACTCACCCCCAGAAAACATAACGGTCAGTCCACACGCTTCGCGGAACTCCCACAGTACACGCTTCCCCAGTTCCAATGGAAGAAAATGTGGCTTATAATTTGCTATGTAGCAATGAATACAACGCTCTGTACAGGCATTTGTCAAATCAATATGTAGAGAGCAGGGCAAACCATGATGTTCGTAGAAGGAACCAACAGGAAAGGGTTGTTCCTTATCTTCCTCATTCTCCTGTCTCTCTCCCGTTGATTTTGAATCCAACACGCCTGGCACAACCTCAGTCTCAGTGCAATCAAGATTCAAGAAACTGGCCATTGCCAGTTCTATGTAAAAGTTCTGCACATCATCTGCCACTTCCTGTGGCAATAGATTGAATACCTGTGCCACCTCTGTCACAATTTCATCCAGACTCCTGTTCTCTCCTTGTTCAATAGGCTGCAAAAAAGGCTTGGCATCTTTCAGAATACGGCAGGCATAGGTACGCTTATTCCAGAGAAGAGACTCCTCTCCCGCATGGCGAAGGTAGGTGTGTTTATCCAGGGCAAATTTCATCATGTTAGAAGTGTATTTGCCACATTTATTAGATGAAGGTTTCAGTTTGTGTCGAGGTGGTGAAGTGCCGTGTCTTGACTGGAGCGTCAGGCGGGTCATAATCCCACCTGACGCGTAGAATGGGGTTAGCTTAGTTCAGAGGACCACACATGCAGTGAGAGTTAGGGAGATAGCAATATGGGGCTTTAAGCTCATTAGTCGGGCAGCCAGCGACATAGGACTGAGTAGCCTCGCTGGAGGCAACAATTACGGGTTTCTTATAGCTCATGTTTTTCTTCTATTTGTTTATGGATTATGAATATCAGGCAGAAGCCTGCTTCTCACAAGGTGGGAAGATGGATAGAGGTTCACACTTACTGATGTGGATTCATGCGGGAAAGAAGCTCCTTTGCCATATCAATCACTCGATTACCGGGTATTTGTATACGGTTGGTAGAAAGGCGACTGGCCGACATAGAACAGATCTGTTTTACATAGTGAACGTGCATCGGAACACTCTTTGTAGTGTATTCTTTTTCTGTTTGTTCAAAAACGCTGCGGCGGCTCCCATGTGTTTTCAGGATTGCCCAATTTTGGTGTTCAGGGTCAACTTTAATATGGTAAAGATATGAAATAAACCACGAAGCTCCCATTTTGCTTAATTTTGCACCTCCTTCAAAGTTGAAATCGTGATTGGTTAATTGCTGATTCGATTTTTTCTGGTTCATAACTTTTTTCGTAGTCTACAGGATTGCTAAAGAATACACCTTACGGTTATTCATAGTATCAAGAGCTTATAGAAAAAAGACTTTTCTGTAGAACTCGATACAGGCAGTTGCTTTAATCCCGGAAAAGTATCGTAAATTGTAGAAAAATTGTCTGCAAATTGTCTGCAATGTATTTTTATTTTGACAACAGTATTAGCAAAGAAGACCCCCATTTGTCCATCATGAAGAAAAATCGTATATCGCATACGCTGTTGGCTGGCACCGGAGTATTTGAGACGGATGCCGCCCGTCTGACATTGGAAGCAATCGAGACCCTGGGAGAATTAGCCACGGGGACAAGCCGCACCGAGCTGGTGACTCTGCTCCGCCGGGTGATTCAGGCGGGCGCGGCTGCCGTGAAGGCCGCAGAGCACACCGTGACGCTGAGCGTGGCTGCTTGGGCAAGCGTGGAGGCCCGCAAGGACCTGCGTCCGACCACGCGCCGCGACCTTCGCCACTTCGTCCGGCGCATCCTGCGCGTAGAAGGTGCGGCGGATATGCCGCTGCGTTCCATGAGTACGGCTGATTGCAAGCGGGTTCTGGCCGCTGCCTTCGGCTCCAGCCCCAGCAGCTACCGCAAGGGTCGCGTGATACTCAGCAGCGTATTCAGTTACGGCATCCGTCAGGAATGGGCAGACAGTAACCCCGTAACGCGTATCGAGGTGCCCGCCGTGCAGGAAAAGCACATCGAGCCGCTGACTCCGAAGGAAGTGGAAAAGCTGCACGAGGCCGCCAGCCGCCCGGAGTTCTGGGATATGCGCTTCTCGCTCAGTCTGATGCTTTATGGCGGCATCCGACCTACCGAGGTGAGCCGACTCGAAGATGGGGATATCAACTGGGCCGAGGGTCATGTCATCATACGCCCCCGCGCAAGCAAGACGGGCGGAGGGCGTGCTGTTCCCCTGCGTGGCGTGAAGGGCATCCGCAATCGAGACCGACATATCCCCCGCAACTGGAAGCGCAGATGGCGAGCCTTGAGGCGTGCAGCCGGGTTCCGCCACTGGGTACCGGATGTGTGTCGCCACTCGTTCGCCACGTACCACGCCGCCATGTTCCGGAATTTACCGGAGTTGCAGCTGGAGATGGGCCACCGCGACACCTCGCTTCTGCGCTCGCGCTACATGGTGCCCGCCCGGCGCAAGGATGCCGAAGCCTATTGGCACGGGGCAGGATTGCCCCGGACCGCATCCGCCCGCTGGTAGAGGCTGTTCTGAATCACCAGTTGGAAACAGCCCGGCTTCTGCTGGAGCGGGGCGCATCCCAGCATAATCTCTGCTATTGGGGTGCATTATTCTCTCCCCTTGACTATGCCCGTGAAAACGGGTACAGGGATATGGTGGAGCTCTTGGAAGGATACCTCGCGTAAGATAACTCCTCCGCCTGAGCATACGTCTCAGGCGGAGGAGTCACTACAGGAAGCCACCTGTAAAAAGGACTGAAACGCCGCCCGGAATACTCCGGGCGGCGCTCAGCGTCTCTATGCTATACCGTTACTTAACGGTAAAGGGGTTTTATTTGCAGCACTTGCGGCCGTGGTGACGGTGGCCACGCTTGCCATGCTTCTTGCATTCAGCTTTGATGGCTTCCTTTTCAGCATCGGAAATCTGACCGTCTTTGTCGGCGTCGAACTTTTCCATGAACTTGGCCTTCATTTCGGCCTTGCGAGCCTCATGGGCAGCCTTGCGTTCCTCGCAGGAAAGCTTGCCGTCCTTATCGGCATCGTACTTGGCCAGCATTTCAGCCTTGCGGGCTTCGAATTTAGCCTTCATCTCGGCCTTCTGCTCTTCGCTCAGCTCCGGGCGCTTGCCATGGCAGCACTTGCAGCAGCGGGGGCCTTTCGGGCCGCGCTTGTGGAACTTGGGAGCGTTCTTCTCGAAATCAGCCTTGATGGCTTCCTTTTCAGCGTCGGAAAGCTTACCGTCCTTGTCGGCATCGAACTTTTCCAGCAGCTTGGCTTCAAAGGCAGCCTTGCGGGCCTCGAACTTGGCCTTCATCTCGGCCTTCTGTTCCTCGCTCAATTCGGGGCGGGGGCCGCAGTGCTTCTTAGCAAAGCAGCAGGGGGCCTTGGGGGCGCATTCGGGCTTCTGGGGGCATTCCTGGGCCATGAGGGGCATGGCGGCAAACAGGGCTACTAAGAGTACGTTCTTCATGATGGATGTCTTTCTATGGTTAAGATTTTACAGGAGTTTTGAAGTGGCGCAAGCACCGCTCCTCACTTTGGGGAACGGTGCTTGCGGACAAAATCTACAGAATTTTTATTTTTTGTCAAAAAAATGCTTTAGCGCATTGAAATCGTCGGCGCTGGGGGCATCGGCACGGGCGATGGCGGCCTTCTGGGCGGCGGTGATCGTGGCTGCGCCCCTGGCGGCCAGCGCGAGCATCTGGGCCATCTCCTCAGCCGTGAACACGGCTTCCTCGCCGCTGCCCTGTACCTCCACATACTCGCCACGCTCGGTCATGACCACATTCATATCCACCTCGGCATCGCGGTCTTCCACATAGCAGAGGTCGAGCAGGGGAGTACCCTGCAGCTTGCCTACTGAAATAGCAGACACCAGCTGTTTCATGGGGTTCTTCTCCAGCGCACCTGAGGCCACCAGCTTGTTGAGAGCAATCTGCAACGCTACCGCAGCGCCGGTGATGCTGGCTGTGCGCGTGCCGCCATCGGCCTGCAGCACATCGCAGTCAATGCAGATGGTGCGTGCGCCCAGGGCCTCCAGATCCACCACGGCGCGCAGACTGCGGCCGATGAGGCGCTGGATTTCCACCGAGCGGCCATCCACCTTACCGCCGGAATCGCGCTTCTTGCGGTCCAGGGTGGAGTAGGGGAGCATGGAGTACTCAGCCGTGAGCCAGCCACCGGGCACATGCTGCAGCTTCATCCAGCGCGGCACATCCTCCTCAATCGTCACCGCGCAAATCACGCGCGTATTACCGAAGCAGGAAAGAACAGAAGCCGTGGCATGCGGTGCCACGCCCAACACAAACTCCAGCGGGCGCATCTCATCCACCCCGCGATTATCATGGCGTTCCATGCCCATACTATACCACCCATGACCGGATTTCTCAATCCCAAAATCGGGCGGCCACTCCATCCTGCAGGTATGTTTTATTTGACAGAATCAGCCTGTCTGGCCTTATCTTTTTCAATTTTATCCAGCACAGGTTTGAAGCTGGCCTCCATACCGGAACCGCCGCCGGCCTGGTAGCCATCGTAACGGATGGCCTTGTAGCGGAAGGTATTGAAATCCCAGAAGGCGGGGGAAGCCTTACCGGCGGCATGCTGTCCTTCAATTCTGGAGCGGAAGACGCAGGGTGCCTTTACATTTCTCTTCTTGAGGTAGCCCTTGGCCCGCTTGGTAATGTTGTTGAAATTACCATCTTCATTGCAGGAAAGAACAATCTGAATACCCTTCTGGAGCAATTCCTCCTCGCGTTCAAACAATTCCACCCATTCCGGGTTATTATCGCCGATGATGAAAGAGCAGATGAGGTAGTAATCAACAGAGGTATCAATCTTGCCACCCATCAGACCACCCTTTTTGAGAATTTTGGCGGCTACTCCACGCTTTCCGAGGTTTTTCTTCAGAAACACCTCATCCGGTTTTTCCAGCATCTTCACCTGGGCTGCACATTCAGAAGGCAGCACCATCATTGCCAGAGAAAAAAGGGATAAGAAGCAGAGAATGAGTGATTTTGCCATGACGCCGGATTCTATCATCCGTAAAGCTGAAAGTCAATTCTCAAACCGGACAAAGGCGGCAGCGGCTTCGGCGCAGCGGCGGCCATCCAGCGCGGCAGAGACAATGCCGCCGGCGTAGCCGGCACCTTCGCCGCAGGGGAAGAGTCCGGTCAGATCCGGGTGTTGCAGGGTTTCATCCTCACGGGGGATGCGTACGGGGGAGCTGGTGCGGGTCTCGCAGCCGATGAGCAGGGCCTCTTCGCCCGCGAAGCCGCGCAGCTTGCGGTTGAAGAATTGCAGCCCCTCCCGCATGCGCCAGCAGACGCTCTGCGGCAGCAGGGCATTTAAATCCCAGCTGGTAATGCCGGGGTGATAGGTGGTATTCGGCAGGCTCTGGGAGACACGGCCGGCCAGGAAGTCCACCACGCGCTGGCCGGGGGCTTTCTGCATGCCGCCGCCGGCCTGGCTGGTGGCAATTTCGAGGGCTTTCTGGTAGGCAATGCCGGAAAGCACGCCGTGTTCCGGCAGGAACGCATCGGTGTCCTCCGGCTCGACGGTGACGACAAAGCCGCTGTTGGCAAAGGGAGAATTGCGGCGGGAGAGCGACATGCCGTTCACCACCACCTCGTCATTCTCTGTGGCGCTGGGCACAATGAAGCCGCCCGGGCACATGCAGAAAGAGTGAACCCCGCGGTCCTGAATCTTGGTGGCCAGGGTGTAGCGGGCGGCGGGCAGACCCTCCGGGCGTTCCTGGCCGGGGCGCAGGTGGTACTGGGCGGTGTCGATGAGGCTTTGCGGATGCTCGATGCGCACACCCACGGCAAAGGGTTTGCGTTCCAGGCGCACGCCTTCCTCATGCAGCATGTGGTAGACGTCGCGAGCGCTGTGGCCGGTGGCCAGAATGACGGCATCGCCGGTGAATTCGCGGCCGTCGGCCGCGCGCACACCCAGCAGGCGCTTGCCATCGGCACTTTTGAGCAGGCCGTTCACGCGGGTCTGGAAGTGAACCTCGCCGCCAGCCGCCAGGATGCTGCCGCGCATGGCCTTGATGATGTTGGGCAGGCGGTTGGAGCCGATGTGGGGGTGGGCATCGGTCAGAATTTCCGGCGCTGCACCGTGGGCCACAAAGGTTTCGTAGACCTCCATGACAGGCCCGCGTTTGGTGGCGCGGGTAAAGAGCTTGCCATCGGAGAAGGTGCCGGCACCACCCTCGCCGAAGCAGTAGTTGGAATCCTCCACCACATAGCCCTGGCAGTTGATGGGTTGCAGGTCAAAGCGGCGGGCAGAGACATCCTTGCCGCGTTCCAGCACAATGGGGCGCAGACCCAGTTCCAGGCAGCGCAGAGCGGCAAAAAGGCCGCCGGGGCCGCTGCCCACAATGATGATGCGGCGGGCACCGGCCTCTACGGGGGTGTAGTGGCGTTCCGGCAGGGTGGCGGGTGGCAGCTCCTCATCCACCCCCACGAGCAGGCGCAGCTGCTTGCAGATGGGGCGGCGGCGGGCATCAATACTTTCCTTGACCAGCCGCATACCCTTGATGCGGTGGGGAGAAATCTGCAATTTCTGGGCAGCCGCCTTGCGGCGGGCATCCTCGCGCAGAGCGCGCGCCAGCGGCAGGTGGATGTCCAGTTCCGTTATCATCGTGTCAGGCGGGAAATCAGCTCAGGCAATGCTGCATGAATTGGGCGGGTTCTCCCACGGCATCGCCCACTTCCACCGCCGGAATACCGGCTACGGTGCTGTGTGGGCGTACATCGGAAAGGACAACGGACGAGGCAGCGACCTTGGCGCATTCGCCTACTTCGACGCGACCCAGAACCTTGGCACCTGCGCCAATCAGCACACCGCTGCGGACAATCGGGTGGCGGGCGCCGCCCTTTTCCTTGCCTGTGCCGCCCAGGGTTACTTCGTGGAAGAGGGAGACATCATTCTCGATAATGGCGGTTTCACCCACCACGAAGCCCGTACCGTGGTCGAGCAGCACACCGCAGCCGATGCGGGCAGCAGGGTGGATGTCGATGCCGAATACCTCGCTGCCTACACTCTGGAAGAGCAGGGCCAGCATGTAGCGCTTCTGCTGCCACAGAATGTGCGCCAGGCGGTAAGTGGCCAGGGCATGGAAGCCTTTGAAGAACATGAGCGGTTCCAGCGCATTGTGGCAGGCGGCATCGCGGTCCACCACCGCCTTGAGGTCTGCCGCCATCATCTCCACTACCATGGGGTCGCTTTTGAGCAGCGAGCGGATAAGGGGTTCGAGGTCATCGCGCCCTATATCGCGGCGGGAAAGCTTGCGGGCCAGGCGTACCGATACGGCCGTACCCAGTTTGTTGCGGCTCAGAATCACATCATCCAGCAGCCCGGTGAGCTTGGGTTCCTGCTCGGCAGCCTGTTCCGCAGCAGCATGGATATCCTCCCAGACTCTCGCGGCGAGGTCCGGTTCCTGGGGTATCATCTTTTCCGGGCGTATCATGGAGAAAAAAAAGGGGGGGTCAGTCAACGCAGCAGTCGCGCAGCATTTCATCCAGCCTGTAAGTCATTTCGGCCAGCGCTTCGCGGGCGGGGGATTCCGGCAGCATCCAGAGTACCTCGCGGGCTTCTTCATTGCGCGTAAGACCCTCTTCCACCGACAGGCGGATGGCCTCGGCAAAGGCTTCGGTGTGGCGCAGGCGGGAATAGTCGATTTCCTGGTGCTGCTCGATGCAGTTGCGGGTGTATTCTGCCACGTCTTCGCTGGTAGATTCAGCCAGGAAGAACACAGGCAGGGTGAGTTTGCCCTTTTCGTTGTCCGTTCCCAGGGTCTTACCGGCGCTTTCATCGCTGCCGGTCAGGTCGAGGCAGTCGTCGTAAATCTGGTAGGAGATACCCAGCAGCGTACCCATGCGGTTGAGCTGTTCAATCATCTCGTCATCCAGCCCTTGCAGGAATGCAGCCCCGGCCATGGCCATGGCAAAGAGCGTGGCAGTTTTCTTGCGGATGAGTTCGTAATAATCGGCCCGGCTCATCTCGATATCCCACAGGCGTGTGGACTGCTCCACCTCGCCCTCGCACAAATCGCGCACACCCAGCGCCATACGGCGGATGAAGCGGGAATCACCTATTTCAGCACCCATCACCATGGCCTGTGCCAGCATGGAATCGCCCAGCAGCACCGCCAGTTCATTGCCCCACAGGGCATTGGGCGTAGGCTGGTCGCGGCGCGTATCGGCCTTATCCAGCACATCGTCATGCACCAGCGAGGCCATGTGCAGCATCTCCAGCATGGCGGCAAAGGTTGTGTGTTCCTCTTTGATGCCACCGGTGGCGGCGGCGGTGAGCAGCACCAGACCCGGGCGTATCATCTTGCCCTTGCCCTTGCACACCTGGCGCATATAATCCTGCATGTGGGGCGAGAAATGCCCCGTCTGCGCATCAATAGTATCGCGCACTTTCTGCAACTCGTCCTGGACGATCTGCATGTAGGCTTTTCTGTTACGCAGTTTGCTGAAAAACGGAAGACTCATGGGAGAAGAGATGTCGGGGAATAACGAAAACCCCCGCTGCCGCAAGTTTAGCAGAGAATCAGCCGCTTGGCAACCTTTTCCCCTCACGCTGGCAGGAAAAGTCATGTAATTGATGTTATTGCCCTCTCAGCGAGCAAAAAATCTTGTATTGGATGGCCATTATGCTATCTTCAGACCATGGATAAGGCCGGATTACGCAATTGGGTGGAACAGAACAAGCTTGAAGCCGAGCAGATGGTGTGGGCAGGCAGCCCGCGCCTGGTGCTGCTGCGGGGGCTTTTCCTGGCCCGTGTGCTGCCGGGGCTGGTGCTGCTGGCGCTGGCCATCTGGTTTCACAACGGAGCGCCCGGCATCCCCCTGCCGGACTGGGCCATGTTTCTGACGGCAGCCTTCCCCAAGGAAATCGTGTTCCTCCTGGCCATCCTGCTGCTCCTCATCCCCCTGCTGCGTGCCTATATGCTGCGCCACACGCGCTACATTATCACCACCCGCCGGGTCATCAAAGCGCGTATCTTCACTACGCGCGTGCGCCAATGGCCGCTGGACGTTGTCGCCAAGGCCCGCCGCATTGATTACAGCGACGGCCTTTCCTCATATATCTTCGACGATTGGGAGGATGGTCCCCACCGGCACGAACGCGTCAGCCGCGGCATCTTTTTTGTGACGTCCGATTTCCGCGAAGCGCTCGATCGGGCGGGGAAATTGCAGAATGCAGAATAAACAGCATATGCCCCGCCGGGCGGCGGCGCGCTGAATGAATATCCGCATTCTGCGTTCAGACTCCTTCATTCCCGCAAATGCGCTTGCCAGGTGGGCGTAAACGTGTTATAATGCGCGCATGGCAGACACGTCTTTTACTGCACAGATGGCAGCCAAACTCGGGCTGGAAGAGAAGTATGTGATTCCCTACGGTCACGATAAGGCCAAGGTGAGTCTTGAGGTTCTGAAGCAGAACCGCAAGCAGGGGCGTCTCATTCTGGTGAGCGCGCTGACCCCCACGCCCGCCGGTGAGGGTAAGACTACCGTTTCCATCGGCCTGGCCCAGGGCTTGCAGGCGGTGGGGCAGAAAGTGTGTCTGGCGCTGCGTGAACCCTCCATGGGCCCGGTATTCGGCCGCAAGGGTGGTGCCACCGGTGGCGGTGCCTCCAGCATTACTCCGGGTGAGAGCATCAACCTGGGCTTCACCGGCGACTTCCCCGCCATTACCGCTGCCAACAACCTGCTGGCTGCTGTCATCGACAACGCCCTTTTCTACAAGACCACCCGCCTCGACCAGAACAAAGTGACCTGGAAGCGCGTGATGGACATGAACGACCGCGCCCTGCGTCAGATTGTGGTAGGTCTCAACAAGAACGGCGTACCCCGCGAGGACGGTTTCAACATCACCCCCGCCTCTGAAATCATGGCCTGCTTCTGCCTGGCAGAAGACCGCGATGATCTGCGCCGCCGCCTCGACAACATGGTCATCGGCTTCACCGCCGATGACGAAGCCGTGTACGCCCGTGAACTCGGTGTCACCGATGCCCTGCTGGCCATCCTGAAGGAAGCCGTGAACCCCAACCTGGTGCAGAGCCTGGAGGGCGTACCTGCCTTTGTGCATGGCGGTCCCTTCGCCAACATTGCCCACGGCTGCAACTCCGTCATCGCCACCAAGATGGCCCTCTCCTGCGCCGACTACGCCGTGACCGAAGCCGGCTTCGCCTTTGACCTGGGTGCCGAGAAGTTCCTCGACATCAAGTGCCGCCA
>CALCHQ010000067.1 GCA_937901085.1 uncultured Verrucomicrobiales bacterium | reverse complement strand
CTCCTGCTCTCTCCAGGATATCGGCGCTGCTTTCGGCGGTCGCGACCACGGCACCGTGCTGCACGCCATGCGCACCATCGAGGAGAAACTCAGCGTTGACACCTCGCTGCGCGATATGGTGGAACGCGTTTCTGCCGCGCTGGCCTGAGTACGGATACTCCTACAAAAAAAGTATATTTTTACCTTGACACCCGGCGTGCTGTTATATAGTATAACAGCACGCCTATGATGAGAATCTCTACCAAGGGGCGCTACGCGCTCCGTATCATGCTGGACCTGGCCCAACACAGCAGCCAGGGGCTTGTAGCGCTGCGCGAAATTTCTGAGCGCCAGCATATTACACCTAAATATATGGAAAGCATCATGGCTCTGCTGCTGCGGAACAACCTGGTGCAGAGTCTGCGTGGCAAGACGGGCGGTTACCGTCTCACCCGCGAGCCGTCAGAATACGGCCTGTACGAGATTCTCAGTACGGCAGAAGGGGGGCTTGCGCCTGTGCACTGCCTTGCCATGGATGAGAATGAATGTCCGATTCGCCAGACCTGTCTTACTATACCCGTGTGGGAAGGTTTGCACCAGGTCATCGAGGACTACCTCTCCGGCATCACCCTTCAGACCCTCCTTGACCAGGGAGCCCAGTGCGTATGAGTAACTACAACCATTTTTCGTATATGATACCTGCCGCGCTGGCCTGCACAGTTGCGGCAGGTTCCGTTTGCATGGCTGCCAGCCTGAACGCAGCTGATTACGGGGTACGCCCTGAATCCTCAGATAACAGCAAAGCGATGCAGGAGCTGCTGCAGGCGGCTCGCGAGCAAGGCGCCACCAGCATCACGCTAGCTCCGGGGAAATACCATTTCCGGGCAGAGACGGCGCTGCCCATGAAATTATTTATCTCGAACCATGACCAGCAAGCGGTGCATCCTGTAGGGGTGCCTGTGGTTGGTATCAAAAAGCTGCATATCAAAGGAAATGGCGCGAAGTTCATCTTCCATGGCAAAATGCTGCCTTTTGTGCTGTTGGATTGCAAGAATATCACCATCAGCGATATCAGCATCGATGCCGCTGAGCCTTTCTCCAGCGAAGGCCGCATTGTGGAAATCAAGGATGGCAAGACCACGCTGAAACTCAGCAAGTCCAGTCGCTATACCGTGGAAAACGGCAGATTCCTGCTCACTAATAATGGCCGCAAAGAAGATATCCACTGTGCTCTTGCTTTTGAAGCCGATGGCCGCATGGTGCCTACCGGCCAATGGGGAGACATGGGCTGGGGTGGTAAGGCGGAACAGCTGCCAGGAAACAAGGTCCGCTTCGATATTGATGCCGCAGCCAA
>CALCHQ010000066.1 GCA_937901085.1 uncultured Verrucomicrobiales bacterium | reverse complement strand
CGGACGAAACGTCAAGCGTATTTTTGAGTTTTTTTGTGCAGTATTTTTCAATTCCTGCCCTAAGTACCCTGTTTTCGTGCGGGTTAGAGCAGAAAAATAATTTTTACGATTTTCAGAAGTGCAGGAATTTCTGGGAAAAGGGGACTGAAGTCCCCTGCTACAACAAATGGCAGAATTGAGCCTCCCTTACAAACCGCTGTGGCAGGTCGTACACGATTGGCTTATTTTCGACGGCGGCGCAAGGCAAGAGCCGTAAGCGCCAGCAGGCTCAGCGTGCTCGTAGCCGGTTCCGGCACATACATCACCAGCAGGCTGCCCACGTTATCCACTACACGGTAGGTCACGTACAGGTCGGGATTCACCACATTGCTGAACACGGAGCTTGCCAGCACACGATCGCTTTCCAGCTCGCTTGCGGCCACCGGCAGCACGAGATCCGTCAGCCCGGTGAAGAGAACCAGGCCAGGTTCCCAACAGGTAAGTTCTTCCACTGCAGCCAGCAGGTACTCACCCATCTTCACCTGACCACCTAAGGTCAGAGCTCCGTTGATAGTCACCGCACCGGCATCCAGGCTCATCATATCCAGCGTAGCGCCATCTGCCAGGGTCAGGCTGGCATTCAGCGTGGAACTGCCCGCCAGCAGGGCTGTGCCCTGCACCGTCAGTTCCGCAGCATCTGCCTGCAGTGTTTCCTGAAGGCTCAGCGTCGCCGCCTGCTCCAGCTTGAACAGGCTGTCGGCCAGCAGACTCACATTGCCACGGATGGTGCTGTTTCCCGCCACCTCCAGAGCCGTGCCGGCGTTGAAGATCAGGTCATACCCCACCTGGCTCAGCTCGGCATTCTGCACTCGCACCGTGGCACCAGAACCTTCCATGGCGGTGATACCCTGGCCCTGGTAGATAGCCCCCTCCTCCACGCGCAGTCGACCGCCGTAGAGATTGGTCATGGCATCCACCACCGTGGTGCGGGAGAGGCGTATTTCCGCTGCCGTGGCAGTTCGCCCGGCACCGGCTGCTTCCATCAGGTCATTCAGGTGCTGCTCCGTATACTTACCGGTAAAGATGATATCACCCTGCTGCCTGATGGTGACAGAGGAGCCGTTTTCTGCCTGATAGGTATAATCCTGATTCAGATTCACCGTAACGCCGGAGCCGATATAGACAGAATCGTAGAACGTTATACTCTTCCCCGCCGCTGCGGAAAGAGATATCTCATCACCAGAAGCATAGATACTGCGCAGACGGTAGGTATTGCCACTCACCTCGGCATTCTGGTAGAACTCCACCGAATCATTATTCCGGATACTCAGGTTGCCTCCTGTATAAATCGCGCCGCCACCGGAAGATGCAGAGTTATCGACGAAGCTCACGCGGCCGTTGTTGCTCAGCGTGATGTCAACGGACTCATAAATCGCGCCACCCCAGGATGCAGAATTCCCTATGAAATTCACGCTGTCGTTCTCGCGCAGCGTTATGTTTCCATCACCGATAATCGCGCCACCAAAGAAATCCGAAGCTGAATTTCCGATGAAGCTCACACTCTTGTTATTGCTCAGCGTAAGTGAGCTTGATGATTCCGCACTAATTGCACCACCGCAGGAAGATGCGGAGTTATCAACGAAGCTCACGCTGTCGTTGTTGCTCAGCGTGATGTTGCTGGAGGAGTCTCCATAAATCGCGCCGCCTTCGTAGGAGGTCGTATTCCCCACAAACTCCACGCTGCCGTTGTTGCTCAGCGTGATGGTACTGCTGCTGATCCCCGAAATCGCGCCGCCGTTGGAGGAAGCCGTGTTTCCCACAAACTCCACGCTGCCGTTGTTGCTCAGCGTGATGGTACTGCTGCTGCTCCCCAAAATCGCGCCGCCTCCGTAGGAGGTCGTATTCCCCTCAAACTCCACGCTGCCGTTGTTGCTCAGCGTAATGACGCCAGATGAAGCCACACATACCGTGCCACCGTAGGAGGCCGAATTCCCGCTAAAGCTTACGCTGCCATTGCCACTCAGTGTTGTATCTCTCCAACACATAAGCGCACCACCATTGGTTGCCGTGTTTCCTCTGAAACTCAAGCTGCCGTTGTCGCTCAGCACTATATTTCCGTATCCCCAAACTGCACCGCCGTCGGAGGCCGAATTCCCGATGAAGCTTACGCTTCCGTTCTCGCGCACTGTTATATTTCCATAAACCATAAGCGCACCACCGTGGTGAGCCGTGTTTCCACTGAAGCTCAGGCTACCGTTGTTACTCAGCGTAACAGTGCTTGATGAAGCCACATATACCGCGCCGCCTTGGAAAGAATAATCCAAATCCTTAAAGGTAATACTGCTATAATATCGATAGTCAGCGGCTGAGCTCAGTCGACTGGTCACCGAAAGAGTATTTTTCACCGGCTCGTTATGTCGCACAAGCTGCAGAGTACCTTCGGAAGTAAGCTGCAGGGTACTATCCGCCCAGAATGAGGAGCCAGGGCAATTGATATCAAAATAGTTAGCGGCGGCATTGTTGGTGGAATCAAGAGAGATGATGTTGCCATCCTTATCTCGTAAAGCAGTAATGCCGGAAAACAAATCATACACGCCCCCATTGCCACCGCTGAGCTGCAGATGAGTGCCGCCAAGCAGAGTGAGGTCAGAACCTTTCAGACTTGTCGCCGCGCCGGATCCGGAAGCATTCAGCCAGAGCGTACCGTCCCCCAAGGTGAGCGAGCCGAGCAGTACCGCATCATTTGTGCCGACCGCAAAGTCAAAATTGTTACTGACAAGTAACGAATCACCCACTTTCAGAGTTCCCCCCTGCAAAGAGATGCCGCCGGTGAAGGAATCGGGCAAGTCGCTGATATCAAGGGAACCACTGCCGGATTTCTGCAACATGCCTGCCCCGCCTATCGGGGTCTGCAGATGATACGATGCCCCCTGGGCCAAATTCAGGTCAAGCGTGGCACCGCTGTGGATGAAAACCGATTTGGTTTGTTCAAAATCGAAGGACTGAACAGATAAGGTCCCCATCTGCACATCGATTTCGCCGGTGAAGGAAGAACCAATCGTGCCGATAGTGGCGTTACCGGCACCAGTTTTGACAATGGAACCTGAACCATTTACAGCGCCTGAACATGTAATACCCGATACCGAAGAGGTATCCAATTTAAACGTTGTACCGGAAATCAATGACACGGAGGCGGAGACGAGACTGGCGCTATCGGCCAGGGCAAGGGTACCCTCTGCCACGGTTGTCGCCTGCGTGTAGGTGTTGTTTCCGCTCAGGCGCAGTTCACCAGCTCCGGTCTTGACGAGCCCTGCCAGCAGATGCGAGGGCACAGCCCCCTCGCCATTCAGATCGGACTTATTGCCCTTGACCAATATGCCGCTGCTGATATCCAGCCGGGCATTTTCTGCTACAGAGATGGTGGTATGATTCTGACGCAGGGTGATGGTGCAACCCGTAATGGAAGATACGGTCGGCAGCTCTGCCGTGGCTCCTTCTGCAGCCTGTGCAGAGATGGTGGAATACCCATGAAGAGTACCACCGTAGCCGAGGTCGAAATTGGAATTGGCCACGCCGGAAATGCTGCCGCCCTGCAGGTTGATGACAATGCCGGCGCCCGTCTGATTGCTGGTTGTATTTACAACCATCTCACCACCCTCGTAGATATCAATGGACTTGATACCCAGGCTGTCACTCCACCCGGTCACGTCACCTGTAGCCAGCTTCAGCGTGCCATACACATCGATAGCACCAGTGAACGCACCATTTTGCCCGCCTCTGTTCAGTGAAAGGGTCCCATGCACTATGGTTTCAGCAGCCGAGAGAGAGCCGGAGGTTCCATTGATTTCAACCACTGCCCCTTCTGCCACGGTGACTCGCTGGGCCTGGAGAGACTCTCCAAAGCTGACCTCGGTGGAGGTGCCAGTGAAGGTGACATCATCGCCCTGGGTGAAAGTGACTGTTTCTTCTCCCTTGTTGAAGCTGGATGCGGTAGTATTCCATGTAAAAGCACCACTTGCCGAGTGGGTCAGACTGTTGTTGCTGAGCACACCGACCAACGTGCCATCTGCATTGAAACTCCATGTGCGCCCGGCTGTGACCAGGCCGGTAAGGTCGGCTATGGAAAGTTCAGAAAAATTGCTCGTCCCCGTGCCGGCAGATGAAAAGATTGTATATGTCTGTGTGCGCTGAGCATCTGTTACAGCGTTTGCCCGGGCCAGATTGATGACAGCATTTTCGCCGAAGGTAAATGCACCATAGCTGGTTATCTCTGTATCTTCAGATACCAGCAGCGCCCCTCCACAATTGACATCTCCGGCAAAGGTTGTCTTCCCGTTCACATTCAGTGTGCCGGTGGAGCTCACATCTCCGGCTATGAAGCTTGTTCCTTGCACCGTGAATGTACCGGCAGAAGTGATGGAGCTGTTATTCATCGTGGCTCCATCCACCACAATTGAATTCCCCGCTACAATCGTGATAGCCCCCGTGCCGGATTGATTGCCGATGAACTTGAAGGTACTCGCATCGTTTTGCTTCAATAATTTCATCTCACCCGAATACTGGCTCATATCGCCGGTAAACACGTATGTCTGCTTACTAGCACTGGCATTACTCGTGCGCTCAAACACACCGTCTCCCGTAATATCTCCGGTAAAATGGTATGTTGCACTGGTGGAACCGTCCGTAATACTCAGAGAATCAATCTGCACATCGGCCAGCACGTTGTGCGTGGTTCCTGGCCCGACCAGCCATCTTCCGGCTGAAGTTCCCTGCAGATTCATGATGATGAGCGAACCTGCTGGTGTAGTTGTCAACCGACCATCCTCATTATCAGTAATAGTGACGGTTTGGACTTCTTCCTGAGCCTCTGCTGCAACATTGGAGATGGCCCACATGGCACTACCTGCAACCATGGTACCGCTCACCACAGTGGTAGCGATACTGCTGAGCGCAAGCATGCAAGCAAGAACTGACTTACGGATGAAGAGAGGAAGATGAAGCTTCATAGCTTGAGAAAATTTTCTTTTGATATTGAATCTATTTTACGTTTTCGGAATCCGTAATAGGCTGCGTTGATTAGGTCTGCTGTTTAGATAATAACAGCTCATAAGACCGTTCCCCTAGCATATAATGAAACGATGTACCGGGTGCTGTAATTTTCTCGAAATAAAACAGTTTGTGTGCTTGACTTACGGATTCCGAAAGCAGACTGAACATGAGAATAGAATTAACTGAAAACGATTTTGCAGCTTTGACCTTGCTGAAAAGCACAGGTGTACCATCACTGGCCGCGGCTCAGCTTGCCTGCACTGCCCTCAAGATTGGACGAGGAAAAGTAAAACGAGCCTTGAAGTGTCTTACAGCCGGAGATGAAGCTCTACGTCAACAGGAGCGTACAGTTTCATTTGAAAAGGCAGTGGAAGCTGCGCTGGGGGCACGGAGAGACAGGCGGACACGAACGGTGTATGATTTCCGCTATTTCACGCGGCGATTCATGAGGCGGTGTCCGGGATTGGCGCGGCGGCGGGTGCGAAGCATCACGCCGAAGGAGTGCGCGGAGTATATCGAACAGGCATTTGATACGCCGCGGCAGCGGCAGAAGGCGCGCTTAATCCTGAGCGGGGTATTCGGCACGGCGGTGAAGCGAGGCTGGTGCGATGCAAATCCAGTGGCGCGTGTGGAAGCGCCGCGCGTGGTGGAGCAGCAGGTGCCGATTCTGACACCGCAGGAGATTGAGCAGATTACCACCACGGCAGAGACCTACCAGAGCGGCAGCTGCGCAGCGGCGGTGGGCATGATGCTGTATGCCGGCATCCGCCCGCATGAGGTGGCGCGGCTCACCTGGGAGCAGGTGGATTTGCAGGAGCGGGCCATCTACATTCTGCCCCGCCACAGCAAGACCGGCGGCGCGCGGCGGGTGACG
>CALCHQ010000065.1 GCA_937901085.1 uncultured Verrucomicrobiales bacterium | reverse complement strand
CAGATGAGCGGTGCTTCCAATTCTATTACCGGCACCATGTATCTGGAAGATGCCAGTGGTGAGAATCCGCTGCATCTCACGGGCAATGGCGCCGTGCTCACCATGCCCGGCGTGATTGATTTCGCCCGCAGTTCATGGACGGGGAATGAGGCTCTGATTGCCCTGGATGGCGTGAGCCTCGATTTCAGCCGTGGTGCGATGCTGCGCGATATCGGTTTTGAGCTGCATGTGACTGAGAAGGAAAAACCGGTGCTGACACTCGCTTCCACCACCAGCAAGGCCTTTGAGTGGGACACAGAGAACCACGGTGCCTCAGTGCTGGTGTATGATTCAGCTGGCAAATCCTACCATGCCGACCTGGGCTATACGCTCCGGGATGGGGTGAATTACATTACCCTCACGGTGCAGCATGAGGCGAAGGAAATCGCATCGATTGGTTCCGGCTCGCTGGTGTACATCGAGATGTATTCCAACGCATCGGCACCGGCTATACCGTATCTCGCCTATACCAATGCCTCTTATGACACCAGGTCCTCCACCTGGACCAGCTCGGACAGCGATGCCTATAACCCCGCCCACCTGCTGAAATTCGCCAATGTGCAGATTGAGGAAGGCGCCTACCTCTACATGGGCGAGGCAGATCATACCGATGCCTCTGTTGATTACCGCGCCGACCACCACTATGGCGGTAATATCCAATTGGTATCTACCAGCT
The DNA here is from genome assembly GCA_937901085.1 of uncultured Verrucomicrobiales bacterium. Taxonomy (GTDB): domain Bacteria; phylum Verrucomicrobiota; class Verrucomicrobiia; order Verrucomicrobiales; family Akkermansiaceae; genus Akkermansia. The sequence continues at coordinate 353 of CALCHQ010000065.1, read as the reverse complement.
CAGATGCCGTATACCTCAACGGGCAGATCGGCAAGTGGGGTAACTGGTATCTGGATGGCCACCTGGGCAGCCATGAGAACAAGGATACCCACCTGAAACTGGTGGCGCACCATGCCAACAGCGATTCATCTGTTACCGCCGGTACCAGCACTCAGGGGAATACTACCACCACGACAGAAGTGCACGGCAATGCCAGTGTGTTCACCTTCACCAGCGCGGAGGACCCCGCTTCCTGGATGAACGGCACGGTGAGCCTGGCAAACCCCCAGGGCGGCACGGTGCAGCTCAATGTGGGCAATGTGAATGTGGGCGCCATTGAAGACTTTGAACGCGTAAACACTCGCTATACCTAT
>CALCHQ010000064.1 GCA_937901085.1 uncultured Verrucomicrobiales bacterium | reverse complement strand
CACTGGGCAGGAGAAGGTGCAGGTGGAGTTTGACCCGCTGCTGACGGGTTTCAAGTATGTGGATTTCAATGACCTGGAGGCTCTGCGAGCAGCGGTGGGGTCTGCAACATGCGGTATCATGCTGGAGGCAGTGCAGGGCGAAGGTGGCGTGAATCCTGCTACGCCCGAGTTCCTGCGCGGGGTGGCTGCTCTCTGCAAGGAGCATGATTTGATGCTCATGATTGATGAGGTGCAGTGCGGTGTGGGCCGCTGCGGCGCCACGATGGGCTGGAAGGCTATCTGCCCTGAGCTGGAGCCGGACCTCGTTTCCTGCGCCAAGGGCATTGGCGGTGGTTTCCCCCTGGGCTGCTTCTGGGTGAGCAACCGCGCCATTGACGCAGAAGGTACACAGCTTTCTTCCATCATGAGCCCCGGTTCACACGGCTCTACCTTTGGTGGTACTCCGCTGGCCTGCGCCACGGCTCTGGCTGTGGTGAATGAGGTGGTGAGCCAGGGCCTGGTGGAGCGCTCCGATATGCTGGGTAAGCGTATCAAGGAAACGGTGGCTTCCTGGAATCTTCCCTGTGTGGAGACGGTGCGTGGTCTCGGCCTGCTGCTGGGTGTGGGATTCCGCGCCGGTAGTTTTGCCGTGCCCGCCGGTCAGACTCCTGCCGGCTATGTGAATAATCTGTGCCGCGAGGCCGGCCTGCTGGCATGCCCGGCCGGCCCGGATACACTGCGCCTGATTCCTGCGCTGAATGTGCCCGAGAAAACTCTGCAGGAGGGTCTGGATATTCTCCGTTCCGTTCTGGAAACGCTGTAAATCTGCAACAAGCCATTATTGCTCATGAAGATTCAATATATTCCCCTGGTTGGTGGCATGCTGGCTGCAGCCGGCGTGGTGGCAGCTGTTCTTCTGGCTCCGCACCTGCCCACGCAGGCTGAGCTTGCGCCCGAGGAAACTGCGCTGTTGGCCGAGTGGTCCAAGGTGGGCGATGCAATGGCGGTGCAGCGCATGGTGACCAATGGCGCCTGCGTGGAGGCTGTGGACGAGGAGGGTACTTCGGCTCTCATGTCTGCTTCGGCAGAGGGGCATATGGATGTGGTCAGAACGCTGCTGATGCACAATGCCCAGGTGGCCGCGGTGAATGCCGAGGG
>CALCHQ010000063.1 GCA_937901085.1 uncultured Verrucomicrobiales bacterium | reverse complement strand
ATGGCCGCCAAAGCGGCCACTCGCACCTCCAGTTCTTTTTCGGATATTTGCTTCATGTCTTTACTTGTCGTTGTGAAGAACGCGCTTGCCGTCAACCTTGAAGAACTTGCGACCGGGAACACTCTTGCGACCGGTTATGCAGCGGGCGGCATGGCTCAGGGAGTTGTAGCTCTTGCCGTTCGTGTAGTCGATGCAGGAACCATCGGCGCACATCTGCACTTGGTAGCACTGGCCCTTGTAGACGCGGGTCAGGATGGTTCCGGCTTCAATCGGCTGGAACATGGCCATGATTCCGTTCATGCGCTTGGCCCAGATGGGGTCGATATCCTTCTCCGCGAACGCGCTTGCCGGGGCTTCGTCTTCTTCGTCCTCCGGGACGATTGCGGCGGGGGATTCCTCCGTGGCCGGGATTTCTTCCTCAGCCTTGGGGGCTTCCTCCGTTTTGGCGGCCTTTTTGTTCGTTTTGCGGGCCTTCTTGGCGGGCTTTTCTTCCTTCACCTCCTCAGCGGCGGGCTCAACCGGAGCGGGAGCCGGTTCTTCCACCACCTCAGCGACGGCGGGGGCTTCCTCAGCCTTGGCCACATCTTTGGCCACATACTTCTTCGCCTTGCGGGTCAGCTTCTGCACGGGTGTCTCCATCTGTCCGATGAGGTCCAGAGCGGCATCGCTCAGGCAGATGTGCAGCTCGGCCCCGTTCTCGCCCTCGCAGAGCTCGGAGCTCAGCAGGTCCTTGTTCTTCAGGGAGGTCAGCGTTCCGTTCTCACGCTTGGAGAGCACCTCGGTGCAGACGAAACGGGCTTCCACCTTTCCGGATTCGTCAGCGGCCATGGCGGCGAACTTGGAGAGGAGATTCTTGGCGGCAGGAGTCAGTGTGTTAAGTCGGATGTTTTTCATTTTCTGTCAGTTACGGGGTTGTTTCGACCCGTGGCGAAAGTCTAACTCTGGCCTATATACCCCGTCAATCCTAAAATTTTCATGTTACCTGTTTTTGGTCAATGCTTTGCAGTAATGCCTCTTTCAAAACTTCATAGCTGATATGAAAGGCGGAAACGCAACCAGGGTATCAAAAAAAAATTAAAAAATTTTTGCAGGAGATACCCCGGCGGTCGTTTTTGCCTCCGCTGGCTGCCCGCAAGGTGGCTCAACGGGATAGGGCCTGCTTCGTGCGCCTGCGTGCGTTGGGGAGCAGCTGCAAGGGAGGCGGGGCCGCTTGCTTCTCGCTGAGCTCGCGCCGCATCTTGACAAGGTGGCTGACAATGACCGGGGCAATGAACTCGACAAACCGCTCCATCCGCTGGGTATAGGTCAGGTCTGGCATGGTATCTTGGTGGCGTGGAAGTTGGCCCGCCCACCTTCCGGCGGGATAGCGGGCGGGCCAGTGTTACCGGCATCAGGCCATCAGGGAGGCGGCGAAGTCCGCGAACTCCGGCGTATTCCTGCCCGCATTGCGGAGCACCGGTACCGCCACAGTGTTCTTGTTCTTCAGCTTTTCGCGCGTGGTGGTCAGCAGCCACTTGTTCGCGCAAATCGGCTTGCCCTGATTCACCATCTGAGCGATGGAGGTCAGCAGAGCGCGACCGACACGGGTAAAGGCCATCCCGCGAAGCGTCCACAGGGCCATGGCATAGTCGCCATCCTCGTAGGCATACGGGAACTCCCCGCTCACACCTTCCGGCTTCTTGATGAGCACCTGACATTGCAGCACCGGCAAGCTGGGCGGCGTGTCATTGACCCATTCCAGCGTACCCCCGGCCTTGAGTACATCCTGGAGCTTGTCGTACATGGCCGGGCGTTGCTCGGAGCCGTAGGGGATGTTCTCGACATAGAACTTGCGGCATCGGAGCAGCGTCACCTCCAGCGGAGTCCCGCCGTCCGTGAGCTGGGTCTCCTTGTTGAGCACGATAGCCCCGGAGCGGAAACTATCGGCCAAATCACCCACACCCTGTACCACGTTCAGCGTGGGGATGCGAATCTCGGACGGGAGAATCTCGCCCTCGAAGCCTCCGGCGGCGGCCATGGTGGTGATAGCGGTGGTGGTGGTTGCAGACTCCTCGACAGGAGCCTCCGTCTCGTTGCCCGTGAAGGGCTTCAGTGTTTTGCTCATTGTATTGATTTCTTTTGTTTTGTGTGTTTTTAGTTGTCCTTCTTCAAGGTCTCTGTTCTTTCGCCGGGGCGCACCAGATTGCGCTCGGACAGCCAGCCAGAGAGGGCTTCTCTGATACTGCCTTTATGGCCGCGCTTGGCCTTGGCAGCATAGAAATCTTCCAGTGCGGAGATGCTCAGGGAGCCGCAACAGGTCAGCAGTTCCTCCGCCGTGATGCCGGGGAGCTCGCCGCCTTCCCATGGGGAATCTTCCCCCGTGGCTCCGGAGGCATGAGGCAAGGCCGCGAACACCTCCGCCGGGGAGGCCACTCCGCGCTTGCCGGAAATGTAGCCAATGTGGTAGCCGGGGATGGGCTGGCCGCTGAGGGCCATCTCGGTGGCATGAGAGCGCACGGCCTCGCACCACGGCTTGATGATGGCGGCCACCTCCAGCATGCGGCCCATAAGAGCGGGATCTGACACATTGGCGGGTTGAATCTCGTCCGGGATGACCAGACCGGCATACTGACTGGCCAGCGGCAGGACCTTATTCATCAGCCCGGGGCATGTTGCCTGTTTGCGGCAATACTTGCAGCCGGAGAACGGCACGCAGAGGCGGTTCGCCCCGTGGCGGTTGGCGCGGCGGATGATAGTGCGGATGCGCAGGTCGAGCGCATCGAAGTCCTGCTCCCGGGTGAAGGTGTGGGAGACGAGGTACTGCAGGCGGGGCTGGCAGATGGTCGCCGTGAGCTCCTGTACCTGCGGGAACTTCTCGAATACCCCCAGCGCATAGGCGGCCACCTGTGCATTCTCGGAGGGATGGGTGACACGGATGCGGCCCATCTTCCAGTCTGCGAGCACCGCGCGGGAGCCGTCAATGGCGAGGAAGTCCGCCGTGCCGTGGGTGAGCCCCCCGGCAATGCTGAGCTTCACCTCGTGCATGACCTCCGGGGCGGCCATGTCGGCCACTACCTTGTCGCGGTAGTCCAGGCAGTAGAGTACCAGCAAGGCGAGCTCATCCGGCAGGCCTTCCGTGGTGCCGCGCTCCACGCATTCATGGAGGCGCGTTCCTTCATCGGCGGCGGCGTTGGACCCCGGGCGGGAGGAATAGCTGGGGCATATCTCCTTGTACCCGAGGGAGGACGGCGCATGCAGGGCGTGCTTAGTCATGGAACATGTCCTCCTTTCCAAGTCGCTCCACCTTCACGGCCAGCATGTCCCCGAAGTGGGAGCATTCTTCCGCCAAGTCGCTGAAATAGCAGCGCATTTCGCTATCCTCCGCACCGGCTGCCCGGGCGGCCATGTTACCCTCTGCATAGGCTACCCGGCGGATAACCAGCAGCAGAGCCGATATTTTGTCTTTGGTCTTAGTGTTCATGGGTTTTGTC
>CALCHQ010000062.1 GCA_937901085.1 uncultured Verrucomicrobiales bacterium | reverse complement strand
CTGAGTTTGCGCCGGTGTTGAATCAGAATCAGCAGGTGGCGTACGATACCATGAAGAATATCATGGGCAATGGCACGCCCGGTGGCCTGCTGGGTGAGCTGGGTAAGGAAGTGACTGACACCCGGGACGAAGCGAAGCTCAAGGAGCTGCTGGATGCTCTGAGCGGCGCTGAGTATGCCACCCTGATGAGCAGCCAGCAGGATGCTGCGCGTGGCCACATGCGCCGCCTGCGTGGTTCTATGGGTAGCGGCCATGCTCTGGCCGGCACGAAGACTCGCGCCTATATCGAGGCTTACACCAACCGCACGGAGGTGGATGGCGATGCCAATGGGCGTGGCTATGAGATGACCGAGAATGGTGGTCAGCTTGCGCTGGAGTTCCTCGGTAAGGAGAAGGTGAGCGGAGGCCTGGCAGTGGCAGCCGGTCGCACGAAGCTGCAGCCGGATGGCGGCCTGACCCAGAAGAGCAACAATACCTATGTGGATGCTTTCATGGTGTGCCGCGTTGGCGGCTATGCGGGCAAGACTTCGCTGGGTGTGGGTGTGCACAACTATGACCTGGAGCGTCAGGTGATGGGGAATGCGGCGAGCGCCCAGACAGATGGTTATACCGTGAACTTCATGCACGAAAGCGCCTATGCCATGGCGCTGAATGAAAGCAGCAGCGTGCAGTTCTTCGGCGCAGTGGAGAGCAGCATGGGCAAGCTGGACTCGTTCCATGAAAAGGGAGCCGATACGGCATCGCTTCAGGTGCGGTCTCAGGATGCCTGGATGACCACGCTGAGCGCAGGTGCCCGCTACCACTACAACTTTGCTGTGGTGAATGCAGCCCCGGCTGCCACGCTTTCGCTGCAGACGGGCCTGGAATACAAGCTGGGCGATACCGAAAGCGAGGTGGAGATGAGCTTCAGCGGAGCCCGCGATTACGCCTTCCGTCAGTACGGAACAAAGCGCGACCGCTTCGGTTACAACCTGGGTGCCAGCCTGCATGTGCCGGTGAGCTCCCGCGCTGCCATCTATGCCAGCGGCGATGCCGTGCTGCGTGGCGATTCCAGCGAGGTGAATGCCAATCTGGGCGTGCAGGTGGCGTTCTGATGCCGGAAAAATCCTGTTAAAGCATCACCCCGGTGTAGGTTTCTGCACCGGGGTGTTTCGTTTTAGTAAGATAGGTGTTGTTGGCTCGCTAAATGCAGGAATGCCCAGTACTGACATCTTGGAAAAGATGATAATTGACCGAAAAATTGACGCGCCGAAATGCTGAAAAAAGAATTTTCCGGCTCTAACATGCGTGATTTTGTGTGGGTTAGGGCAGGGTAAAAAAAATGATGCCAACTTTTTTCCAAAAATGAGCTTGACGCAAAACGGCGTTTCTGGTAAAGTTTGCCCCGCACCCCGTCACGGGGTTGCCCGAAAGGCAAGTGAGCTTGCTCGCTGGCCCACCGGGCGAGGCAATTTTCCAAGTATGACTTTCCGAGGCGCTGCGAGCTGCGGTAACGCGGTTCACTGGCTTTAACAACCTGCCAGGCGGGGCGCCGGAGAGGATAAAGAGAGGGAAG